>JBOHKI010000022.1:0-44081 GCA_050728855.1 Rhizomicrobium sp. | reverse complement strand
CGATGGTGAGTTCTATTCGCGCTGACGCGCGAGGGGCGTTCTATTCGCGCCGAGCGAATAGGGCTTTGCATTTGGCGAAGGGCCGCGTGCCACAAGGTGCGCGGCCTTTTTCTTTGTCCGGATCGACCCTATCTGCGATGGTGGCGCGCCTTGGGAGAGACTTCATGAGCTTCACGATTTTCGGCGACAAGGGCACGGGCGCGTTCTCGGTGGAGGCCGCGCTGGCCGAAGCGGGCGCGCCCTATGAATTCCATTTGGTGTCGCTGGAGAAGATGGAGCAGCGCAAGCCCGAATTCCTCGCCATCAACCCCAGCGGCAAGGTACCCGCGCTCAGGCTTCCCGAAGGCGAGGTCATCACCGAATCGGCCGGCATCCTGCTCACCATCGCCGATCATTTCCCCAATGCGAGATTGTTGCCGCCGCAGGCGAGCGCCGGCCGGGCCCAGGCCTATCGCTGGCTCGCCTTCATGGCCGCGGAGATCTATCCGATGGTGGAGATCTCCGACTATCCCGAGCGCTTCGCGCCCAAGGGTGACGCCGCAGACGGCCTGCGCGCCAAGGTCCGCGAGCGGCTGCGCGAGCGGCTCCTCATCGTGGAGCGCATCGTGGACGGGCCGTGGTTCATGGCGTCGGGCTTTTCGATCCTGGACATCTATGCCGCCATGTTCACCCGCTGGCGCGGCACCTTCGGCAGGGACTGGCTGGAGGCCGGCCACATCCCCAAGCTCCAGGATCTCGCGGAAAATCTTTCCCGGCGGCCGGCCATCGCGCCCGTATGGCAGCGGCATTTCGGCGCCTGATCCTGTATAGTGGTCCCCGGCTTTTCGGGGAGGCCGGGGATGACGACGCGGCGTGGAGTGTTGGCGGGGGCCGGGATTGTGGGCGCGGCCGCGCTGGGCGGATTGGGCTATCGCGCCTGGGACCGCGGCGTTTTCGAATTCGGCGACAATCCGGCCTACTGGCCGTGGCGGGACTGGCAGGGCTATCCCGGCGACGGCAATACGCGCGCGCTCAGGGCCGCGATCCTCGCCGCCAATCCGCACGACACCCAGCCCTGGCAGTTCCAGACCTGGGACGACGGCATCGTCTTCATCGCCAACCGCCGGCGCAATTTGGGCACCTTCGATCCGTTCCGCCGCGAGATGCACCTGGCGCTGGGCGCGGCGACGGAGAATTTCGTGCTCGCCGCCACAGCCAACGGCCTCGACACCCAGGTCATGGCCTATGACGGCAAGCTCGAATCCGAACCCGGAAATTCGCCCGTCGCCGCGGTGTGGGTCGGCCTCGCGCCGGGCACGCCGACGCGCGACAAACTCTATGACGCCATCCCGCATCGTCACACCAATCGCGGGCCCTATCATCCCGGACGCGCCGTCGATCCGGCGCAACTCTCGACGCTGGCCGATCTGTGCTCGGATGAGACGGTGCAGGTCGCCTTCGTCAGAGAGCCGGTGGCGCGGGCCGAAATGGGCTCCCTGATCGTGGAAGCGACCAAGCAGATCGTCTCCGACCGCGCCATGAGCGCGGACAGCGCGCGCTGGATCCGCGCCGGCCGGCGCGACATCGAACAGCATCGCGACGGCATCACGCTCGAGGCTTCGGGACAATCCGACCTGCTGGTGGCGGCGGCGAAGATCCTGCCCGACATGAGCCCTGAGACCATCGACGGCTATTGGCTCGATGCCACCCGCGACGTGCAGATCCCAAGCGCGCCCGTGCTGGGCGCGATGTTCGTGGCCGACCGCCTCGACATGAAACAGGCCATCGCCGCCGGCCGCGCCTGGCAGCGGCTGCATCTGGCGCTCACCGCCGCAGGCATCGCCGCCCAGCCGCTGAACCAGCCCGTCGAGCGCATCGACCGCGACGCCATGCGCGGACGGCAGAACGATTACGGCAGCGCGCTGGCGCAGCTTTGCAACATGCCGGGCGAGCCGACATTCGTGTTCCGACTGGGCTATGCCGAACACGAGGCGCCTGCCAGCCCGCGCCGGCCGCTCGCCTGGGTGATGCGCAAGGATAGTTAGAAGCGCTCTGCCTCAAGGGGAGCGCGGGACTAAACCGTCTCCAGCGCCACGCCCTTTTCGGTGAGGAAGCCGCGCAGCTCGTCGGCTTCGTACATCTCGCGCAGGATGTCGCTGCCGCCGACGAATTCGCCCTTGACGTAGAGCTGCGGGATCGTCGGCCAGTTGGAGAATTCCTTGATCGCCTGGCGGACTTCCGGGTCCTTGAGCACGTCGACGGCTTTGAACTTGACGCCCGTGTTGGACAGAATCTGCACCGCGGCGGCGGAGAAGCCGCATTGCGGGAACACCGGCGTGCCCTTCATGTAGAGCAGCACGTCGTTCTGGGCGACGTCCTGGGCGATGCGGTCATGGACATTGGACATGGCGTTTTCCGCTGAATTTGCGGTCCTCACTGGGCACCCCAGAGATAGGCGCGGCTGACAGGCCGGTCAAGTTTGGCTAGTTTGGCCCTGGGATTCCGGCGCGAATGGGGGCGGCCATGTCACAACCCGGTACAGCGGCCCTTCCGCGCCGCTACATCGCCGCGGCCACCATCGGCAATGCGCTCGATTTCTACGACTTCGTCATCTACGGAACGTTTTCCATCCAGATCGGCCACGCCTTCTTCGCGGCGAAGGATCCCTATGTCAGCCTGATCCTTTCGCTGCTCCTGTTCGGCGCGGGCTTTCTCGTCCGTCCCGTCGGCGGGCTGGTGCTGGGCCAATATGCCGACCGCGTGGGCCGCAGGGCCGCGATGGTGCTGGCGCTCTACGTGTCCGGCGCGGCGGTGGTGGCGCTCGCGCTGCTGCCAACCTACGCACAGATCGGCGTGGCCTCGACGGCGCTGGCGGCCCTCATCCGCCTCATCCAGGGCTTCGCGTTGGGCGCGGAGTCCGGCACGGCGAGCGCCTATCTGCTGGAGGCGTCCGCGCCCAAGCACCGCGGCCTTTCGGTGTCGTGGCAAGGCGCGAGCCAGGGCGTCGCGGGCGCGATCGGCGCGGCCGTGGGCGCGCTGCTGGCGCATTATCTCGCGCCCCAGGCCTTCGACGCCTATGGCTGGCGCGCGGCATTCCTGCTGGGCGGACTGGCCGTGCCGTTCGGGATCTATCTCCGCCGCGGCCTGCCGGAAACGCTCGACCTGCCGGAGCCGCGGGCGGCGGCGCCGGTGGACGAGGCGCGCCTGAAGCTCCTCAGCGCGGCGGGCTACATCATCCTGATCGGCGCCATCGTCTTCGCCACGCGCACCATCGCGACCTATGTCGCCAACTTCATGACGACCTACGCCCAAAGCACGCTGGCCATGGCGGCGGATGTCTCGATCGCGGCCAATGTCGCCTCCAGCATCGGCGCCGCGGTGGGCGTATTGATCGGCGGACTGGCCTCGGACCGCTTCGGGCGCCGGCCGGTGATGATCTGGCCGAACCTGCTGTTCCTGGCCGTGACCTATCCCGTCTATCTGTGGATCGTGGACACCAGAAGCGTGGCCGCGCTGTGGATCGGCTCGACCGTGCTGACCGTGCTCGCCGCAATTCCGGGCGGCGCGTTCTATGCCGCGTTCACCGAAAGCCTGCCCAAGCACATCCGCTCGACGTCGTTCTCCGTGGTCTATGCGGTCATGATCGCGGTGTTCGGCGCCACGACGCAGCCGGCGGTGGCCTGGCTCATCAAGACCACTCACAACCCGCTCGCGCCCGCGTGGTATCTGCTCGGCGCCACGCTGATCAGCCAGTTCGCGATGATGGCGATGCGGGAAAGCGCGCCGGCGAGACGGAGCGCCTAGGACGACGGCGCTTTGCAGTCCGCGCCCATGCCGGTGGGCGGAGAACCCCAATCGTTGTAGGGCAGATCGGCGTCATGCGCGCCGTCGATCGGAACCGCGGTGTAGGCGCGCACCGCCATGCCCCGACTTTGCGCCGACGGCGCGGCGAGCTCGATGGTGTGGAGCGTGATGGCGAAGAACGCGTCGATGGTGTCGCCGGCGAAAAGCGGATTGCTCGGGTTCTTGCCCAGATGCTGCTCGGCGAGCGCGACCGAACGGCGCTGACCCGTGCTGCACAGCGCACAAGCATCGGCCTTCTCGCCATGGCGCAGGATGATGATCTTTTTCGGCACAATTTTTCCTGTTCGAAATTTCGCTTGAACTAATCCCTCGCCGCCGTTTGCAGCGACAGCGCGTGCAGCACCCCGCCCATGCGGCCGCCGAGCGCGGCGTAGACCATCTGGTGCTGCTGCACGCGGCTCTTGCCCTTGAAGGCGGACGACACGACCAGCGCCGCCCAGTGATCGTCGTCGTCTGCGAGCGCGGTGATCGTCACCTCGGCGTCGGGCAGCGCCGCCTTGATGAGACGCTCGATTTCGGCTGCTGGCATGGACATGGGCGTATTCTATCGCGTGCTCAAGAGTTGTCATCCCGGACGTGAGCGAAGCGAACGATCCGGGACCCATCGCGCCGCCTCCCCGATGGGTCCCGGATAGCCGCTGCGCGGCTTCCGGGATGACAATCCAATGCTAATTCCCATGCGCCACCGCCATGTAGGCGGGGAACCAGCCTTCGTGGGCTTTACGCAGGTCGGCGAGCGCGGCTTCGCCCTCGCCCGTCACCAGCACGGATTTCTTCGCCATGGTCTGGCCGATGATGGCGTGGATGATGCCGGCTTCGCGCAACTCGCCTTCGATCGTGTCGGCGTCCTTGGCGGGGAGCGCGAGGATGTAGCGCGCCTGGTCCTCGCCGAAGAAGAACGGGGTCGCCTGCACCGTCGTGCCGGCGACGCCCACTTCGACGCCGATGTTTCCGGCCAGCGCCATCTCGGCCAGCGCAACCAGAATGCCGCCGTCGGAGCAATCGTGCACCGTGTCGGCGCGGCCCTCTTCGATCAGCTTGCGCACGAAA
Source organism: Rhizomicrobium sp. (assembly GCA_050728855.1). Taxonomy (GTDB): domain Bacteria; phylum Pseudomonadota; class Alphaproteobacteria; order Micropepsales; family Micropepsaceae; genus Rhizomicrobium. Next base: position 39,188 of record JBOHKI010000022.1, on the reverse strand, counting down.
TCGCCGCATCTGCGCTCGGCCGCCAGATCGACCGGCGGTGCGCCGCCTTCTTCGCGGCCTTCGACCTCGCGCAGGTAGATCGACTGGCCGAGATGGCCCTTTGTCTCGCCGATGAGCAGGATCGCATCGCCCGCGCGCTTGAAGGCCACGGTCGCCATGCGATGGACATCCGCCATCAGGCCCACCGCGCCGATGGCCGGCGTGGGCAGGATGCCTTCGCCGTTGGTCTCGTTGTAGAGCGAGCAATTGCCGCCGATGACGGGGAAATCGAGCGCCTCGCAGGCGGCCTTGATCCCGTCCACCGCGCCCACGATCTGGCCCATGATCTCGGGCTTCTGCGGATTGCCGAAATTGAGATTGTCCGTCACGGCGAGCGGACGCGCGCCCACCGCGGTGATGTTGCGCCACGCTTCGGCCACGGCCTGCTTGGCGCCCTCGAACGGATCGGCGGCGCAGTAGCGCGGCGTCACGTCGGTGGTGATGGCGAGGCCCTTGCTGGAATTGTGCACGCGCACGACCGCCGCGTCGCCGCCGGGCTGCTGCACGGTGTCGGCCATGACGGTGTAATCATACTGCTCCCAGACCCAGCGGCGCGACGCCATGTCAGGCGCGCCCATGATCTTGACCAGCGACGGCATCAGCTTGGCCGACGCATCGAATTTCGGATTGCCGGACGCGGGCGGGCGTTTCTCGTAAGGCCGCTGGTACACCGGCGCTTCGTCGCTGAGCGCGGTGATCGGCATGTCGGCCACCGTCTCGCCCTTGTGCCGGACGACGAGGCGCCTGGTGTCGGTGGTGATGCCGATGACGGCGAAATCGAGTTCCCATTTCCGGAAGATCGCCTCGGCTTCCGCCTCGCGGCCGGGCTTGAGCACCGCCAGCATGCGCTCCTGGCTCTCGGAGAGCATCATCTCGTAGGCGGTCATGCCGGTTTCGCGCTGGGGCACCTTGTCCAGATCGAGTTCGATGCCCGAGCCGCCCTTGTCGCCCATCTCGGCCGAGGACGAGGTGAGACCGGCCGCGCCCATGTCCTGGATGGCGATGATGGCGTCGGTCGCCATGAGTTCGAGGCAGGCTTCGAGCAGCAGCTTCTCCGTGAACGGATCGCCGACCTGCACGGTGGGGCGCTTCTCCTCCGATGCGTCGTCGAACTCGGCCGACGCCATGGTGGCGCCATGGATGCCGTCGCGCCCCGTCTTGGAGCCGATATAGACGACCGGGTTGCCCGCGCCCTTCGCCGCGCTCTTGAAGATCTTGCCCGTGCGGGCGAGCCCGACGCACATCGCATTGACCAGAATGTTGCCGTTGTAGGAGCGGTGAAAGTTCACCTCGCCGCCGACGGTGGGCACGCCCATGCAATTGCCGTAGCCGCCGATGCCGCGCACCACGCCTTCGACGAGATGGCGGGTCTTGGGGTGGCCCGGCTCGCCGAAGCGCAGCGCATTCATCATCGCCACGGGGCGCGCGCCCATGGTGAAGACGTCGCGCATGATGCCGCCCACGCCGGTGGCCGCGCCCTGATAGGGCTCGATGAAGCTGGGATGGTTGTGCGATTCCATCTTGAAGATGCAGGCATCGCCATCGCCGATGTCGATGACGCCGGCATTCTCGCCCGGCCCCTGCAGCACCCACGGCGCCTTGGTCGGCAGCCGGCGCAGGTGGAAGCGGGTGGATTTGTAGGAGCAGTGCTCGCTCCACATCACGCTGAAGATGCCGAGCTCGACGAAAGAGGGCTCCCGGTTCAGCAGCTGCTTGATGCGGCCGTACTCGTCCGGCGACAGGCCATGTTCGGCGACGAGTTCGGGAGTGATGGCGGTCATATGTTCAATCTCCCGCTTCACGCCAACCGTCATGGCCGGGCTTGACCCGGCCATCCATCGCGTTCGCGTCCGCGAGCGCAACGGACGCTCCCGTGGCCGCGCGGACGCGCGACCTGATGGATGGCCGCCTCAGGGGCGGCCATGACGGAGTTTTGGTGCGATGGAAAGGCGCGGCGGCCCCTAACCAACTGAATTCACACCCTGTATTCGAACCTGCAAAATTGCCGGGTGGAGGGGGGGTGCGGAATTCCACACCCTGTATTCGTTTTTCAGGACGGAGCACCCCCCTCCCCCCTTCGGTGCGGAGGCGGGCATTGGGGGTGGCGGGCGCGGGCGTCGTCATGGCGGGGAGATAGCTACTCTAGGTAGAAAGTCAAGGCTTTGGCAAACAAGCCTATGACAACGCCTCGATCAAACTCTCGAACAGCGCCTTACCGTCGGTGCCGCCGAGCAGGGGGTCGACGACGCGTTCGGGATGCGGCATCAGGCCCAGCACATTGCGCGTTTCGTTCAGGATGCCGGCGATATTGCGCGCCGAGCCGTTGGGATTGTCGCCCTCGGCATAGCGGAAGACGACGCGGTTCTCGCCCTCCAGCCGGTCGAGCGTCTCGTCGTCGGCGAAGTAATTGCCGTCGCCATGCGCCACCGGGAAACTGACGCGCTGGCCGTTGTGGTATTTGCGGGTGAAGGCGGACTGGGTCTCCTCCACCTGCATCGTCACCGGGCGGCAGACGAATTTGAGATCGGCGTTGCGCATCAGCGCGCCGGGCAGAAGATGGGTCTCGGTCAGAACCTGGAAGCCGTTGCAGATGCCGATCACCGCGCCGCCCTTCTCCGCATGGCTCTTCACCGCGCGCATGATCTTGGACTGGCTCGCCATCGCGCCGCAGCGCAGATAGTCGCCATAGGAGAACCCGCCGGGCAGCACGACCAGATCGACATCGGGCAGATCGCTGTCCTGATGCCAGACCATGTGCGGGTCCCGGCCCGTCATCTGCCTGAGCGCGGTCTGCGCATCGCGGTCGCAATTGGACGCGGGGAACACGATGACGGCGGATTTCACGACAAAGTCTCCACCACCTCTGTGTCATGGCCCGCGACTGCGGGCCATCCAGTTGACGACCGTACAAATCTTGAAGCGTAGGCTTCGGTCCTATTCCTGCGGCACATGCGTTTCACGCCCAACTGGATGGCCCGCAGTCGCGGGCCATGACACGAAAGTGCATGAGTCATCCTCGCAACTCGATCTCGTATTTCTCGATCACGGTGTTGGCGAGCAGCTTCTCGCACATGTCTTTCAGGCTGGCGCGGGCCTTGGTCTCGTCCTTTTCGGACAATTCCAGATCGATCACCTTGCCCTGGCGCACCTCGCCGACGGCGCCGAAGCCCAGGCCGTGCAAGGCGTTGCCGATGGCTTTGCCCTGCGGGTCCAGAACGCCGGTCTTCAGAGTCACGAAAACGCGCGCTTTCATTGTCCGCTCACTTCACCAGCACCGGTCCCTTGGCCTCGGCTTGCACCGATTCGGGCATGATCCCAAGGCGCCGCGCGACTTCGGAATAGGCCTCGACCACGCCGCCCATGTCGCGGCGGAAACGGTCCTTGTCCATCTTCTCGTTCGACACCGCGTCCCACAGCCGGCAGGAATCCGGGCTGATCTCGTCGGCGAGCACGATGCGCATGTAGTCGTTCTCCCAGTGCCGCCCGAATTCGACCTTGAAGTCGACCAGCTTGATGCCGACGCCGAGGAACAGGCCGGAGAGGAAGTCGTTGATGCGGATGGTGAGGTTGACCATGTCGTCGAGGTCTTGCGGGCTGGCCCAGCCGAAGGCGGTGATGTGCTCCTCGCTCACCCAGGGATCGTGCAGCGCGTCGTTCTTGTAATAGTACTCGATGATCGAGCGGGGCAGCACCTGGCCTTCCTCGATGCCCAGCCGCTTGGAGAGCGAGCCGGCGGCGATGTTGCGCACCACCACCTCGAGCGGGATGATCTCGACCTCGCGCACCAGCTGCTCGCGCATGTTCAGGCGCTTGACGAAATGCGTGGGCACGCCGATCGCGTTCAGCTGCGTCATCAGGTATTCGCTGATGCGGTTGTTGAGCACGCCCTTGCCGTCCAGCACCGCCTTCTTGGTGGCGTCGAACGCCGTGGTGTCGTCCTTGAAATACTGGATGACCGTGCCGGGCTCCGGCCCCTCATAGAGGATCTTGGCCTTGCCCTCGTAGATCATGCGGCGGCGTTTCATGTGGAATCCTTTTCCCGCCCCAAAAAGCGAAAGGGGGGCAACCCCCCCGCTGGGGCCGCAATTTAGCGGATCGCGCGGGCTTGCGGCAAACCTGTGTGTCGCATACCTCGGCGGCTTCCGCTATTGTCCGCGTGGTCGCTCCACAGGAGCGGCTATTGCCTTTTTCTTTCAAGAGGTTGCGCCATGGCCGACGGGTTCAAGGAACGCGAAAAGGGCTTCGAATCGAAGTGGGCGCATGACGAGGAATTGCGCTTCAAGGTGATGGCCCGCCGCAACAAGCTTCTGGGCCTGTGGGCGGCCGGTCTGATGGGCCTGGAAGGCGCCCAGGCCGAGGGCTATGCGCGCAGCGTGATCCAGGCCGATTTCCAGGAGGCCGGCGACGAAGACGTGCTGCGCAAGGTCAAGGCCGATTTCGACCGCGAGGCCGTCGCCCAGTCCGCCTCAGCGCTGCGCGCCAGGATGGAAGAGCTGCTCGCGGCGGCCGCCGACCAGGTGATGAAAGAGGTCAAGTAGGACAATGCGCTGGGGGACCCCGCTGGCCATTGCGGCGCTGCTGGTGGCATCGCAATCCTTCGCCGCCGATACCGGCTGGCCCGCCTATGGCGGCGATCCGGGCGGGCAGCGCTATTCCACGGCGCGCGACATCACGCCCGACAACGTCACGCACCTGAAGAAGGTCTGGACGTACTCCACCGGCGACATGAAGACCAAGCCCGATGCGGAAAAGCAGGCCGCGTTCGAGGACACGCCCATCCTGGCGGGCGGGCGGCTCTATGTATGCTCGCCCTTCAACGAGATCAGCGCGCTCGATCCCGGCACGGGCAAGCAGATCTGGCGCTTCGATCCGCATATCGATACCGGCGAGGATGTCGACTATCCCAACGGCTTCACCTGCCGCGGCGTGACCTATTGGCAGAACCCCAGGGCCAGGCGCGGCGTCTGTTCCGCGCGCATCTTCGCCGCCACCAACGACCGCAGGCTGATCGCGCTGGACGCAGAGACCGGCAAGCCCTGCCCGGAATTCGGCGATCGCGGCACGGTGACGATCGCGACCGTGCCGGCGATGGTGCGCAAGGGCGAGGCGCAGATCACCTCGGCGCCCGTCGTCGGCCGCGGCATCGTCGTGGTCGGCTCCTCGCTCGACGACAACCAGCGTGTGCGCGAAGTCCACGGCGTGGTGCACGGCTTCGACGCGGTGACGGGTGCTGCGAAATGGAGCTTCGATCCGATCCCGCGCACGCCGTCGGCGCCCAATGCGGCGAGTTGGTCGGGCGCGGGCGCGGCCATCACCGGCGGCGCCAATGCCTGGGCGCCGATGTCGGTCGACGAGGCGCGCGGCCTCGTCTTCGTGCCGACGACGAGCCCGTCGCCCGATTTCTTCGGCGGCCTCAGGCCCGGCGACAACCGCTATGCCGATTCCGTCGTGGCGCTGAACATCGAGACCGGGCAGGTGGCATGGGCGTTCCAGGTGACGCATCACGACGTGTGGGACTACGACATTCCCGCGCAGCCGACTCTGGGCACCGTCACCTACAAGGGCCGCACCCGTCCCGCCGTGATCCAGACGACCAAGCAGGGCCTGCTCTTCACCCTCGACCGCGAGACCGGCCAGCCGCTCATTCCGGTGGAGGAGCGCGCGGTGCCGCAGAACGGCGCGCCTGGCGAGCAGCTGTGGCCGACACAGCCCTTTCCGGTGGCGCCCAAGCCGCTGGCGCCGATCCGCGCCCGGCCCGACGACGCCTACGGCCTCACCTTCTGGGACAAGCGCGCCTGCCGCGACAAGATCGCGAACGCGCGCGCCGGCTGGATCTACACTCCGCCCTCGCTGCAGGGCACGATCCTCTATCCTTTCACCGGCGGCGGCTCGAACTGGGGCGGGCTTGCCTTCGACCAGTCGCGCGACGTGGTCTATGTGAACACCTCGAGCGCCATGCATCTGGTCACGCTGATCAAGCGCGCCGATTTCGCCAGAGTGAAATCCGAAAATCCCGGCAAGGAAGTCTCGCCGCAGACCGGCGCGCCCTACGGCATGAAGCGCGAGACGCTTCTCTCGCCGCTCGGCATGCCGTGCAACGCGCCGCCCTGGGGCATGCTGCACGCCATCGACATGCATGACGGCCGCGTCCTGTGGGAAGTGCCGCTGGGCACGACCGCGGACCTCCTGCCCTTCAGCGAGTACCTGCTGGGCAAGACCGGCACACCCAATTTCGGCGGACCGATCGCGACCGCGAGCGGCCTGGTCTTCATCGGGGCGGCGATGGACAATTACCTGCGCGCTTTCGATGCCAGGACCGGCAGGGAACTGTGGAAGGGCCGCCTGCCCGCCGGCGGCCAGGCCACGCCGATGACCTATGTCTGGCGGGGCCGCCAGTACGTCGTCATCGCCGCCGGCGGCCACTACAAGAGCGGCACCAAGCGCGGCGACAAGGTCGTGGCCTTCGCGCTGGAGAAATAGATCGCATTCCCAATTTGAGCGCGGTCTTAGTCGTGATGCCCGTCGTCCAGCCGGGTCTCGCTGTCGGTCAGCGCGCCATAGGCGGAGAAGCCGACGGAGAAGTGCATCGCCTTGGTCTCCATCATGGCTGTGAGCGGCATGGTCCAGGTGATGGTGTGGCCGCCGGCATCCTCGCGGATCTCGGGCCTGACCTCGGTATCCCCGGCGCGGACCGGCGCGATCCAGTCGATCGAGCCCGGCAGATGCACGCTGAAGACATAGGTATGGTCGCCGAACATGGTGGCGAGGATGGCCTCGCCTGCCTGGTCGTCGCGGTTGCCGCTGTCCTGCTGGCGCTTCTTCATCTCGTTGTTGACGAAGAAGGTGCGGCGGAACACGGCATGCGTGCTGCCCAGCCCGAAGAGATCGTGGCCGCGCACCTTCACCGCCACGTCCTCGTTGGACAGGCTGAGGTCGGAGAGCTGCTTGAAATCGACCACCGTGGTCTGGAACGTCTTGCCGTTGGCGATGACCGTCCTGGTTTTCGTCGGCAGGCTGGAATTGTGCCCGATGTGAACGTCGGACTTTCCCTTGCGTAAGGCTTCGCCGAAAGCGCCGTTCGCCGCGATGGTGAGGTCGTAGTGGCCGCTGCTGTCGCGGTTGAGCCAGACCGACTGGTTGAGGTCGAAACAGCCCGACAGGCCTATGGCGAGCGCCGCGAACAGCGCGATCTTCCTGAGAAACATCCATCCCTCCCCGGTTCCAAACGAACGTGACGGCAAGACGCCAGGAGAGCCTTCCTCCCGGGCCGAATTGTGGCCGGACCTTGCCGCGCCGGGCCGCCGGTTCCACACTCCCGCCCGACAGATATTGGGACATTGAAGGAGTTTTCCAATGGCCTTGCAAAGCCAGGAAATCGACGACGCCATCGCCACGCCCGCCACCTATGGCGACGAGCCGCGCCTGCACGGAATTCTCGCCCGCCTGCGCGACGAGGATCCAGTCCACTGGACGGCGCCGGACGGCTTCCGCCCCTATTGGACGCTGACCAAATACGCCGACGTGCTCGAGATCGAGCGGCTCAACGACCGCTTCCTCAACGAGCCGCGCTCGGTCCTGATGAACAAGCAGGCCGAGCACGATCTGGCCGCGATGTGGGGCGGACCCGATCCCAAAACGGGGCGCGTCTCGCCCTTCCGCACGCTCATCGACATGGACGGCGCGGACCATCGCGCCAGCCGCGGCCTCACCCAGGCCTGGTTCATGCCGCCGAATCTCAAGAAGCTCGAGGCCCGCGTGGCCGAACTGGCCAGGCGCTACGTCGACCGCATGGTGGAGATGGGCCCGGAATGCGACTTCGCGAAGGAAGTCGCGGTCTACTATCCGCTGCACGTCATCATGTCGATCCTGGGCGTGCCGGAGAGCGACGAACCCCTGATGCTGAAGCTGACGCAGGAGCTGTTCGGCGGCCAGGACCCCGACCTGCAGCGCGCCGGCGCCACCGAGGGCAGCAACACCATCATGGACTTCTTCCTGTACTTCAACGCGATGACGGCGGCGCGGCGCGCCAATCCGGGCGAGGATCTGGCCAGCGTCATCGCCAACGGCAAGATCAACGGCTGCCCGATGGGCGACATCGAGACCGCGTCCTACTACATCATCGTCGCCACCGCCGGCCACGACACGACGAGTTCCACCATCGCCGGCGGGCTTCGGGCGCTGATCGAAAATCCCGATCAGATGAAAATGCTGAAGGAGAATCCCGGGCTGCTCAACGGCGCCGTGGACGAGATGATCCGCTGGGTGACGCCCGTGCAGCACTTCATGCGCACCAACACCGGCGAGGACTACGGCCTGCGCGGCCGCACCATCAAATCCGGCGACGCGCTGCAGCTGCTCTACATCTCGGCCAACCGCGACGCCGAGGCCTTCCCCGATCCGTTCAAGTTCCGCATCGACCGCGAGCCCAATCGCCACGTCGCCTTCGGCTACGGCGTGCATGTCTGCCTGGGCCAGCACCTCGCCAAGATGGAGATCCGCGCCTTCTTCGCCGAACTCTTGAAGCGGCTGGATGCCATCGAGCTCACCGGCACGCCCAAGCGCGTGCAATCCACCTTCGTCAGCGGCCTGAAGACGCTGCCGGTGCGCTACAAGGTGCGGGCGGCGTAGTTCGCACAAGGCGAACCTGCGCCGCCGCTCCTGGTGGCTGGCCTATTGCGCCCTGGTGCCGGAACCGGCGCTGGTCCTGCGCGAATAGGTCGTCGACAGGCCGATCCAGCATCCGGTCTTCATGCCGAGCTGGAATCCCTTGGTCGACGGCGTGTAGAGATACTCCTGGCAGTTCATCTCCGAGGAGCCGATCGGCGAGGCGTAGTCGTAGACGAGCTCGTTGGTATTGAGCGTCTTGTAGACGATGACGTGCGCCACGCTGCCGAGGCTGTATTTGGCCTTGACGGCCTTCCAGCCGTCCTCGAGGTCGGCGGTGATGGTGTGGTTGTCGAATTGCGCCACGCCGATCCAGCTGCCCAGCACCATGGTGCCCTGGTTCATCAGATGGCGGTTGAAGAAGACGCGCTTCTTGCCCGTGCCGTTGATGAGCATGAAATCGTCGAAATTGTTGACGTCCTGCTGCAGGGTGCGGTGGTCCATCTGGGCCGCGAGATTGAGCACCGTCGGCGTGCCGGCGAGCGGCTGCAAGTTCGACGTCGAAAAGAACTGCGTCAGCGAGAAGCTGCCTTGCGCGCTCGCAGCGCCGGACACCAGGACAAGCGCCGCGGCGGCGGCGGCCAGTTTGAACGTCATGTCTCTCTCCCAATAAAAAAGTTCCACGAAGACTTGCATTAGATTTGCGGAGTCTTCGCTTTGCAAGCAATCAGGCGTGGAATCGGACGTCGCGTTCAGGCCAAGGCGGGCGGTTGGGGTGGCTTGACCACGGCGATGGCGGCCATGACCCATAGGGCGCCGAAGCTCGCGACCAAAAGGCCGTTCATCGCCGGGATGAAGTCGTGATCGATCAGCGTCGCGGCAGTAACGGGCAAGAACGGCATCGCGACGATGGCTGGAATGAGATACAGCCCGCCGCGCCGTGAGAACATCGCCCCGCCCAACGCGCTCGCGAACGCCAGGCACATCCACTTGACGTCCGTTGCCCATTGCAGCGGCACGAGCCAGTTCTGCGCATGAGTGTGGTCGCCGGTGATCAGCGCGAGATAGTCGTCTTCGCGATAGTCGCAGATGACCGCGACCACGGTCAGCGCGACACCCAGCAGCGGCAAGCGCAGCGACTGCTCCATGGCTGCGAAGAAGAAGAACGCGAACAACACGCCATAGAGCGGGATGATGACCTGTTCATCGGCCAGATTGGCCGCGTTGAGATGACCGATCAGGTCCTTGTCGCAGGTGCTCGCGTCCTTGCCGAAAATCAGCTGAGCCTCTTTGGGCGATCGCGCCAGCTCCAGCGAAACGATGGGGCGGCCGTTCGTCAGACCGCCGCAGACCCGGAAGTTGCTCAAGTCCCGGTGGCAGATAGAATAGCCAAGCAACAAAAGACCCGCGATCAGCGCGACCCCGCGCAAAACCTTCCCGACCATCAGCCCCCTCAAAATCCTTAGGCCGCGCCGAACACGCGCGCGAAAATCGTATCCACCTGCTTCAGATGGTAACCGAGATCGAACAGACTCTCCAACTGAGCAATCGGTAATGCATTGGCCACCTCGGCGTCGGCCTTCAGCAGCGACAGCAGATCGCCCTCGCCGTTCCAGGCGCGCATGGCGTTGCGCTGGACGAGGCGATAGGCGTCCTCGCGGCCGACGCCGGCCTGGGTCAGCGCCAGCAGCACGCGCTGGCTGTGGACGAGGCCGCGGGTGCGGTCGAGATTCTCCTGCATGCGCGCGGGGTACACCAGCAGCTTGTCGACGACGCCTGCGGCGCGCGTCAGCGCGAAGTCGAGCGTGATGGTGGCGTCCGGGCCGATGTAGCGCTCGACCGAGGAATGCGAAATGTCCCGTTCGTGCCACAGCGCCACGTTCTCCAGCGCCGGCACGACATAGGACCGCACCATGCGGGCGAGGCCGGTGATGTTCTCCGTCAGCACCGGATTGCGCTTGTGCGGCATGGCGGAAGAACCCTTCTGTCCCTCCGAGAAGAATTCCTCGGCCTCGAGCACCTCGGTGCGCTGGAGATGGCGGATCTCCGTCGCCAATCGTTCCAGCGAGGAGGCGACCACGGCCAGCGCCGCGAAGAACGCGGCATGGCGGTCGCGCGGGATCACCTGCGTGGAGACGGGCTCGATCGCGAGGCCCATCTTCGCGGCGACATGCTCTTCCACGCGCGGATCGATGTTGGCGAAGCTGCCCACCGCGCCGGAGATGGCGGCGACGGCGATCTCCTTCTTCGCCGCGACCAGCCGGTCGCGGTTGCGCGCGAACTCCGCGTAATAGGTGGCGAGCTTCACGCCGAAGGTCGTGGGCTCGGCATGGATGCCGTGGCTGCGGCCGATGGTGGGCGTGTCCTTGAATTCGTAGGCCCGGCGCTTGAGCGCGGCCAGCAGCGCATCGGTATCGGCGATCAGAATGTCGGCGGCGCGGGCGAGCTGGACGGAAAGGCAGGTGTCCAGCACGTCCGACGACGTCATGCCCTGGTGGACGAAGCGCGCCTCGGGGCCGACGATCTCCGACAGGTGCGTGAGGAAGGCGATGACGTCGTGCTTGACCTCGCGCTCGATGGCGTCGATGCGCGCGATATCGAATTTCGCGTCTTTGCCCTTCGCCCACACCTCGGCGGCGGCATCCTTCGGGATCACGCCCAGCTCCGCCAGCGCGTCGGCGGCGTGCGCCTCGATTTCGAACCAGATGCGGAATTTCGTTTCCGGCGACCAGATCGCCGTCATCTCGGGGCGCGCGTAGCGGGGGATCATCTTGGACTCCACCTCCCCCTTGCGGGGAGGTCGAAAAATCCGAGCAGAGCGACGGATTTTTCGGGCGGGGGGGCCCCACCCGAAACGCTTGCGCGTTTCGACCTCCCCGCAAGGGGGAGGTGGAAGAAGCGCTCCGGCTCAGACAGATAAACCACCCAATGCCAGATACTTGATCTCCAGGTAATCCTCAATGCCGTATTTCGACCCTTCGCGGCCAATGCCGGATTCCTTCATGCCGCCGAACGGCGCCACTTCGGTGGAGATGATGCCTTCGTTGATGCCGATTATGCCGTATTCGAGCATATCGGCCACGCGCATCACCCGGCCGAGGTCGCGGGCGTAGAAATAGGCGGCCAGTCCGTAAGCGGTGTCGTTGGCGATGGCGATCGCCTCGGCCTCGTTCCGGAAGCGGAACAGCGTGGCGACCGGGCCGAAAATCTCCTCCTGTGCGATGTCCATGGCTTGCGTCACCTCGGTCACCACCGTGGGCTCGAAGAAGGTGCCGCCCAGCGTGGAGCGGGCGCCGCCCAATGCGATCTTCGCGCCCCTCGCGGTGGCATCCTCGAGGAGCCGCTCGACCTTCTCCACGGCCTCCATCGTGATGAGCGGGCCCTGCGTCACGCCGTCGTCGAAACCGTTGCCGACCTTGAGCTTGGCGACCCGCGCCGCAAGCTTCCCGGCGAAGGCATCGTAGACGCTGTCCTGCACCAGGATGCGGTTGGCGCAGACGCAGGTCTGGCCCATGTTGCGGAACTTCGACAGCATGGCGCCGTCCGCCGCCGCGTCGAGATCGGCATCGTCGAACACGATGAAAGGCGCGTTGCCGCCCAGCTCGAGCGAGACTTTCTTCACCGTCGAGGCGCACTGCGCCATCAGGAGCTTTCCCACTTCCGTCGAGCCGGTGAAGGAGAATTTCCGCACCAGCGGGTTCTGCGTGAGCTCAAGCCCCACGGCCTTCGCGTCGCTGGTGGTGACGATGTTGAGCACGCCGGGCGGCAACCCGGCACGCGCGCCCAACTCGGCCATGGCGAGCGCCGACAACGGCGTTTCCTCCGCCGGCTTGACGACGATGGTGCAGCCCGCGGCGATGGCGGGCGCGACCTTGCGCGCGATCATGGCGTTGGGGAAATTCCACGGCGTGATGGCCGCGACCACCCCCACCGGCTCCTTCAGCACCACGATGCGCCGGCCCGCGGCGTTGGTGGGGATCACGTCGCCATAGACGCGCTTTGCCTCTTCCGCGAACCATTCGATGAAGCTCGCGCCATAGGCGACTTCGCCGCGCGTCTCGGCCAGCGGCTTGCCCTGCTCCGCCGTCATCAGGCGCGCCAGATCCTCCTGGTTCGCCAGCATCAGGTCGAACCATTTGCGCATGACGGCGGCGCGCTCCTTCGCCGTCTTGCCGCGCCACGCCGGGAAGGCTTTCGCCGCGGCGTCGATGGCGGCGCGGGTTTCGGCCGCGGTGAGATCGGCCACGTCCGCGATATTTTCCCCGGTCGCCGGATCGGCCACGGCGAAGCGCGACCCCGATTGAGCCGCCGTCCATGCGCCGCCGATATAGGCGTCGCGCCGGAGAAGGGTTTCGTCCTTGAGTTTGAGCATGTCGCGCAGCTTAGAGGATTTCCCATGCCAGCCAAACGACGGTCAGGGCACGGGCGCCGTTCCCAACGAGGCTTCGATCAGCGCCCGCGTCTGCGCTTCCTTCGGCGCGCGGGCGAGGCCGGCGATGGCGCCACGCTCGATGACGTGACCGGATTTGAGCACCATGGCGTCCTCGCACAAGGCTCGCGCAACGGCGAAATCGGAGGTGACGACGAGAAAGGCGGGCCCCTCCTGGGCGCGGAAGTTCCGCAGCAGGTCCCGCATCACCGATTGGGCAAAGGCATCGAGCCCGCGCAAGGGCTCGTCGATCACCGCCAGCAGCGGCGCGGTGACGATGGCGCGCGCGACCTGGAGACGGCGCTTGTCGAATGCCGAAAGCTCCGCCACCGCGCGCGTGCCGGGCAGCGTGGCGAGCCCCACCCGCTTCAGCGCCGCGTCGCGATAATTGGCGACGAGATCGCGCGGCAAAGCGAGATGGGAGCGCAGCGGCTCGGCCACGGTGTCCCACAGCGTCATGCGCGGATCGAGCACGTCGTCGGCGCCGGCCACGATGGCGACACGGCGGCGCAGGCGCAGCAGCATCTTCTCCGCGAGGATCCCCGCATCGACCGCATCCAGCACCACGCGGCCCTTGCGCGGACGTTCCAGGCCCAGAAGCACGCGCACCAGCGCGCGCCGCCCCGAGCCTTCCTCGCCCAGAAGTGCGAGCGACGCGCCGCGGCGCAATTCGAAGCTCAGCCCGCCGCGCCGGTCGTGCTCCGGGCCGAGCTCCAGATTGTAGGCCTGGATGACGGGCTGTCCGCGCCCGGTGGGCTTGGCGGCGGGGCCAGCCTGCGCATCCGCGTTGACCGCTTTGAAGAATGTCTGCGTGTAGGCATGGCTCGGCGCGGACGCAAGCGCGGCGATGGGGGCATCCTCGACCACCTTGCCGTGGCGCATCACCAGCACGCGGCCGGCGAGCCAGGCCGCTTCCTCCGTGCTCATCGCGGCATAGATCAGCGCGAAGCCCTGGCGCTTCTGCTGCGCCAGCAGCGCGCGCACCAGGAGCCGCGCCTGGGTCGGCGCGAGGCCCGACAAGGCGTGATCCGCCAGCAGCAGCACCGGTTCTTGCGCGAAGGCCGCGGCGAACAATCCCCAGGCCAGCACGTCGCGCGACAGCGCGCCGGCGGGCTCGTCCAATCCGGCAAGCGCGGGCGCGCCGTCGAGACGCTCCAGGCCCTGCGCCAGCTTCTCCCGCGCGATGCCGCGCGCGACGCCCAGCTTGCGCGCGACGATGCGGGTAAGCTGCGACAGCGCCGAGACGCGCGGGTTCAGCGGCTGCGAAGCGGCGCTGGGCAGAAAGGCGGTGCGCACCAGCGGCTGGCTGAGCTTGGCCGCGCGCACCGCTTCGCCCTCGCCCGCACGCAACGTTCCGCTGACGACGCCGGAGGTCGCGCCCGCCAGCACGCGCAGCAATTCGGCCTTGCCGCAGCCTTCCTCGCCCAGCAACACCACCGTCGCGCCGGTGTCGAGCGACAGCGAGAAATGGTCGAGCACCGGGCGCGCCGTGCCCTCGCGCTCCACTGTCAGTTCATAGACCGCGAAGGCGCTCACGGCTCCTGGCCTCCGTCGAGCGCCGCCAGCCGCGCGCACAGCACGAACAGTATCAGCACCAGCGCGGGAAACGCCGCCGTCCACCACGCGTCGAAATAGGAATCGCGGGCGCTGGCGATCATCAGGCCGAGGTCACGGCGCGGCGGCGAGGCGCCGAAGCCGAAGACGCTCATCGTCGCCAGGATGATCGTCACCGATGCCAGCGCGCGCGCGGCCAGCGCCAGGAAATGGTCGCGTATCTCGTAGGCCAGGTCGCGGCGCAGCAGCGTGGTCATCGGGATGCCGGTGGCCCGCGCGAACAGCGCGTGGCGCGACCGCGCGAGACCATGGGCGCGGTCGAAGGCGCTGAGGAAGGCGAGCGGCGCCGCCGCCAGGCCTGCGGCTTCCGGTGCGAAGCCGCGCCCCACGATGCCCACCAGCAGCACGCCGAGGAACAATGGCGGCAAGGCGCCCAGCACGCCCGCGAGCCAGCGCAGCACCACGCCCGCGCGCAGCGGAAAGCGCACCGCGACAAAGCCCAGAATGCCGCCCGCCGCGATGGTGACCACGGTGGCCAGGGCGGCGTGGCCCAGCGTGACGGACAGCGCGTGGAGGAGTTCGCTTGCCATGTCGCGCCCGAACTGGTCGGTGCCCAAAGCAAAGCGCGCCGAGGGCGCGGCCAGCGGCGGACCCGCGTTCTGGAAATCGGCCGGCTCGCCCGCCAGCACGTTGGCGAGGCCGACGGCCAGCGTGAAAGCGCCGAGCCCGGCGAAGCCCACGCCGCGCGCGATGGCGCGCAGCGAGACCAGGCGCGGCAGCGGCAGCGCTGTGCTCATCGTTCCCCAAGGGCGTGGGCGGCGAGCATGCCGAGATAGCCGGTGGCCAGTGCCAGCACCGCGAAGGCGAACAGCACCGCCGCCGCCACGTTCCAGTCGCCCAGCGCCACCGAATGGATGAACAGGGTCGCTTCGCCGGGCCAGGCGAACACCCACTCCGCGACCGCGGTCGCGGCGAACAGCGTGAGCACGATCTGGCCCAGCCCGGCGCACAATCCCGCCAGCAGGCGCGGTGCGAGGTAGAGCCGGTCGATCTCGAAGGCGCCCAGGCCCATCAGCCGCAGCGTCTCGCGATAGGGTTCGGCCATCGCCGCGTGCGCGCCGCGCCGGACCACGACCAGCACGGAGGCGGCGCCGGCCGCCCCCACCACAAGCGCCGGAAGACCGAATGCCGGCAGCGCGCGCGACGCCGCGGCGCTGTCACCTTGCAGCAGCGCGGGCCAGAACGATGCGCCCGTCGCGGCCGATACATCCCAGCCCATGCGGTGGGCGATCCAGAGCAGCGCCAGGCCGGCGCAGAACACCGGCGCCGAGGCCGCGATCTCGAGGACGGGCGCGGCCAAGGCCCGCATGCGGCGCGAATTCAGCGCCAGCCCCAGAGGCACACCGGCCACGAGCGCGAGCGCGGCTCCCCCGCCCAGCAGTTGCAGCGTCGGCGCCAGATGCTGGGCGAAATCGCCAAGAGCCGGTGCGCCGGTGAGGGCGCTGGCCCCGAAATCGAGGCGGAGCAGCGACACCGCGCGCGCCAGCAGCGCGGCAGCGAAGCCGGCCTGCGCGCCCATCGCAGAAATCGTCGCCGCGAGCAGCAGGGCGCCCAGAAGCCCGGCGGCGAACCGCCCGGTTTCGCTCAGCCCATACCGCAACATCGACGTCCCCAATCGCGCTCGCCGTGAGTCTTATAGCAAAAAGTTTGACCCTTCCCGTCCGGGAGAGCGGCTCACAACAGACCCAGCGCCTTGAAGCTGGCGGTGCCGCCGCGGCCGACGACGACGTGGTCGTGGACGGCGATGCGCAGATGCCGGGCGGCCTCGGCGATTTCGCGGGTCAGATCGATATCGGCGCGGCTCGGCGTCGGATCGCCGCTGGGATGGTTGTGAACCAGGATCAGGGCCGAGGCCGACAGCTCCAGCGCGCGCTTGACGATCTCGCGTGGATAGACGGGTGTGTGATCGACGGTGCCTTCGGTCTGCACTTCGTCGGCGATCAGCGCGTTCTTGCGGTCCAGGAACAGCACGCGGAAGGATTCCTGCGGCGCCCGCGCCATGGCGGCGGTGCAATAGTCGAGCAGCGCCGACCACGAGCTGAGCGCCGGCCGGTTGAGCAGCCGGGCGCGCGACAGCCGCAGCGCCGCGGCCTCCACGATCTTGAGCTGGGCGACGACGGCATCGCCCACGCCTTCGACTTCCAGTATCCGGTCGCGCGGCGCGGACAGCACTTCGGCGAAGGAGCCGAACCGGTCGATCAGCGTCTTGGCGAGCGGCTTCAGGTCCTTGCGCTGGATGGCGGCGAACAGCACGAGCTCCAGCAGTTCGTAATCCGGCAACGCCTCCGCGCCGCCATCGAGGAAGCGGGTGCGCAGGCGCTGGCGGTGGTCGAGGTAATGCGGCGCGTCGAACTCGCGCGCCACGTCGCGCGCTTCGCTGGCGGGTTTCAGGCGAGGCGATTTGGCCATGACGCGAGATGTATCACTCTTCGTCGTCCTCGCCGAGCGACTTGAGCAGGGCCATGACGCGGCGGCGGACCTTGGGTTCGTCGACCGCCAGATAGGCCCGCACCAGATCCTGCCCCTCCGCCGTGGCGACGAAGGCCGCGATCTTGCCGGCATCCGCATCGCCCGGATCGTTGGCGGGCTGGCCCTGGAGCGCGTCGACGCCGGCGAAGAAATAATCCAGCGGCACGGCGAACATCTGCGCCACGCGCAGCAGGAACGCGGTGGAGACGCGGTTGGTGCCGCCCTCGTATTTCTGCACCTGCTGATAGGTGACCCCAAGCTGCTCGGCCAGTTTCTGCTGGCTCACGCCGGAGGATTTTCGAAGCACCTGGAGCCGTCTGCCGACATGCTCGTCTATCCAGGTGGTGGGTTTCTTGGGCATTCCTAATTACCTGCTACGGCTTGTTGCGATTGCTCTTCCGCAGTGCGCGCGAGGCAGGAATCGTAGATACGCTTCCAGTCCTTCTGCGGCTGCAGGAAATGGGTGAAGAACCAGGGCATGCGCTGGCGGTCGAAGACGAACTCTTTCAAGTAGTCGATGGTCGCGCGCACGGCCGGTTTGGACGCGGTCTCCCGCTCGAAGCAGAGATAGATCGCGGCGTCGAAATGGTAGAGGTCGGGCAGGATCGGCACCAGGCTCGAATCCAGCACCGGCATGTAGCTCGGCATCAGGCCCATGACCGTGCCGTTGGCGATGGCCGCGCCCAGCGCGCAGCTCGAATTCGTCATGATGACGGGCACCAGATCGAGATTGGCCCATAGCGACAGCGCGCCGCGCTCGCCCAGATGCGGTGTCGTGTCGCCCATGCGGTGATGGGCCAGGTCCTGCGCGTTCTTGGGAATGCCCAGCCGCTGCACATAGGCCGTCGAGGCGAACAGCATGAAATGGATGGTTCCCACGCGCAAGGCGACGCGGTCCTTCTCCATCGGGATCTTGTACTGGATCTGGACATCGTAGGGCGGCGTGTAGTTGCCGCTCAGATCGTGAGCAGTGAAGACCTTGAGGTTGATCGACGAGTTGGAATCGAAGAAGGCCGATTGAAAGGGCGGCATCCAGTAGGCCGCCAGCCCGTCGCCCATGATCAGCTTGCAGTCGCCTTCGACGCGCTGAACGCTCTCATGCACGCTGCCAGCGGCGCGGCCCAGGATGGACTCCGCGCTGTTGGCGTATTTCAGGAGCTTCTGGCCTTCATTGGTGAGCGCGACGCCGGTGGGAACCCGGTCGAACAGTCGCGCTCCGATGGATTTCTCCAGGCGCGCGATGCGACGGCTCACCGCCGACTGCGTGACCTTCAACTTGCGCGCGGCCTTGGTGTAGCTGCCATGCCGCGCAACCACCGCGAACACCCGGTAGTCGTCCCAGTCGGTGCCCGGGATACCGGGTCCCTCATCGTTTGGGGCATGGCCCCATGCGCGATTGCGGTCTTTTCCCTGCTCGCTCACCGCTTCAGGCTCCCTTTGCGGGTTTTTTGCATGAGTGCGGTTGGCCTTGGGGGCAGGAGATCGGCATGAGTTTTATCCATAATATCGACCCGGAAAAACCTGCGGGAGGAGACGCCGGGCCCAGGAGACTACCACACGTTGCCCGGGAACGGATTTCGATTCGCCAACTCAGGCTTGAGGAAATCGAACAAGCCCTGGAGTTGACCCGGCGTCACCCCGAACTGGCGATCGGCTCCAGCGATGTCTTCAGGCGTGTCCACGCGCACAACCCGGATACCACCTGGGGCGTGTTCGTCTCCCACAAAGATAACGAAGAAGGGACGCTGGAGGGATACTACGCTTTCCTTTTGCTTAACGAGGACGGCCACAAGGCGCTGATCGCGCGGACCCTGGACCGCAAGAATCCGGCCCCCGAATACTTAACCGCGCCTGGAACCCGCCCCGCGGCAGTCCACATGTGGACCGTAATCGCCAAAGGGCTGAGCGCGCATGCGAGCATGCCCATCATCAAGGCGCTGGGGCGGACCTGCGCCGGCGCGCCGCTCTATGCCACGGCGGGCACCAATGCGGGCCTCGCCATTCTCAGGCGCCGGGGCTTCAAGCCGGTCCCGCCGGATACGGGCGAGCTGGGCAGCCTGTTCGTATTCTACAAGCCGGCCGATCGCGGCCGGACGTTTGCGCCCAAGCGGCCCGTCACGCTCACCCCGCGCGTGCGGGTGGACATCGCGCGCACCTCGGCCGACGTCGAGAAAGCGCTCGCGGTGCGTGCCGCCGTCTACATGATGGAGCAGCACTGCCCCTACGACGAGGAATTCGACGGCAACGACCGGACCTGCACCCATCTGGTGGGCCATATCGACGGCGAGCCGGCGGCGACGCTGCGCATCCGCTACTTCGCCGGCTTCGTGAAGCTTGAGCGACTGGCCGTGCTGCCGCGCTTCCGCGGATCGACGATCGCGCGCGAGACCATCCAGACCGCGATCGATTTCTGCCGCCGCAAGGGCTACCGCAAGATGTACGGCCACGCGCAGAAGCGCCTGCTCGGCTTCTGGGCCCAATACGGCTTCAAGCCGATGGACAAGAACTTCTCCCTCGTCTTCTCCGACCACGAATACGTCGAAGTGTCCGGCGACCTGGAACCCCACCAGGACGCGCTTTCGATGCACAGCGACCCCTACGTGATCCTCAGGCCGGAAGGCCTGTGGGACCAGCCGGGAATTCTCGAGAAATCGGCGGATCGTCTGCCGACCAACCCCCACTGACCGATGGAATCTCCACTCAACCACCAGCCGAAAGGGCCGACCGTGATGGAACTGCAAGTGCACGCGCCGACCGACGTCGATCGCTTCAAGCTCCTGCTTGCCGCCGACGCCAAACTCGTCGAAGCCGCCGAGGGACTGAAGAAAGCCGGATTGTATCGCGACGTGGGCGAAGTGGCCGCCTTGCGCGCCGCGGTCGCCCGCGCGCTCAACGGCATCCAGGAAACTGTCTACGACAGCATCATCGAGAACTGACGCGCGACGCGTGCGCGGCGGATGCTTGACGGCGGTCGCGGCGACCCGAGGCCGGCGATCAGAGGCCGAAGATCAGGCGTAAGGCGGCTTGTCCCAGCCCTTGGGCGAGCGCGTGAAGACTTCCACGCCCGTCTCGGTGACGCCGACGCTGTGCTCGAACTGCGCCGACAGCGAGCGGTCGCGCGTCACCGCCGTCCAGCCGTCATTGAGGATCTTCACGCCATAGCCGCCGAGATTGATCATCGGCTCCACGGTGAAGAACATGCCGGGCCTGAGCGCCAGGCCGTAACCGGCACGGCCGTAATGCACGATATTGGGAAGCGCGTGGAACACGCGGCCAAGGCCGTGGCCGCAGAAGTCGCGCACCACGGCGCAGCGCTCCTCGCCCTCGGCATAGGATTGGATGGCGTAGCCGATGTCGCCGGTGGTGGCGCCGGGCTTCACCGCCGCGATGCCGCGCAGCATGGACTCGTACGTCACGTCGACCAGGCGCGCGGCTTTGCGCTTGACGTCTCCCACCAGATACATGCGGCTGGTATCGCCGTGCCAGCCGTCGAGGATCACCGTCACGTCGATATTGACGATGTCGCCGTCGCGCAGCGGCTTGTCGTTCGGGATGCCGTGGCAGACCACGTGATTGATGGAGGTGCACAGCGTGTGGCGGTAGCCGCGATAGCCGAGACAGGCCGGAGTGGCGCCGTGATCCCGCGTGTATTCATAGGCAAGCTTGTCGAGGTGCTCGGTGGTGACGCCGGGCCTGGCTTCCGGGACCATGAGGTCCAGCACTTCGGCGGCGAGCCTGCCGGCCGCGCGCATGCCCGCGAAATCCTCCGCCGTGTGCAGCGCCACGCCCAGATGGGCACGGCGGGCGGCTTCCAGCGTCTCGGCTTGCGACAGCGACATCATGGCGTCCGGTATAAACCCTGACCCGTCATTCCGAAAGATGGTCCAACGGCGCCTCGCCGTCCGTAGTCCTGCCGCCGCCCAGGAAAAGCAGAAGCACGCTGACCACGGAGAGCCAGATCGCGGAGCGAGAGCCCGCTTGCGCACCGATCGCGCAGCGGATGCCGAAATTGACGACCGAGAGCACCGCCACCAGCGCATTGGCGCCGAAGAGTCGCCACGCCGTCTCCAGATCGCGCCGCACGCCCAGGAAATCCACGAGCCCCAGCGTGGTGGCAAAAGCGGCGGCCAGAAAGCCCGCGGCCAGAAGCCAGAGCGCGCCCCAGGCCCAGAACGTTTGCCCCAGCGCCACGAAGCCCGCATCCGCCGCCAGCGCGCCGGCGAGGAACGCCGTCATGAAGGGCGCGAGCAGGTGGCGCAGCGGGCGGCCGCCGATCTCGATCGCGGAATGGAATGGGGTCTGGGCCAACATGTCCTCCTGTCTCAACGCCGCGCGTCAGGCGCTGTTCCCCCCGGTGGACGCGGTGTAATAGAAATCCATGACCGTCAACCCCACCGCCGCGGTGCTCGTCATCGGCGACGAGATCCTGTCCGGCCGCACGCAGGATACCAACACCGCGCACATCGCGCGCGTGCTGGGCGCGCTGGGCATCGAACTGCGCGAGGCGCGCGTAGTGGCCGATATCCACGACGAGATCGTGGCGGCGGTGAACGCGCTGCGCGCCCGCTACACCTATGTCTTCACCACCGGCGGCATCGGGCCCACCCATGACGACATCACCGCGGACGCCATCGCCACGGCCTTCGGCGTGGGCATCGCCCATCACCCGGAGGCCATGGCGCTCCTGGCGGCGCGCTACAAGCCCGGCGAGTTCAACGCTATGCGCCAGCGCATGGCGCGCATTCCCCTGGGCGCCACGCTCATCCGCAATTCGGTTTCCACCGCGCCGGGATTCCGCATCGGCAATGTCCATGTGATGGCCGGCGTGCCGATGGTCATGCGGGCGATGCTGGAAGCGATCGCGCCCACGCTGGAGAAAGGCGCCCTCGTCCATTCCGCGACCGTGGAGGCCCGGATCCCGGAAGGCCGCATCGCCGCGGCGCTGGCCCGCATCCAGGACGATCATCGCGACATCGCCATCGGCAGCTACCCCTTCTATCGCGAGGACGGCGTGGGCGCGCAATTCGTGATCCGCGGCCGGGACAGGGCCGCGGTCGACGCGGTGGCGGCGGAAGTTGAAACTGCCATTAAAATTGAGGGAATCGAGCCGCTTAGGCTGCCCGCCGCGGGTTGAGAACGCATAAGCACCTGTATTGCAAGCGAAAAGATTGGTCGACATGTCGGATTTCGACCTGTACGTTGCCTTCCGGGTACGGGGAGCGTCCCTTTCCGGGGACGCGGGGGAGAAGTCCAAACCAAGTAAAAGACCGAACTGGTTAATTCCATGCCGTTCGGTCAACTTCTCTCTGGTCAGTCAAGGAGCCAGCAATGACGACGAAGAAGCGTGTACTGGGGGCAATGGCCGGCGGCGTTCTGGTGGCTGTCGCGGGCGTGGCGATGGCGGCGACGTTCTCGCACAGCGCAAGGACCGACTTCTATTCTCCCGGAAAGCATCGCTTCTATGTCTGGTGTGCCGGCGGCTCGGACTACATGGCCACCGCGACCGGCGCGAGCGCCGAAGACGCCCAGATGAAACTCTACGACGCCACCA
This sequence comes from Rhizomicrobium sp., assembly GCA_050728855.1. Classification (GTDB taxonomy): domain Bacteria; phylum Pseudomonadota; class Alphaproteobacteria; order Micropepsales; family Micropepsaceae; genus Rhizomicrobium. The sequence continues at coordinate 16,482 of JBOHKI010000022.1, read as the reverse complement.
AGGCCCATGGCCGTTCCGCCTGCTGGCCGGTCTGGCAAGGCCGCGTCTCCAGCTAGGTCACAATCCCAGTTGCTTGGCTTCCGCATCCAGCGCCGCGAGCGCGGGCGCGTTGCCTTTTAGCGCCGCGTGCGCATCGGCAAGCGCGGCGGCGGCCTTGGCTCCGTCCCCCAGCATCGCATAGGAGCGCACCAGGCGCTGCCAGCCCTCCGGGTCCGCCGGCTGGGCCTTCAGGCGCGCGGCGAGCCCCGCCACCATCGCGTTCACGTCGGGCGCCTGGCCGGATTGCCGGGTGAGCGCGGCGACACGGTCCAGCAGAACGCCACGGCCCGGCGCGCCCGGCGGCATTTCGGCGAGCAATCCGTTCCACATCGCCAGCGCCCGCGCATTGTCGCGGCGCTGTGCATAGGCGAGGCCGAGGAAATAGCGTGCGGCGCGGTCCTTCGGATCGATCGTCAGCGCGTCGTCCAGCGCCTGCTCGGCCTCCGGCGTGACCGCATCGTCGTTGGCGGCGATCAGCGCTTCGGCGATGCCGTCGAGCAGCGCCACTCTCTGCGACGCCGCCGCATAAGGCAGCGCGTGACGGAACGCCGCCGCCGCATCCTGGCCGTCATGCATCAGCAGATAGCCCCGGCCCAGCATGGTCCAGGCTTGCGGATCGGTGGGCCGGGCGCGCGCGTTGGCGACGAGTTTGGCGACCACCGCGCGCCAGTCGTTCGTATCCAAAGGCGTGACATCGCGCAGCGCGAGTTCGGGCGAGCCCACCATGAGATAGGCGCCGACGCCGATGCCCAGGACCGCGAACGCGATCGCCGCCGACAATATCCACTTTGCCGTGTCGCGCGGACCGCGCAGCACCGGCCATGCCGCGAACAGCGCGGCCGCGGCGGCGAGAAGCACGAACACTGCGATGAGGCCATAGAGCATGGCCCGCACATAGCATGGGTAGGCGCGTCAGGCGACGCGGCGGTTTTCCCGCGAGCGGCTGGCCGGAAAGCGGATCGTCACCACCGTGCCGTGGCCCGGCTCGCTCTCGACCGCGAGGCCGCCGCCATGCATCTCCATCAGCTGCTTGGAAAGCGGCAGGCCCAGGCCCACGCCGTCGAACTTGCGCGACAGCCTGGCATCGATCTGGCCGAAGCGCTTGCCGAGCACATGGACCATGGTGAAATCGTCGCAGGCAGTCGTAAACTGGCCGTGAAATGCCGCCGCGATCCGCGGCAATCCGCCATACGCAATTTCCCTGACAGGAGTTTCAGACGTGATCCCGTTTTCCGGCAACCCGCTCGACCGCGCGAGCGAGAAACGCACCGATGCGGAGTGGCTGTCCGGCCGGCGCCGCGACCCCGGCTCGCTGATCCTTCCGATGTGGCGCCTTCAGCCGTTCCTGCTGGGCAGCGAACGCGGCAAGGGGCCGGTCGAGGCGTGCTATCTGCGCCCAGGCCTGGCCGAAACCATCGCCGCGCCCGACGCGCCTTGCGTGCTTCTCGGCCTCGATTCGGGCCGCGCCATCTTCGCGCTCGACATCAGCGCGGCGCCCGATCCGGCCAATGAAGGCCCGCTCGAAGGGCTGGGACATTTCCGCGACATGCGCGGCGCGGCCATGCTGCTCGGCCTGAAAGACACCGCGATCTGCGGCCAGGCCAAGGCGATGATCGACTGGCACAACCGCCACGGCTTCTGCCCCGCTTGCGGCGCGCGCACGGCGATGACGGACGCGGGCTATCGCCGCCATTGCGAAGCCTGCAACGCCGATCATTTTCCGCGCACCGATCCCGTCGTCATCATGCTGGCGACCCACAGCGATCCGCAGTTGGGCGACGCCTGCCTCGTCGGCCGCGGCAAGCAGTTTCCCCAAGGCATGTTCTCCGCGCTGGCCGGATTTGTGGAGCCCGGCGAAACCATCGAGGAAGCCGTGCGCCGCGAACTGATGGAAGAGGCTGGCGTCAGGATCGGCGGCGTCGCCTATCATGCGACGCAGCCCTGGCCGTTTCCGTCTTCGCTGATGATCGGATGCTTCGCCGAGGCAGTGAGCCGCGACATCGTCGTCGACCAGAACGAACTCGCCGAAGCCTTCTGGCTGGAAAAATCCAAACTCCGCGCCCTCATCGCCGGCGAAAAAGTCGACGGCTTGTGGATCCCGCCCTCCATCGCCATCGCCCGGCACCTGCTGGAGGCGTGGGCGGCGGCGTAATCAGAAGGTCGTCGCGCGATAGACCGTCCTGCCATCCAGCAGCGTCAGCAGCACGCGCGTCTTGTGCAGGTTCACGGGCTTCACCTTGAACAGATCGTGGTCCAGCACGACCAGGTCGGCGGCGTTGCCGACGACGATGCGGCCGTCGATCCCGTCCTCGCGCACGACCCAGGCGGCATCGCGGGTGTAGGCGGCGAGGATGGCGGCGAGCGAGACGCGCTCCTGCGGCTGGCGCGGCGGCAGGCTGCCGTCGGGCGGCTGGCGGGTGATCGCGGCCTGGATGCCGTCCAGCGGATTGAGCGAAGTCGCCGGCCAATCGCTGCCCGCCACGATGCGCCCGCCGGCGGCGGCGATGCTGGCCATGGGCATGATCCAGCGCGCGCGATCCGGCCCCAGCACGGCTTCGGTGGGACCGGCCGACGGATCGGAAGCCGGAAACCACAGCGGCTGGAAATTCGCCGTGACGCCCAGTTGGGCGAAGCGCGGGATGTCGGCCGGGTCGGCGACGCCGACATGGGCGATCTGGTCGCGCCGGTCGCGCGGGCCGTTGGCCTTCATCGCCAGTTCGATGGAGTCGAGACCGGCGCGCACCGCGCCGTCGCCCATGGCATGCATGTGGATGAGGAAGCCCTCGGCGTCGAGCCGCTCAACGATGGCGTCGAGCCGCCCGGCCGGCAGCAGGAGCGATCCGCGGAAATCGGGCCGGTCGGCATAAGGCGCCAGGAGGGCGGCGGTGTGCCGGTCGATCTCGCCATCGAGAAAGATCTTCGCGGCATCGGCGCGGAAGTAGTGGCCGCGCACCCGGTCGCGGCGTGCCACGAAAGCATCGACCTGTTCCGGACCCGCCGCCGGATCGACGTGCTGTGCGGCGACCACGCGCACGGTGAGTTCATTGGCGAGATCGGCGGCGTGGTAGGCATCCAGCATCGCCGCGTTCGCCGACGCATCGAACAGCGACGTCACGCCGAAGCTGTTGGACTGCGCCGTGACGCGCCTCAGCGCTTGGCGATATTCCGCTTGCGTGGGCGCGGGAATGTGGCTGCGGACCAGCGCAATGGCGTCGTCATGCAGCAAGCCGGCGGGCTCATGGTTCCGAGGATCGCGATCGAGGCCCGGCGCATCGGGCGTGCGCGCATCGATCCCCGCCAGCGCCAGCGCCTTCGAATTCACCCAGGCCGTGAAGCCGTCCTCGGTGCGTAGGAACACCGGCCGGTCGGACACGATCGCATCGAGCATCGCGCGCGACGGACCTTCAGGGCCGAACAATCGCGCCGGCCAGCCGATGCCCTGAAGCCACGCGCCCGGCGGCTTCGCGGAGGCGCAAGCCCGGATCGCGGCCGCGAGTTGGGCTCGCGTCCTGGCATCCTCGAGCCGGCATTGCAGCAGGCGAAGGCCGGCGGACATCGGGTGGACATGGGCGTCGTGGAACCCCGGCAGCACCATGCGGCCGTGCAGCGCGATCGTTTGCGCGCCCGGCGCCGCGAAGGCGCCGGCGCCGCGATCGCTGCCGACGTAGCCGATGCGCCCGTCACGGATGACGACCGCGCTGGCCCAGGGACGCGCCGGATCGAGCGTGTAGACCGCGCCGCCCCGCAGCACGAGATCGCCCGCATCCGCGCTTGCCGCCAGCACGCAGGCCAATGCGAGCGCCAGCACAAGACGAAACGTCACGGCATGTCCTTGCGGAATCGGTGCGCGGGGTAGACTCCCAGGATCGAGAGCTTCGAGGTGAAGAACTGCAATTCCTCCAGCGCCAGCCGTACGGCGCGGTCTTCGGGGTGGCCTTCGATGTCGGCGTAGAATTGCGTGGCGTTGAACGATCCGCCGAGCTGGTAGCTCTCCAGCTTGATCATGTTGACGCCGTTGGTGGCGAACCCACCCAGCGCCTTGTAGAGCGCCGCCGGCATGTTGCGGACGCGGAAGATGAAGGTGGTGATCACATCCGTGCCGTCATGGGCCGCGTCGTCGGGCTCCGGCGCCATGATGAGGAAGCGTGTCATGTTGTGGGGCTCGTCCTCGACATTGGCCTTCAGCACATCGAGGCCGTAGATCTCCCCGGCCAGCCCGGATGCGATCGCGGCCACGCCAGGATCCTTCAGCTCGGCGACATGGCGCGCGGAGCCCGCGGTATCGTGCCAGTTCTGCGCCGTCAGCTTCATGTCGCGGATGATGCGCCGGCACTGGCCCAGCGCGGGGCCCTGGCTCATCACCGTCTTCACGCCGTCCAGCGTCGCGCCTTTCACGCCCAGAAGCTGGTGGCGGATGCGCAGGAAATGCTCGCCCACGATGTAGAGGCCGGCCTCGGGCAGCAGGTGATGGATGTCGGCGATGCGGCCGTGCAGCGAATTCTCCACCGGGATGATGCACAGATCGGTCTCGCGCTCGCGCACCGCGGCCACGGCGTCGTCGAAGGTCGGCCGCGGAATGGCAAGCGCGTCGGGCAGCGCCTCGCGCGCCGCGAGGTTCGCATAGGCGCCGGGCTCGCCCTGGAAGGCGACGCGTTTGGCGCGGGAGATCAAAGTGGTATGTGTCATCGTCCGTCCAATAGCTTGCGCGCCCTCTCGAGATCCGCCGGTGTGTCGACGCTGAGTGGCACCTGGGTTATCCGCGCCACCGCGATGGTCATGCCGGCTTCGAGCGCGCGCAACTGCTCGAGCTTCTCGCGCCGCTCCAGCGCCGAGGCCGGAAGACCCACGAAGCGTGCCAGGGCGGGCCGCGTGTAGGCGTAGATTCCGACATGATGGTAAAGCGCGCCCTCGCCGGCCGGCACACGGGCGCGGCTGAAATAGAGCGCGCGGCCGAAATGGCCGCTCACGTCCCACGCCACCACCGGCTTGACGACGCTGGGATTGTCGAAATCGGCCGGGTCGTCGATCTCCGCCACCAGCGTGGCGATGTCCGCGCCGGTCGCGGCCAGCGCGTCCACGACGGCGCGGATGTCGGCGGGCGCAATGGCCGGCAGGTCGCCCTGGAGATTGACCACGATGTCGTGCGCGCCGTTCGGGTCGGCGGTTTCGAGCGCGTGGAAGATGCGGTCGGAACCGGACGGCAGATCGGGCGCGGTGAGAACCGCGCGCCCGCCCACGTCCTCGACCGCGCGCGCGATCCCCGGTTCCGCCGCCGCCACGATCACCGGACCGAGCGCCGCCGCCATCGCCTGGCGCCACACGCGCACGATCATCGGCACGCCCGCGATATCGGCGAGCGGCTTTCCCGGCAGTCGCGTGGATGCCATGCGCGCGGGAATCACGACGATCGGGTTCACTCTCGCGCTCCAACTTATGCGACGCTTCGCCGCAATGACGCTCAAAGGCTGCCGGGTAATGTCGCCCCGTTCCGGGGGGCGCGCCTCGCCCGATCCGTTCCGACGCCATCTGCCAGCGGAGCCTGACCTTATGGATTCCTTTGAATGGAACAAGATCGCTGGTGGCGTGCTCGGCACCTTGATGTTCGTGGTGATTCTCAAGATCGCGGCCGGGGCGATCTTCGATGTGCCCGAGCCCGCCAAGCCCGGCTACGTCGTCGAGGGCGTGACGGAGACGGCATCGACCGGCGGCCAGGCCGCACCCGTCGAGGAAGCCCTGCCCGACTGGGGCACCGTTCTGCCCAAGGCCGATCTCGGCGCCGGCAAGACGGTTTCCGCCCGCTGCGAGCAGTGCCATGACCTGTCGAAGGGCGGGCCGGACAAGATCGGCCCCAACCTGTGGGGCATCGTCGGCCGCCCGCGCGCCAGCCGCGCCAGCTTCTCCTATTCCAGCGCCATGTCCTCCAGCCACGAGCCGTGGGATTTCGACCGGCTGTTCCGCTACCTGAAATCGCCGCAGGCGGTGGTGCCCGGCACCAAGATGAGCTTCGCCGGCCTCAGGAGCGCGGACGACCGGATCAACCTCATCGCATATCTGCGCACCTTGTCGGATTCGCCGATGGCGATCCCCGCGCCCAAGCCCGCCGCCGCGCCTGCGCCGGCCGCCGCGCCCGCTGGAGCGGCGCCTGCCGGAGCCACGCCCGCCAAACCGCCCGCCGCCGGCGCGACACCGCCCGCGCAACCGGCGACGCCGCCAAAGAAGTAAAGGAGTCACGCCAAGGCGCGTGCCTCCGTCTTCTTGCGCATGGGACCGATCTCGGCGAGCGTGCGCGCATGACAACGCTGCTGCTTGCCGTTCCGCTCGCCTGGTCGCCCTTGTGGACGACGCCACTGGGTGAAATCGCGCCCGAGCTCACGCTCGCCGTCGACGGCCGCGACAGCTACGACAAAGCCGCGATCGACTATGTGCTGAGCTTCCGTCCGGCGCCGGGTTTTCTCGCGACCTTGCCGAACCTGAAAGCCGTGTTCTCGCTGGGCGCGGGCGTCGACGGCTTCCTCGCCGACAAGGATTATCCCAGGCACGTGCCGCTGGTGCGTTTCGTCGACCATACGCTGTCGCGCGAGATGGCGCAGTTCGTTGTCCTGCATGTGCTGATGCATCACCGCCAGGTGAAGTTCTTCGAGCAGGCGCAGCGCGACTCCAAATGGCGCCAGACCATCCCGCCGCGCCGCACCGAGGACACCCGGGTGGGTATTCTTGGACTGGGCGAGATCGGCACCCTCGCGGCGCGGCATCTGCGCGATCTCGACTTCAAGGTGTCCGGCTGGAGCCGCACCAGGAAGGTGATCGAGGGCGTGACGAGCCATGCCGGCGATGGGGAACTGGACGCCTTCCTCGGCGCCACCGACATTCTGGTCTGCCTTTTGCCGCTGACGCCCGAGACGCGCGGCATCCTGAACGCGAAGACTTTCGCGATGCTCCCGGCCGGCGCCTATGTCATCAACGTCGCGCGCGGCGGGCATCTGATCGAGCCCGACCTGATCGCGGCGCTCGATTCCGGCCACCTCTCCGGCGCCGTGCTGGACGTCTTCCAGACCGAGCCGCTGCCCGAGGACAATCCGCTCTGGAAGCATCCCAAGGTGACGGCGACGCCGCATGTCGCCGCGATCTCCGATCCCCGCGTCGCCGCGCACTACGTCCACGACCGCATCCAGCGCCATCAGCGCGGCGAAGCGCTCGACAATCTGGTGGACCTGGACCGCGGGTACTGATTGTCCTGCACCGCTATTGCGGGGGGGGATAACGGTGCCGCAGCATCGCGTAGAGCGCGCGTGCGGTGTTGGCTTCGGCGCCTTTGCGGCGGCCGGGTTTGGGGCGGTCGATCCAGGCGGGAATGTCCAGATGCATCCAGCTCCTGGACTTGGTCACGAAGCGGTTGAGGAACAGCGCTGCCGTGATGGCGCCGGCCAGTCCATAGTCCGGCGCATTGTTGAGATCGGCGATGGGGCTCGCGATCGCCGATTCATAGCCGCGCCACAGCGGCAGCCTCCAGACGTGATCGCTCACTTCATTGCCGGCGCGATAGAGATCGGCGGCCAGCGCCTCGTCATCGGTGAAGAAGGGCGGCAGGTCGAAGCCGGTGGCGGCGCGCGCCGCGCCGGTGAGCGTCGCCACGTCGATCATCAGATCGGGCGCCTCGTCGTCGCCATCGGCCAGAGCGTCAGCGAGCACCAGGCGGCCTTCCGCGTCGGTGTTGCCGATCTCCACCGTGAGGCCCTTGCGGCTCTTGAACACGTCGCCAGGACGATAGGCGTTGCCGGAAACGGAATTCTCGACCGCCGGGATCAGCACGCGCAGCCGCACGGCCAGCTTCGCATCCATGATCATGTGCGCGAGCCCCAGCACCACCGCGGCCCCGCCCATGTCCTTCTTCATTATTGCGATGTCAGACGACCTTTTGATGTCGATCCCTCCGGTGTCGAAGCACACGCCCTTGCCGACCAATGTCAATTTCGGCTCCGTGGACTTGCCCCAATTGAATTCGATCAGCCGCGGCGCGTGCGTGCTCGCTCGACCGACCGCATGGATCAGTGGATAATTTTTCTTGAGCAAATTATCGCCCAGCGTGATGGCGAGTTTCGCTCCATGATGTCTAGCGAGATCGCGCGCGGCACAAGCCAACTGCTCCGGTCCCATGTCATTGGCCGGTGTGTTGACCAGATCACGCGCCAGGAACACGCCCTCGGCAATCCGGCTGACGTCGGCGCCGTCCACACCGTCCGGCAGCACGAGCCTCGGGTATTTGCGTGTGGATTTCTTGTAGCGATCAAAACGATACGTTCCGAGTGCCCATGCGATCGCTGCATTCTCCCCTCCGTGAGAATCCGGAACACCACGCAATTCGTACGTGCCTTCGGGAAGATTTTCAGAGAAGTGTGCCAGTGCCAAGCGATCCGCGCCCGTTCCAAGACCCAAGATCGCCGATCCAACCCCGCCTTTAACACTGCCGATGAGCCTTAAATCGCCTTCATCAGCTTTGAAACCCGAACTTTCGAGAAAAGCAACCTCCCGTCGAGGACGGGCTTCGAGCCAGCGCATCAAATCTCGAGCGAGAACGGCAAAAATTGGGATAGCGTTCTTAGAAACCCTCGAGAAGGCGGTATGCATGTGTCGGCGGCTCGCACTGGCGGCCGCGTGCAAGCGGTTGCCAACACGATGCCGATACTCTGTGTAAAGAGTCTGTGACGATTCGAGTTGTCAATAGAAGATATTGCGAAGACGTGCCCTAGGCGGTGTTTTCTCGTTTTTTAGCCATTTGACCATGCTCTCGAGCTCGACAAATTTCTTCTTGTTGTCGGGGCGCTTTCTGATCTCCAGTATGAAAGATTCAGCGTGATCCCAATAGGCGAGCACCGTTGAGCGATGTATCCTTCGGTAGAGTGGAAAATCAATGACCCCCAACTCAATCCCAGTGGAAATGAGTTCATATGGATTGAGCGCCGTGGCAATGGAAAAATAGGCGTCAGTTCCTTCGAATTCCTTTCTCGCGAATTGTACCAGCGTGCCATCGTTTTCTCGCGCCAGTTGCATAAACTGGCGTCGGGCCAGCAATATGTCTTGATCGGACTCAATTCTGGAAATCATTTCCAGAGTCACGCGCCTGCGATCAATAAGCCGCTGCGTGACGGTCGCCCAGATGCTTGCCAAGGCGGTCATGCCGCCAATTATTACGCCTGCAATTGTTGCTGCGACCAGTATATCCATTTCCGTTGTTTCCCCAATCAGACTTCAGTATTGACAACTCCTATGCTAATCACGTGAGTTCGAGATTGACAATCAACAATCGTTCAATATCCGTCTGGTAGATACCGACTCCGCGCCCTTTGCGCTTCTCACAAGGCTCTCATGCATGGCGCGACCTTTGTCTTTGGGCTGCGCGCGACTCTAGGAATCGCCGCGGCGAACCGCAACCGGAGACGACATGGCGCACTACACACTGATCCTCGGCACCAAGGACTGGTCGAGCTGGAGCCTGAGGCCGTACCTGGCGATGCGCGCCACCGGCGCCGCGTTCGAAGAGATCGTGGTGCCGCTCCGGCGCGGCGATTCGCGCGACCGCATCCTGCCCCATTCCGCGGCCGGCAAGCTGCCGGTGCTGAAGATCGTGGAGAACGGGAACACGACAACGGTGTGGGACAGCCTCGCCATCTGCGAAACGCTGGCCGAGCGCCATCCCGACGCCGGGCTCTGGCCCGCGGACGCGGGGGCGCGAGCCGAGGCGCGCGCCTATGCGGCGGAGATGCATTCGAGCTTCGCGGCGATGCGCGCTCAGCTCTCGATGGATTTCGCCCGCCGCATCCCCACGCCCACCCTCGACGACGCCGCCAAGGCCGATGTCACGCGCGTTCAGGAAGCGTGGACGCACGCGCTGGAGCATCACGGCGGCCCGCGCGGCTTCCTGTTCGGCGGCTTTTCGATCGCCGATGCGATGTACGGCCCCGTCGTGTCGCGCTTCGTCACCTACGGGATCGAGGTATCGCCGGCGATCCGGGCTTACATGGACCGGATGATGGCGCTGCCGGCGATGCGGGACTGGGGCGTGGACGCGCGGAAGGAAGTGGACGCCGGCCTCGCCTAACCCGGCTTCCTGGCGTCGCGATAGAAGCGCACCGCGCCGGGATGCAGCGGCGCGGGCAGGCCGTCCAGCGCCGTATCGAGACGGATGAGTTTCGCGCGCGGATGGCTGGTGTTGAGCGCGTCGCGATTGGCGGGATGGAACAGCGCCCGCGTCACGCCGTAAACCACGTCGTCCGGCACGTCGGCGTTGACGATCAGCACCGCCCGCACCGCGACCGTGTCGACGGCGCCCTGACCGGGATAGACGCCGGCGGCAATTGAATCCGCGGCGAGGCTGGGATGGGTGGCCAGCAGGCGCTTGCGCTCGGCGCCGGCGATGGGCAGGAGCACCGCCTTGCCGTTGGCGATCAGGTCGCGCACCAGCGGCACCGGCGCGCCCCCGGTGAAGAAGAACGCGTCGAGCTTGCCCTGCGCCAGCTCCGCCGCGGCGGCTTCGACGGGATCGTGCGCGATCCGGATCTGGCGTTCGGATACGCGATAGGCCGCCAGCACCGCGCGCGCCGTCACGATGGTTCCGGAATCCTCGGTGCCGATGGAAACGCGCGCATGCCGCAGGCCCGCGATCGAGCGGATATGCGCGCCCGCCCGCGCCACGACATGCACGTCTTCGGGAAACAGCGAAGCGATGGCGCGGATATGGGTCTGCTTGGCGCGGAACGGGCTCTTGCCGGCGATCGCGTCGGCCACGACATCGGACTGGGCCAGCGCCGCGTCGGCGTAGTGGGCGTCGACATCCTGGATGTTGGCGATCGTGCCCGCGCTGGTGCGGGCCGAGGCGATGAGGCCGGACGGGCCGCAGACTCCGGGCGTTTCGCAGCGCACCAGGCCGGGCGGATGGCTGACGATGCCTGCGATGGCCTCGCCGATGGGAAAATAGGTCCCGCCCGTGGGACCGGTGTCGATGACGAAAGCGGAGCGTTGCGGCGCGGTCTGGGCAGGCCCGAACAGGGATATCGCCAGGATGGCGACCCCCGCGAGCAATGCCGCCAATCCGAAGCCTGCGACTCGACGCGTCATGATGCAAAATAGAACAATTTCATTGCGACAAGATTTGGACGAACCGCGGCAAACCGCCGATCCGTGGGCCTCTTAGCAACATACTTAAGGGTTTGTTGACCCCGGCGGGTCCATTCTTGCGGCCGGTAAGATTGCGTGGAGACCCCCATGAACCGGGCCAGGAAACACCTTTTCGCCGGCGCCGCCGTGCTCGCGCTGTGCGCCATCTGGGCGCCGCCCGTGCTGGCGGACGACGATGCGCCGGCCGCTTCGGCCACCGCCGCGTCGCCCGACGTGAACAGTGAAATCGCCCGCGCCCAGGCGCTGCGCAAGGACGGCAAGCTCCCGGAAGCCGCCTCGGTTCTGGCGCAGCTCATGCTCGTGACGCCCGACGACGCGCGCATCGTGGGCGAGTACGGCAAGGTCATGGCCGAGGAGAAGCGCGGCGACGACGCGCTGGCCTTTCTCAAGCGCGCGGTCGAGCTGAACACCAACGACTGGACGCTCTATTCGGCGCTGGGCGTGGCCTATGACGAGAACAACAATCCCAAGGATGCCGCCGCCGCCTATCAGCGCGCGCTCGCCATGAAGCCGGGCGAACCCACCGTGCTGAACAACTACGCCATGTCGCGGCTTCTGGCCGGCGACTACACCGGTGCGCAGATGATGTTCGAGCAGATCCAGAATTCGCACGATCCGCGCATCGCCAACAACGCCGCCATGGCGGCCGAGATCGTGGCGAGCCACGTGCCCGCCGCCTCCAGGCCCGCCGCCTCCAGGCCGGTCGCCAGATCGCAAGCCGTCGCCGCCGCGCCGAAATACACCCCGCCGGCCGCAGCCCCTGTGAAGACGCAGGAACTGGCACTGAGCGCCCCGCATCCGGCGAAGACACCTTCACCCGCGGCCCATGCCGCCACGAGCTCAACCGGCGGCGCCACCGCCGCGCCGCGCGCGATGGTCGCCGCCGATGGCAGCCGGGTGATCATGCAGGCCGTACCGAAGGATCCGCTCGCCGGCCCGGTGAAGCCCAAGGCTGCGCCGGCCCCGCATCGCACCGCGGTCGCGTCCCGCAAGGCGATCGCCGACGCACCCGCGCTGCGCACGGCGGCGGACACGCACTAACAACTCGAGACCAACGCTGTGTCATGGCCCGCGACTGCGGGCCACCCAGGTGGAATTGCGCGTGACTTGACGCAGATCGCGCGTGTTCTCCGTGCCTCTGCGCCTCGGCGTGCAAATTCTACTTCACACAGAGGCACAAAGAATTCGAGATTGTCAGGATGAACCGTTCGCGGTGAACTGGATGGCCCGCGGTCGCGGGCCATGACACGAAGTTGCTTATTTCGTTCCGATCGGCTGCTTTTCAGTGATGCATCGTGTGCATGACCCGCATCACGGCGGGACCGAGGATGACCACGAACAGGCAGGGCAGGAAGAACAGGATCATCGGCACGGTAAGCTTGGCGGGCAGCGCGGCGGCCTTCTTCTCGGCCTCGCTCATGCGCATCTCGCGGTTTTCCTGGGCGGTGACGCGCAGCGCCTGGCCCAGAGGCGTGCCATACTTCTCAGCCTGGTTGAGCGCGGCAGCCACCGCCTTTACGCCGGAATGACCCGTGCGCTTGGCGAGATTCTCGAAGGCCTGGCGGCGCTCGGGCAGATAGGACAGCTCCGCGGTGGTGAGACCAAGCTCCTCGGCGAGCTCGACGGATTGCTGGCCGATCTCGCCGGCCACGCGGGTGAACGAGGATTCGATCGACATGCCGGATTCCACGCAGATCAGCATCAGGTCGAGCGCGTCCGGGAAGGCGCGCATGATGGATTGCTGGCGCTTCTGGATGCGGTTGGAGACGAACACGTCCGGCAGGTAGAAGCCGAACAGCGCCGCGCCCAGCGCCGCCAGGAACTTCATCATCGGCGACCAGGTGAAGTGCGTGACCACGAAGACGTAGAACAGCGCCGCCGCGAACACCACGAACGGCATCACGAAACGGAAGAACATGAAAGCGATCAGCGGCGCCTGGCCGCGATAGCCGGCCTGGGTGAGCTTGTCCTTGGTGTCGGCGGATTCCAGCAGGTTGGAGAGCCTGAGCCGGTCCACCGTCTGCTTCATGTAGCTGATCGGCTCGGCCCGCAGCGCGCCGCGCTTGGTGAGGTTGGCCATGTGGCGGGCGCGCAACTCGTCGCGCTTCTCCGACACCGCCTTCATGCGCTGGCCGAGCTGGTTGCGCTCGAGCAGCGGCAGGCCCAGCGTGATGATGGTGGCGAACGCCAGCACGCCCGCGATCGCCATCATGTCGAACTGCTTGTCGAACAGGATATTGAGGAAACCGATGTCCAGGCCGCTCATCCGATCCCTCAATGCTTGAAGTCGATCATCTTCTTCATCACGAAGATGCCGACGCTCATCCACACCGCGCAGCCCACCAGCATGAGGTTGCCCATGCGCTCGGTGAACAACGATTCGATATAGGTGGGCGTCGACATCCACACCAGGAAGCCCACCATCGGCGGCAGCGAGCCGATGATCATGGCCGACGCCTTGGCTTCCGACGACATCGCCTTGATCTTGCCCTGCAGCCGCTTGCGGTCGCGCAGCACGCCCGACAGGTTCGACAGCGCCTCGGAGAGGTTGCCGCCGGACTTCTGCTGGATGGTCATGACGATGCCGAAAAAGCTGACTTCGGACGTCGGCATGCTCTCGTACATGCGCTTGAGCCCCTGCTCCAGCGTGACGCCGACCTTCAGGCCCTCGACCAGCTTGTTGAATTCCGGGCCGACGGGATCGGCCATTTCGCGGGCGATGAGCTTGAGCGCCTCGTTGGTCGGAAGGCCCGATTTCACGCTGCGCACGATGGCGTCGATGGCATTGGCGAAATCGGCGGTGAAGGCCTTGAGCCGGCGCTTCTTCATGAAGCCGATGACCCAGCGCGGCAGGCCGAGGCCGACGGTGAAGGCGATGCCCAGCGTGGCCAGGATCGGCAGCTTGAAGACCATGCATCCCGCGGCGGCGGAAAGGCCCGCGATGCCGCAGATGATGTAGAAGCTGCGCGGTTCGATGGAGAGGCCGGCCTGCTCCAGCCGGCGGCGCATCGTCGGGCGCTCCTTGCTGGCGGCGTTCTGCTTCTCGATGTCCTTGAGCAGCGCCTGCACGTTCTTGCGCTTGCCCGGGTCGGTGGTGGGCGCGCGTCCGGCGGCGGCTCCCGGACCGGTGACGGACGCCAGGCGCTTCTTGGAGGCCTCGCCGCCCGAGCCGGCGAAGGCATAGGCGCCGCCGCCCACCGCCAGCATGAAGACAATCACGGCCAGGTAGAACAGCATCCGCCGTTACTCCTGCATCGCGTCGAGCGCTTCGGCGAGTTCGCGTTCCAGGTTGAAGTAGCGCGCGCGCTCCCAAAAATTCGGCCGCACGATGCCGGTGCCCATGTGGCGGCCCTTGATGCGGCCGGTTTCGTCCTCGCCGTCCATCTCGTAGGTCATGAGATCCTGGGTGATGACGACTTCGCCTTCGGAGCCCACGACTTCGGTGATCTTGGTGATGCGGCGCGAGCCGTCCCTGAGGCGCTCGGCCTGGATGATGACGTCGATGGAGGCCACGATCATTTCGCGGATGGTCTTCATCGGCAGCGCGAAGCCGCCCATGGTGATCATCGATTCCAGACGCGACATGGCCTCGCGCGGGGAGTTGGCGTGCAGCGTGCCCATCGAGCCGTCGTGGCCGGTGTTCATCGCCTGAAGCAGGTCGAACGCCTCAGGTCCGCGCACCTCGCCCACGATGATGCGTTCGGGGCGCATGCGCAGGCAGTTCCTGACAAGATCGCGCATGGTGATCTGGCCGGAGCCTTCCAGGTTCGGCGGGCGGGTTTCCAGCCGCACCACGTGAGGCTGCTGCAATTGCAGCTCGGCCGCGTCCTCGCAGGTGATGACGCGCTCGTCGACGTCGATATAGGCGGTCATGCAGTTGAGCAGCGTCGTCTTGCCCGAACCGGTACCGCCGGAGATCAAGACATTGCAGCGCGCCCGCCCGATGACGCCCAGAACCCGCATACCCGCCGGCGAGATCGAGCCGAACTTGGTGAGGTCTTCCAGCGTGAGCTTGTCTTTGCGGAACTTACGAATGGTGAGCGTGGGACCGTCCAGCGCCAGAGGCGGCGCGATGACGTTGACGCGGGAGCCGTCGAGCAAACGCGCGTCGCAGATCGGCGAGCTTTCGTCGACGCGGCGGCCGACCTGGCTGACGATGCGCTGGCAGATGTTCATCAGCTGCGCGTTGTCGCGGAAGCGGATCGGCGTCAGCTGCACCTTGCCCGCGACTTCGATGAAGACGCGGTTGGCGCCGTTGACCATGATGTCGGCGATGTCGTCGCGGGCGAGCAGCGGTTCGAGCGGGCCGTAGCCGAGCACGTCGTTGCAGATGTCCTGGAGCAGGTTTTCCTGCTCAGCGATGGACATCACCACCGCCTTGATCGAGATGATCTCGTTGACGATGTCGCGGATTTCCTCGCGCGCCGATTCCGGATCGAGCTGGGCGAGCTGCGCCAGGTCGATGGTATCGATCAGCGCGTTGAAGATCGTCGTCTTGATCGCGTAGTAGTCTTCCGAACGCTGATCGGGCAGCGGCTTGGCAGTGTTCTTCGCGTTGGGCTGCGGCGCCGCCTGGGACTTCAGCGCGGGCGCGGCGCCGTTGGGCGCGGGCATCGCGGCAGCCTTGGCCGGCGCCGTTCCATCGGCGAGCGGCGGCGGCGTGACCATCGCCTTGGGGGTCACTTTAGGCGCTTCGTTGGCTCGCTTGCCGAACATCCATCAAGCCCGTTTCTTGCCCTTCAGGAACGACAGGAACGGCAGCACGCTTTTCTCTTCCGGCACCGGCTGGCGGCCTGTGAGCATTTCGGCCATCCGCACGATCGCCTGCGCCGCCGGCGCATTGGGCTGCACTTCGGGAAGCATCTGGCCGTTGTTGGCCGCGGCGCCGAACAGCGCCGGATCGAACGGCACGATCAGCGTGGCCGGGATGCCCAGCGTTTCGGCGAAATCCTTCACCGGAATTTCCGGGCGCTTGGGAACGCCGACCTGGTTCATGATCAGCTTGGGCGGCGTGTCGTTGGGCCGGCTCTGCTTCATCATGTCGACGATGCCCTTGGCGTTACGCAAGGAGGCAAGGTCGGGCGCAGCCACGATGCAGATCTCGTCGGCGGCCTGCATGGTCTGCTTGATCCAGGGCGTCCACAGATGCGGCAGGTCGACGATCACGCAGGGCGTCATCTGGCGCACGGCGTCGATCACCGCCTCGTAGGCGGCCGGATCGCTTTCCTGGTCGCGGTCGACGGTGGCGGGCGCGGTGAACAGCGACAGATG
>JBOHKI010000021.1:0-44428 GCA_050728855.1 Rhizomicrobium sp. | reverse complement strand
GGCGAAAGCACGGCTCGGCCCCCCACCCGAAAAATGCGAAGGGCATTTTTCGACCTCCCCGCAAGGGGGAGGTTGTTCTTCGGTGCTCCCCCGCGCTTGCGGGGGAGAGGGAAGCACTACGGCGGGCTTCCAGACTCCATAGCCCCTCACCCGAGCGGGCCTCGCTGCAGCTCGGCGCCCCACATACGCGGGGGCGAGGACGAACCAAGGTCTGTGCTCAATTGGCCTAAACCAAAATTACCTGTCATCCCGGCCAAGCGATGCGAAAGCATCGCGCCGAGCCGGGACCCAAGGTGCAAGCGGTTTGGTGGGTCCCGGGTCTCGCGATGCTCGCCCGGGATGACAGCCATGTTTTGATCGAGAATCCCGCGGAATTGGACAAAGCTAATTGAGTCCAGGCCTTAGCCCGCGAAGGCCGCGTGCATTGCCTGCCACATCGGCTTGCGGGCGAGGGCGGAGTCGAGGGGCAGGCGGCGGGGGAGCCAGCCGGCGAGGCGTTGCTTCCAGCCGGGGGGATCGAGATAGCGGTCGGAGAGGCCCCAGGTGAGCACGGCAGCGGTCGCCGCGTTGTCCAGCATCACATCGAGGAAGCGCCGGCTGGTATCGGCGACGAGGCGGTCGCGCGCGGCGGGATCGTCCGGGCCGCCATCGTCATCGACGTCGTGCTCGGTGACGAGGATCTTCAATCCCATCGCGCGCACGCGCCCGGCGAACATGCGCAGCTTCGCCTGGTCGACCTGCGCGCCCTGAAAGCCGAGATGGCCCTGCATGCCATAGCCATCCACCGGCACGCCGCGCGCGCGCAGCCCTTCGAGGAAATCCAGAGTGGCGGCGCGGAAACGATCGTTGTCCGCGGCGCCGAGCTCGCAGCCCCAATCGTTGTAGACCAGCAGCGCATCCGGATCGGCGGCGCGCGCGGCGTGGAACGCGAGATCGACATAGGACGGCCCCAGGCTCTCCAGCCACACCGTGCGGCGCAGATTGCCCGGCGCGGTAATGTCGATGGCTTCGTTGACGACGTCCCATGAATGGATGCGCCCGCGATAGCGCGCCGCCATGGCGGTGACGAAGCCGGTGAGATCGGCCTCGCCGCGCCTGCCGGTCAGCCAGTCCGGATTGCGCTTGTGCCAAACCAGCGGATGGCCGCGCAGCTTCAGGCCGTGGCGCTGCGCGAAACCCGCCAGCGCGTCGGCGCCGGAGAAATCGTAGCGCCCCTCTACCGCTTCGATCACGCCGCGCTTCATTTCATATTCGGGGACGAGGATCGCTGACTCGCGGACCAGCGCGGCGGCGAAATCGGCATCGTGGAGCTGGCCGGTGCTGGTGGCCGCGCCATAGAGCAACCCGCGCGAGGCGGCCGCGTTCCGCAGGGCGCTTTCACCGGCGCCGGTATCGAGGCTCGGCCGCAACGCCGCGGCCGCCGCGCCGGCGAGGAATTCGCGGCGGTTCACGGGTGGGCTGCGCGCGCCGCCCGCGTGTGGACGAGCGCGACGACGCCATCCGCGAGCCCGCGATAGAGCCGGTCGGACACGAAGATCTGGAGAAACACCACCGCCGCGAGCTTCGGGCCGTAGCAGCCGCGCGCGACCGCGTGCAGATAGTAGCGCAGCGCCGTCAGCGGTTCGGTGGCGGCGAGGCCCTTGGCGATCATCCAGCCGCGGCAGCCGAACCAGGCTTTTTCCGGAATGCGCGGCTTCATCGCGTCCAGCCACGGGATCAGGCGCGCGCCCTTGCGGCCGGCCGAGGTGCGGTTGGGATTGGGGGCGTCCTGCCATATCGCGCCGGGCATTTGCGCCATGACGAAGCGGTGGCCCGCGAGAAACAGGCGGATGGCGAAATCGGTGTCCTGCGCGAAGGGCAGCGCTTCGGCATAGCGCACGCGCGCGGCGATGGCGCGCGGCACGACCAGCGTGATGGTGGGCACGAAGCCGCGGTCGCGCAGCAGATAGTCCGCCATGTGCTCGCCCGGCGCGAGGCCGCGCGGCGGCTTGACCATGCTGCGGCCATGCCCGCGATCCACCACGACGGGCGCGTAGCCGATCCTGTCGTCCGTTCCGGCGAGGAGATCGCGCATGGCGGCCAGATGATGCGGCAGGAAGGTGTCGTCGGAATCCAGGAACGCGACGTAGCGGCCCGTGGCCGCGTCGATGCCGGCGTTGCGCGCGGCGTTGCCGCCGGCATTGTCCTGCCGCAGCACGCGGATGCGCGCGTCGCCCAGGCCTTCGGCCACGGCGCGGGGATCGTCGCGCGAACCGTCATCCACCACTACGATCTCGAAATCCTGGCAGGTCTGATCCAGCACCGATTGCAGAGCCGCGCGCAGCACGGCGGCGCGGTTGAACACGGGGATGACGACGGAGAACAGCACCGTCATGCCAGCCTCGCCCGGCGCAGCATCGCCAGCATCAGGAGGAACGCGACCCAGGCCGGCCCGTCGCCTTCCAGGAAATCCGATTCCAGGAAATTGTGCAGCAGCATGAATGCGAACAGCGCGAACAGGAAAGTGTGGAGCGGCAGGTCGGCGCGGCGGGCGCGGACGAACGCGATCAGGGGCTGGATCACGAAGGCGATCATGGCGAGCACGAAGCCGACGCCGCCCACCGTGACCAGCATTTGGAGATACGCGTTGTGGCCGTGCGCCTCGGTCTGCACCCAGCCTTCGCTGACATAGCCATGCAGCGGCGACAACGCGCCGGTGTCGGCGAAGGTGCCGAAGCCCGAGCCGAACACGGCATGATCGCGCATGAAGGCGATCTCGGCCTGCCAGATCGCGGTGCGGCCGGTGAATTGGGTGGGATCCTCGAACAGCCGCGCGATGGCGCCGGCATCCATCGCCGCCGCGGTGATCGCGACCAGCGCCACCAGCGTCAGCGACAGCGCCACGATGGCGCGGTCGAGCCCCGGGCGCCAGGCCAGCCGGTAGATCCCGGCCAGAGCCAGCGCCGCCGGCAGCAGGCCGATAGAGGATTTGGAATGCGTCATCACGGTGAAGATCGCGGCGGCGGCGAACAGCGCCCAGTTGATCGCTTTGGCTCTGCGGTCGTCGGTCTCCAGCGCGAAGAAGAAGAACACGATCGCCGACAGCGCCGAGACCGCGCCCGCGATGTTCTTGTGGAAGTAGAGCCCGCGCCAGTCGCCGACCAGCGAGGGATCGCTTTCGCCCGGCAGATGGACGGCGTTGTGGATCAGCGGGATGGAGATCCAGTTGATCGCCAGCACCAGGATGAGGGTGGCGCGCAGCAGTTTCAGCGCGCGCTCCACGCCGATGGACTCCACGCCCAGCATGGCGGAGAGCACGACCACGACCTCCAGCCCGGCGCGGCGGATGGCGACGCCCGGCGCCGGCGCCCAGCTCGCGCTCAGCAGGCACCAGCCGAGCAGCAGCACCAGCGTGAGCGGCACGGCGCGCAGCGCTGAGGACCCGCGCAGCTCGAGCGCAGCACCCAGCGAGACGAGGAAGACGAGGAGATAGAGGGCCTGGCGCAGCGCGTCGCCGGCGCCCGCGAAGCCGCTTTCACCGATGGCCAGCGTGGCGGGGTCGCGCGGCGCGAACGGCGCGATGCCGATGAACACCATCAGCAGCAGCGCCAGGAACGCCGTTTCGGCGAACCACGGCGCGAGCCGGGAATATGCGCCGCTACGCGCCGTGTATGACGGAATATTCGTCATAGCGATGACCGAAGAGGGCGGCGAGCTTGCCCGCGGCGCGGAAGCCCTTCCACAAGCCGATGGCGCGGCGCGGCGGACGGGCGGCCAGCGCGACCGACATCACCGGCACGGCGGCGAAGGCGCCGGCGATCTTGATGCATTCGCCCGCGAACGCCCGGGCGCCGGGACGGTATTTCAGGAACACCCGCATGTCGGAATTGCCGACGCGGTAGGCGCGCTTCAGCACCCAGGCCAGCGTGGCGCGCGAGGCCGGCACGAAGGCGCTGACGGCGGCCTCGTCGGCATAGGCAAAGCGCGCGCCTTGCGCCTTCAGCCGGGTGAAGAAATCGCGGTCCTCGCCGCCGGACAATCCGAACGCCGGATCGAAGCAGGGCTTGGGCATGCCGTCGAAACAGGCGCGGGTGAGAAAGACGTTGGCGGTCGAGCAGATCATGTCGCAGGGGCCGGTGGTGCCGCGCTGCGAGGCCATGCCGTCGCATTCCGCCACCGAGGCGCGCGGCCGGGATTCGAACACCGGCAGCACCGCGCCATGCAGCGCGTCCGCGCCGGTCTCGGCCTGGACCTTCAGATAGGCGTCGAGCCAGCCGGGCTCGGGCCACTCGTCGTCGTCCAGCATGGCGATGAATTTGGCGTCGGTCTTAAGCAGCCGCGCGGTGAGCGCGTTGCGCGCCTGGGCGATGCCGCGCTCCGTGGCGACGAAGCCGTCCAGCGGCCAGCGGTAGAAGGGCGCGATGCGCTTGCAGAGGTCGAAGCCTTCGTGGGTGGCGGCGTCGTTGTCGGCCACGATCACGACGACGCTGGCGCGGGTCTCGAGCTTCTCGATCGCACCCAGCAGCCGCTCCAGGCCGCGCGGGCGGCGGAAGGTGGGGATGCAGATTGCGACATCAACCATGGCGGAGCTTCCAGGCGCGGGAGAGGCCGAAGATGCGCGCCGTCATCACCGCGTCGCCGGCCAGGATGCCGAACAGCGAGATGACGGGTCCGGCCAGCACCAGCAAAACGAAGGTGACGGCGAGCGACGTGAGGCTGGACCACAGGCTGGCGCCGGCGAGCTTGCGGAATTCGCCGGCGGCCTGGAGGAAGACGGACTCCGGTCCCCGGAGCGTGCGCACCGCCACGATGAGCGCGGAGATCGCCACCACGGCGAGCACCTGGGACTCGTCATAGCCCTTCTTCAGGATGAGATGGGGGAACCACATCAGGATCGCGCCGGCCAGAAGAATGGTCGCGAGCCAGACTGCACCGCAGGCGGTTCGAAATTCCTTAACGCTTCGCAAAGCCCCCGCCGGATCGCCGGCCGCCAGCTTGCGCGCCATGGCCGGGCGCTCGAGATCGGGGAGCGCGGAGAGCACCAGCGCGGCGGGGCGCATCAGCAGCGCGCCGATGGCGATGACGGCGAAGGCCTGCGGCCCGGCGATGAAGGTGACGAGATAGGCGTGGGCATTGGCGGTCAGCTCGGTCAGCGCCACGCCCATCAGCGACCAGCGCGTCACCGCGCGCCAGATCGCGGCGTAGCGCAGCAGACCGCCCGCGCCGCCCGGCGCCACCTGCTTGCGCAGATAGTCGAGGCCGAAGGCGGGGATCGAAATCAGCGCGGCCGCGGCCAGCAGTTCCGCCGCGCCCGGCAGCGACAGGGCGCGGGCGAAATAGAGCGCGGCCAGTCCCGCGCACAGCACGGCGCTGTAGATCAGGTCGGAGGCGACGGGGCGCGCGGGGCCGTGCGTGACATAGGTGAGGCAGCGGGCGAACCACCGCGTCGCCATCGCCGCGCCATAGAGCCCGGCGAGCGCGGCGACGAGCGGCGGCGCGCCGCTGAGCGCGAGCATGCCGGCGGCGGCGAGACCGGACAGCGCGGAGACGGCGAGATTGGCTTTCAGATAGGTCGACAGGTCGGCTGCGTCGACGGCGCCGCCGCGCTGGATCGCGGTGACCAGCGGCGCGCCGAGCAGCGCCCCGGATGCGGACAGGCAGAACGGCACGACGACGAAGAGGAACGACAGCAACCCGAACTGCGCCGGCGGCAGCGCGCGCAGGAACACGACCGACGCCGCGAAATGCGCCGCCGACACGCAGACGGGCCCGAGCGCGGAGACGCCATGGCGCAGCGCGGTGCGGGCGCGGTAGCGCGGGGCCGCCAGCGCGATGGTGTCAGCGGCGGACATCGGAGGAGGTGCGCGTGAGGAGCGCCAGCGCGGCGCGCGGATTGGTGACGGCGTAGCGCCAGAACAGGCGGCGCGGTTCGCGCCACAGCCGGTAGAGCCATTCCAGCGCCAGCGCCTGCATCCAGCCGGGCGCGCGGCGGTATTCGCCGGTGACGAAATTGAAGCAGCCGCCCGCGGTGACGATCCAGCCCACGTTCAGCCGGTGCCTGTTGCGCACGCAGAATTCGTATTCCAGCGGCACGCCCAGGCCGACCCACAGCACGTCCGCCTTGCTGGCGTTGATGGCGCCGCAGACCGCGGCTTCCTCGGCCTCGCCGAAATAACCGTTGCGGCGGCCGGCGATGGCGAGGCCGCAATAGTCGCGCGCCAGCCGCTCGGCGCAACGCGCGTTCACCGCTTCGGTCGCGCCGAGAAGGAAGAAGCGCAGGCCCGTCTCGCGCGCGGCGGCGGCGGCGTCGTGGATGAAATCGGTGGTGGCGCTGCGTTCGGGGATCGGGTTCTTCGTGGCTTTCGAGGCGATCACCACCGGTTGGCCGTCGGCATGGATGAGCGTGGCCGCGTCGAAATTGCGGCGGAAGCGCGCGTCGGCCGCGGCCATGGCGATGGCATGGCCGTTGGAGGCGAACACCAGGCGCGGCTTGCGCGCATAGGTCCGCGCGGCGAGGCAATCGCCGACCATCAGCTGGGTGAGCTGGGCGCGGGAGACGCAGGCGGTGCGGATGCCGCCGACCGTGACCTCGCGATAGTTGCGATAGGCGGCGCGGCGGCGGCCCCAATCATTCGGATGGGCATTCGGCTGGGCATTCTGCTGGGCAAGCGAGGCGGGGCGGGCGCGCATCAGTGGGCGTTCCTCCCGCGCAGGACTTCCAGCGGCGTGCGTGCCAGGATCTCGAGATCGAGCGCGAGGCTGGCGTTGGAGGCGTACCAGGCATCGAGCCGCACGCGGCGCTTCATCGAGTCCAGCGTGGGCGTTTCGCCGCGCGAGCCGTTGATCTGCGCCCAGCCGGTGATGCCGGGCTTCACCGCCTGGCGCAGCGTGTAACCTTCGATACGCCTGGCGTAGTCGTCGTCATGGGCGAGCGCGTGGGGGCGCGGGCCGACCAGGCTCATCTCGCCCTTGATGACGTTGAGAAGTTGCGGCAGCTCGTCGAGGCTGGTCTTGCGCAGGACGCAGCCGGCGGCGGTGACGCGGGGATCGTTCTGCGTCGCCTGGACGACGGACGCGCCGTTCTCCAGCACGGTCATGGTGCGGAATTTCAAGATCTCGAACGGCTTGCCGCCCAGGCCGCGGCGGGTCTGGCGGAAAAGAACAGGGCCTTCGGAGTCGCCCGCGATCCACAGCGCGATGGCGCCCAGCACCGGCGCGAGGACGACGAGCAGCGGCAAGGCGATGGCGAGATCGAGGGCGCGCTTGAGAATTTGCTCGAGACTGTCCTCGCGGATCAGCGGGCGCGGCGGGGCGGCCTCTTCCAGGGCCGGCACTGTGCCGGTCCAGACGGAACGATCCGCAAATTGCTCGTGCAGGCTCACTGTGAGTCACTCGGTGGGGCTACCGTGCTTCCCGAGGCTGCAGGAGGCGCGCCAGAAAGGCGTGCTTAACCACGCCCCGCTTCGGGACAGATGGCGGCATTTGCGTCGCAATAAGGGACAGTCAGCCGGCGAGCCGCGCCTGCCAGCGCGCGAGGCGTCCGTTTCCGGCACGCAGCAGCGGCACGAGGGCGGCGAGGTTCGGCTCGCGCGCGCCCAGCCCGTAACGCGGCAGGAGCCAGGGGTTGCGCCCGCCATCGAGCGAGCCGGCCAGCGTGGTGAAGGCGTGGTCGTAGCCCGCGTCGCGCACCGCCTGCCAGGCGGCGGGCGAAACGTCTTCGGTGTTGCCGAACGGATAGGCGAAGAACCGGCATTCGCCGATCTCCTCGGATATGCGCGCGCGCGGCAGGAAAGCCTGGCGGCGCAATTCGTCGCCGCTCTGGGCCGCGTTCATCGGCCAATGCCAGTGGGCATGCGCGCCGATGGCGACGCCGCGCCTGGCCAGCGCCTTGACGCCGCGCCAGTCGAGGAAGCGTTCGGATTCGAACCGCTCGGTCAGCTCGAACAGCGACGCGCTGGCGAAGCTTCGCAGCATGGCCGCGACGGCGTCGCGCGCGGCCGCGGCCGGAAGCCGGTGGAATTCACCCAAGGCCCGTGCCGCAACGCTTTTGCGGTCTCCGGTGAGGGTGACGCCGCCCAGATGCGGCAACGAATACGCGCCATCCGGCGCGAAGAACAGGAACAGCCGCGCGGCAGTGATCGGATTCCACTGGCCGCTCTCGACATGCTCGGTACTGACGAACAGCGACCATGGCAGGCGCTGCTCTTCCAGGATATCGGCGGCGATGGAGAGCGTGTTGGCGTAGCCGTCGTCCGACATCAGGAACAGCGCGCGGGGATGGCGCTCCGGCGCCTTCAGCACTTCAGCGATCGCCGCCAGCGGCAGCACGTCGAAATTCCGCTTGAGCGTTACGGCGATGGCGCGGAAGCAATCCGCGTCGTGATGGTTGAGCTGGATGCGGGGATCGTGGATCGCGCGTTCCACGCCGTGGAAGAACAGCGCCGCCGGGCGGCCGAAGGCGCGCGCCAGCGCCGGCGGACACCATTCCGCCAGGTCGCGCAGCATGCGGCCGCGGCCAGTCATCCGAAATCTCCCATTCCCGCAGGATAGCGGAGGACCGTCGCCGGACGGTTACCGCCGCCCTGCCCCGATTTGGCACAAGCGCGGCTGGACCGGGCCTTGCAGATTGCGTTCCGCCGGCGCCCCACCGGCATTCGCGGGAGTAGCCGATGAACATTCGCGTCGCCGTCCAGCCCAATCCGGAGTTCGAGGCCCGCATCGAGGCCCGCACCCTGCGCGTGGGCGTAATCGGACTCGGCTATGTCGGCCTGCCGCTGGCCTATGTGTTCTGGCAGGGCGGCATCGCCTGCACCGGCTTCGACATCGACGCGTCCAAGATCGAGACGCTGGCCAGGGGCGAGACCTACATCAAGCATTTCGGCGCCGAGCGCGTGCGCGAGATGACGGGATCCGGCCGCTTCGACGCGACCTGCGACTTCTCGCGGCTGGCGGACATGGACGCGATCCTGATCTGCGTGCCGACGCCGCTGACGCCGACCCGCGAGCCCGACCTCAAATATGTCGAGGCCACCGCGAACACCATCGCCCGGCACCTGCGCGCGGGCCAGCTCGTGGTGCTGGAATCCACCACCTATCCCGGCACGACCGACGAGGTGGTGCTGCCGATCCTGGAGACGAGCGGGCTGCGCTGCGGCCGCGATTTCCAGCTCGCCTTCTCGCCGGAGCGTGAGGACCCGGGCTCCGCCATCGAGACCCGGGACATCCCCAAGATCGTGGGCGGCGTCGACGACTATTCCGGCGAGCTGGCGGCGCGGCTTTACCAGACGGGATTCGCGCACGTCCACAAGGTGACGGACGCCAAGACCGCCGAGGCGGTGAAGATCACGGAAAACATCTTCCGCTGCGTGAACATCGCGCTGGTCAACGAACTCAAGCTCGCCTATTCGCGCATGGACATCTCGATCTGGGACGTGATCGAGGCGGCCAAGACCAAGCCGTTCGGCTACATGGCGTTCTATCCGGGGCCGGGGCTTGGCGGGCACTGCATCCCGATCGATCCGTTCTATCTGTCGTGGCGGGCGCGCGCCTTCGAGGTCGATACCAAATTCATCGAACTGGCCGGCGAAGTGAACCGCGCCATGCCGCGCACCGTCGTCCAGGCGCTGGGCGAAGCCTTGTCCACCCGCATGGGCCGGGCGCTGCGCGGCGCGAAAATCCTCGTGATGGGCGTGGCCTACAAGAAGAATATCGACGACCTGCGCGAGAGCCCGGCTCTGCGCCTCATCGAGATCCTCCAGGGCCTCGGCGCCGAGGTGAGTTACCACGACCCCTATTTCGCCGAGATCCCGCAGACCCGCGAGCATGCGGCGCTGGCCGGGATGAAGAGCGTGGCGTTCGACGAGGCCACCGTGTCCGGCCACGACGCCGCCCTCATCGCCACCGACCACGACCAAGTCGACTACGCCGCGCTGGTGAAGTGGTCAAAACTCGTCGTCGATACCCGCAACGCGACGAAAGCCGTGTTCGCGAGAGACAAGATCGTGCTGGCGTAACGGACAGAGGTTGTCATCCCGGCCCAGCGATGCGTCAGCATCGCGCAGAGCCGGGACCCATTGTGACGCCGTCGCAATTGGTCCCGGCTCTCGCTGCGCTCGGCCGGGATGACAATCAACGGCTCCAATTCATCATCGCGACACCTGCCGCCACAAACACCGCGGCGCTGGCTTTCTGGATCAGATTGCGGGGCGAGAGGTCCTCGCGGCCGAATTTGGGGAAGAACAGCGTCAGCAGCAGGCCGAAGGCGAAGACGAACAGCGTGGTCGTGGACGAGATCGCGGAGACCAGCGCCACCGGCGCCGACAGATAGGCGTAGCGCACGCCGAGCCCGCCGCCGAGATTGATCAGTTCGTTGGCGCCGTTCACCGCGACGACCGCGCCGGGGCTCTTGCGGAACAGCACGCGAAACTGCGCCCGGTATTTCGGGACCGCCAGGATGGCGAGGCCGAACAGCGCCTCGCCCGCGAAATTCCAGAACGTGGTGATCCAGTAGTCGTCGCGCACGGCGAAATACTTGAACAGCACGCTGGAGACGCTCATCACCAGCCCGCAGCCCAGCATCAGGAGCACGAAGCGCGGCTTGAGCGCGCGCAAGCGCTTCGCCGGATCGAAGGACAGCGACATCGCGCCTGCTGCCACCAGCGCGCCGCCGCCGATCCGGTTCAAGCCGATGGTCTCGTGCAGGAAGATCCAGGCCAGGACGAAGGTGAAGATGGTGGAGACCTGGAAGAACGGCGCCACCACCGAGGCCTCCTCCTGCTGGATGGCGCGCAGGTAGAACAGCATGGCGCCCATATAGAGGATGCCGGACGCGGCCATCACCGCGATGGCCGAAAGCGGGATCGCGGCGAACCCGGGCTGGAACCAGGCGATGAAAGGCAGCAGCGCTGCGCCGATCAGCGCGGTGAACACC
This sequence comes from Rhizomicrobium sp., assembly GCA_050728855.1. Taxonomy (GTDB): domain Bacteria; phylum Pseudomonadota; class Alphaproteobacteria; order Micropepsales; family Micropepsaceae; genus Rhizomicrobium. Next base: position 33,519 of record JBOHKI010000021.1, on the reverse strand, counting down.
ATCAGCACCGCGGTGTCGCTGTGCCGGAAGTAGCGGTCGACCAGGTATTTGTCGATATGCGTCGACACGGCCCACAGGATGGGGCCGGAGAACGCGAAGAGGAGCCACATGGGATGAACGTAGAGGGGAATTGGAATGAAATAAATCTACCGGCCGGGCCCGGTCCCGGCCATGCCTGGCCTCAGTCCATCATTTCAGTCGAAATCGCGGGTATGGATGGCCGGCACCCGCCTACGCTTCGCTTCGGCGTGGCAAGCGAGTCTCGCTCGGCACGCCGTAGCCCGAAGGGCGAAGGCGGCAAGGCCGGCCATGACGGTGTTTTTTTCCGCGAAGTTTTCCCGAGCGGCTAGGCGCCCGCCTTCGACAGGTGCTCGGCCATGTTGAGGTGGGACTGGATGAGCGGGGCGGTCCTGGCGGCGAATTTCTTGATCGTGGCCACATCGCCGTCCTTGGCGTAGCCCTGCATCAGGATCAGCGCCTCCTTGTGGGCGTCGATCTGCTGGGCGATGTAGCGGCCGTCGAAATCCGCGTCCTTGGCGCCGCGCAATTCGTCGATCAGGCCCTGATGGGTGTCGTCCAGGGTCGCGGGCGGGGTGACGTCGAGCTTGCCGGACGCGATCAGCGATTTGAGCTTGTCCGTCGTGCCGGTATGGGCCGCGATCATTTTGGCGGCGAAAGCTTTCACCTCCGGATCGGCGGAGCGTTCCTGGGCGATCTTGCCGGCCTCGACTTCGTACATGTCGCTCTGCGCCGCGGCGTTGACGAAGCCTTTCAGCGTGGTCGTCATCTCCGCGGTGATGACGCCGGCGACGTGGCGCGCGGTGTCCTTCACGCCGCTCATCGTGTCGTTGGCGGTGCCGGGCGCGGGGCTGACATGGCCGGGCTGATCGGCGGGATCGGCGTAGACCACGCCGGTGAGAAGGATCGCGGACAATGCGCCCGCCGTGAGCAGAAGGTTCCGTTTCATGATGGCAATTCCCGAGAACTTGGATGGTGAACGGCCAGGATGAACGGATGGTTCCGGGATGAAAGATTCACAAATGAAAGAACATTCACCTCCCCCTTGCGGGGAGGTCGAAAACGCAAGGCGTTTTCGGGTGGGGGACTGCGCCCGGCGGAGAAGCCCCCACCCGAAAAATTCCTCGCTGCGCTCGAATTTTTCGACCTCCCCGCGAGGGGGAGGTCGAATTTCTACTTCTTCACCGGCGCGAGGCCGCGATGTTCGAGCATGGGCTCGATGTCCGGATCCCTGCCGTAGAATGCGCGGAACATCGTGCCGTAATCCTCGCTGCGGCCCTTGGACAGGATCATGTCGCGGAAGCGCTGGCCGTTGGCGCGCGTCATGCCGCCGTTCTTGATGAACCACGAATAGGCGTCGTCATCCAGCATGACCGTCCACTGATAGGCGTAATAGCCGGCAGCGTAGCCGTTGGCCCAGATGTGCAGGAAGTAGCTCGAGCGGTAGCGCGGCGGCACGTTCGGGAAGTCGGTGTGCGTCTCCTTGAGCGCCTGGGTCTCGAAGGCGTCGACATCCTGCTTCGGCGCGCTGGCCGGCAGCGAATGCCACTTCATGTCGAGCTCGGAGGCGGCCAGCAGCTCCCCCAGACCGTAGCCCTGGCCCCAGCTCTGCGACGCCTTGATCTTGTCGACGAGGGCCTGGGGGATCGGCTGGTGGGTCTTGTAGTTCACCGCGTAGTGCTTGAGCACGTCGGGATAGAGCGCCCAATGCTCGTTGAACTGCGAGGGGAACTCGACCCAGTCGCGCGCGGTGTTGGCGCCCGACAGCGTGGGATACTTCTCGTTGGCGAACAGGCCGTGCAGCGCGTGGCCGAATTCGTGGAACATGGTGGTGACGTCGTCGAAGCTGATCAGCGCCGGCTGGCCGGGCGCGGGCTTGGTGAAGTTGGCGACGTTGTAGACCACGGGCTTGGTCCCCAGCACATGGCTCTGGTTGACGAAGTTGCTCATCCAGGCGCCGCCCGCCTTGTTGTCGCGCTTGAAGTAGTCGAAGTAGATGATGCCCAGCTGGCTCCCGTCCTTGTCGAAGACGTCGAACACGCGCACGTCCGGCTGGTAGACCGGCAGGTCGTGGCGCTCCTTGAAGGTGACGCCGTAGAGCTGGTTGGCGGCGTAGAACACGCCGTTCTCGAGCACGTTGTTGAGCTCGAAATAGGGCTTGAGCTCGCTTTCATCGAGATCGTATTTCGCCTTGCGGACCTTGTCGGAATACATCTCCCAGTCCCAGGGCTTCAGGTCGAAATGCTTGCCCGACTGGTCGATCATCGCCTGGATCTGCCTGGCCTCGTCGGCCACCTTGGCGGCGGTGGCGGGCGTCAGCTGGCCGATGAATTTCTCGACCGCCGACGGTGTCTTGGCCATCTGGTCGTAGAGCACGTAGTCGGCATAGGTGGCGAAGCCGAGCAGCTTGGCCTTCTCGGCGCGAAGCTGGGCCAGCCGCGCGACGGTGGCGCGGGTGTCGTTGGCGTCGCCCTTCTCGGTGCGCATCCACGAGGCGTTGAACAGCTTCTCGCGCGTGTCGCGATCGGTCAGCTCGGCCAGCAGCGGCTGCTGCGTGGTGTTCTGGAGCGGGATCAGGAACTTGCCCTTGAGGCCGCGTTGCTCGGCGGCGTGGGCGGCGTTGGCGATCTCCGCGTCGGACAGGCCGGCCAGCGCCGCCTTGTTGTCGACGACGAGCGCGCCCGCCTTGGTGCCGGCCAGGAGCTTCTGCTGGAAATCGGTTTCCAGCGTGGCGTCTTCCTTGTTGATCTCCATCAGCCGCGCCTTGTCCTTGGCGGACAGGTTGGCGCCGGCGTGGATGAACTGCTGATAGTAGACCTCGAGCAGCTGGCGCGACTCGCCGTCGAGCTTGAGCGTGTCGCGCTGGTCATAGACCGCCTTGACGCGGGCGAAGAGCCTGGGATTGAGGAAGATCGCGTCGCTGTGGGCGGCGAGCTTGGGCGCCTCGTCGGACTGCGTCTTGTCGAGCGTGGGATTGGTGTTGGCCTGGACGACGGCGGAGAACGTCGACGTCGCGCGGTCGAGCATCCGGCCGGAGACTTCCAGCGCCACGATCGTGTTCTCGAAGGTGGGCGCGGCCTTGCTGTTGGCGATCGCGTCCACCTCGGCGATCTGCTGCTTCATGCCTTCTTCGATGGCGGGGCCGTAATCGGTGTCCTTGATCTTGTCGAACATCGGCGCCTGCAGCGGCAGGGTACTGGGATGATCGAAGGGATTGCTCGAGCCCGCGGCGATGGCGCCGTTGGAGATGGTCAGCGCGGTGAGCGCGGCAGCGCCCAGGCAGAACGAACGGAAGCGTGACATGGACGTCCCCTTGCAGATTTCCGGTTTTGCGGGCCACCTTGCACACTGAGCCGCCTGCTTCAAGCGCGGCGTCCCCGCGCCCGCTTCACTGAAACGCGAGGTTCGCGCGGGCGGGCGTTCTTGAAACAATCCTTCACGATACCGCGCCGCACCCAATGCGAATCGCCGCCGTCCGGCTTTTTCCATGGTAAAAAAACGTTTATGTTCGGCGGCGCGAAGATCCTTCCCATCAGCCGGCGTTCGTCGATCTCCTCGATGCCGCGCGGCATGTTGAGATGCGCGGCCTCCGCATAAGGGCGGCCAAATTGTGGAGAAATCGCGTCACGAATCGTAGGTCAGCACCACTTCGTCGCTGGCCGGCACCGACTGGCAGGTGAGCACATAGCCATCGGCGACTTCCTGGTCGGTCAGGCCGTAGTTCTTCTTCATCGTCACCTGTCCCGAAATGAGCCTGGCGCGGCAGGTGGAGCAGACGCCGCCCTTGCAGGCATAGGGCGCGGGCAATCCCGCCGCCTGCACGCTTTCCAGGATGTTGCCCTTGGCGGCGTCGAACGCGATGCGGGCGCGGCGGCCGTCGAGCGTGACGACGATCTGCGTGCCGGCGGCCTTCTTCTGCAACAATTCGTCGCGCGCCAGCTGCTCCGCCGACACCGCGCCGGTCGTGAAGCGCTCGACGCGGATCTTCTCCTTCGCCACGCCGCGAGCCAGCAGCGCGGATTCCGCGGCGTCCATCATCGGGCCGGGGCCGCAGATGAAGACGGCGTCGGCATTTTCGACGTCGACCAGCGACGAAAACACTTCGTCGAGCTTGGCGCGGTCGAGGCGGCCGTTGAACAGCTCGACCTCCTCGGATTCGTATTCCAGGAAGTGATAGATCTCGAGCCGGCCCATGTAGCGGTTCTTGAGACCCGCCAATTCCTCCAGGAACATGATCGAGGGCGTGTCACGATTGCCGTAAAGCAGCGTGAAGCGGCTGTCCGGGATGTCGCGCAGCGCCGTCTTGAGGATGGACAGCACCGGCGTGATGCCCGAGCCGCCGGCCAGCGCGACATAGCAGGGCGCGGGCGCGGCGTCGGGCAGCACGAAACGTCCCAGGGGCGGCAGCACGTCGACGCTCTGGCCGGCGGCGAGCGTGGCGTTGGCCCAGCCGGAGAAGCGCCCGCCCGGCATCTGCTTGACCGCGATGCGGATCTCGCCCTCATGCGGCGCGGCGCAGACCGAATAGTTGCGGCGCAATTCCTCGCCACCGATTTCGGTGCGCAGCGTGACGTGCTGGCCGGCCCGGAAGGCGAAAACCGGATAGAGCTCGCGCGGCAGGTCGAAGCGGATCGACACCGAATCCGGAGTCTCGCGGCGGACCTCGGCGATGGTGAGGCGGTGGAAGCCCTGGTTCAGCGACATGTGCGGTTCAATGGCATTTGAAACGGTCGAAGGGTTCGCGGCAGTCGAGGCACCGGTGCAGCGATTTGCACGGCGTGGAGCCGAAGCGGCTGATCTCCTCGGTATGGGCCGAGCCGCAGCGCGGGCAGCGCACGATACTGTGCACGGGCGGCGCGATGCCGTAGGCGGCGAGCTTCTGCCGGCCTTCGGCGCTGATCCAGTCCGTCGTCCAGGGCGGCGACAGGACGGTGGCGATCTTCATGGCGGAGAGGCCTTCGCGATCGAGCGCGGCGCGGATACCGGCCTCGATGGCGAGCGTCGCCGGGCAGCCGGTGTAAGTCGGGGTGATGGTGAGCGTATCGTCCGTGACGTCGCGCACGATGCCCAAATCGACGACCGAGACGCAGGGGATTTCCGGATCGGGCACGCGCGACAGGATCTCGAGCACGCGCGCCTTGTGCGCCGCGCTCACCACTTCGCTCCCGGATAGGCGCGCTGGAGGAACTGCATTTCGGTGAGCAGGTGCCCGAGATGCTCGGAATGATGGCCGGCGCGGCCGCCATGCACCGGGCGGCGCGGCTCCGGAATCTTCAGCGTGGCGTCGTGGATGACCGTTGCCACGCGCATCGCCCACTCGATGCGCAAGGGCCGCACGTCCGCGGCGATGCCGTCGTCGATCAGCGCCTGCGTGGTGGTGTCGACCGCGAACAGCTCGTCGGTATAGCGCCACAACCATTCCAGCGAGTCCGCGGCGCGCGCATGGCTTTCCGTGGTGCCGTCGCCCAGCCGCACCAGCCATTCATTGGCGAAGCGCGCATGATAAGCCACTTCCTTGACGGCCTTGGCCGCGATGGCCGCGAGCGTGGGATGAGTGGAATGCTGCAGCGCGCGGTACTGGAGCTCCTGGAAGTTCGAGAACAGGACCTGGCGCACGACGGTGCGGGCGAAATCGCCGTTGGGCTGCTCGACCAGAAGGCAATTCTTGAAGTCCAGCACGTCGCGGCGGAACGCGAGCGCGTCGGCGTCGCGTCCGGCGCCTTCCGTCTCGCCCGCAAGGGCCAGCAGATGCGTCGCCTGGCCGATGAGATCGAGGCCGATATTGGCGAGCGACAGATCGATCTCCAGCATCGGCGCGTGGCCGCACCATTCCGACAGGCGCTGGCCCAGGATCAGACCGTCGTCGCCCAGCCGACAGGCGTAGTCGAAGAGGGCAGATTCGTCCCTTTCAACCGACATCGTCATGGCCGCCCTCGTGGCGGCCATCCATTTTCCAGAGACCGGCGGCCTGAGTTTATGGATGGCCGGGACAAGCCCGGCCATGACGGTTTTGGATTTGATCCATAAGCGCTCATATGTTTTTGACGCCTTCCGGGATCGAATAAAAAGTCGGATGGCGGTAGATCTTGTCGGCGGCGGGCTCGAAGAGCTGCGCGGCCTCGCCGGGATCGGAGGCGACGATTTCGGCAGACGGCACCACCCACAGGCTCACGCCTTCCATGCGGCGGGTATAGGTGTCGCGCGCCGCTTCCAGCGCCATCTTGGGATCGGTGGCATGCACGCTGCCCGCATGCTTGTGCGCGAGCCCGTTCTTCGTGCGGATGAAGACTTCCCAGAGCGGCCAGGTCTTGTCCATGTTCACTCCGCCGCCTGCCGGGTTGCGACGCGCTTTGCGGCATGGGCGGACGCCGCCTCGCGCACCCACGCGCCATCGTCCCACGCCTTCACGCGCGCTTCCATGCGCTCCTTAGCGACGGGGCCCTCGCCGCGCACGACGGCGTAGAATTCGTCCCAGTCGATGTCGCCATAGTCGTAGGAATTGCGTGTTTCGTTCCACTCCAGATCGGGATCGGGAACCTTGAGATCGATCGCTTCGGCCTGCGGCACCGTCACGTCGATGAATTTCTGGCGCAGCTCGTCGTTGGTCTCGCGCTTGATGCGCCAGCGGATGGATTGCGCGGTGTTGGGCGAGTTCTCGTCCGGCGGGCCGAACATCATGATCGAGGGCCACCACCAGCGGTTCAGCGCGTCCTGCGCCATGCGCTTCTGCTCGGGCGATCCGGCGGCCAGCGCCATCATGATCTCGTAGCCCTGGCGCTGGTGGAAACTCTCTTCCTTGCAGATCCGCACCATGGCGCGCGCATAGGGACCATATGAGGTGCGCTGGAGCGGCACCTGGTTCATGATCGCGGCGCCATCCACCAGCCAGCCGATGGCGCCGATGTCCGCCCAGGTGAGCGTGGGGTAGTTGAAGATGGTGGAATATTTGGCGCGGCCGGAATGCAGGGCCGCGATCATCTCCTCGCGCGCGGTGCCGAGCGTTTCGGCCGCCGCGTAGAGATAGAGGCCGTGTCCTCCCTCATCCTGCACCTTGGCGAGCAGCACGGCCTTGCGGCGCAGGCTGGGCGCGCGTGTGATCCAGTTGCCTTCGGGCAGCATGCCCACGATCTCGGAATGGGCGTGCTGGGAAATCTGGCGCACCAGGGTCCTGCGATAGGCCTCGGGCATCCAGTCCTTGGGCTCGATGAAATCGTCCGCCGCGACGCGGGCCTCGAACGCCTCGAGCCGCGCGGGATCCTCCGCCACGGCCGGCGCGGACGCGGATTTCTGGTTCTTGTCCTTCAGTTCCGTCGTGTACATGGCCGAACCTTATAATAAACCGACCGGACGGTCAATTAATTGCCGCCATCCGGCCCGGGCAGGATCGCGCCGCCGATGCCGCGCGAAAGCCCCTGGAATATAGCGATCTTCTCGCCCGATTGGTTGCGGATTTCGACCTGATAGACGCCGGAACGGCCGGTCAGGGTGAGTTCGCGGGCCTCCGCCACCAGCCGGTCGCCCTCCCGCCCCGGCGCCAGGAAGGCGATGGTCGCGCTCTGCGCCACGGTATTCAGGTTGCGGGAGTTGCAGGCATAGGCGAAGGCGGTGTCGGCCAGCGTGAAGATCATGCCGCCATGGGCCATGGATTTGCCGTTGAGCATGTCGCGGCGCACCGTCATGGCGACGCGCGCGTAGCCCTCGCGCGCCTCCTCGATCGCGATCCCGAGCAGCGGGCCGGTTCCCTCACGGCCGCGGAGCGTCTCCGCCACGCGCCGCGCCACCTCGTCGGCTTCGCTCATGTCCACTCCAATTCATTCTCCCGGCGGTTCTATCCTAGCCCAAAACCCCCTATCGTCAGGACCGGGCTTGTCCCGGCCATCCATACCCTCGACTGCCCCTCGACTGCGAGACGGTGGTTATGGATGCGCCACGGGCGGCCATGACGATGGAAAATATTGGAGAGGCCACATGTCCTACGAGACCATCCTCTTCGAGGTCGCGGATGGCGCGGCGCGCCTCACACTCAATCGCCCCGATCGCCTCAACAGCTTCACGGTGCAGATGCATGCCGAAACTGCCGATGCGCTGTCGCAGGTCGAACGCGACGCATCGATCCGCGCGCTGCTGATGACCGGCGCGGGGCGCGGGTTCTGCGCGGGGCAGGATCTGTCGGATCGCGCGGTGGCGCCGGGCGCGGGCGGCGTCGATCTCGGCGAGTCGCTGGAGAACCGCTACAACCCGCTGATCCGCCGCCTGATCGCGCTGGAGAAACCGGTCGTCTGCGCGGTGAACGGCGTGGCGGCCGGCGCCGGCGCCAACATCGCCTTCGCCGCCGACATCGTGCTCGCCGCGAAGAGCGCGCGTTTCATCCAGTCCTTCTCCAACATCGGCCTGGTGCCGGATTCCGGCGGCACGTGGATATTGCCGCGCCTCGCGGGCCAGGCGCGCGCGATGGGGCTGGCGCTCACCGGCGAACCGTTGAGCGCGGAGAAGGCCGAGCAATGGGGCCTGATCTGGCGCGTGGTGGAAGACGATCAGTTGCAGGCCGAAGCGGGCAAGCTGGTTGCGAAACTCGCGAGCGGGCCGACCAAGGGCCTCGCCGCGATCAAGATGGCGATGCGCAAGGGCTGGCTCGCGAGCCTGGACGAACAGCTCGACCTGGAGCGCGACCTGCAACGCGAACTCGGCCGCAGCCAGGACTACGCGGAAGGCGTCGCCGCGTTCGGCGAGAAGCGCGCGCCCAAATTCACCGGCCGCTAGGAGGCTCCATGAAACTGCACAGCTACGCCGCGGACCGCTGGATCGCGCCCGAAGGCGCGCTCACCGGCATCGTCTCCGCCGTCAGCGGCGAACCGGTCGCTGAGACCGGCACGACGGTGCGCGATTTCACGGGCGTGCTCACGCACGCGCGCAATGTGGGCGGCCCTGCCCTGCGCGCGCTGACGTTCCACCAGCGCGGCAAGGCGCTCAAGGCACTGGCAGACGCCATCATGGCGCGCAAGGAGGAACTCTACGAACTCTCCTATGAGACCGGCGCGACCAGGGCCGACGGCTGGATCGACATCGAGGGCGGCGCGGGCACGCTGTTCGCCTACGCCTCCAAGGGCCGGCGCGAACTGCCCAACGACACGATCGTCGTGGATGGCGCGGTGGAAGGCTTGTCCAAGCGCGGCACCTTCGTCGGCCAGCACATCCTGACCTCGCTGCAGGGCGCGGCGGTGCATATCAACGCGTTCAATTTTCCCGTCTGGGGCATGTTGGAAAAGCTCGGCCCCACGCTGCTGGCCGGCGTGCCGGCCATCGTCAAGCCCGCGACGGCCAGCGCCTATGTCGCCGAAGCCGCGTTCCGCATCCTGATCGACGCGAACGTGCTGCCGAAAGGCGCGCTGCAACTGATCGCCGGGCCGGTCGGCGATCTGTTCGACCATCTCACGGGCCAGGACGCGGTGTCGTTCACCGGCTCGGCCGAGACCGCGCAGAAGCTCCAGCGCCATCCCGTCATCGCGCGCGAAAGCGTGCGCTTCATCGCCGAACGCGACTCGCTGAACGCCGCGATGCTCGGACCGGATGCCGCGCCCGGCACGCCGGAGTTCGACCTCTTCGTCAAGGAGGTCGTCAGCGAGATGACGGCGAAGGCGGGGCAGAAGTGCACCGCCATCCGCCGCGCGCTGGTGCCCGCCGCGGTCATCGACACAGCGCAAGCCGTGCTCAAGGAGGCGCTGGGCAAGGTCGTCGTCGGCGATCCGCGCGCCGAGGGCACGAAGATGGGCGCGCTGGTGAGCGTTGCCCAGCGCGACGATGTGCGCGGCAAGATCGAGGCGCTGTCGCGCGAGGCGCGCATCGTGTTCGGCGAGCCCAACAAGCCCGGCAAGGGCGCGTTCCTCACGCCGGTGCTGCTGCGCTGCGACGATCCGGGCAAAGCGGTGCGCGTGCACGAGGTCGAGCCGTTCGGCCCGGTGGCGACGCTGATGCCCTATCGCGACCTCGGCGAGGCAGTGACGCTGGTCAACCGCGGCAAGGGCTCATTGGTGATGTCGCTCTACACCCACGATCCCGCCGTCGCGCGCGCGGTGCTCACGGGATCGGGCGCGTACCACGGCCGCCTGCTCATTCTGGACCGCGATTGCGCGAAGGAATCCACCGGGCACGGCTCGCCCCTGCCCGCGCTGATCCATGGCGGCCCCGGCCGCGCCGGCGGCGGCGAAGAACTCGGCGGGCTGCGCGGCGTGTTCCACTACATGCAGCGCACGGCGGTGCAGGCCTCGCCCCGCGCGCTCAGCGCGCTCACCGGCGACTGGATGCGGGGCGCGCCCGAGACGCGCGAGGGCCCGCATCCCTTCCGCCTGAAATTCGGCGAGCTGGAGATCGGGCGCACGCTCATCACTCCGCCGCGCACGATCACGCTGGAAGACATCGAGCATTTCGCGCATTTCACCGGCGATACGTTCTACGCTCACATGGACGAGAAGGCCGCGGCCGCAAATCCCTTCTTCGGCGGGCGCGTGGCGCATGGCTATCTGCTGCTGGCCTTCGCGGCGGGACTGTTCGTCGATCCGGCGCCGGGGCCGGTGCTGGCCAATTACGGCCTCGACAATCTGCGCTTCACCAAGCCGGTGAAGCCGGGCGATTCCATCGCCGTGCAGCTCACCGCCAAGTCGAAATCGCCGCGTAACGAACAGTATGGCGAGGTGCGCTGGCAGGTGGTGCTGACCAACCAGGCGGGCGAGACGGCGGCGACCTACGAACTCCTCACCATGAACGCGATGTGATGCTGCCGGACTTTGCATCGCGCGAGGCCCTGGAGGACGAGCAGCTGCGGCGGCTCACATGGTCCATCCGTAATGCCTATGCGAACACGGTGTACTACCGCGCCAAATGCGACGGCGCGGGCGTGACGCCGGACGATCTTCGAACGCTCGACGACCTGGCGCGCTTTCCCTTCACGCTGAAGAGCGACTTCCGGGACAACTATCCTTTCGGCATGTTCGCAGTGGCGCAAAGCGAGGTCGCGCGCATCCATGCTTCCTCGGGCACTACGGGGCGGCCCACCATCGTCGGCTACACGCGGACCGATCTCGATCACTGGCACGCGCTGATGGCGCGCAGCATTTACGCCGCGGGCGGGCGGCCGGGCGATCTCTTGCACAACGCCTATGGCTACGGCCTCTTCACCGGCGGGCTCGGCTTTCACGGCGGCGCGGAACGGCTGGGCTGCACGGTGGTGCCGGCCAGCGGCGGGCAGACCGAGCGGCAGGTGCAGCTCATCCGCGACCTCAAGCCCCGCATCATCAGCTGCACGCCGTCCTACATGCTGGCGCTGGGCGAAGCGCTGGAACGCGCGGGCCTCGATCCGCGGGAAACATCGCTCGAAATCGGCATGCATGGCGCCGAACCGTGGAGCGAGGAGATGCGCGGCGAGATCGAGCGGCGCTTCGCCATCGCGGCGCTGGACGTCTACGGCCTGTCGGAAGTCCTGGGCCCCGGCGTGGCGCAAGAACGCGCCGATGCGCGCGGCGCGCTCACCGTGTGGGAGGACGCGTTCGTTCCCGAGATCGTCGATCCCGCGACGGGCGCGCCTTTGCCCGACGGCGAATTGGGCGAACTGGTCTTCACCTCGCTGGTGAAGGAGGCGGTGCCCGTGATCCGCTACCGCACCGGCGACCTGTCGCGGCTGACGCCGCCTGTTGGCGAGGTGCCGATGCGGCGCATGGACCGCATCATGGGGCGCAGCGACGACATGCTGATCGTGCGCGGGGTGAACATCTTCCCGCGCCAGATCGAGGAGCTGATCGTGGCCGAGCCCGGGCTTTCGCCGCATTACCGCATCGATTTGCGCCGCGACGGCGCGATGGACAGTCTCACCGTGACCTGCGAAGCGGTGACGGAGGATCCGGCGCATCATCACCGGCTGCGTGAGACGCTGAGCCTGCGGATGAAATCGCGCTACGGCCTCAGCGCCGCCATCGTCATCGCCGGACGCGGCAGCCTGCCCCGCTCCGAAGGCAAGGCCCAACGCGTGTTCGATCACCGCAAGGCGCACACATGAAACTCGAGCATGACCGCGGCGGCGAAGGCCCGCGCCTGCTCGTGCTGCTGCACGGCCTCGGCGCCACGCGCGCCGTGTGGCGCGGCCTGCTCGCGGCGGGGCGGTGGAATGGGCGCTGGCTTGCGCCCGACCTGCGCGGCCACGGGGCATCGCCTCATGGCGCGACTTACCAACTGGCGGATCACGCGGCGGATGTGGCGGCGCTGGTCGACGGAACGGACGTGACGGTGGTGGGCCACTCCATGGGCGGCGCGGTGGCGCTGGAACTCGCCTCCGGCAAATACGGCTTCGTGCCCGCGCGCGTGTTCGGGCTCGGGATCAAGGTGGTGTGGACCGAGGACGAACTTGCCGGCATGGCCAAGATGGCCGCATCGAAGCACCGCTTCTTCGCGACGCGGGACGAAGCCACCGCGCGGCATCTGCGGCTGGCCGGGCTCACCGGCCTGGTGCCGCCCGAAGATGGCGCGCGCGGCGTGATGGAGACGGAAGAAGGCTGGCGGCTGGCGCAGGATCCGGCCGTCGCCACAGTCGGTGCGCCGCGGGCGAACGAACTGCTCGCCGCCGCCAAAGCGCCCGTCCACCTCGCGCGCGGCGTGGGCGACACGATGGTCACGCACGAGCAGCTTCTGGCCTACGACCCGGCCGCCGCCGACCTGCCCGGCGGCCACAACGCGATGGTCGAGCATCCCGCCGCGATGTGGGACTGGATCGAGGCGCATCCGGCATGACCGCGCCGGAAGAGATCGCACGGAGCTTCGATCTGCGCAACCTGCCAGCCGGTTTCACGGACGATCCGTTTCCGATCTATCGCGCCTTGCGCGAAAATGAACCGGTGAGGCGGATGCCCGACGGCAGCATGCTCCTCACCCGTTACGCCGACGTGCTCGCCGTCTATAAGGACCCCGTCACGTTCAGTTCCGACAAGAAGGCGGAGTTCGCGCCGAAATACGGCACGGAGTCGCGGCTGTTCCGCCACCACACGACGAGCCTGGTGTTCAGCGACGCGCCGTATCACACGCGCGTGCGCCGCGCGATCCTGGGCGCGCTGATCCCGCGCGCGCTGGCGCCGCTGGAACCGAAGCTGGAGGCGCTGGTGGCGCGGCTGCTCGACCGCGCCGAAGCCGCTGGCGGAATGGAAGCCATCGCGGACTTCGCGGGCGCCATTCCCGTGGAAGTGATCGGCGATCTGCTGGCGGTGCCGGATGCGGATCGCGCGCCGCTGCGCGGCTGGTCGCTCGCCATCCTGGGCGCGCTGGAACCGGTGCTGACGGATGAGGCCCGAAAGGCGGGCGAGACCGCTCTTGCCGGCTTCCACGCCTATCTCGCCGGCCTGATCGCGGATCGCCGCGCGCACCCGGGCGATCCGGAGCACGACGTGCTGACGCGGCTGATGCGCAGCCAAGGCGAACCGCTCGGCGAAGCCGAGCTCGCGGAGAATTGCGTGTTCCTGCTCAATGCCGGGCACGAGACCACGACCAACCTCATCGGCAACGCGCTGGAATTGTTCGCCCGCTACCCCGCGGCGCGGGCACGGCTCGTGGACGATCCGGCGCTGCTGCGCGGCGCGATCGAGGAGGTTCTGCGCTACGAAAGCTCCAACCAGCTGGGCAACCGCGTCACCGCCGCCGCCACCACGATCGGCGGAGAAAAGCTGGCTCCCGGAACGTTCGTGACACTCTGCATCGGCGCGGCCAATCGCGATCCGGACGCGTTCGACGATCCCGAGGACTTCGACATCCTGCGCCATCCCAACCGCCACCTCGCTTTCGCCGCGGGCGCGCACCAGTGCGCCGGGATGAACCTGGCGCGCATGGAGGCGCGCATCGCGCTGGGAGCGTTCCTGGCCCGATTTGGCGATTACCGGCTCGACGGAAAACCGCAGCGCAGCCGCCGGGTGCGATTCCGCGGCTTCACGCGGCTGGCGCTTTCATGGCGCTGAGCACGGCGCGGGCAAAGCGGCCGACATCCGCCATGGCGAGGCCCGCGAGGTTCACGCGGCCCGATCCGGCCATGTAGATGCCGTGCTCGGTCTTGATCCGGGCGATGGCGGGCTTGTCGAGCGGCAGCACCGAGAACATGCCCAGCTGGCCCGCGAGAAATCCGAGCGCGGGATCGGTGGCGCTCACCGCCCGGCGGATGCCCGCGATGCGCTCGCGCATGGTGACGAGTTCCGCGTGCCAGTCCGCGCGCATCGCCTCCGAGCCGAGGATCGTGCGCACGATGGCGGCGCCATGATCGGGCGGCATCGACCACGTCTCGCGCGCCCGCGTCAGCATGTTGGAATAGACCGTGCGCGCGGACTCCGCGGTACGCGCCACGGCATAGAGCGCGCCCACGCGGTCGCGGTAAAGACCGAAATTCTTGTCGCAGGAATAGGCGATCAGCGCCTCGTCGCACGCCGCCAGCACCGTCGCCAGACCTTGCGCGTCCTGTTCGAGCCCGTGGCCCAAGCCCTGATAGGCAAGATCGACCAGCGGGACCAACCCTTGCGCGGACAGAGTTGCCGCCAGCGTGCGCCACTGGCTGGGAGACAGGTCGATGCCGGTGGGATTGTGGCAGCAGCCATGGACGACGACGATGTCGCCCGCCGCCGCACCGGCCAGCGCGCCCATCATCTCGTCGAAGCAAAGCGTCTGCGTCGCGGGATCGAAGTGGCGAAACGTCTGAACCGGGATGCCGGCCGCGGCGAAGACGGGCTGGTGGTTCGGCCAGGTCGGCACGCCCAGCCAGATGCGCGCGCCGGTCACCGCCGCCATGTCGGCCGCCAGCCGGATCGCGCCGGTGCCGCCGGGCGTCTGCACGCCGACCAGCCGGTCGCCGAACGCGGCGCCGAAGACGATCGGCTCCAGCAGCCTGGTGTATTCCGCGTCGCCTTCCGGGCCGAGATAGGACTTGCTCGCCTGCGTCTCGACCAAATGTCGCTCGGCGGCCTTCACCGCGCGCATGACGGGCGTCACTCCGGTGTCGTCGCGATAGACGCCGACGCCCAGATCGATCTTGCCGGGCCTCGTATCGCGCGCGAATTCGGCGATCAGCGACAGCAGCGGATCGGGCGGCTCGGGCTTGAGCGCGTCGAACAGGCTGCGGGGCGGTTTGGCCGGTTTCATCCTGGCATTGCTCATACGCCATCCTCCGGCCAGGTTTCCAGCGTTTCGACGAAACGCGACAGCCAGGCATTGGTCTGGAACGCGTCGATCGCGCGGTGATCGATTGTCAGCGTCACGTAGCACATCGGCCGGGCGACGATGCTGTCGTCGTCGCGCACCACCGCGCGCTTCTGGAGCTTGCCGACGCCCAGGATCGCCGATTGCGGCTGGTTGATGATGATGGGCGCGGCCAGCAGCGAGCCCGAGACGCCGTGGTTGGAGATCGAAAACGTGCCGTCGCGCACGTCGGCTGGGCCGAGCGCGCCGCTGCGCGCCTTCTCGGTCAGTTCGGTCAGGCGCCGGGCGATCTGCAGCAGCGACAGGCTCTGGGCGCGGTGGATCACGGGCACGATCAATCCCTTGTCGCCCAGCGCGGTGCCGATGCCGATATTGACGTCGTCCGGGATTTCGATGCGGTCCTCGAACCAGCGGCCGTTCACTGCCGGCGCGGCCGCCATCGCCGCGACCGACGCCGCCACGAAGTAGGCCGTGAAGGTGAGGTTGGCGCCCGCCTTCTCGAACGCCGCCTTGTGCGCGGCGCGGTGCGCGATGATGGCGCTGAAATCGGCCTCGAACATCGCGGTGACATGCGGCGCGGTGCGCAGCGACTGCGCCATGTGCTCGGCGATGCGCCGGCGCATGGTGTCGTGCGGGATGCGGGTGACGCCGGCGGCGGGTTTCGCCCGGCGCGCGGCTTCGGCCAGGATGTCCTCGCGCGTCAGCCGGTCGCCGGACAGCGCCACGTCGCGCGCGGCCAGCCCGTGTTCCGCCAGCAGCTTGCGGATGCCGGGCGGCAGGCGCGAGTCGTCCCCGGATGCCTTGCGGGCTTCGGCTTTTGGGGACGCGAGACCGGCGCCCGGCGCCATCGCCTTGACCGCGGAGTGCGCCGCGCCATCGGCGATGCGGCCCAGCACGGTCCCGGGCTCGACCTCGGCGCCGTCTCCGACCAGGATCTCGCTCAGCGTTCCGCTCGCGGTGGCCGCGATCTCGACGGCGACCTTGTCGGTCTCCAGCTCGACCACGGGATCGTCGACGCGGACCGGATCGCCGAGCTTCTTGAGCCACGCCTTGACGACGGCCTTGGAGCCTTCCTGCTCGGTGGGGACGACGATGTCGGTCATCCGGTGAGCGCGTCGATCCGCGCGGCGATGCCTTCGACGGACGGCAGCGCCCATTCCATCAGTTCCGGATTGTGCGGGCTGGGGATATCGGGCATGGCCAGCCGCGACACCGGCGCGTCCAGATCGTAGAAGCAGTTCTCCGCCACCACCGCGGCGATCTCCGCGCCGAAACCGGCGCTCATCAAGTCCTCATGCACGATCAGGCAGCGCCGCGTGCGGCGGACGGACCCGAGCACGGCATCGCGGTCCCACGGCATGAGCGTGCGCAGATCGAGAATCTCCACGTCGCGTCCGTCGGCCGCCTGCTCGGCACGCTCGACCATGGCGCCCCAGGTGACGATGGTGAGCGCGCCGCCCTCGCGCGCGGTGCGGGCGCGGCCGAATTCGAGCACATAGTCGTCGCCCGGATAGGGCCGCCGCGCCGACGTCGCGTCCAGCATCGCGCGGTGTTCGAAGAAGATGACGGGGTCGTTCCCGCGCAGCGCCGCGCGCAAGAGGCCCACCGCATCCTCGGCGTTGGACGGCACGGCCACCTTCCAGCCGGGCGAATGGACGAACTGCACCTCGTTGGTCTGGCTGTGCCAGGGGTCGCCGCATTTGAAGAAACCGATGGGCATGCGCACCACGATGGGCGCGGCGAAGCGGTTGTTGGTCCGCCAGCGCATGGTGCCGCAATCGTTGAGCTGTTCGCAGGCGGGGTCGGCGTATTTGCGGAACTGGATTTCGGGAACCGGCATGAGGCCGGCCAGCGCCATGCCCACGGCACGGCCGATGATGCCTTCCTCGGACAGTGACGTGTCGAACACGCGCTCCGTGCCGAACTTGTCCTGCAGGCCCAGGGTCACCGCATGCACGCCGCCCTTCGGTCCCACATCCTCGCCGAACACCAGCATGCGCGGATTGATGGCCAGTTCGTGGTCCAGCGTGCGGCGGATGGCGGTGACCATGTTGATGCGCTGGCCTTCGGGCTGGGGCGCGCCGCCGGCGGACGGCGCGGCATAGCCGGCGTTCCACTGCCCGCCCATCGTCTGCATCTCGCCTTCGAAGAAGACGTTGCGCGTGGTGCGCGCGAGCTCCGCGACCGGCCGGACCTCGGCATCGGCGAGCGCGTCCTTCGCAGCGCGGACGGCATCGGCGGCGATCCTGTCCCATTCCGCCGCGCTGCAAATGCCGGGCACGAGATAGTCGCGCAGCTTGGGCAGGGGATCGCGGGCCCACTCCGACTTCACCAGCGCCTCGGGCTTGTAGGTCTGCGTATCCTGGAAGGAATGGCCTTCCAGCCGCGGCACGGTGAGCCGCAGCAGCGCGGGCTTGCGCACGCCGCGGACATATTCCACGGCGCGGGCGATGAGGGCCGAGGCCTCCTCCGGCTCGGTGCCGTCTCCCGACAGCACATTGAGCGCCTTGAAGCCGGACAGGTTGGCCGCGATGTCGGCGCCCGGCGTTTGCAGCGTCGAGGGCACCGAGATCCCGTAGCCGTTGTCTTCTATATAGAAGAGCATCGGCAGCGACAGGGTGGTGGCCATGGTCAGCGCCGACCAGAAGCCGTTCGTCGCCACCGAGGCATCGCCGCCCAGCGCCACCGCGATGGCGTCGGCGCAGCCGCGCTCCTCGAGCACGGTGTTGCGATAGAGCAGCGCCTGCGCCCAGCCGGCGGTGGGCGTGTACTGCGCGCCGACGCCGCCGCACATGGGCAGCGCGGACGGACCGTCGGGATTGGGATAGTTGAACACCGCGCCGATGTCGCGCCCGTCCGAATATCCCCCGGCCCGCGCCATGGCCGAGCCCAGCGCGTCCGCCGGGTCGACGCCGAGCGCCAGCAGGATCGGGCGTGAGCGGTAATAGCCGCAGATCGCGTCGTTGGGATTGGTGAGATGCAGGCCCAGCAGCACCTGCGCCATGTCGTGGCCGCGGGCGGAGAACTGGTAGAAGATCTTGCGCGCCGGAACGAGCGTCTTCTCCTCCAGCACATCGAGCGCGCGGGAAAGCTGGACGCAATAGGCGGCGCGGCGCCAGTCGGGCGACGGCGCGTTCTGGCCGGAGACCCGGGGATGTGCGGACATGGGTTTTCCTGGCCGGAGCTGTCTCCCCAATTAACCGAATGGACGGTCGATTTTCAACCCGATAGCATCGGCGCCTTCGAATAGAGCGCCATTCCGCGCGCAATTCGCTCAAGGAACCGGATCGTGGCGCGCACCCAGGCTGTGGATTACGAGGAACGGCGCACGCGAATCGTCGAGACCGCGGCGGGGCTGTTCGCCGCGCGCGGCTTCCACGGCGCCTCGATGGCCGACCTGGCGGAGGCGTGCGCCATCTCAAAGTCGCTCATCTATCACTACTACGCCTCCAAGGAAGATATCCTGTTCGCGGTGATGCACAGCCATGTACGCGCGCTGCTCGACGCGGCGGAGGAGATCGCGGCGGGGAGCGCAGACGCGGCCGCGAAACTGCGCGCCCTGACGCAGGCGTTCGTGCGGCAATATGCAGGCGCGGCGGATCGCCAGCGCGTGCTGCTCAACGAGATCGACAATCTCACGCCGGCGCAGCGCAAGACCGTGGTCGGCATCCAGCGCCAGCTGATCGCGATCGTGGAGGCGCTGCTGATGGAGATGCGCCCCGCACTGTCCGCAAAATCCGCGCTTCGCACGCCGGCCGCGATGCTCTATTTCGGCATGATCAACTGGATGCACACCTGGCTCGATCCCAGGGGCAAGGCCAGGCCCGCCCGGATCGCGGCGCTGGCGGCCGATGTGTTCCTGGATGGGATACTGAAAGGCGACATACCAGCATAAGTGCATAAGCCCGGACGCTTTTCTTTGCCTGTCCTCGCGCTAACATCGCCTTGCGACAGGCGGGCCGGAGCATGTTCCAGCGAATATTCGCGGATATCCTGAAACGGGCCGGTGAGTTCCGGCTTCCGCAGGAGATCGAAATCAACTTGGGCGAGCCGCGCCGCTATGCGGCGTGGGCCGCCGTCGCCATCCTTCACATCATCGCAGTGTGGATCATCGCGGCGAACGTGATCGTGCCGCACACGGCCGGCGCCGGCCGCGAGATGCTGCTCACCCTGCAGGCACCCTCCGCGCCGAAAGCCGCAATGCGGGATCCCCTGCCCGATCCCACATTGCAGGCCGCGGACCCGGCGCCTGCGGAGCCGATGCCGCCGCAAATCGACATCGATGCCGCGCCGGGCGGAAGCGCGATCTCCGCGAGCGCCGACATCCTGCCGCCGCGGCCGGACCCGGCAGTGCAGAATCCCAGCCCAAAGCTTCCGGCCGGAGTCGCCAAGCTCGCCGGCCCCGCGCAGGTGACATTGAAAATCCTGGTGGCGGCGAATGGCGCGGTTACCGAGGCGCAGGTAATGATCTCGAGCGGACGGCCGGCGCTCGACGCGCTGGCGGCGTCCTTTGCGAAAGCCAAGTGGCATTTCCGCGCGGCGACCCAGAGCGGCGAACCGGTCGCCGACTGGACGACGGTGATCGTGCGCTTCCTGCAAGGCTGAACGCGCCCTATTCCGACAGCCTGACCGCCAGAGGACGCTCGTCGCTACGGCCTCGATCGTCGACGGTGCGGACGCGGAAATTCCCCGCTTCCCGCGGCTGCCAATAGAACATCTCCCCCGGCGCGGTGCGCCCGACATAAGCATCGTCCACGAACCAGTAGAGCGCATGCACGTCCGCGTCCGCGATGGCGTTGAAGGTGATGCGCTCGGGATCGCGCTGCTTCAGCCGCATGACATAGGCGCTGCCGCGCGACGGCGCGACGATGCGCGGCGGCTGGCCCTGCGGTGCGCCGGCGTCGAGGCAGGCGGCGTTTTGCGGCGGCTTGCGGCGCGGGATTCCGGCCTCGATGAACACCTGCTGGAGATCGGACGGCCAGAACTCGTAGATCTCCTCGTGGACATGCTTGCCTGTGTAAGGCGGACAGGCGGCAAGCCCGGTGGCATCGTCGATCGTCACCGGACGATGCACGTCGCTGACCCGGATGGGCGACTTGCCGGGAATGAACCAGGTCTTGCCGCGCTCCGGGCACCACTGGTTCGGCAGTTCGCCGCTCGCCAGGCAGATCTCCACGCGCTTCAGATCCGACGGCGGGCGCAGGGCACGCGCGGTCATGCGCGGCATGTCGGCCTGGATTGCGTCGACGATCTGGAAGAACAGCGGCGCCGCGGCGTCGACGCCGACGAAGGCCGGATTGCCCGAGCCGTCGAAATTGCCCACCCAGACCACCAGCACATAGGGACCGAAACTCCCCGCCGTCCACGCGTCGCGGAATGCCCAGGACGTGCCCGTTTTCCAATAGACCGGCAGATGGACGGGCTGCGCGCCGCTCGTCTCGTCCGGCCGGACGTGCTGGCGCAGCATGTCCATCACCATGAACGTCGCTTCGGGACTGAGAAGCCGCGTGCCCGGTGTCCGCGGATCGTCCGCGCGCAGGCGCAGCGGCTGGAGCATTCCGCCATTGGCGAGCATGGCGTAGAGCCCGGCCAGTTCCTGCATGCTCACTTCGCCGCCGCCCAGCACCAGCGCCAGCCCGTAATGCTCCTCGCTGGCGAGATGGCCGATGCCGGCGCTTTGCAGGAACTGATAGAGGTCCGGAGCATGCAGCTGCGAGGCCACCCACACAGCGGGAATGTTGCGGCTGCGGTTGAGCGCGTCCGTCGCCGTGATCGGCCCGAGGAACCGGCCGTCGAAATTCTCCGGCGTGTAGGGGCCGAAGGACGTCGGCACGTCGCGCAGCACGGTCTGGGGATGCAGCACGCCCTGGTCGAAACCCAGCGCGTAGATGAACGGCTTGAGCGTCGAGCCCGGCGAGCGTCGCGCCAGGGTGCCGTTGACCTGGCCTGACAGCGCGCGGTCGAAATAGTTGGCCGAGCCGGCCAGCGCCTTCACGCCCATGTCGCGCGTGTCGACCAGGATGGCCGACGCATTGCGGATGCCGCTGTCGCCGTTGCGCGCTACGTAGCGCGAAATCTGGCGCTCGAGCGCGTGCTGGAGATCGAGATCGAGCGTGGTGGTGACGCGGCTGTCGCCGCCCGCGCCCGCGATCCGGCGCGCTTCCATCACCTGTTCCACGGCATGCGGCGCCTCGAAGGGCAGCGCGGACAAGGGCCGGATCGACAGCGGCAGTGCGAACAGGGGCTTGAGCGCGGCGTCCTCGGGGTGGCCGCGCAGCCAGCGGACATAGAGACGGTTGCGCGAGAGCGTAAGCTGGCGGTTGATGAAGCCCGGCGCATCGCTCCTGGAGGCGCTGCGCAGATGGCGCACCGGGTTCTGCGGGATCACGGCCAGCGCGAGCGCCTCGGGCAATGTCAGCGCCGAGGCCGGCTTGTTGAAATAGGCGATGCTGGCGGCGCCCACGCCCTCCACATTGCGGCCGCAGGGCGCGAAGTTGAGATAGGCCTCCAGGATGTCGTGCTTGGAATAGAACAGCTCGAGCTCGACCGCGCGGCCCACCTGCCCGAGCTTGCCGAGCGGCGAACGGGTATGCAGCGGCCACAGCAGGCGGGCGAGCTGCATGGTGACGGTCGAACCGCCCTGGCGGTTGTCGTGGCGCACATAGGTGACGAACGCGCCGCGCGCCAGGCCGTAGGGATTGAACCCGGGATGGAAATAGAACCAGCGATCCTCATGCAGCAGCACCGCCTGCACGAGTTGGGGCGAAATGTCCTTCAGCGGCACCCACAGGCGATAGCGGTCGTCGCTGGCCAGCACCAGCCGCAGCAGGCGGCCTTTCGAGTCATAGACCGCGAGCGAAGACGGCTTCCAGCTTTGCAAGGACGGATGCGGCCACAGCCTTATGCCGGTGAGGATCGCCAGCACGATGGCGAAGGCCACCAGCCAGTTCTGCGCCCGCCACACCGCGCCGGCGCCGCGGCGCCACGCCTCCCGCGCGATGAACGCAAGCGCGCGCATCGCCGCCTCACTGCACCCGCGTCACGGTGAGCACGCCGCCGCCCGGGGCGCGGGCCTGCACCCGGCGGTCGTACATCGACTCGCCATAGGCCGGCGGCACGATGAACCGTCCCGCCGCGTCCGCCTTGATGCGGTAGATGAACTCCTGAACGTTGGGCGACGCGGCGCCGTAGATCACCACGCGATCCTCGCGCACATCGGTGTAGAGGGGCGTCCAGGTGGAGCCGGTGACGCGGATGGTGGGCGCGGAAGGCGCGGGCGCGGCATCGCCGTCATCGCCGCCGCTCGCGGCCGACGCGTCCGGCGCCGGCGGCAGGCTCATCACCGGCTCGAAGCCGCCGGGCAGAAGATCGACGATGGCGATGTTGCCCACCCCCTTGTCGCCGGTGGCGCGGATCTTCACATGGACGTCGATCTCCTCGCCGAGCATGACCTGGGTGAGCACATTGCCCTTGGCGTCGGTGTAGTCCCGCACGATCTCAAGGCCGTTCCTGATCGCCTGGCGCGGCGCGTCCCGGTCGTAGCCGGACTGGCTGACGATCGTCCACGCCGGCAGCGCGCTGTTGTCGGCGAAGGTGAGCCGCACCGCGCCGCCGCTCCAGCTTCCCGACTGAAGCAACTTGTTCTGCATCTGCGCAATGGAACGCGACGTGCCCTTCGCGTCGACTTCGCTGATGGCGAGCTTGTCCACGGCGCCGGCATTGACCGAGGCATAGGTGTCCAGCGCCAGCATCGTCATGGAAGCGGAAAGCGTGTTGTATTCGCCCAGCTCCAGCGGCTTGGCGATGTTGCCCATCACGTTGGGCGAGAGCGCGCGCGCCCGCTCCGGGAAGTGCTTGGCCAGCAGATAGAGCACGGTGGTGTCGCGGATCAGCGGATCGTCGAAATCCTCGAACACATAGTCCTCGGCCGCCGGCGCGCGCTCCAGCTTGCGCTGCAGCGGCGCGATCAGCCGATCGGCCTCCTTGTCCTGCTTGAGCAGCTTGTAGGACGCGGCAAGCCAGGCGGCGGCGAGGTCGTTGCGCCAGACCTTGGGATAAGCGTCGTCAAGGCGCTTCTGCACCGCGGCGATCTGGTTGGTGGTGACGTTGCCCTGGCGCGTCAGCAGATAGACCGCATAGGCGCGCTGGCGCATCTCGCCCAGCGTGTCCGGGCTGTCGTCGTCCGCATAGGCGGTGAGGAACTGGTTGCCGGAGCCGATCATGTCCTGCGGCACGGCGACGCCGCGATCGCGCGCCTCGAGCAGGAAGTGCATGGCGTAGGCCGATACGAAAGGCTCGGAATCGGGCGTCTGCGCCCACAGGCCGAAGCCGCCCGCCTCGTTCTGGCGCGAGCGCAGCACGTCGATCTGCGCCAGCAGCGCGTCGCTTTGCGCCTTGCTGCCGGTCGCGGGCTCGAGCGCGCGCAGGTAGGACGGCACCGCCTGCCAGCGCGCCGCGATCAGCCGCGGCATCGCCATGCTGATGACCTGCTCGCTGCAGTAATTGTCGTAATTGGCGAGGAAGCCGGCGAGACCTTGCGAGAACACCAGCGGCACCGTGGAGATCGCGGCGTCGCGCCTGGCATAGGCGTCGTACACGCGGCGCAGGCCAGTGTCGGTGCGGTTGCCGAAGGCTCCGACCTGGCCGAAGGCGACGTCCGTGCGGAAGGCCGCCGCCGGGCGCACCGAGATGTCGATGCGCTGGGCGGAGGATTTGCCGCCCGCGCTCGCCGTGAAGATCAAGCCGCCCGAGCCCAGCACCGGCATCGCCCGCACGCGGAACGTCACCACGCCTTCATGCAGGGGAAGCAGCGGCACGGTCTGCACCGCCGGGCCCAGCACCTGCAATTGCGACGTGGTCTTGAGCGTGACGGCGACGGGCACGGGCTTGTCGCCCGGGCCGGGCACGTTGTTGGAGACGCCGACGCCGACTTCGGCCTCGTCGCCCGGCGCCAACGTGGTGGGCGCGTCCGGCGACAGCACGAAGTCGCCGCGCACGGTGGTGGCGCCCTCGGCCGTGCCGATCAGGTTCGGCGACACCGCCACCGCCATGACGCGCAGCTTGCCGTGGAAGTAATCCGGCACCGCGTACTGGAAATCCTTCTCGCCCGCGACATCGACGACGCCGGACCAGTAGACCACCGGCTTGTCGCGCTTGCGCTTGAAGGGATTGAGCTGGCGGCCGATCGCGTCGCCGCCATCGCCGCCGGGGGCGGACATGGCCATGAGCTTGCGGAAATCTGGCAGGATGAGGTCGAGGATCTGCGCCGTCTGCACCTCCAGCATGCGCTTGCGGAAGAAGAATTTCAGCGGATCGCCGAGCTTGTAATGCGCGACCTGGAGGATGCCCTCGTCCACCGCGAACAGCACCACCTTGGCCGGCCGGCCGGCATGAAGCTTGAACGTCGCGGTCTCGCCCGGCTTCACCAGGTCCGGCGCGTCGATGCTCAGCGTATTGCGCCGCGCGTCGACGTTCACCGAGAACGGCTGCACGCCGTAGGACAGCGGGCTCATGAAGATCTCGTCGGACGACGGATCGCGGATGTACTGCACGTTGATGTAGCCGTTGCCCTCGAAGCCGGCCGGCACCGTGATGTGCTGCACCGAATTGGTGGTCCTGGCCGTGAACCAGGCATGGGCATAGACCTTGTCGCGCTCGATGGTGATCAGGCCGCTGCCGGCATAGGGCGCACGCAGCGAAATCTCGACCGCCTCGCCGGGCACATAGTCCTGCTTGTTGAGCTTGATCTGGAGCTCGGCATTGCGCTCCAGCGAGCGCGACAGGTTGGCCGCGCCGGTGACCGTGTACTCGATGCGGTTGACCGACACGTCGCCGGAGCGGATGAGGAGCGCGTAGTCGCCCGGCTTGTCGGTGGGAAGCGCATAGTCCATGCCGCCGGCCGGAATCGTCAGCGGCGTGGAGCTGATGGGGATTTCCTTGAGGCGGGATTCGTATTTGTAGACGCCGGAATCCTGCTTGGTCAGCACCGAGACGTAACGGCGCTCGATGAATTGCGCGACCAGGCCCTTCAGTTCGATGGGCGCGGTGCGTGGATCGATGGCGACCAGCCGCACCGAGCGCTTGCTGCCGCGCTGGACATAGGAGAGCGAATCCGCCGCCTTGTAGCCGACCAGCCAGGCATTGTTCGACACCAGCGTCTCGGCCGTCGCCGCCACGCTGCGCCCGCCTTCGGCTTCATACGCCTTGGCGAGGAAATCCAGCCGGTAGGTCGCGTCGGCGTATTTCTTCAGGTCGAGATCGAACTCGGCATGGCCCTTGTCGTCGGTGCGGCCGTCCTGGAGCTGCGTGGTGTAGCCGTCCTTGGCGTGGCGGAGATCGAAGAACTGGTAGTCCGCCCAGTTGCGGAACGCGGGAAATGTGGGGTTGAGCGTGAGCGAGGCTTCGACGCGGCGGTTGGCGGCGGGCGTGCCGAAGAGATTGTGCGCGTCGACGATGCCTTTGAGCCCGCCGGGCTTCACCCAGCCGTCGGCGGGGTGGCTGGAGAGCGTGGCATCGACCTTCATGCTGTCGGGCAGGAATTCCTTGACCGACACGGTGGTCGAGCCGATGGCGGTTTCGTCCGTGCCCTTGCCGACGATGTAGAGGTTGACCGTCCAGGTGCCGGTGGGCGCGGTTTCCGCCGGGGTAAAATCGAGTTCGGTGAAGCCCGAAGCATCGACCGATACCGGCTGCTTCTTCACCGTGATGCCGCGGGGATCGACGATCTCGGCCTGGAGCGGAACGCCGGCCGGACTCGTGGCCCAGCTCGCCGTGCGCACGATCATGCCGATGTGGAACAGGTCGCCCGGCCGGTAGATGCCGCGGTCCGAGAACAGGTAGGCCGAGAGCTGGCCCTCGCTGGTGGGGTTGGTCTCGCCGCCGACGTCGAAGCGCGAATAGTCGAGTTTGCGGTCCTCGCCGGCGATGGGCAGGAACGACAGGTCGTCGCCCTTGCGCACCACATACATCACCGGCTTCTTCTCGTGCTCCAGGCCCTTGAGCGTGGGAAAATGCACCACGCCGTCGGCGGAGCTCTGCTCGCTGAACAGCGTCTGGCCGTTGACGGCGATCACCGATACGGTGGCGCCGCCCACGGGCTGGCCGGTCTGGATCGACTGCACGAAAACGTCGCGGCTGCCGTCCAGCGCCTTCTTGGCGAGGAGGCCCAGATCGGTCACGACGATCAGCCGCGTGTCGCTGGGACTGGAATCGTCACTGCTTTCGTCCGAGGAGTCATCGCTGGAGTCGTCGCCGCTGGTGTCGTCCGATGCCGCGTCGTCCGCCTTCTTTGCCTTTGCCGGATCGAAGGCGGAAAGGTGCAGCAGGAAAACGCCGTGCTTGCCTTCCTTGAGGTATTGGCCGAGGTCCACGCCTTCGTAATGGGCATCGCCGGGGTTGCCGGGCGGGAAGCCGCGGGTCTCCGTGAAGCGCTCGACGATGTGATCCTCATCGAAGCGGCCATAGATCTCGGGCTTGGCGAAGCTGCCGTTGTTCAGGCTGACGAGGTTCTGGAGCTGCTCGGGCAGCACGCGGCCGATCTCCACTTTCATGCCCGGCTCGTTGCGCGACACCACCGACACCCGCTTGTCGCCGCTCAGCGACAGCAGCGATCCATCCGCCATGAAGCGCAGCAGCTTGGGATAGTCCGGCACCGTGAAAGTCTGGGCGTTCGGGTGGCCCAGGATGTAGCCGCCGAAGGACCTCAGCCCCGGCGCGAAGCGGACATAGATCCGCTGGCCCGGTTCGGCGTGATATTTGAAGCTCTGGAGATCGGCGAATTCCTTTTCGGTCGGCACGATCTCGAGCTTCACCGGCTGGGACTGGCGCAGCACATCCTCGCCCACGTCGTCCGGGTCCCAGGCATAGGGCGGCGCGTCGTCGGCCTGCTTGTGGCCGGCCCGGCGCTTGGGCAGGACCCAGGCATGCGCCACGGCCGCCAGATCGGCGCCACGAACGGAATCGCTGGTGGTGGTGACGATGACCTGCTCGGGCTCGAACTTGTCGTTGTCGACCAGGGTGGCGCTCAAGCCGCCCACGGTGAGGCTGTAGAGCCCGGGCACCCGGACGCTCATGCGCAGCGCATCCTTGGTCGGCTCGCCGCCGCGGGTGCTGCGCACGCCGGCGTCCAGCGCCAGCGTCAACTGGTCGTCGTCGCGCGGCAGGTCGAGCGGCTGGGAATGGATCCAGGCCTTCATCTTCACCGCGTCGTAGGTGACGGTGAATTTCAGCGGCGTGGGCGAATCGCCCCGCCCCTTGAGCGCCAGCGCGATGCGCTTCTCGAACTCCGCCGGATCGACGGGATAGTTGAAGGTGACCGGCATGATCGTCTTCTTGGCGGCCGGATTCTGCGGGTCCTGGTAGAACTCGCCCGTGCCGGCCGTGACCGCGAAGGCGGGCATGTCGAAGGAGAGGTGATCGTCGGCCATCAGCACATGCCT
Organism: Rhizomicrobium sp.; assembly: GCA_050728855.1. Taxonomy (GTDB): domain Bacteria; phylum Pseudomonadota; class Alphaproteobacteria; order Micropepsales; family Micropepsaceae; genus Rhizomicrobium. The sequence continues at coordinate 5,854 of JBOHKI010000021.1, read as the reverse complement.
GGCGAAGACCTGTTCGACGTCGAAGGCAACGTCGTAATGGGCGCCCACTGGCCAGTCGGCGTCGGGCAGGAAGCGCAGCGTCTTGTCGTCCACCCAGGTCCAGCCGCCCTTGATGGCGGGATCCATCGAGATGCCCTTGGTGACCGTCTTGCCGGCCAGCTCGATGGGCGCGGCGGAGGCGGAGAACTTCACCAGCAGCGGATGGATGACCAGCGTGGGCGTGCCGTCGTCCTTCTCGTAGTCGCTGATGGGCGGCGTAACCGCCTCGAAGGTGATGCGCTCGGGCTCGGGCGGATGCGGGCGGTGGATGTACCACTGCCAGCCGCCATAGCCGGCGCCGATCACCAGCACGGCGGCGAGCGTGCCGCCGGCGAAGTGGCGCGGCCGGGCGCGGACCCGGGCCGCGAGCGCCGCCATCCAGGCCGGGCGCGACCAGCTCACCGAGCCCAGCACGGGCTTCAGGCCCGCGCCGATGGCGGCGAACAGCTGCTTCAGCGCCAGCACAAGCTGCACCGGCAGCTCTTTCAGAAACCGCAGCAAATCCACGTGTCCCCCTCGAGGGCGGGAGCGCCGCCCTCACCTCCTCCGACGCCCCGGCAGGCGCCGGGCCGCAACGCAGTCTCGATGGCTGGCTCGATGTCTGGAAATCACCAACGCCGCTCGACGGCGCTTCGACACTCCGGCAGCTTGACGCGGCATTCGCCCCGCGTCCATGCCTGAAGCGTTGTGCGCTTGAGGACGAATGACGCGCCGCGAACCAGGCGGAATTTCGACGGAGCAATTTCCACCGCAAAATATTTTTCGCGAGTCGTCGTGCGCGCCGCGACTCGCGTCGTCGCCGAACGACGCCTGAATAAATCGTGGGCCCGGCAGGATTCGAACCTGCGACCAGACCGTTATGAGCGGTCAGCTCTAACCAGCTGAGCTACAGGCCCCACGGCGCATCGCCCGCGCCGCCCGCTTCCTATCAGGAATTGCGCGCGCGCAAAAACGCCCGTCCCAGCAGCGCCGGCCCGGCCCCGCCCCGGGCCGCAGCCCAAAGCCGCCCCGGTTTGGCCGCGATCCTTTGGCCCAATAGGATGGCGCCGCACCGAAGGAGCCGCCGCCATGCGCCACCTCGCCATAGCCTGTCTCGTGCTCGCACTGCCGCTCGCCCTCGCCGCGCCCGCCGCGGCGGACTCGCCGCACACCCTGTCCGTCACCGGACAGGGCGAGGCCAAGGCTGCGCCCGACGAGGCGACGCTGTCGGCCGGCGTGGTCACCGCCGGGCGCACCGCCGCCGACGCGCTCGCCGCCAACGCGCGCGCGATGAACGCGGTGATGGCGACGCTCACGCGCGCGGGCGTGGCGCAGAAGGACATCCAGACCTCCGGCTTCAGCGTGGAGCCGCAATACACCGACGCCACCGCGAAGAACCCGGCGCGGCTCACCGGCTACCGGGTGACAGATGATGTCGCCGTGCGGGTGGACGACCTCGATCATCTGGGCGCCACGCTCGACGCGCTGGTGAGCTCCGGCGCCAATTCCATCGGCGACATCGGCTTCGGGCTGAAGGATCCCAAGCCCATGATGGCGCAAGCCCGCGAAGCCGCCGTCGCCGACGCCATCGCCCGCGCCCAGGCCCTCGCCAAAGCCGCCGGCGTGACGCTGGGGCCGATTTTGTCGATCAACGATGGCGCGCAGGAGCCGATCCGGGTGAGCGCCTTCACCGGAAACATGGCCGCGGCCACGCCGATCGCGCAGGGCGAGAACACCATCAGCGCCGGGGTGACGATCACCTGGGAAATCCACTGAGATTTCCCGCTAGCAGAATTTCCCCAAACGGCATTTCCCGAGGCGGAATTTCTCCAGCCGTTTCAACACGGGTATTCGAACCTCCAAGAATGCAGGGGGGAGGGCTCCAACCCCCTGCCCGCCCTCGCGATTTCCCACCCGCCGCCGCGCGACACAACATCTTGTGGTTGAGTTGTGGCGAGCACATTCGTTTTCCAATATCCGCACCCCCTCCCCCCTCCGGCCAGCGCCCGAGCCGCCACCCTCTCCAGATATAGACGACGGCGCGCCACAAACCCCAACATCCTGATCTTTGTTTGCTCACACACACCCACCCCCCAGGGAACATGGTCCGGACCTCAAGGCCGTCTGCGCGAGCGAATTCCATGCACGAACATTACCGGAACATACAACCAGAAGTCAAGGCTTGGCATTCAGTGAGAAACGTGTTGACGAATCATTTTAGTTTCATATATTTCTTCACTGAAACAAAAAAGTTCTATCAAATGAACGCACAAATTCTGCCGTTCCCAACCGGTGGCCCAGCATCAGTCGCGAGCCCAATCGCTCACTACTTGAGGATAGGCGAAGCTCATCGCAAATTGGCCGATCTTCATGCAGTTGGCCGCCTTCCCGCTGGCCGCGCGGTATTCGACGCCTCGCGCCTTCGGCATCAGCGTGAACTATTGAGAGCGCTTCGGGACAACGGAACCGAAATCGTTCTCGACACGGAGGTCGCAGAACTCGGTGCAAATGCAAAGTTTCGGGGACATTGTCGCGCCGCACCCTGGGCAGTACCCGATGCTCAAGAGACTCTTGGTCCTCACCATTTCTCAAAGTCAGAGATCAAATCGCTGGCTCGAAGCATCGCTAGCTTCGCTGTCGAAAACAGAATCGACACCGTACTTTCACCGTCGCATTACCTAAGTGATCCGACATACTCCGATTGGTTGGAGATCGACCATAAACTTTGCTTAGGACTCCGCGAGGAACTGGACGTGGCGGGGGGTGAACATATTTCTTTGGACTATCCGATAATCGTATCCGATACAGATTTGGGCGATAGCCAATTTCGCGGTTCGGTAGTTGCGAATGTATCTGATCTTCCCGTGAACAACATATGGATACGGGCGTCGGGTATGGGATCTGACGTGGGACCGCTAAAATTGAAGCGCTATCTTTCAAAAACTAGTGCGCTTCACAATCTCGGAAAGCCGATCATCGCAGACTATTTGGGGGAGCTTGTTGGTTGCGCGTCGGTCGCCTTTGGCACGATTTCAGGATTTGCGCATGGAATTGCCGAGAGAGAGCGCTTCGATGCTGGCTCATGGCATAAACCACCAGTCGAGCGAGACGAAGACGCGAAATTTAGCAGAGCAGTGCGAATTTGGCTAACTGGCGCAAACAGATCTGCCACTATTAACGAACTCAAGCTCCTCGAAAGAGCGCGTGGAGGGCGAAGACTAGTGTCATGCGGTGATAAAAAGTGTTGTCCTCATGGCTTCGACGACATGGTTGGCGACCCTCGTCGCCATGCAGCATATCAGTCATTCAATCAAGTACTCGATCTGGAAGTGGTGCCGGACCTAAGGAGAAGGCAACATTTTCTAGATGGACACATGTCTACCGCTAGCCGCACTGCTCGTCAACTTGCAAAATTGCGTCTGTCGCCAGTCGATGCGGCCGCTCTCGATGTCGACTACGAGTCTTTGATGAAGCGACTCCTAGCCCACAGCATGCGAATGGAAAAAGTGCAAAGAACCTTGGAAACGTTACACGAGATGCTTCCTGACGAAGCGCCAAGAGCCCGCACTGTCGCCCGTCAGGTAAATGTTGATCCCAAAAAAGAAAATCGCAAATGATTAGCACAACAAATGCGGTGGTTCGTTATATAGATGAACTTGGGGCCGAAGCAGGGCTTAGCGGAACGGATATTGCAAATATTGCAGAAGTGTCAAAGGCTACCGTCTCACGTTGGAAAGCAGGCTCAATTAAACCTCATCCGCGCACCCAGTTGGTGCTTTCGGATTTGCACTACATCGTCGGCCGCCTGCGAGAGTACTATACGGCTGATGAAATCAGAACTTGGCTATATGCTAGACATCCCCAACTAAATGGGGAGCGCGCCATCGATCTCATAAACAAGAATCAGTCCGTCGAGGTTTTGAGGATATTGGATCGATTGGATTCGGAGGTTTACATTTAATCGATGGCGCAGCCCACTGCAAGGGATGTGAGATTACTCGATGCCATCGAAGCACTCACTGCTGAGCCATTTGACGGGACGATTTGGCGCGTAGTTCGGCAGGGACGCGATCCTCTCCAGTGCAGTTCTGTGGGTGGCCGCTGGGATGATCGTACATTCGATGTTTTATACACATCCACTTCAGCGCGTGGCTCAATCGCTGAGATGTATTTTCATCTGAGTCGTGGTCAGCCGCTAGTGCCGTCACTTGTTCAATATGAGTTATTTGAATTGCGGGTCAGCATTAGAGAGTGCATCCACTTTCGGACTTTAAAGGATTTGGAAAGTGTTGGGCTACAAACATCCACATTCGGTCAGTTGTCGTATTCAGAGCGTGTTCAAGAATACCCACGAACTCAAGAAATCGGTGAAGCGGCCTATTTCCTGGGCCACCACGGCTTGGTTGTCCCTAGTGCTCGAAGTGAGAGCCCAAATGTCATAATATTCTGCGATCGCATTGAGCCGGGTACGATTTCAGTCGCAAAAAATCATGGCGCGGTTGATTGGAATGTTCTAAAGCAACGATAACACGCTGGTAGTTCGTGCCGATTAGTTGGGTCAAATCACCCAACGCTCAGATAACTTTGGAACGCTCACTCCCAGCTCTCCCCCTCAAAGTTCGGCATCTCGGCGTGACCGCCGAGTTTGATCGGCTTGGTCCGATTTTCATTTGCCCAATCACCCGCCCTACTCCTCTCGTCCCATTGCATACTCCACGTCGCCCAGTTCGCTGCCGGGGAGGGGTCGGGCAGCCGCCGTTGACGTGGCGCATCACGTCCGGATCGCGTTCGAGCGCGATGAGATCGTCGCGGTCCGCTTCGGTCACCGGCCGCAGCGACAGGCGCGGCGTTGCGATGGCCTTCGGCTATGCGTTCACCCGGCCGTTTCCCCTCACCTGACCCCACCCCCAAATGCCTCACGAAGAACCTCTCCCAGCTGTCGCCTTCGAAGTTGGGGATTTCGACGTGGGCGCCGGGGTTGATGTGCATGGTCTTTTCCTTCGACGCGAAGGCGTTGAAGAGGGCGAGGCCGAGCTCGCGCGGGGCCACCGCGTCTTCCCACTGGAAGACGAATTCGAGCGGGATGGCGATGGATTGGGCCGCGGCCTCGAACGCGTCGAGCCCGGGGCGCAGGCCGGCCAGGCCGAACACGGCGCAGGCGATGCGCGGCTCCGCGGCGACGAAGGGCACGCCGATGGCCGTGCCCATCGACACGCCCCAATAGCCGACGCGGCCATGCGCGCCCACGAAGTCCAGCGCCTGCGCCGCGTCGAGCGCGGCCTTCCATTCGGGCACGGCTTTGGCGCTACGCTCGCTCATCGTCTTCATCAGGTTGAAGGGCGTGGCCGTGGCCTCGCCGCGCACGCGCGCGCCCACCACCTGGGCAAGCGCGCGCGCCTCCTCGCGGCTGATGCGGTCGCCATGGCCGGGCGCGTCGATCGCCAGCACCGCGTAACCGAGCTTCCTGGCATAGATGCGCGCGCGGGCGGCGAGCGAGCCGATCTTCTTGTGCTGCGAGCCGCCATGGCCCATCAGCACCAGCGGGCGCGGGCCGGCGGCACCCTCCGGCGACCAGATCACGGCGGGCACGCGTTCCCCCGCCACGGTGAGATCGAACAGCCGCTCCGTCACGCCCTCGGCGCTGCGCTCGCGGGTGAAGGTGGTCATGGCGGGCCTCCGGTGTGTGGCTGGCGACAATTTCCAAATCCAACATAACCGTCATGGCCGGGCTTGTCCCACTGCTGTCCGGTTTAAATATCTGGACAAGGCGCATGGCGTTGATTCTTCTTGTTTCCAAGCGTTTGGCGACGTTTTGGACACGGGAAGAGGACAACAC
>JBOHKI010000020.1:0-47697 GCA_050728855.1 Rhizomicrobium sp. | reverse complement strand
CCTTGTGGTATGCCGACTGGGCCGGCGGCGTGCTCTGGCTCGGAACGAACGATATGGATTTGCACGCGTCCGCCGCCAAGGCCGGCGGCCATGCGCGTCTGGTCCGCGGCAACGGCGTCCCCTTCGCCCCCGAACCGCCCGCCCGCGCGGCGCTGACGCGATCCGTCAAGGCCGCCTTCGATCCGCTCGGCCTGTTCAATCCTGGAAGGATGTATGAGGGTGTTTGACGCCTTTCCTTTCCCGTCATGGCCGCCCGTGTGGCGGCCGTCCATGACCGCGGTCGCGCCGGACAGACTTCGGAACAGGGATGGCGGGGACAAGCCCCGCCATGACGAAGAATTTTCGATCGGGGGCGTGTGAATGCGCACCGCCTTCTCCCTCGCGCAGCTTGCCGATCCCGCGCTGGCGGAGGCGGAGCGGAATCTGCGCGCTTGCGTGCATTGCGGCATCTGCACGGCGACGTGTCCGACCTATGTGCTGCTGGGCGACGAGCGCGACGGGCCGCGCGGGCGCATCGTGATGATGCAGCGGATGCTGGAACAGGGCGGCGCGCCGCCGCCCGAGACCGTCACGCATGTCGACCGCTGCCTGTCATGCCTCGCCTGCCGCACGGCGTGTCCCTCGGGCGTCGACTATGCGCGGCTGGTGGACACGGCGCGGGCGCACATCGCCGTGCATCATCGCCGCCCCCTGGGCGCGCGGCTCCTGCGCTGGCTGATCGCGCGCGTGCTGCCGCGCGCGGGGCTGGTGAAATCCGGCATGGCGCTGGCCAGGCTGTTCGCGCCCCTTGCCACGCGGCTGCCGGGCCCGCTCGGCGCCCTGGCGCGGACGGCGCGCAAGGCGGCCCCGCCCGTACCGGACGTTACGCCCGTCACGAACATCACGAACGCCAAGCCGTCGCGGCGCGTGGCGTTGCTGGGGGGCTGCGTGCAGCCGGCACTGGCGCCGTCCATCGACGCCGCGCTCACCCGCCTGCTGGCGCGGCGCGGCATCGCCACCGTCCCCTTGTCCGGCTGCTGCGGCGCGCTCGCCCACCATCTGGGCCGCGGCGACGACGCGCGCGCGGCGGCCCGGCGCATCGTCGCGCGCTTCGAGACGCTGGAGGGTTGCGACGCCGTCACCGTCTCCGCCACCGGCTGCGCCGCGCATCTGCTGGAGCTTCCCGCCCTCTTCGCCGGCGATCCCCACTGGGCGCCGCGCGCCAAAGCCTTCTCCGCCAGGCTGCGCGATGTTTCGGCGCTTCTCGCGCCGGGCCGCGCCGGCGCGCACCGCCTGCGTGTCGCCTGGCAGGCGCCGTGCTCGATGCAGAACACGCTGCACACCGCCGGCGATGGCCGCGCGCTGCTCGAAGAAGCGGGCTACGACGTGGTGGACATCCCGGAGGGCCATCTGTGCTGCGGCTCCGCCGGCAGCTACAGCCTGCTCCAGCCCCGGATCGCGCGCGCCCTGCGCGCCCGCAAGCTCGACAATGCCGCGCGCACCGCGCCGGATGTCATCGCCACCGCCAATATCGGCTGCCTCATGCATCTGGCGGGCGACGGCGCGCCGCCCATCGTCCACCTCGCCGAGCTGCTGGACTGGTCCGAAGGCGGCCCGAAGCCGGCGGCGCTTGGTTAATCCGAACCGCGCGGCCGCTTACGCGCTTCGCGCGCGCGGATGATCGGCGCCGCGCGCGCGCGCAACGCATCCAGCGCCACAAGCTTCTGGGCAAAGCTCAGCGCCGCGCGCTGGCGGCGTCCCTCCGCCTTGCGCGCATGGATGGCGCTGTTGTCCGGGTAGGTCTTGTCCATGCTGCGCGCCATTCAGCTCCGTTCGCCGTTCAGGGGATCGTTTCGCCCGGCCTTCCGGCAAAATGCCCGCCACGCCGGCATCAGCCTGTGCCTTTCGAGCACGGCTTTCAAGGCGGAGAGATCGACCGCGCGCCGGTCGAGAAAGGATTCGATCCGCGCAAGGTCCTTCAGGCGCCCCACCTTGAGCGCAATCGCCACGACATGCTCTGCGCGCAAACATCTGGCGCGCACGCCGCCACCGTCCCGGATATCGACCTCGACCGCCTGCTCCAGAGCCTCTTCCTCCAGGGGCGACGACACCGGCAGGAACTGCACCGGCCATCCCTCGATGTCGTATCCGACATCCGTGCGCCTTGCGTAGCCAAGCCTGGCGAGCCCGTCCTCGATCGGTCCGAGCAGCAACAGGCCCGACTTGCGCGTCTCGAATGCGTTGACGGATATCAGGATGTCGAGGTCTTCGGTCAGCGTTGGTTCGATGTAGTTCAGCGCGGCGACGGCGCCCGCGATGGCGTAGTTTCCGATAACGCCGTCGCGGGCGAGACGAATGACGACTTCTATGGTCTTGGCAATGGCCATGGCCGCGCGGCGCGGAGTTTCAATTGTCAGTGTGCCACAAATCCGCCGCCCTCCGCCGCATGGATTGCCGCCGCGTCTTTGGTTAGATTGCGCGCATGCGTCCGCTCCTGATCGCCGCCCTCGTGTTCGGCGCCTGTGCCGCCCAGGCGGGACCCCTGCCTCCTTCGGGTCCCGTCGCCAAGCCCGCGCCGCCTTCGGCGCATGCGGCGGCCAAGCCGAAGCCCGCGCCCAAGCCGCTGGACGAGCTGTTCGCGGCGCTTGCCCGGGCGCAGTCGGAGGAGGATGCCAAGCCGGTCGAGGACGCGATCCTGGCGCAGTTCCAGCAGTCGGGCAGCGCCACGGTCGATCTGCTCATGGCGCGCTCGGCCGCCGCGCTCGAGGCCGGCGACAAGAAGACGGCGCGGCAGATCGTGGATTCGATCACCGACATCGCGCCGGATTTCGCCGAGGCCTGGCATCGCCGCGCCGTGCTGCAAGAGGACGATGGCGACGACGAGGGCGCGCTGATCTCGCTGCAGAAGACCGTCAGCCTCAACGGCCGTGAGTTCGAGGCCTATGCCGAGCTGGGCGGGATGCTGGAGGATTACGGCGACAAGAAAGCCGCGCTCGCCGCCTGGCGCCGCGCGCTCGCCCTCGATCCCCAGATCGACGGCGCCGCCAAACACGTCGAAGCCCTGACCCGTGAGGTTGAAGGGGAGAAGATCTGAGCGGCGCGCCCATCCGTCACCCTGGCGAGGCGCGCAACGCGCGGGGGTCTCGCCCCCATCATTCGTCCCTCATGCGGCTCCCGTGTAACTGAAACAATAAAAGAACACACTTGACTTATATTCCTCAACCTGTGATAGTGCCGCCATGGACCCGAACCCTTCCCAATCCCGCGCGCTGCGCCGGGAGCAAGGCGTTGCATTGGCCGGCGTGAAGCGCCGGGAGATGGAGGGTCTGCTCGCGCGGCTGACGGATGCGGTGCGCGAGACGGCGGCGCTGGCGGCGGCGGCGAGGGGCGGGGCGGATATCAGGCAGGCGCTGGCCGCGGTGCGGCTCACCGTGCGGCTGGGCCGGGCGAGCGCGCGGCTGGCTTCGGCCTATGCCGACGCGGTGCATGGGCGGTTCACGCGGATGCGCTACTGCACCGTCGACGGCAACGGAAGGCTGCTGCGCTCCGTCACCCGGCGGACGGCCACGAAGATTCCCGCCCCGCGGAAATCCCCAACCGGATCAACAGCCTCCCCCCGGGGGGCGCTACATTTGGATGGTTCGAATAGCCAGCTTCCTCCCCCGCGGGAGCGGGGGAGGGGAACCGCCCAAGGCGGTGGAGGGGGGACGTTGGTGGCAAAAGGTGAAGCATCACTGTCGCCCGCAGTCACACCCCCTCCGTCTGCCGCGCGCAAGAGCGCGGCATCCACCCCCCCGCTCTCGCGGGGGAGGAAGCCCGAAGGCGCAGCCGCGGCGGGCAGCCGGGGAATTCGAACCGGTTGGCGCACGGGCATTACAGCCGGGCGGCATCGGGGCGGAGCGCCAGGATCGCGGCGCTGCTGGCGGCGGCCCGTGCGATGACGGCGGAATTCCGGCGCATCGCGCAAGCCCGGCCGCTGGCCGATACCGAGATCACGGTGTGGACGGCGGGCGATGCGCAGGCCCAAACGCTGAGGCAGCGCCGGCTTGCACCGGCGCCGCCATCGGCAACGTCTCAGAATGTGGCCGGGCGGATCTTCGCGGCGAAGAGCGCGCCGCCGGATCCGTCGCCGGATCCGTCACATGTTCGGCGTGACCGGGAACTGGATCACCACGCGCTTCTGGCCGGTGGCCGGGGGCGTGAAGGTGGCGCTGCGGGTGTCGCCCTTGGCGCCGTCCTGGCGGGTCAGGGTCGCGGCGACCTTGTAGGACGCGTTGTCGGGCAGGCGGAACAGCACCCAGGAGCCCGGGCAGTCGAAGCTGGCCAGCGTCTTGCCGCCCCTGGAGAGGTCGATATGGGCGCCGGCGAGGTATTGCGCGCCGCCGTTCGAGAACTCGACGCGGATCGGATAGTCCTTCCAGGCGGGATTGTCCTGCGCGCTGCCGATTCCGGTGCACACCGTCTCCACGCCGTTCATGGTCACGGGATTGTCCATCGCCATGGGATCGGCCTGTGCGGGCCAGTAGAAGCCCGCCGCGCTGCCCGCGACCACGATCGCCAAATGCATGAATTTCATGATCGTCTCCCATACCCGCGCGCCAGCGCGCGCGTTGAAGTTCCTTGCGATGAGGGAACGCGGAAACCCGCCAACCGGTGCCCTGCAACACATGTAATTTTGCCGGGCCGGCCATGTGATGAGGGAAATCAAAGGCTTGGCAAAACGCCGGACCGGTCCTCGTTCCGCGCATGCCCCAAGGCGCGGTCGAATCGTGCAGAAGGCGTGCTGCGCATCGCCCAGCCCCGCACGAGGTCTTATGCCCACGCTCCACCAGATGCAGATGTCCGGCAATTGCTACAAGATCCGCCTGGCCGCGCGCCAGCTGGGAATCCCGATCGCGCTGAAGCAGTACGGGCTGCACGACGGCACGACGCGGCTGCCGGCGTTCCTCGCGAAGAATCCCAACGGCCGGGTGCCGCTGCTGGAATTCGAGGATGGGCGCTGCCTCGCGGAGTCCGGCGCGATCCTGTTCCATCTGTCGGAAGGCACGGCTCTGCAGCCGGACGATTCCTGGGACCGCGCAACGATGATGCAGTGGATGTTCTTCGAGCAGTACAGCCACGAGCCCTATGTGGCGGTGGCGCGCTTCCTGCGCTCGTATGCGACGCCGGAGCAGCGCGCGGCGCGCAAGCCCGACTGGACGAAGCTGATGGACGGCGGCAACGCGGCGCTCGCCGTGATGGAGAACCATCTGGCGGCGCGCGACTGGTTCGCGGGGCCACGCTATTCCATCGCCGACATCGCGCTCTACGGCTACACCCATTGCGCGGGCGAGGGCGGGTTCGCGCTTGCCGAGTATCCCGCGATCGAACGCTGGATGGCGCGGGTTGCGGCGGAAAACGCGCACATTCCGCTGTCCGCGCATTGACAGGCTTGCAGGGGTTTTGCCGGGACCAGGCGATGTCCGCGCCGCTTTCTATTTCGCCGGCTGCCAGAGTTCGATCTTGTTGCCGTCGGGATCCATGATCCAGGCGAACTGGCCCATCTCCCCCTGGTCGGACTGGTCCAGCACCGCAACGCCCTTCGATTTGAGGTCCTGGACGAAGCCCGCGAGATCGTCGACCGCGAAATTGATCATGAAGGGCTTCTGCGACGGCGCGAAGTATTTCGTATCCGCCGCGAACGGCGACCACACCGATCGCGGCGGCGCCGCCGGATCGGATTCGAGCAGCGCTCCGCCCCAATCCTCGATCGGCAGGCCCAGCGTTTCGCGGTACCAGGCAGCCAGCGCCTTGGGATCCGTCGCCTTGAAGAACACTCCGCCAATGCCCGTGATCCGCGCCATGTCTCGCTCCCAACGCAAGCGGCGGAGCCTATCATACTTATCCGCCCTGCATGCGCGCGGAGCGAGAGCCGCAGTCAGCCGAAATACGTTCGGATCACGGCGGCAAGACGATGCCCTTCGTCGGGCTTTATCGCACCGATCCGGCGCGCCAGGCGGGTGCAATCGACCGCGCGGATATGGTCGATGGCAAGCTGGCCGTCGCGACCGCGGAATCGCACCGGCACGCGCGACGGAAAGGAGCGCAGCGTCGAGGTCAAGGGCACGACAACAGCCGTGCGCATATGGCGGTTGGCCTCGTCTGGCGACACGATCACGCACGGCCTGGTCTTGCGCATCTCCGCGCCGACGGTCGGATCGAGGGACACCAGGAACACGTCGAAGCGGCGCGGCGTCACCATGTCCATTCGGTGTCGTCGAACGCTTCGGTCATGCCGTCGGGCCAGAGCTTTTCCTCGGGGCCTTGCTCGCGCAATGCCCCCGCGTATTGTTTGGCCCAGCCGGCGCGCGGATTGCGCTTCTTGCGGACGATCAGCGAACTGCCCTCGACTTCGAGCGTGACTTTGCCCTCGAGGCCGAGGCGCTCGCGGATGGCCTTGGGGATGCGCAATCCCTTGGAGTTGCCGATGCGGACGATTTCGGCCGTAGTAACCGGCTTGTTCATGCCGACAATGTAATTACATAATCAAACCTGCGCAACGCCGGAGACGAATGTGGGCATCGCACCCGTGCGGCACGGGCCTTTTCTCGACGGCGAGGCGCTGCGGCGCGATCTCACCGCGCTGGCGCACGCCCAGCCCGACCGCATCCGGCTGCGCAAGGAAGCGCTGGCGCATCTGAAGGCCGTGTTCGGCGCGGCGCGCGGACAGGTGAAGGCCGAGGCCGAAGCCGGCGCGATGCATGGCCTCGCCGCCGCGCGCGCGCTCAGCGACATCCAGGACACGCTGCTCCAGGTGCTCTACGACTTCGCCACCAAGCACTTCTACTACGCCCAGAACCCGACCCAGGCCGAGCGCCTCGCCATCGTCGCCACCGGCGGCTACGGCCGCGGCCAGATGGCGCCGTTCTCCGACGTCGACCTGCTGTTCCTGCGGCCCTACAAGCAGACTGCGTGGGGCGAAAGCGTCATCGAGTTCATCCTGCACATGCTGTGGGACCTCGGCCTCAAGGTCGGCCACGCCACGCGCTCGCTGGCCGAATGCGTGCGCCTCGCGCGGCAAGATTCCACGATCCGCACGGCGCTGCTCGAAGCGCGCTATCTGTGGGGCGAACGGCCGCTGTTCGACGAGCTGCGCAAGACCTTCTGGACCGACATCGCCGCCAGGACCGGCCAGGAATTCGTCGAGGCCAAGCTCGGCGAGCGCGACGCCCGCCATGTCCGCCAGGGCGAGAGCCGCTACCTCGTCGAGCCCAATGTGAAGGACGGCAAGGGCGGCCTGCGCGACCTGCAGACGCTCTACTGGATCGGGAAATATCTCTACCGCGTGGACGACGCCGCCGATCTCGTCGGTCACGGCGTGTTCACGCGCGAGGAATACACGCTCTTCGCCGCGGCCGAGGCGTTCCTGTGGGAAGTGCGCTGCCACCTGCATTGGGCGGTCGGCCGCGCCGAGGAGCGGCTCGGCTTCGACGTGCAGCCGGAAATGGCGCGGCGTCTGGGCTTCGCGGGCGAGGACCAGCGCCGCTCGGTCGAGTCGTTCATGCGCGCCTATTTCCGCGTCGCCAAGGACGTGGGCGATCTCACCCGCATCTTCTGCGCGGCGCTGGAAGAGCAGAACAAGAAGACGCGCCCGTCGCTGTCGCGGCTGCTGCCCGGATTCCTCAAGCCGCGCACGGGCGGCGAGGATTTCCATGTCGAGAATGGCCGACTCGCCGCGCGTGCCGGCGTGTTCAAGAGCGATCCGGTCAATCTCATCCGCATCTTCCACACCGCGGACGAGAAGGGCGTCGACGTCCACCCCGATGCGCTGCGCACCATCACGCGCTCGCTCGACCTGATCGACGACGCGTTGCGCGCCGATCCGGAAGCCAACCGGCTGTTCCTGGCGATCCTCACCTCGCGCCGCGATCCGGAGCGCACGCTGCGCTGGATCAACGAGGCGGGCGTGCTGGGGCGCTTCGTTCCGGCCTTCGACCATGCCGTCGGGCTGATGCAGTTCAACATGTACCACCACTACACGGTCGACGAGCACCTGATCCGCGCGGTGGGCAATATCGCGGCCATCGACCGCGGCGAGATGCGCGAGGAGCATCCGCTGTCGACCGACGTGATCAAGCGCGTCAAGTCGCGCGACGCGCTCTATGTCGCCATCCTGCTGCACGACATCGCCAAAGGCCTGCCGGGCGATCATTCGCTGGTCGGCGCCAACATCGCCGAGAGCCTCGGGCCGCGGCTCGGACTGTCGCCGTCCGACACCGCGGCGGTGGCGTGGCTGGTGAAGAACCATCTGGTGATGAGCGACACCGCGCAGAAGCGCGATCTCGCCGATCCCAAGACGGTGCGCGACTTCGTCGAGGCAGTGCAGTCGCCGGAGATGCTGCGGCTGCTCCTGGTGCTGACCGTTGCGGACATACGCGCCGTCGGGCCGGGCGTGTGGAATGGCTGGAAGGGCCAGCTTCTGCGCGAGCTCTATTACGAAGCCGAGGCGCTGATGAGCGGGGGCGACGCCGTGCCGGCGCGTTCGGCGCGCATCGCGGCGGCCAAGTCCCGGCTTGCCGCGCGGCTCGTGGATTTTCCGGTGGAGGAGCGCGCCCGCGCGCTGTCGCGCCACTACGACTCCTATTGGCTCGCGTTCAACGAAGCGATGCTGGAGCACAATGCGCGCCTGGCGGCGGGCGCCGACGCAAAGGGCGAGCTGCTCGCGCTGTCGGCGGAAAGCGACGATTTCCGCGCGGTGACCGAGATCGTGATCTACACGCCCGATCATCCGGGCCTGTTCTCCAAGCTCGCCGGCGCCATCGCGGTGTCGGGCGGCTCGATCGTCGACGCCAAGGCCTTCACCACGACGGACGGCTTCGCACTCGACCTGTTCTCCGTGCAGGACGCCGAGGGCGGACCGTTCGGCGATCCGGCGCGCGTCGCGCGGCTGCGCGCGACCATCGCGAAGGTGCTATCGGGCGAGATCCGGCCGCGCAGCGTGCTCGCCACCCGCGCCCGCAAGAGCCGGACCAGCGCCTTCGCGGTGCGCCCGCGCGTGCATGTCGACAACGAGGCATCGACGACGGCAAGCGTGCTGGAGGTCGAAGGTCTCGACCGCCAGGGCCTGCTCTACGACGTGACCCGCGCCATCTTCGACGCCGGCCTGTCGATCTCCTCGGCCATCGTCACCACCTATGGCGAGCGTGCCGTCGACGTGTTCTATGTGCGCGACGGCTACGGCCACAAGATCACCCATCCCGAGCGGCTCGCCAGCGTGCAGGCCCGGGTGGTCGCGGCGCTGGAAGGCGACGGGCTTGAAGCAAAGGCGGCTTTGAGGGCATAAGGCGCGCCTTCGAAAGAGAACCCGTGTCATGACCGGCCATCCCAAGCTCGTTCTTTCCGGCATGCAGCCGACCAACACGCTGCATCTCGGCAATTATCTCGGCGCGCTGAAGAACTGGGTGCGCATGCAGAACGAGATGCCCTGCCTGTTCTGCGTGGTCGACATGCATGCGCTGACGCAGGATTCGGGCTACGCGCTGCCGGCGGATGTGTCGCGCGCCACCCGCGAAGTGGCGGCGGCCTATATCGCGGCCGGCGTCGATCCAGCGCGCACGCCGATCTTCAACCAGAGCCGCGTGCCGGAACATGCGGAGCTCGCCTGGATCTTCAACTGCGTCGCCCGGCTCGGCTGGCTCGATCGCATGACGCAGTTCAAGGAGAAGTCCGGCAAGCACAAGGAACGCTCCAGCGTCGGGCTCTACACCTATCCCGTGCTGATGGCGGCCGACATCCTGGTCTACAAGGCGACGCATGTGCCGGTGGGCGAGGACCAGAAGCAGCATCTCGAGCTGGCGCGCGACATCGCACAGAAGTTCAACAACGATTTCGGCGTGGCGGATTACTTCCCGCTGCCGGAACCGGTGATCACGGGCCCGGGCACGCGCGTCATGTCCCTGCGCGATGGCTCCAAGAAGATGTCCAAGACCGACGAGTCCGACAATTCGCGCATCAACCTGACCGACGATGCAGATGCCATCGCGCAGAAGATCCGCAAGGCCAAGACCGATCCCGATCCGCTGCCCGAGACCGGGAAGGGCTTTGAGGGGCGGCCGGAAGCGGAGAACCTGGTGGCGATCTATGCCGGGCTCGCCGACATGATGGTGACCGACGTGCTGGCCCAGTTCGGCGGTAGGCAATTCTCGGTCTTCAAGGCGGCGCTGGCGGATCTGGCGGTGGAGAAGCTCAAGCCCATCGCATCGGAAATGCGCCGGCTGATGGCCGATCCCGGCGAGATCGACCGCGTGCTCAAATCGGGTGCCGCGCGGGCCTCGGTCATCGCCCAGCCGATCATGGCCGACATCAAGCGCGTGGTCGGCTTTGTGGGCTGAGCGCATCCGGTTAGATTGAGGCCGGAGTCATCGAAGGCTGGGCCATGGAGTTCGACCAGTCCGTCCGCCAGCAATGGCGCGGCATCCGTGCGCGCCTCGCGGAGTGGTGGACGCGTGCCGGGCTGTCGGCCGGGCGCGCTGCCGAGGCTGGCCGGGGCGCGGTCGCCCATCAGCGCCTGAGCATTGCCACGCGTGCCGCGCTGGGCGTCGTGCTGGCACTGTTCGTGCTCTACCCGGCGCTCGCCTGGTGGCACTCGACCATCGACGACGATTTGCGCTTTTCAGGGACTCCGGCGCGGCCCGGCATGAGCCACACGGTCTCCAACACCGTGGCGCTCATCACGCGCGAAGTCCACAAGCATGGCTGGACCGCGAACGCGCCCTGGTTCTCGCCCAACGCGCTGCTCGACGACATGCCCAACTATCAGACGGGCATGATAGAAGCGCTCGCCAGCGTCGTGCACGGTCTCAACGACCGCAAACCCGACGACGTACTCCAGGCGGCGAGCGATCTGCTGCACTACCGTCCCGATGCGTGGCTGTGGAACTCCTCGGCATCGCAGTACCGCTTGGGCGCGAAGGACCTGCGGGAATACAACGCAAGGCTCGCCAACGGACAGGCCGTGTTCGATCGGAGCGCGGCGGCTCTGGGCGTGCTTCTCGAGCGCATCGCAGACGATCTCGACCATACCTCCGTCGCTCTCGACACCCATGTCGAAACCCGGTCCGGCTGGCCGTTCGACACCACGAGCGACAACGTCTTCTACGCCGCCAAGGGCAAGCTCTATGCCTACGACGTCGTGCTGAAGGGGATGCAGGCCGACTATGCCGGCGTGATCGCCGCGCGCGGGCTGTCGCGGCAATGGTCGGCGGCGATACGAGACCTGGACGCGGCGGCGAGCCTGCGGCCGTGGATGGTACTGAACGGCGCGCCGGACAGCACCATCTTCGCCTGCACCTTATGCGGCGAAGGGCTCTATGTCGTGCGCGCCCGCGACGAATTGCGCGCGCTGCGGGATGCGCTCCAGCCATAGGCAGGCGCAATCCCCGGTTGCCATGTCCGGCGGAGGGGCGCAATATTGGGACGCTGACGAATGGGGGCAAACGTGGGTCTCGATCCGTTATTCCTCTCGCGTCTGCAATTCGTCTGGGTTGTGGCACTTCATATTCTGCTGCCGGCCTTCACCGTCGGCATCGCGTCCTACATCGCGCTCATGGAGGGTCTCTATTTCGCCAGCGCGAAGGACATCTATTTCCGCATCTCCAGCTTCTGGACCCGCATCTTCGCCGTTTCCTTCGGCATGGGCGTGGTTTCCGGCGTCATCATGCCGTTCCAGTTCGGAACCAACTGGAGCCGCTTCTCGGACGCGACCGCCAATGTGCTGTCGCCGCTCCTGGCTTATGAGGGGCTGACCGCGTTCTTCCTCGAGGCGGCTTTCCTGGGCGTGCTGCTGTTCGGGCGCAGGCTGGTGCCGCGCTGGGCGCATTTCTTCGCGGCGCTGATGGTCGCGTTCGGCACGCTGTTCTCGTCGTTCTGGATCCTGGCGACCAACAGCTGGATGCAGACCCCGGCCGGCTACAAGGTCGTCGAAGGGCGCTTCTTCCCGACGAACTGGCTCGCGATCATCTTCAATCCGTCCTTCCCCTATCGCCTCGCCCACACGGTCACGGCATTCTACATCACCACTGGATTCGTCGTGCTGGGCGTGGCGGCGTGGTATCTGCGCGGGCGGCGGCATGTCGAGGAGGGCCGCATCATGCTCTCCACCACGGCATGGCTGCTCACGGTATTGGTGCCGCTGCAGATCGTCTTGGGCGATCTGCACGGGCTCAACACGCTGAAATACCAACCCGCAAAGGTCGCGGCCATCGAGGCGCATTGGACGACCGAGAGCCATGCGCCGCTGGCGCTGTTCGCGATCCCCGATATGCAGGCCGAGACCAACCACGCGGTCGTGCAGGTACCCGAATTGGGCAGCCTGATCCTCACCCACAGCACCGCCGGCGTCGTGCCCGGGCTCAAGGATTTTCCGCCAGATCAGCGCCCGCCCGTTGCAATTCCATTCTTCGCTTTCCGTGCCATGGTTGGCCTCGGAATCCTCATGCTGGCCGTGATCGTGATCGGCCTGTGGCTCCGGCTGCGCAAGCGGCTGTACGACACGGACTGGTTCCTGCGCGCCTGCGAATTCGCGGCGCCGCTCGGATTTCTGGCGGTGCTCGCCGGATGGACGACGACCGAAGTCGGCCGCCAGCCCTGGACTGTCTACGGCCTTCTGCGGACTGCGGATTCGGTTTCGCCGTCGCTGACGGGCGGTGACGTTCTGATTTCGCTGGCGGGGTATGTGGTCGTCTATCTCGTCATGTTCCCCGCCGGCTACATCCTGATGCGCAACATCGTGCGCAAAGGTATGCCGGCGGCGGACGACAGGGATCCTGTCGAGAGCGGCCGTCCGGCGGCTCCCGTCGTTCCACCGCCACAGGCCGTGTCATGATCGATTTCGTCCCGATCTGGACCCTCATTCTCGCCGTCGGCGTGTTCCTGTACGTCATGCTCGACGGCTTCGATCTCGGCGTCGGTATCCTTTACGGCTTCGCGCCCGACACGAACTCTCGCAACCTGATCATGAACTCGATTGCCCCCATATGGGACGGCAACGAGACATGGCTGGTTCTGGGCGGCGTGGGACTGCTCGCCGCGTTCCCGCTCGCCTTCGCCATCATCATGCCGGCGGTCTACTTTCCGATCCTGGTGATGCTGCTTGCGCTGGTGTTCCGCGGCGTGGCCTTCGAATTCCGCTACCGCGACAGCGAGCATCGCACATTCTGGGATCATGGGTTCAATTACGGGTCGCTGCTGGCGACCTTCGCGCAGGGCGTTGTTCTGGGCGCGTTCATCCAGGGCTTCAAGATCGATGGCCGGCATTTCGTGGGAAGCTCATTCGACTGCTTTACACCGTTCTCGCTCCTGACCGGCGTGGCGCTCGTCTGCGGTTACGCGCTCCTCGGCGCCGGATGGCTGATTATCAAGACCGAAGGCGAGCTTCAGGCCTTTGCGCGACGCTATGGCAGGCTAGCCTTCCTGGGCACGCTGGCGGCCGTGGGAGTCGTCAGTATCTGGACTCCGCTGATGGACGGTGACATCGCGCAGCGCTGGTTTTCGACACCGAACATCTACTTCCTTGTGCCGGTTCCGCTTGTCACCGCGGTCCTGGCGCTGGTGGAGTGGCGTGCGCTCGGCGGCAAATCGGAGGTCCTGCCCTTTGCCGCGGCGCTGGGACTGTTCGTGATGTCCTATCTGGGAATCGCCATCAGCCTGTGGCCGATGATCGTGCCGCACCATTTCACCCTGTGGCAGGCCGCGTCCTCGCCCGATACCCAGGCTTTTCTGCTGGTGGGCACTCTCTTCCTGCTGCCAGTGATCCTGATGTACACGGCCTGGTCGTATTGGGTGTTCCGCGGCAAAGTGCGGGCCGATATCGGCTATCACTGAAAACTGTTCTAAGCTCGGCCGATGACCGGAACCGTCCTCGTCACCGGCGCAGCCAGGCGCCTAGGCCGTGCCATCGCGCTCGATCTGGCGCGCGACGGCTGGGACGTCGCCATCCACTACAATTCGTCCGAAGCCGATGCGATTGACGCGGCCGAGCAGGTGCGCAAGGCCGGCCGGCGCGCCACGGTCATCAAGGCCGATCTGGCCGATGAGGCGAGCACGCAACAGATCGTTGCGCGTGCCGTCAATGAGATGGGTCCGCTGACCGCACTGGTGAACAGCGCGTCGATCTTCGTGGACGACAACTGGGATACTGCGACGCGACAAAGCTGGGATGCGCATATGCAGGTCAATCTGCGCGCGCCGTTCGTGCTGTCCCAAGCTTTCGCCCGTCAGCTGCCCGAGGCTGCCGACGGCGCCATCGTCAATCTGCTGGACCAGCGCCTGTTCAGGCCGGATCCGCAATTCCTGTCCTATGGCGTGAGCCGCGCGGGCCTTCACTGGCTGACGACGACGCTGGCCCAGGCACTCGCCCCGCGCATACGCGTCAATGCCGTGGCGCCGGGACCCACCCTTAAGGCGGCGGCGCAAAGTCCCGTGCATTTCGTGCGAGAGCGGCAATCGACGATTCTTGGCCGCGGCTCCGATCCACAGGATATTTCCGATGCGGTGCGCTATCTTCTGGGGGCCCGGGCGGTCACCGGCCAAACGCTGGCGGTGGACGGTGGCCAGCATCTGATCTGGAAGCAGCAGGACAGCGCCTGATGTCGTCAAACGTTCAGCCTCTGCGCATCGCCGACGCCGGCAAGGCCGTGCGCCATGTCTTCATCCGCAATCTCGAGGTGTTGGCGCATATCGGCGTCTACGGTCACGAGCAGGGCAAGCTCCAGCCGGTGCGCATCAATGTCGATCTCGCGGTCGAGGACGTGATCGTCATCGAAGACAAGCTCGACCGCGTGGTGGACTACGGCGCCATCGACGCCGCCATCCGCGCCATTATCGGCAAGGGCCACATCAACCTCGCCGAGACGCTGGCCGAACGCATCGCGCAGGCCTGCTTTGAGGATCCGCGCGTCAGGTCGGCGCGGGTCAGGGTCGAGAAGCTGCACGCGCTGCCCGGCGCGGAATCGGGCGGCGTGGAGATCGAGCGCCAGCGGCCCGGTTGACGCAGCCAATCGACCGATCAGGTCTGAAAATCCGTTGACCGCGAAGTAATCTGTCAAGGGCTTGCGCGATTGTGCCAGCTTCGCGACAGTGCGAGCGTTTTTCCGGTTGGGGTGACTCCAGTGAGTGACGGCAGCAGTGCGCCCGGTGCGGCGCCCAGATCGACCGCGACGTTTCTCGGCCACCCCATCGGACTTGCGTGGCTTTCGTCATCCGAGTTCTGGGAGCGCTTCTCCTATTACGGGATGCAGACGCTGCTGGTGCTGTATCTGACGCACTATCTGCTGAAGCCGGAGCACATCACGCAGGTCTGGGGCTTTGATGCGTTCCGCCGTCTGATCGGATGGATCTACGGCGCGCAGTCGCAGATGGCGCTTGCGTCCAACACTTCGCAAACCTACGCGAGCCTCGTCTACATGACGCCGCTTCTGGGCGGTTTCCTTGCCGACCGCGTCTTCGGCCGCACCAACACCGTGACCGCCGGTGCGCTGCTGATGGTGGCCGGCAGCTTCCTGCTGGCATTGAACTCGACCTTCCTGGTCGCGTTGACGATGCTCCTGATCGGCGTCGGTTGCTTCAAGGGCAACATCGCCAGCCAGGTCGGCGATCTCTACAGGATAGACGATCCCAGGCGCGCCGATGGCTTCCAGATCTACTTCCTGGGTATCCAGCTCGCGGTCATCATCTCGCCCATCATCTGTGGCTATCTCGGACAGCGGGTCGACTGGCATCTGGGCTTCGTTGCCGCTGGCGTCGGCATGCTCATCGGGCTCGCCATCTATCTTGCTGGCCGCAAGACCTTTCCGCCGGAGCCGCGGCGCAAGACCGGCGACCATATCGAGCGTCCACCGCTCTCCCCACGGGATTGGAAGGCGGTAATCCTGCTCGTGGCGCTCCTGCCGGTGCTGGCGTTGTCCATCGTCGGAAACCAGGAGATCTTCGACGCCTATCTGGTCTGGGGCGAGAAGAATTTCCAGACGGTGTTCTTCGGATTCAACATGCCGATCACCTGGATCGTATCGCTCGACGCCATCGTCAGCACCGTCACCATGATCGGGGTGATCGCCTTTTGGCGCTGGTATGGCAGGCGTTGGAACGAGCCGGACGAGATCACCAAGATCGTCATCGGCGTGGCGATCAGCGCGCTGGGCCCGCTGGTCCTGGCCGGCTGCGCGGCGGTGGCGACGGCGACGCATCATCCGGTGCCGCTTTATTGGGCGCTGGGCTTCCACATCCTCAACGATGTGGGCTTCGCCAACGTCCTTCCAGTCGGGCTCGCACTGTACTCGCGCGCCGCGCCTAAGGGCATGGGTGGCACGATGATCGCCATCTATTACATTCATCTGTTCCTGGGCAATCAGCTGACCGGCTATCTCGGCGGCTTGCTGGGCACCATGCCGGACGCGCGCTTCTGGCTGATGCATGTGGTGCTAATGGCGATTTCGGCGGTCATCCTGCTCGCCGTGCGCTTCATGTTCGCCCATCTGGTGGCGCCGACGACGGCAAATTGATGGATGTCCGCGCGCTCTGTATAAGCCGCGCATGGAAGAGACGGCAGACGCGCCGCTGAAGGGCCCGGCGCGCATACAGGCGTACCTCAAGACGCTTCCCGATGGGCCGGGCGTTTACCGCATGCTCGATGCCAAGGGCGACGTGCTCTATGTCGGCAAGGCAAAGAGCCTGAAGAAGCGTGTCGCCTCCTATGCCAAGACAGGCGGGCATACCGAGCGCATCGCGCGCATGATCGCGGAAACGGCGGACATGCTGTTCGTGACCACCGCCAGCGAGATCGAGGCGCTGCTTCTCGAATCCAACCTCATCAAGCGGTTGAAGCCGCGCTACAATGTCTCCTACCGCGACGACAAATCGTTTCCGAATATCCTGCTGCGCGAGGACCATGACTTTCCGCAACTCCTCAAGCACCGCGGCGCCAAATCGACCAGGGGCGTCTATTTCGGGCCCTTTGCCAGCGCCGGCGCTGTCAACCGCACGCTCAACACGCTGCAACGGGCGTTCCTGCTGCGCTCGTGCTCGGATTCGGTCTTCGAATCGCGCACGCGGCCCTGCCTGCTATTCCAGATCAAGCGCTGCAGCGCGCCGTGCGTCGGGCGCGTCGACCTCCAAGGTTACGCTGAACTTGTCGGTGAGGCCGAACTGTTCCTGGCCGGCAAGAGCCGCGCCGTGCAGGACCGGTTGGCCGGCGATATGAATGCCGCCGCAGAGGCGCTGGATTACGAGCGCGCCGCGCGCCTGCGCGACCGCATCCGCGCGATGAGCCACATCCAGTCGAGCCAGGGCATCAATCCAGCCACCTTCGCAGAAGCCGACGTGTTCGCCGCGTTCACGCAGGGTGGCGAGACCTGCATTCAGGTATTCTTCTTCCGCGGCGGGCAGAACTGGGGCAACCGGCCGTATTTCCCGCGGCATGACCGCGAGTTGTCCACGGCCGAGGTGCTGGAGAGCTTCATCGGGCAGTTCTACGACGAACGCCCGGCGCCGAAGCTCATTCTCGCTTCGGAGGATCTGCCGAACTCCACTTTGCTGGCCGAAGCGCTTTCACTGCGGGCCGAACACAAGGTCGAGGTGTCGACGCCCCACCGCGGCGAGAAGCGCGAGATCGTCGAAATGGCTCTGACCAATGCTCGCGAACAACTCGGCCGCCGGATGGCGGAGAATTCCGCGCAGCGCGAATTGCTGGAGGGCGTCGCCGAGACGTTCGCTCTGGAGGCGCCGCCGCGCCGCATCGAAGTCTACGACAACTCCCACATCCAGGGCAGCAATGCCCTGGGCGGCATGATCGTGGCGGGGCCGGATGGCTTCGAGAAGGGCGAGTACCGCAAGTTCAACATCAGGGACAAGGAGACCGTACCGGGCGACGATTATGCCATGATGCGCGAGGTGCTGACCCGGCGGTTCTCGCGGCTGGTCAAGGAGAGCGAGGACGCCAGGACAAAGTGGCCGGACCTGGCTCTGATCGATGGTGGCCCCGGACAGCTTGCCGTCGCGCAAAGCGTGCTCGAGGACCTGGGTGTCGAGGACGTGCTGCTGGTGGGGATTTCCAAGGGGCCGGATCGCGATGCCGGTCGCGAGCATTTCTACATGCAGGGTCGCGAGCCCTTCCGCCTCGATCCCCGCAGTCCGGTCCTTTACTATCTGCAACGCCTGCGCGACGAGGCGCATCGCTTCGCCATCGGCAGTCACCGCAAGAAGCGGTCGAAAGCCATCGGCGCCAATCCGCTGGACGAAATCGCGGGCGTGGGCGCGGGCCGCAAGCGCGCGCTGCTACAGCATTTCGGATCGGCCAAGGCTGTGTCCGCGGCCAGCCTCGCCGATCTGGAGTCGGTGGGCGGGGTGAGCGGGACACTGGCGAAAAAGATCTACGATTTCTTCCATCCGGGTTCCTGACACCCTAGACTGGCCACATGTTCCGCCTGCCCAACGCCATTACCATCAGCCGCATCCTGCTGGTGCCCGTCTTCGCGGTGACCTTCGTCCTGGGGGGAGACGCTTGGCGGCTTGTCGCCTTCGGGACGTTCTGCATCGCCGGGCTCAGCGACGCCCTGGACGGTCTCGCCGCACGCAAGCTCAACGCCGGCTCGGAATTCGGACGCATGCTGGACCCGATCGCGGACAAGATCCTCGTGGCCGTGGCGCTGATGATGCTGGTGGCTGAGGGCAATGTGCAGCAATTCATCCTCGGGCCCGATCTTCAAAGCCTGCTCCGGCTTGTGCCGGCGCTCGTCATCCTGTCACGCGAAATCCTGGTGTCGGGTTTGCGCGAATTTCTGGCCGGTGCCTCTGTCAGCATTCCGGTCACCGCGCTTGCCAAGCTCAAGACGACCATCCAGATGGTCGCGATCGGCGCAATGATCCTTGAACCGATCGCGGCGCGTCACTTACCCGAAGTGCTGGGCACGAGCTACAGCTACGCCGCCTATATCGGCTTGTGGATCGCGGCCGGGCTGACCGTATTCACCGGATATATCTATTTCCGAGCGGGACTCAGGCACTTGCGCCGTGGAGAAGGCGCGTGACGCTACTCTACTTCGCCTGGGTACGTCAGAAGACCGGCCGCGGCGAGGAACAGATCGCGCTGCCGGACGGCGTGCGCACTGTCGGCGATCTCGCGCGTTGGCTCGGCGAACGTGGCCCAGGCTTCGCGGACGCCTTCGCCGATCCCAAGCGCCTGCGCGCCGCCGTCAACCAGGAACATGTCGCGTTCGACGCGGCAATCTCGCCAGGCGACGAAGTTGCGTTCTTTCCGCCGGTGACGGGCGGATGATCTCGATCCGCGTCAAGGAAGCGGATTTCGATGCAGGCGCCGAAGCTGCGGCGCTTCGCTCGCAAAGCGTGGGGGCGGTCGCCACATTCACCGGCATCGTACGCGGCGACGTGACTCTCAATCTCGAGCACTATCCCGGCATGACCGAACGCGAGATCGCCCGCCATGTGGAGGAAGCCTGCACCCGCTGGCCGCTCATGGGGGTGACGGTCATCCATCGGGTCGGCAGGCTCGGCCCGGGTGCCAACATCGTATTGGTGGCGGTGGCATCCGCGCATCGCGAGGCCGCATTCCGGGCCTGCGAATTCCTGATCGACTACTTGAAAACCCGCGCGCCGTTCTGGAAGCTGGAGGAGCGCGCCGGCCGCGCCGAATGGGTAGAAGCCAGAGCATCGGACACCGAAGCGGCCGGGCGCTGGAAATCTCAGGGGTGATTGGCCGCAGCTAGCGCCCGCCGATAAAGGCTACGCGCAGCATGTTGGTCGCGCCGGGTGTGCCCAGCGGAACACCCGCGGTGATCACGATGCGCTCGCCGGCGCCGGCGAAACCCTCCTGATAGGCGATGTTCGACGCCCGGACCACCATGTCATCAAGATCGTGCGCGTCCTCGGTGTGCACGCAATGTACGCCCCAGGCGATGGAGAGCCGCCGCGCCGTCTGCTCGAGCGGCGTGAGCGCCAATATCTGTACTTCAGGCCTTTCGCGGGCGGCGCGCAGTGCCGTCGATCCCGTCTTGGTCCAGCAGACAATTGCGCGGGCGCGGATGGTGTGCGCCACGTCATGCACCGCGGCGAGGATGGCGTCTGGCGTGGTCTCTTCGGGCGCGCTGCGCTGGGCGTCGAGAAAGGATTGATAGAGCGGTCCACCTTCGACGGCGGTGGCGATGCGATCCATGACGGCGACCGCCTCGACGGGATGCTTGCCGGTCGCGGTTTCGGCGGAAAGCATCACGGCGTCGGCGCCGTCGAACACCGCCGTCGCGACGTCGGAGACCTCGGCGCGGGTCGGCGCCTCGGACTCGATCATCGATTCCAGCATCTGAGTGGCGACGATCACGGGCTTACCTGCCTTGCGTGCCGCGCGTGTGATTTCCTTCTGGCGGCCGGGCACGGCCTCCAGCGGCAACTCCACACCGAGATCGCCGCGCGCAACCATCAGCGCATCGGACAATTCGAGAATGGCCGGGAGCGACTCCAGCGCCTTCGGCTTTTCGATTTTGGAAAGTACGCCGGCACGGCCATTCACGAGCTTGCGCAATTCCGCCACATCGTCCGGGCGCTGCACGAAGGAAAGCGCGATCCAGTCGACGCCGAGGTTGAGAGCTGCGTCGAGGTCGGCGCGGTCCTTGTCCGTCATCGCCGAAACCGCCAGCAGCGTGTCGGGCAGGTTGACGCCCTTCTTGTCGCGAGCAATGCCACCCACTTCTACGAAAGCTTCCGCGGAATCGGATTTGGCGGCGAAAGTACGCAGGCGGATGCGGCCGTCGTCGATCATCAATCCGTGTTTCTGCTTCAGCGCCGCGAACACTTCGGCATGCGGGATGGGCAGCACCTTGGGATCGTCGGATTTCTCCGCGCGGATGAGGTGAATGCGTTCGCCGTCCGTGAGCGTCACCGCGCCTCCCGGCAGCATGCCCAGCCGGATCTTGGGACCCTGGAGGTCCACCAGGATCGCGACCGGCCGCCCGGCTTCGGTCTCAAGCGCGCGCACCATGGCGTGCAGCTCGCGCAGCCGGTCATGGGATGTGTGGCTCATGTTGATGCGGAATACGTCCACGCCGGCGGCGAACAGGGCCCGGAGCATTTCGGGCGACGAGGTGGCCGGCCCGATGGTGGCGACGATCTTGGTCTTGCGTCCGCGTTTCATGCCGTCAATCCGAAATCGATTTCGTAACGTCCGTGTCCTGGCCGGTATCGACCTGATAGAAGCCCCGGCGCACATAGCCGCGCCCGGCGCAGTCTTCGCGGCCGGCCACGGTGAATTTGGCGGTCTCCGCCACGCAGAAGCCGAAACCGCCGTCCCAGGTTCCGGCACCGCCATCGCTGGCGTAAAGATAGTAGTAACGGGCGTCCAGCGCCGCCGGGATCAACCGCGCGCATTGGCGCGGACCGACGGACCACCAGCCTTCGCTTCCCCAATCCGTGCCGTCAAAGCGCCCCAGCGCCACCCTGGCAGCGTGCGCCGTCCTGTTGCACAGCGTAAATCCAGCCTGGGCCGGCCCCAACCCTACGGCGATGCCGGCAAAAAGGGTCATCGATGCAACCAAACAGCGCATATCAGGGTGTCGCGCAAGGCCGGATTGGTGTCAACGCGCGGTTTGCTATGATCGCGCGATGGACGATTGCCCCTACGAACGGATCGATTCTCAGCGCGAAGGCGCGGGGCTCATATTCGTATGCGATCATGCGTCCAGCGCGCTTCCCGTCGGCTATGGAACGCTAGGCCTCGACCAAGGCGATTTTGCGACACATATCGCCTGCGACATTGGCGCGGCGGAGGTGACCCGCGCGCTGTGCAAGTCCTATGGCGCTCCCGCCATTCTGGCCGGCTGGTCGCGGCTGCTGATTGATCTCAACCGCGGTGAAGACGACCCAACCCTAGTCATGAAACTGTCGGACGGGCGCATCATCCCGGGAAACCGCAGCGCTGGGCCAGAGGAGATAGCGCGGCGGATCGAGAACTTTCACGCGCCTTATCATTCCGCCATCGCCGGTGAGATCACGAGGTTTCGCACTGTGCCGATCCTCGTGTCGGTCCACAGTTTCACGCCGGTCTGGAAAGGCTTTCGCCGCCCATGGGAAGTGGGCGTGCTATGGGATCGGGACGACCGTCTGGCGAAACCCCTCCTGGAAGCACTTGCGAGGGCGGGTTTCGTCGTGGGCGACAATGAGCCCTATTCCGGCGAGCTGGAGAACGATTGCCTCTACCGCCATGGCACGATGAACGGGTTGCCGCACGTGCTAATTGAGATTCGCCAGGACCTGGTTGCGACGGACGCCACCGCGCTTGCGATGGTGGTGCGGCTCAAGCCGGCGCTGGATGCGGCGCTCCGCGAATTGGGGCGGCCCGCCATCCACTTCACACGGCCATTGAAGGGAAGGACTGCGATGGACGAGGACACGAGAACCAAGGTGGAGGCGGCCGCTTTTCGAAGACTGGTGGCGCATCTGCGCGCGCGAACGGACGTGCAAAACATCGATCTCATGAATCTCGCCGGTTTCTGCCGCAACTGCCTCGGGGACTGGTATCGCGAAGCCGCGGCGGAGAGGGGCATCGTGCTCGAAAAGGACGAGGCCCGTAAAATCGTCTATGGCATGGCGCCGTCGGAATGGAAAAAGCGCTACCAGAAGGACGCGACATCCGAGCAGGAAGCGGCGTTCGCGCGCGGCAAAAGTACTCACAGCTAGGCCCATTGCGCATAGACGCAGGCGCGGGCTAGTGTCCGCGCCCTTCAGAAATTCCGGGACGCATCATGGCCAAGAGCGGCTTCGCGAAAGAACACCTGAAATCCTTCATCGAGCGAATCGAGCGGCTCGAGGAAGAAAAGGCGGCGCTCGCCACCGACATCCGCGAGGTCTATTCCGAAGCCAAGGGCCAAGGCTTCGACACCAAAATCATGCGCAAGGTGGTTGGTCTCAGAAAGCTCGACACCGCCGACCGCCAGGAGCAGGACGCTATCCTCGATCTCTATATGAGCGCGCTCGGCATGCGCCATTGAGGCCAAGTCCTCAATTTGGGTTTCATTTGCTCTCCGACTGCGGGACTTATCCCCAGTTCTGTCCAATCCAGTTCTCACGTCCTTGCCTCGTCGCCAATATTGTAGGACTTGGCAAGACAGGACGGGGCTGGACCGATGTGGCCATTCCGCAAGAAGCAGCGTGAGCAAGGCTCGCCGCCCGAGGATTCGAGCCTTGAAGAGCGGCTGATTGCCGAACGCTTCCGGGCAGTCATTTCCGGCGAGCATACGGTGATTGCCGCGCGCCGCGCCAAACACTCGCGCAATCCGGTCGAGCCCGCTGTGCCCAAACTCGATGAGCGTGGCGAACTGCCGCTGTTCGATACGGCGGGCGTTGCACTGTCCGGCGGCGGCATTAGATCGGCGGCGTTCTGCCTTGGCGCACTGCAATCGCTCGCGGCGCGCGACCTGATCGGTCAGATCGACTATCTCTCCACGGTATCCGGTGGAGGCTACACCGGCGCGGCGGTGTCAGCCGCCATGTCGCAGCCGCCGTCCGCAGGGGGTACGTTTCAGGAATTCCCATTCGCCGCGCCGAAGGAATTCCGTGACAAACCCGCCGTCGGGCATCTGCGCGATTTCTCAAATTACATTTTGCCCCGCGGGGGTTCGAGCTTCGTAGACGCGATTGCCGTCGTTCTTCGCGGGCTTTCCGTGAACGCATTCTTCGTGGTGGCCGCCACGATCATCCTGGTTTCGGGAACCCTGGTTGCGTTCCCCAATATGGAATCCCTGAACACAGGCAGCTTTCTGTCGCGCTATGCCGATGGCTGGATCGGGCATCCGCTTGTCAATCCGCTGGTCGGTCCGTATCCGTTTGCGCTGACAGGATGGGTCGCAGCGATCCTCGGTGTCTATCTCGTGTTCTGGGCGCTGCGCCGCTCGATTTCGGGTGCGCAGGGGACGGACGTCCGTGGGCCGTGGATAAAAACTGCGCGGTACATCATCGTGGTTCTGATCGGTGTCGCCGTACTCGACGTTCAACCGCTCGCGATCGCCAAGTTTCACGATCTGATCGTCGAATCGAATGCCAAGGGGATAGCGGAGGTATTCGCGTCGGTCTCGGCGCCGTTCGCCGCGATAGTGGCGTTTTTCAGTGACAAGCTCGCCGGAATTCTCAAGACGACGGCCCAGCGCCAGGATCTGTCAGCGCTGTTCAAGCGCATCCTCG
Source organism: Rhizomicrobium sp. (assembly GCA_050728855.1). Taxonomy (GTDB): domain Bacteria; phylum Pseudomonadota; class Alphaproteobacteria; order Micropepsales; family Micropepsaceae; genus Rhizomicrobium. Next base: position 23,505 of record JBOHKI010000020.1, on the reverse strand, counting down.
CGGAAGCGCTTGTGCTTCTGGCGGCGGCCGTGCTGCCGCTGCTGTTGTGGCTCCTCTATCTCGCGGCAACGCTCAAGGCGATGGACATCCTCGATAACCCGGTCAAATGTCCGGGACCGTTGGGGATTTGCTGGCCCATCGTGATTCCTTTGACTGGCTGGCAAATGTCCGAGACTTGGGCGTTGTTCTGGACCGGCATTGTTCTTTGGACGGTGGCGCTCGGGTTTGGCGCCAACGCGAACTCCCTGCACCAGCTCTACCGCGACAAGCTCAGCAAGGCGTTTCTGTTCGATCCGCATTGGCGCGAAAAGTCCGGACCCGATATGGACGATCTTGTTCCCCTCGACGCACGGAAGCTGACGGATGTCTCGCCGGACACCGGCGGCCCCTATCATCTCATCAACGCGGCGATCAACCTGCAAGGCTCGAAGTTCGCCAATCGCCGGGGACGCAACGCGACGTTTTTCCTGTTCAGCCCGAAATATGTCGGCAGCGCGGTAACCGGCTATGTCGACACCGGCCTGATGGAAGACGATGATGGGCATCTGAATCTGGCGACAGCTATGGCGATATCGGGCGCCGCGGTGTCGTCGAATATGGGCTCGGCGTCGATCCGGCCGCTCACGCCGACGTTGACGCTTCTGAATGTCCGGCTCGGCTATTGGATGCGGAACCCCTATTTTGTCGAGCGCAGGGACACGCTGGGCAGGCTGGCAAGTCGCACGGTGAGCTATGCCGCCAATCTGGCGCCAGCCGTGGTCGGCGGCCGATTGTTGAAGGCCGCGAAATTGTCCTCGAATCTCTCCGCCTTGATGGAGCACAACAATGCCGAAACTCTCGGACAGATCTTCGCACCAGCGTGGAACCAGCTGCGCGAGTCGCTCGGCCGCCGGCTGTCGAAGTTCTTCGGGTTCTACCTGTTCTTGGAGATGTTTGGCGGGTTGGACGAGACGAAACAAGATATCTATCTGACCGACGGCGGACATATCGAAAACCTCGGTCTCTATCAGCTTCTGGCGCGCCGCTGCCGCGCGATCATCGTGGTGGACGGCGAGGCGGACCCGGAGCTGAGCTTCAACGCTTTGTCGATCGTGCAGCGTTACGCCCGCATCGATCTCGGCATCCGAATCGACATTCCCTGGCAGGATATAGCCCGTGTGTCGAATGCAGTGACAAAGGCCGCCGAAGCGGGGGAACCCATCACGATGTCAAATGGTCCGCATTGCGCCGTGGGGTCGATTCACTATTCGGACGGTTCCGACGGCCTGCTGCTCTACGTCAAGGCGTCGATGACGGGCGATGAAGCGGACTATGTGGTGAACTACAAACGCCGCAATCCTTCGTTTCCTCACGAATCCACCGGCGACCAGTTCTTTTCCGAAGAGCAGTTCGAAGTCTATCGGGCGCTGGGCTTTCACGCCACGGACGGCTTCTTCGGCGGCGGCCAGAGCTTCGCCTGGAACCGCAGCGGCCCCTGGCCAGGCGGACCGTTTTCAACCGAGGACGAGGTGCGCTTCGCTTTTCGTCAGGCGATGGGATTGGCCGGCTGAGCACGCTCACGTCAGTGCTGATTTGCGCAGATACTCCGTTCGCATGTGTTGGGTGTAGACGCGCATGAGCAGCGGACGGATGGAATCGGGCAGTGCGCGGTAATCTTCGATCGTCATATCGAGCGGTGTCCGCGTAGTGTGATTGAGCTCGTCGAAGAACCATGTGCGCGCGTAGACGAGATAGGCGATGGGCCGGACGGTCTGGCTGCGGTTCGGAAGGCCGACATGCAGCGTGCGATAGTCGAGAAGCAGGCAATCGCCGCGCGCCAGCGGTATCGTTGTGACGGTGTTCAGCAGCGGTTGGGTTCCGTCCGATGCCCGGTGCGATCCAGGCCACACACCGGTCGGCCCGGTTTCGGAGTCCACGTCGACCAGCGGAATTGCGACGTTCACGGCGTAACACGGGAGCTGGGTCCCCGCACCCGGTTCCGTGAAAAGGTGCGCGTGGTCTCGGTGTACGTGTTGCGCCGTGGCGCCTGGATAGGAGACCACGAACGTGAAACCGCTCAGCCGCATCGTGGTCGACAGGATTCCGGTGAGGAAGCGGTGGATCAGGGGGCTGGCCAAGACGGTGCTGCTCGCGAGCGCACCAATCATTCGCGGCGCAATCTCGAACCGCTTATCGCCGACGTTCAGCACGGGTCTGGGCGGCGGCTGCGCGGCACGCGCCGCAAGCCCTGAGAGGCCAAGCACGCCACACTGGCTGTCGAATTCCGCTCGCATCGCATCGATCGTGGAAAGGGGAACGGCACCCCGAAGCACGAGACAGCCGTTCCGGCGCAGGGCGTCTGCAATTTGCGCCTGTCGTTCCGCGCCGAACGCCCCCGTGACGCGCTCGCTGTCGGTTATTGAAAACACCCAATCCATGCGCGGCCCCGAACCCGGCTCGGACTATAGCCGGACGGGCATTCCAGCCGCCAGTCGCGGCGATGTCAGCCGGTCGCCTGGCGGGGCGCCTCTTCGGCGTCTCCGGCGACGTGATGTTCCAGGCCGAGGTCCTTGAGCTTGCGGTAGAGCGTAGAGCGGCCGATGCCGAGGCGGCGGGCGACTTCGGACATGTGGCCTTCGTAGCGCGAGATCGCCATCCGGATGGTTTCCGCCTCGATGTCCTCGAGCTTGCGCATGTGGCCGGCCGCGTCGGTCGCGGAGAGTGCATAGGGCGAGGTTTCCACGGCAGGCATGCGGGATGGGATCGCGGCGTGGTGGGTACGCAGCGGCGCCTCCGCCGTCGCGACCGGGCGTCGTACCTGGGCATCCACGCCCATCGCGGCTGCGATCTGCGGAAAGTCGCAGACATCGAGCATGGCGCCGTCGCAGAGGACGACCCCGCGAAAGATCGTGTTCTCGAGCTGGCGCACATTGCCCGGCCAATCGAAGCGCGCAATCAGATCGGTCGCCTCCGGCGAGAGGCCGGTAACGGGCTTGTTTTCTTCCGCCGCAAAGCGCGCGATGAAATGGCGCGCGAGCGCCGGCACGTCCTCGCGGCGCTGCCGCAGCGGTGGCACGAAGATGGGAAATACGTTCAGGCGATAGTAGAGATCCTCGCGGAACAGGCCCTCACGGGCGCGCTCGGCCAGATCGCGGTTTGTGGCGGAAATGATGCGCACGTCCACCTTCACAGGGCGCTTGCCGCCGACGGCGTCGATTTCGCCTTCCTGCAGGGCGCGCAAAAGCTTGACCTGCATGTCGAGACGCAACTCGCCGATTTCGTCGAGGAACAGGGTTCCGCCGTCAGCCTCCTGGAACTTGCCGAGGTGCTTGTCGGTGGCGCCGGTGAACGAGCCCTTCTCGTGGCCGAACAAGATGGATTCGATGAGGTTTTCCGGAATGGCGCCGCAATTCACCGTGACGAACGGCTTGCCGGAACGGTCGGACGATCCCTGGATCGCGCGCGCGACCAGCTCCTTGCCGACGCCGGACTCGCCTTCGATCAAGATCGGGATGTTGGATTGCGCGGCGCGCTGGCCCAGTCGGATCACCTGGCGCATCTCACTCGACTTGGCGATGAGATCGTCGAAGACCAGGCGGTTGTCCGCCTTCTTCTTCAGGCGCGTGACTTCGCCGGACAATGTGCCGATCTTGAGCGCGTTGCGGATCGAGACCGTGATGCGTTCCGGGCTTGCCGGCTTGACGAGGAAATCGTTGGCGCCGGCGCGCATGGCCTCGACAGCCGAATCGATACCGCCCTTGGCCGTCAGCACGATCACGGGCAGTTCGGGATGGGTGACCCGCACCTTGGCCAGCACCATCAGGCCGTCCATGTCGGGCATCACCAGATCCAGCAGGACGATGGCAATCTGGTCGCCGCGCGGACCGTTGAGCAGATCGAGTGCGGGCTGGCCGCCCGGCGCTGTGACGACGGTATGCCCGGCGCGCGTGATCGCGGCTTCGAGAAGCCGGCGCTGCACCGGATCGTCATCGACTATGAGAATGGTCTGCGCCATGAGCATTTCCCCGAAACTGACTGCGGATAGTGGCCCAGGGACGGTAAAAACCGCTTTAAGCCGTATCGCTTTGCGACACCCGCGCCGCTATAGGAAAGCACGTAAGTCGCCGGTCCTGTGCGCAAGGCCGCTGGCTTGATGAAAAAGGGGTAAAGGATGGCCGAGCCCGTCAACACAATCGTAATCGGTGCTGGCTTAGCGGGCCTGAAGGCGGCGGACACGCTGGTTGCGAAGGGCCAAAGCGTCATCGTGCTGGAAGCGCGCGATCGGGTCGGCGGTCGGGTCGAGGCCGGCGAATTGTGCGGCAGGGTCATCGATCGCGGCGCGCAGTGGATCGGCCCCGGTCACGACCTGCTGGCCGGCGAGGCGCGGCGCTTCGGGATGGAGACGTACCTCCAGTACAACCAGGGCAAGGCCGTGCTGTCGCTCAGTGGCAAGAAGAGCGAGTTCAAGGGAAACGTTCCCAGGCTGGGCCCGATTTCGCTCGTCGAGCTCGCCATGCTCCAGTCGCGCTGGAACAAGGAGATGAAGACCCTGCCGCGCGGCGCGCCGTGGACCGCACCAGGCGCGAAGGAGTGGGACGCGCAAACGCTCGCGACCTGGGCACGCAAGAATTTGAGCACGAAGATGACGCGCGGTTTCGCGGGACTGGTGCCGAGCGGCGCCTATGGCGCGGAGGCGGGCGAAGTGTCCTATCTCTGGCTGCTGGAGATGCTGCGCTCCAATGGCGGGCTCGACTATCTGATGAACGTCGAGGGCGGGGCGGTGGACGCCAAATTCAAGGGCGGTGCGCACCAGATCGCGCGCCGCTTGGCCGCCGAACTGGGTTCGCGCGTCGTGCTGTCGTCGCCCGTGCGCGCGGTAATGCAGGGTGAGCACGGCGTTACCGTCGTGACCGACAAGCAGACGTTTCAGTCGGATGACGCGATCGTTGCCATGCCGCCGTCGGTTTGCCAGCGCATCGATTTCGGCACGGCGATTTCCGCCCGCCGAGCGTCGCTTCAACAGCGCATGCCGCAAGGCGCGATCATCAAGGTGCATGCGGCTTACAACGAGCCGTTCTGGCGGCGCAATGGCTATTCGGGGCAGGTCGCTACCAACGATCGGACCCTCGGGCTAGTGCTCGAGGACACGCAAGAAGGCGGCCCCGCCTTGCTGATCGGCTTCATCGAAGGCGCCAAGGCGTACGAGATTTCCGCCATGGGCGGCAACGAGCGGCGCGCAAAGGTCGTCGATTGCCTGGTCGACGTGTTCGGGCCTGAGGCCAACGACCTCATCGGCTATGCGGAGAAGGATTGGGTGGCGGACGAATGGGCGCGCGGCTATGTCGGCTTCATGCCGCCCGGACTGCTCACGAATTACGGCACGGCGCTGCGCGAAGCCTGCGGCCGCATCCACTGGGCCGGCAGTGAGGCGGCCGAGCACTGGTATGGCTACATGGAGGGCGCATTGCAGTCGGGTGTTCGCGCGGCGGACGAGGTGATGGCGGCGCGAAGCTGAGCGATGGCGGACGAGGAGACAAGCTTCACCCGCAGATTGGCACGCATGGCCAAGGTCTCCGCCGGCATGGCGGGGGTGGCGGCGAGGGGCGCCGGCCGCAGGCTCGGCGGCACGAACGTGATCAGCGCCGCCAATGCGGCCGATCTCACCCGGGTACTGGGCAATCTGCGCGGGCCGGTGATGAAGGCGGCGCAATTCGTGGCCACGGTGCCCGGCGTCTTGCCGCCCGAAGTCGCCGCGCCCTTGCTGACATTGCAGTCCAACGCTCCGCCAATGGGCGCGGCATTCGTCCGGCGGCGCATGGCGGCGGAACTGGGTGGCGATTGGGAAAAGAAGTTCAAGAACTTCCAGCGCGAGGCCGCGCACGCGGCGTCTCTCGGTCAGGTGCATCGCGCAACGGCCAAGGACGGAACGGCGCTCGCCTGCAAGCTGCAATATCCGGACATGAGCTCGGCCGTCGATGCCGATGTGCGCCAGCTCAAGGGTTGGCTCGCGGTCCAGCGCGGTATCGATCCCACCATCGATACTTCCGAATTCGGCCGCGAAGTGGCCGTGCGGCTCCGCGAGGAACTCGACTACGCGCTCGAAGCCGCGCATATGCGGCTCTATGCGAAGATGCTGGAACATCGCGGCGATGTCGCGGTGCCGGCGCCAATTTCATCGCTCTCCACGAAGCGCCTTCTGACCATGACCTGGCTCGAAGGCCGGCCGATCGTCGAGTTCGAGAACGCCGATCTCGAAGCGCGAAACGCCACGTCGATCGCCCTGTTCAAGGCGTGGTGGAGCCCGTTCGCGCGTTACGGCGTAGTCCACGGAGATCCGCATCTGGGCAACTACGCAGTGCGCAAGGGCGGCGGGATCAATCTGCTGGACTATGGCTGCGTGCGGACGTTCACGCCCGGTTTCGTGGCGGGCGTGATCGGACTCTTTCGCGCCATCCAGAAGAAGGACGATGCGCTGGCCGCGAAGGCCTACCGTGCCTGGGGGTTCGACACTGTGTCGCCGGAAATGGTCCAGGTGCTCAATCTGTGGGCAAAGTTCATCTTCGATCCGCTGCTGGATGACCGCGTGCGGGTCGTGGACAACGGCGTCGCGGCCGCGGAGTATGGGCTCAAACAGGCGAACGAAGTGCACGGCAGGATCCGCGCGCTGGGCGGAATCCGGCCGCCGCGTGAATTTGTATTCATGGATCGCGCGGCGATCGGATTGGGCGGCGCGCTTGTCCGCCTCGGCGCGCGATTGAACTTTCACCGGCTGTTCGAGGAAGAAATCGCGGGATTCGACGTCGAGGCACTTGCCAGCCGCCAGCGCGCGGCATTCAAGCAGGCGGGCGTTCCGCTGCCGGAGGGGACATGAAGGAAGGGTTCGACTATTGGGACTTTTTCCTGGAGGAGTGCCGGCGAGCAGACGCGCCGCTCTATGCGGATATCGTTCGCGGCATCGGCGCGGATGCCGGCCTGAAGGCTTTCGCGAGCCATACCAGGCGGGGACAGCCGCACGCCAACATCATTCTCGCCTCAGTGCATTACCTTCTGCTGCGCGGCGCCGATGACGGGTTGCGCCGGTTCTACCCCAATCTCAACGGCGGGACATATGTCGAAGGCGCATTCCCAGCCTTCAAGAACTTCGTCGACGTCCATCGCGAGGAGCTCGCGGCCCTCATCGCGAACGGTGTCACCAACACCAACGAAGTCGCACGCTGCTCGACACTGCATGCGGGCTTTCGCGCCGTGGCGAAGGAGGCCGGCGAGCCCTTGGCGTTGATCGAGATCGGTCCAAGCGCGGGGCTCAACATGATCTGGGACAGGTACCGCATCCGCTATCGGGGAGGGAGCGAGGAATATTTCGTCGGCCCCGATGACGCACCCCTGACGCTGGACTGCGAATTGCGCGGCGACATCCGCCCGCCCATAGGCCTTTCGCCGAGGGTCGCCAGCCGCGTCGGTCTGGAGCTCAATCCTGTCGATCTCGATGACGACTACTGGCGCCATTGGCTGCGCGCCCTGGTGTGGCCGGACAACATCGCTCGGTTCGCGCGCCTCGAACGCGCGATAGCGATCGCGCAGGGTGTGAAGCGGGACATACGCGCCGGCGATGCGCTGACATTGCTGCCCGACGTGCTGGCCGAAATTCCCCAGGACTGGCAGCTTTGTGTCTATCACACCTACGTCACCTACCAGTTTTCCGAAGCGATGCGCGATGCGCTTGACGACATCCTGACCATGGCGGGACTGCGCCGCCCGCTGTGGCGGTTGTCGGCCGAGGGCTCGCTGGTGAGCGCGGGCGAGGTGCCACTATTGCTGAGCCGCTATCACGACGGCACCAAAAACACACGACAGCTCGCGCTTTGCCACCCGCACGGCGCATGGCTAGAGTGGCGGAACGCATGACCGACGACCTTCTCGAAGACGACGCGCCGGCCATCCCGGAAGGCTATCGGCGCATGGATTGGTTCCGTGGCTTTGGCCGCCAGATCGGCCCGCTCTACGAGCGCCTGGGCGGCGAAGCGGGCTACACCCGCGCGTTCCTCGTTTGCGAGCACCACACCAACGGCATGATGAACTGCCATGGGGGGATGCTCATGGCGTTCGCCGATACCGCCTTCGGACATGCGGTCTCGTTGCGAAAGCGCAATCACTACTGGGTGACTGTCCGGCTGGTGACGGATTTCCTGTCGGCTGCGAGGCTGGGCGACTGGGTGGAGGGCAACGCCCTGGTCGTGGGCGATGAGGACGATGTTTTCACCGTCAAAGGAAACATCTGGTCGGGCGGGCGCACGTTGATGACCGGTACCGGCGTGTTCAAGACGCTGGGCCAACGTCCGGAGCGCCGGTAGGTGAGCGAAACCGCCTTCGTGATGCCGTCAGAAGGACCGCTCGCGCCGCTGGCCGGAGTCGTGCCGGCCGCCCCCGCCTGGTTCGGGCGAGTGACCGCGGACGCGCCTGAGAGCCGTTTCGTCGAGGTCCAGGGCGCCCCGATCCACTATCTGCGGTGGGGCGATCGTCTCCGTCCGGGTCTTCTCCTGGTGCACGGCAACGCGGCCCATGCCTATTGGTGGAGCTTCATCGCGCCGTTCCTCGCGCGCGAATACAATGTGGCGGCCATGGACTTGTCCGGCATGGGCGATTCCGGCTGGCGCCAGACCTACTCGATGGAAACCTTCGTCGAGGAGCAGCTTGCGGTTTGCGAAGACGCGGGCATGTTCGCCCCCGGCGAACCGCCCATCATCGTGGCGCACAGTTTCGGCGGCTTCGTCACCATGCTGACCGGCGCCCTGCATGGCGACCGGCTGGCCGGCACTGTGATCGTGGATTCGCCGGTCAACCCGCCGGATCGGCCGGGCGGTCCGCCCAAACGGGTCATCAAGCCACACAAGGTCTATCCGACCATGGCTGCCGCGCTCGCCCGCTTCCGGCTGATGCCGCCTCAGACCTGCGACAATCTCTACATCGTGGACTGGGTGGGCCGCCGCTCGCTGAAGGGCGTCGAGGGCGGGTTCACCTGGAAATTCGACCCTGCCATCTGGCAGCGCTTCTCGATCGGCGATACCGCCGCCCGGCTGCGGGCCACCAAGTGCCGCATTGCCATCTTCCGGGGCGAGAATTCCATCCTGATGCCGCCCGAAATCGGCGACTACATGTTCAACCTGCTGGGGCGGGCGGCGCCCGTGGTGACGATCCCGGAGGCTCAGCACCACGTGATGCTCGACCAGCCCCTGGCGCTGGTGGCGGCGTTGCGGGCCCTGCTCGCCGACTGGAACCATTCGGTATCGACGCGAACGCCCGCCTGACGCGTGGTTGCCGGGCGGGGACGCTTTGCTATAGTCGCCGCCGTTCGCGATTTGGGGATCAGGCATGGAATCCGAAACCGACAAGGAACTGCTGCACCAGGGCGGCGGCACGATGGACATCAAGGAACATCTTCGTACCTGGCATGGGTTCCTCTCCTTCGTGAAGTGGATGATCATCGGCAATGTGGCCCTGCTGGCCTTCCTCGCCTGTTTCCGCACGCACGATTGATGAAACTCGCGATCCTGAAGGAACGCCGCGCCGGCGAAAGGCGCGTCGCCGGGACACCGGATACCGTGAAGAAGTACAAGGCGCTTGGGCTCGACGTAACCGTCGAGACAGGCGCGGGCGCCGGTGCGCGGATCGCGGATGCGGATTTCACGTCCGCCGGTGCTTCCATCGCGCCGGACGCGGCGTCCGCGCTGAAAGACGCCGATATCGTCCTGAAGGTGCGCGGACCGGAGGCGAGTGAGATCGCGGCGCTCATGAAGGGTGCGGTGTTCGCCGCGCTACTCGCGCCTTACGGAGAAAAAGAGACTATCGCGAAGCTCGCCCAGGCCGGCGCAAGCGCATTCGCGATGGAGTTCATTCCGCGGATTTCGCGCGCGCAAGCGATGGACGTGCTGTCGTCGCAGGCCAACCTCGCAGGCTACAAGGCGGTAATCGACGCCTGCGCCCAATTCGGCCGCGCATTTCCCATGATGATGACGGCGGCCGGAACGATCGCGCCGGCCCGTGTCTTCGTCATGGGCGTGGGCGTGGCGGGCCTGCAGGCCATCGCCACGGCGCGGCGCCTCGGCGCCATCGTCTCCGCCACGGACGTGCGCCCCGCCACCAAGGAACAGGTGGAGTCCCTGGGCGCGGCATTCGTCGCGATGATCGACGACGAGTTCAAGCAGGCCGAGACCGCCGCGGGTTATGCCAAGCCAATGTCGCCGGAATATCAGGCCAAGCAGGCAGCCCTCGTGGCCGAGCACATCCGCAAGCAGGACATCGTCATCACCACCGCGCTGATCCCCGGCCGCAAGGCGCCAGTGCTGGTAACGGCGGAGATGATCGAGACGATGAAGCCGGGATCGGTCATCGTCGACCTCGCGGCGGAACAGGGCGGCAACACCCCGCTCACCAGGGCGGATGAAGTGGTGGAAGTCCATGGCGTCACGATCATGGGCTATACCAACCTTCCGGCGCGGCTGGCGGTGGACACGTCGAGCCTCTACGCGCGCAACCTCTACAATTTCGTGGCGCTGATCGTCGACAAGAAGACAGGCTCGCTCGCACTCAACTGGGACGACGAGATCGTCAAGGGCGCGGGGCTGACGCGCGACGGCGAGATCGTGCATCCGGCGCTGAAAGGCTAGGACATGGAAGCCATCGATCCCTTCGTTTTCCGGCTTTCGATATTCGTGCTGGCCATCTTTGTGGGCTATTTCGTGGTGTGGAGCGTCACACCCGCGCTGCACACCCCGCTGATGAGCGTGACCAACGCCATCTCCTCGGTGATCGTGGTAGGTGCGCTGATCGCAGTGTCGGTGGCCACGATCGGCAGCTCTTCCTGGACGTCGAAGCTGCTGGGCCTCTTCGCGCTGATCCTCGCTTGCGTCAACATTTTCGGCGGCTTCCTCGTCACCGCGCGCATGCTCGCGATGTACAAGAAGAAAGAGAAATAGCAGCGATGAAAGCCGATCTCGCAGCCATCGCCTATCTCTTCTCCGGCGTACTGTTCATCATGGCGCTGCGCGGCCTGTCGTCGCCGGTGTCGAGCCGGATAGGCAACCGCAACGGCATGATCGGCATGGCCATCGCGGTGGCGACCACGCTTTGGGTCGCCGGCGTCGACGATCCGTTGACCTGGGGGTTGATCGCGGGCGGCATCGCCGTCGGCGGCGCCATCGGCGCGGTCACCGCGCGGCGCATCGCCATGACAGCCATGCCGCAACTCGTCGCGGCATTCCATTCTCTCGTCGGTTTGGCCGCCGTGCTGGTAGCCGGCGCGGCGTTCTACTCTCCGGATGCCTTCGGCATCGGCGGCGAAGGCGCGATCCGCCTGCAGAGCCTGATCGAGATGAGTCTGGGCGTCGCCATCGGCGCGGTGACCTTCGCGGGCTCGATCATTGCCTTCGCCAAGCTCAACGGCAACATGAGTGGCGCACCGATCCTGCTGCCTGCGCGCCATCTTCTCAATATCCTGATTGCGGCCGGCGTCGTGGCGTTGATCGTCATATTCGCCATGGACCAGCCGGCCTGGGCGTTCTGGGCCATCGCCGTCCTGTCCTTCATCTTCGGGCTCACGCTCATCATCCCCATCGGCGGAGCGGACATGCCGGTGGTGGTGTCGATGCTCAACTCCTATTCGGGCTGGGCGGCGGCGGCCATGGGATTCACGCTGGAGAACACCGCGCTCATCATCACCGGCGCGCTGGTCGGATCCTCGGGCGCGATCCTCTCCTACATCATGTGCAAGGGAATGAATCGCAGCTTCGTGTCGGTCATCCTGGGCGGTTTCGGGGGCGAGGTGGCGGCGGCCGGCAAGACCGAGACGCGGCCAGTCAAGCAGGGCTCGGCGGAAGACGCGGCCTTCATCATGAAGAATGCGGGCTCGGTCATCATCGTGCCTGGCTACGGCATGGCGGTAGCGCAGGCGCAGCACGCCGTACGCGAAATGGCGGACATCCTGAAGAAGGAAGGCGTCAAGGTTTCCTACGCCATCCATCCCGTAGCCGGCCGCATGCCGGGTCACATGAATGTGCTGCTGGCCGAGGCCAACGTGCCCTATGACGAGGTCTTCGAGCTCGAGGACATCAACTCCCAGTTCGCCCAAGCCGATGTCGCCTATGTCATCGGCGCCAACGACGTCACCAATCCTTCCGCCAAGTCCGACCCGCAATCGCCCATCTTCGGCATGCCGATCCTGGACGTGGAGAAGGCCAAGACCGTCCTATTCGTCAAGCGCGGCATGGGCTCCGGCTATGCCGGCATCGAGAACGAACTGTTCTTCCGCGACAACACCATGATGCTCTTTGGCGACGCCAAGAAGATGACGGAAGAGATCGTCAAGTCCCTGGGCTGACCGGTGAACCGATCTCCGGTCTGGGCTAGAATCGGCGCATGATGAAGTTTGTCATCCGTGACGCCATCTGGCCGCAAGACCGTGCAGCTGCACGCAGCTTCATCGACGGATCGCAGAAATTCGAGAAGACGTTTGAACCGAACAGGCGCGTCGATTCCACCGTCGCGTCCGAATATTTCGACGTCCTGATCGATGCCGCGGCGAACCACGGCGGCATCGTGCGCATTGCCGAAGCCGGCGGCCGCGCGGCGGGCTGGGTGGTGGCATGGATCGAGCTCGACGATCCCTACGTCCTCGCCGAAGAGCTGCGCTATGCCTACATCTCCGAGCTGTTCGTGGAGGAGGATTTCCGCGGCATGGGAATCGGCCGCGCCCTGATCGGGGAATGCGAAGCGTGGGGGCGCGCCCAGGGAACCCGAGTGATGCAGATCGGCGTGCTGCCCGGGAACGACAGGGCCGCAAAAATTTATGGCAGAGCCGGCTATGCTCCCTATGGCTGGCGTTTGCGAAAATATATCGCGTAGGTTTGCCGGAGGAGCGCCTGGCCCGGTTCAGGGTGCTCGAAGGAGCGCCACACCTTCCACGATGAACCCGGCAGCGAACAGAAACCCGGCTCCGATGGCCCAAGACGGTTGAGCCGGCGGTACGGCGCCCGTGAATACGGCCACCAGCCAAAAGGCGGCCGCAAGCCAAGCTGCCGCGGCAATCGGGGATGGCGCTCGCTTTATCAGGAGTTCGATGGCCAGAAGCGCGGTGCCGAATAGCGCGAACGCGGCGCCAACCATGTATAGTTCGAAATGCAACGCGATCGTCAACCTGATCGCGAGAAGACCGACTATGCCCAGCGCGGCGCCAGCGATGCCGAGCATGCCAATTCTCTGGCGCAGCACCAACACGATCCCCACATATCCCAGGATGAGCGCGGCGTCGGTACCCGCATAGGAAATCTGGAGCGCCAGCGGGCCGACGAACCGCACGGCCAAGACATTCGCGATGCGCAGGATCCCGCCCAGAATCGCGGCGACGAGGAGCGCGCGCATCTCAGCCCTCTCTGGCGACAAAATCGAGCGCCTGGCTGGCGTTGCGCAGGCCGTTGTGGCGCTTCATCGGATTGGAAAGATAGCGATTGACCGCTGCGCACATCACGTCCGCCCATGGTGCGTCCGGCGCGCGATCCAGCTCCCGGCCGAGCGCGGACAGGACCTTCAGGCGATGGCAGGCGACGATGGGTTCTGGCACGCCGTGATCGTATAGCGCTTCGGTTTCGCGCGCGAGGAATTCGGTGCGATCGGGCACGCCCCAGCGATCCGCATCGTTGCAGGGGCGGACATGTTTGCGGTTTCGGCCCACAAACAGCGCGAGTTGCAGCAGGGCCCGGGGCCACTGAGCCGGATCGTCCTCGCATATCTCGCGGACGGCGCTGGCGAATGTCAGGGCGTGGGTGAAGTCGAGCCAGCCGACATTGTCGGCAATGGCGTTATCCGTGGCTTCCTGCACGGCGAGATCGAAGTGCAGCAGGTTCCAGCCCGCAGCACCCAGCAGCGCATCGAACAACTCACGCACCGGCTGGCCGGACGAAGCCAGCAGGCGCGCGAGGATCTGATCGATCGAGAGGTCAACGAGGTTTTCGGCGCGAACCGCGTCCATCCGGGCTGCATCCCATTCCGCGAGCGCCTTCGTGTAGCCGCGAAATTCCGGCAGCCGCTCCTCGCGCGTGGCACGCAGGAGTGAGCGTGTCAGCGACAAGGCAAGCGCCTCGCGCGCCGGCGTGCTGAGCGTATCGTCCAGCCGTGTGAGGTTGACGGTGTAGATGGCGCTGTGTCCGAAATCCGCATAGTGGGCGAGGGCGGCCTTGGCAAATACCGGGCGTAGGCTTGAAAGCGTCATGCCATCTGCCAGCGCGCCGCGGATCAGAGCGATGGCTTCCGGCTCGCGCTCGCCCTCCATGGCGTCGAGGAAAGCGGGTTCGTTCCAAGAGTCGGGTTCCTGCGGGTAGGAGAAATCGGCGGCGCCTTGGCAGTCCCAAGCCAGATGACCCAGCGGCTCCAGGAGGGCGGCGAATCGTCTCGTCCGCGATGTCGCCCGCTCCGACAGCGCCAGCCAGTCCGCGGCCGCACCGTGGGCATGGGTGGCGCCGTTCTCAAAGCGGGGATTGAGATAATTGAGCGCATGCACCAGCGCATCCCTCGCGTGGAATCCCGCGCGTTCCAGCCGCGCCACTTCGCGGGCCATGCGCGCCATGTCGTTGTCGCGGAGCGCCGCCTCCAGGCCTTTCAGCGCGCGGGCCCGTTGCGCATCCGCCGGCAGATCGGTGAGATCGAGATGGATCTCGCCGCCCTTCACGGAGACAGGATAGACGCGAACCGGATCGCGCCCCACCAGCGCCTCGCCGGTCTCGAGATCGAATTTCCAGTTGTGCCAGTTGCAGGTCAGTACGCTGCCAGGTCCTTCGGTTCCTTCGCTAAGCGGATAGCCCTCATGCGGACAGCGATTGGCGATCGCGAAAATCCGGTCCTCGCGCGCGATCAGCAGAATCTGCTTGCCACCGCTGCGGACGAGCCTGCGGCCGACCGGCTTCAAATCCGTCTCGCGAATGCCGGTGGCGGTGAACACGGTCAGTCCTTTTCTAAAGTCTAAACTATCGAAAGAATGGACCCCCGTCTTGTTTTTTGCAAGCCTCCACTTTATATAATGTACCCATGCGCGAAACGCGATCCCAACTCAGCGCTGGCCGCCGGGCCGTGCTCTCCCTCGTCAAGACGGAGGGCCCGATTTCCGCCGATTCCCTGGCCGGTCGGCTCGATCTGACGGCAATGGCCGTGCGCCTGCATCTGGGCGCGCTCCTGATGGAGGGGCTCGCCGCCTTCGTCGAGGAATCGCGCGCCCGCGGCCGTCCGGTGCAGATGTGGAGCGTTACGGCGAAGGCTGCCGCCCATTTCAGCGATTCGCATTCCGCGCTGGCCGCCGACCTCATCGTGCAGATGAAAAAGGTGTTCGGCGAGCCGGGTCTCGACCGGTTGCTCAAGGCGCGCACCGCCGACCAGGAGAAGACCTACCGTGCGAAGACCGATGCTGCGCGGTCGCTCAAGGGCAAGCTCGACCAGTTGGCGAAGATCCGGTCGAGCGAGGGCTACATGGCCGAAGTGCGCCGCGATGAGGTAACCGGCGATTGGCTGTTCGTGGAGAACCACTGCCCAATCTGTTCCGCCGCTCAGCTCTGCACCGGGTTGTGCCGCGAGGAACTCGCGCTATTCCGGTGCGTGCTCGGCCGGACGGTAAAGATCGATCGCGTAAGCCATATCCTCGCCGGCGCCGGGCGTTGCGCCTATCGCGTGACGGCGCTTTCATGACCGGCGGCGATCCGCCTCTGGCCTCGCGGGCGGAATTGGCTTAATCCCGCCCAAACCGATGACCACGGACGACGTATTTCGCGCGGCCCGAGTGGCGTTGCGCCCACGGAACGCTTTGCGAGGACTGGTTGTCCTTGCGGCCGAATTCCGGCGCGGACTGCGTTCCAGCGAACTGGCGCAGATCGCCGCATGCGCAGTGTTGGGAGCGGCGGTCGGCGCGCTCGTGGACCTGTTGCGGCAATCGGTCGAGACCTTTCATCGCGCCAATTTCCTGCTGCCGCGGCACGGCCTGCTCAGCACGGGCATCGGTGTGGATCCCGTTCGAGGTGCCGTCATCCCGGTTCTGGGCGGCCTCGTGCTCGGGCTCTTCGCGCTGTGGTCGATGCGCGGGCGCAGTCACGACATCGTCGACCCGGTCGAAGCCAATGCCATGTTCGGCGGCCGCATGTCCCTGCGCGACAGCATCCGTCTCACTGTCGCAACGCTGTTGTCCAACGCCGCGGGCGCTTCGCTCGGCATGGAAGCGGGCTACAGCCAGGTCGGCGCCGGCGCCTTCTCTGCGCTGGGGCGCAATCTCGGCCTGCGCCGCGAGGACATGCGTATCTTCGTCACCGCGGGCGCGGGGGCAGCCATCGCGGCCGCCTTCAACGCGCCCCTTACGGGCGCATTCTACGGCTTCGAACTCATCCTCGCGCAATACATGGTCAGGGCGCTGACGCCGGTGGCGGTAGCTTGCGTGGCAGCGACGCTGATGCAGCGCGCGCTGTCCCATCCCCTTGTGCTCTTCCGGGTATCTGGCGCCATGCAGGTGAACACGACCTCATATTTGCTTTTTGGCCTGATGGGCGTTGCGGCGGCGGGCGTGGCCATCCTGGCCATGATGGCGGTGACCTGGGCCGAACGCGGCGCGCGCAGGCTTCCGGTGCCCGAGTGGCTGAGGCCGGCCATCGGCGGCGTGCTGGTCGCAGCCATCGCGCTGGTCTCTCCCCAGGTCCTGGGCAGCGGCCATGGCGCCATCCAATACCATTTTGACGTGCATTGGGCGCTTCTCCCGCTACTGGCGCTGATCGCAGCCAAATTGGTCGCTTCCGCTGTGTCGGTTGGATCGGGATTTCGCGGTGGCCTGTTCAGCTCTTCGCTGTTCCTGGGCTGCCTGTTCGGCGCGGCCTTCGCGCAAATGCTTCTGCTCTTCGATCCCGGCATGGCCCAGCAGTACAACGCCTTCGTGCTGGTGGGCATGAGCTCCATCGCGGCCGCCATTATCGGCGCGCCCCTCACCATGGTGTTCCTGGTGCTCGAAGGCACGGGCGATTTCCCGCTCACCATGGGGGTTGTGATCGGCGTGGTGACCGCGTCCACCATCACCCGTCTCGTCTTTGGCTACTCGTTCTCGACATGGCGTTTCCACCAGCGCGGGTTGGGCATCCGCGGCGCCCACGACATCGGCTGGATCGCCGATCTCACGGTGGCGCGCATGATGCGTTCCGACCCGAAAGTCGTATCCGAGGACATGACAATCGCCATGTTGCGCAAGCGCTTTCCGGCGGGCAGCGCCAAGCGCATCTTCGTGGTGGGCGCGGACGGCCGCTATCGCGGACTTTTCGAGCTCGCCAAGGCCTATGACGAGGAATTCGACGCCGCCGCCGAAACGCGTATTGTCGGCGCACTGGCGCGTGAGAGCGAGTTTCTGATGCCGGGCGAGAATGTGCGTGCTGCGATTTCCTGCTTCGAAAAAAGCGAGAGCGAGGTTCTGCCGGTACTTGACAACCGCTCAGACAAGCGCTTGGTCGGGTATCTCACGGAAGCGTTCGCGTTGCGACGCTACACGCAGGAGTTTGAGCGCCGTCGCAGCGCCGAGCTTGGCGAGCAGGACCTCTTCTCAATTGGCCCATTGCCCCATCGCTGAACCCCGCTGCGCTGCGATGCCGCGGCAATTCGGCCGTGAACGTTTTGACATTTGCGCCGGAGGTTCACGGGTATGTCGTATTACGAGTTTAACCGCTCTCTCCATCAGGGGACAAATTCCAAGGAGGGATACATGTTTCGTGCGATTTCGGTGGCGCTGGCGGTTTCAGCGGCATTGGCTGCGACACCGGCCATGGCCGGCAACCTCAACGGCGCCGGGGGAACCGCGATCTATCCCGTACTGCAAGTTTGGGCCCAGAAATACCAGGCCAAGACCGGCACGGCGGTGAACTACCAGGCAATCGGCTCCGGCGGCGGCATCAAGGCCATCGAAGCCAAGACGGTCGATTTCGCCAATTCCGATAAGCCGTTGAAGCCCGAGGACCTGGACGCCAACGGACTTGTGCAGTTTCCCCAGGTGATCATTTCCATCGTACCGGTGGTGAATCTGCCGGGGATCAAGCCCGGCGAATTGACGATCGACGGGAAGACGCTCGCCGACATCTATCTCGGCAAAATCACGAAATGGAACGACCCGGCGCTGAAGGCGCTCAATCCACGCGTCAATCTGCCGGACATGGCGATCACCACGGTGCACCGGGCCGACGGGTCGGGCACCACTTTCAACTTCACGGACTATCTCTCGAAGATGAGTCCGGAGTGGAAGTCGCAGGTGGGTTCCGACACATCCGTTTCGTGGCCGGGTAACGGGCTTTCCGGCAAGGGCAATGCCGGCGTCGCGGGCCAGGTGCAGCAGGTTCAGGGCACGCTCGGTTATGTCGAATTCGCCTACGCCATGCAGAGCAACATGACCTACATGGACATGATCAATGCCGATGGCAAACATGTGAAGCCCACGATGGACGCCTTCCAGTCCGCGGCCGCCAACGCCGACTTCTCCAAAGTGAGGGATTTCTACCTCATCCTCACCAATCAGCCCGGCGCCAAGAGTTGGCCGATCACGGCGGCGACCTACATGCTTATGCGCAAGGATTATTCGGCCTCGAAGAACGCTGAAGTTCTGAAATTCCTCGACTGGGCGCTCAGGGACGGCCAAGCGGACTCGCGCAAGCTCGACTACGTCCCGTTTCCGGACGGCGTCGTGAAGCAGATCGAGCAGTCGTGGACCGCCGATCTCGGCGCCGACGCCTGGAAGTAACTGACCTTCTCTCGTGAAGACTGGCCGGCGGGCGCAATCCCGCCGGTCTTTTTTGCAGCCCAGTCTCCCTTGCGGGTAGGTAGAATCGAGCGGAGAGCGGCGCTCTCACCCGAAAATATTCAGCGCCGCGTGCTGGAGCAGGAGTATGGTCTTGGCGTCGCAGATGCGGCCGTCCGTGACCATCGCCATGGCGTCGTCGAAGCCGAGCTCCTCCACTTCGATGTCCTCGCCTTCTTCCGCGAGCCCGCCGCCCGCGCCGCTCCGCGCGTCGAATTCGCCGACATACAGGTGAAGCTTCTCCGTCACCGCGCCGGGGCTCATGAACACTTCGAACACCTTGGCGAGGTTGCGCGGCGTGTAGCCCGTCTCCTCCTTGGCCTCGGCGCGGATGCGAGCCGCGGGATCGGCTGCATCGAGCAGGCCCGCGGCGGCCTCGATCAGCATGTCGCGATAGCCGTTCATGTAGGCGGGCAGGCGGAACTGCCGCGTCAGCACCACGCTGCGCCGGGCGAGATTGTAGAGCAGGATCGCGCAGCCATCGCCGCGGTCGTAGGATTCTCGCGCCATCCTCTGCCAGTTGCCGTCGCTCCGCCGCCAGGAGAACGTCACCTTGTGCAGCGTGTAGTGATTGGCGGAGAGGACGGTGTCATCCTCGATTCGAACTCGGTCGGAAATGCCGGTCATGATGCCCTCAAAGCACAAAGGCCGCCCTTGCGGACGGCCTTGAAATTCCTGACGCATGTCGCCGCCTATTTCGGCAGCACGCCTTCGCGCTGGAGGCGCTTGCGCTGCAGCTTGCGGTAGCGGCGGATCGCCTCGGCGCGCTCGCGGGCCCGCTTCTCGCTCGGCTTCTCGTAGTGGCCCCGCAGCTTCATCTCGCGGAAGATGCCTTCGCGCTGCATCTTCTTCTTGAGCGCCTTCAGCGCCTGGTCGATGTTGTTGTCGCGGACGATGATCTGCAAGCGAGGCTCCGTTAGTCAGTAGGGGCGCGCTAGATATCAGAAGGGTCGGGGGCTGTCCACCGGCCGCTATCGGGACCACGGCGATGCAAGGGCGCGGCGCGGACGGTTTGGTATTTTTGCCCGCGATCCCCAGGTTCCTCAAGGAAATCCTGCAAAATCGGGCCTCTGACGCCGCTCTCAGGGGCATTGCCAAGGCGACGATGGCGCACGCCGCGCGCGTTGGGGCGCGACCGCCCTGGACGGGCTATTTCGCGAGGGAGGGCGAGGTCCTGGTGGGCGTGGGCTCGTTCGCCGCACCGCCTTCGGGAGGCGAGGTCGAAATCGCCTACCATACCTTTACCGCCCATGAGTGCCGAGGCATCGCCTCCGCCATGGCCGGCCACCTGATCGCGGTCGCGTTCGCCCAGCCCGTTATTTCCGCGGTTGTTGCCAATACCGCGCCCGAGCCCAGCGCCTCCACCCGCATCCTGGAGAAGCAGGGCTTCGTCCGGGATGGCGTGGCGGCGGACGATGAAATCGGTGAGGCATGGCGCTGGAAAAAGTCGCGCCCGCTTTGACGCCTGCGGTGCGGCCTCCCATATTGGGGATATGGCCATTCTGAAAATTGCCCGCATGGGGCACCCGGTCCTGGCGGCAAAGGCGGCGCCCATCGCCGATCCGTCGCTGCCGGAAATCCGCAAGCTCGCGGCCGACATGATCGAGACCATGATCGATGCCAACGGCGCGGGGCTCGCCGCGCCGCAAGTGCATGTGCCCCTGCGGCTCGTCGTGTTCCAGGCGCCCGACGACCGCTCCACCGATCCAGGGCTTTCCGAATCCGAAAGGTTCGATCACACCGCGCCGCTGACCGTGCTGGTCAATCCGGAGGTCGAGGTGCTGGGACAGGAAAAAGAATCTGGCTGGGAAGGGTGTCTGTCGGTGCCTGGGCTACGCGGCGTCGTCGCCCGCCCCAATCACATCCGCTACCGAGGGCAGGATCTCGATGGACGACGCATCGAGCGCACGGCCCGCGGCTTTCATGCCCGCGTGGTCCAGCATGAGGTCGACCACCTGGACGGTATTCTCTATCCCCAGCGCATGGAGAATCTCGCGCAATTGATTTTCGACACCGAGATTCGCCATTGGCTGCGGCCGGATGGTGAAGAATGAACCTGTAAGTGTGCACGCCCGCGCGCTGCATCCCAGAGAGGAGCACATGGCAGTCCGGAAGAAGAAGCCTGACGCGATGGCGGCGGTTTTGGAGCATGCTCTGGAGCACGCGGCCTTCGACGGCTTCACCGAGTCCGTGCTCGCGAGGGCCTGCGAGTCCGCAGGCGTGAGCAAAGCGGACATGACGCGGCTGTTTCCCGACGGCGCTCGCTCGCTGGTCGCTGCCTATTCGGACTCGCTGGATGCGAAACTCGAGAGCCAACTGGCTCGGCAGAAACTGAAGGCGCTAAAGGTGCGCGAGCGCATCCGCGAAGCCGTGCTGGCGCGGCTGGCACTGCTGCGGCCGCACAAGGAAGCCGCACGCCGCGCCGCCGCGTTCCTGACGCTTCCGCCAAACGCCGCGCTGGGCGCCAAACTGCTTTACCGTACCGTCGACACGATGTGGCGCGCGGCCGGCGACACCTCCACGGATTTCAATTTCTATACAAAGCGCGCGATCCTGGCAGGCCTATGGACCTCGACCCTGATGCGGTGGTTCACCGACGACGCCGCGGGCGAAGCCTCGACGCGCGCGTTTCTCGATGCGCGGATCGAGAACGTCATGCAGTTTGAGAAGTTCAAGAGCAGGGTGAAGGCGCGCGCCGAAAAGCTGCCGTCGCTTGCCGACGTGCTCGGCGCCTTCAACCGGAATTCTTCAGCCAGGTGATGTGGCCCATCTTGCGGCCGGGGCGGATCTCACTCTTGCCGTAGAGGTGCAACGCGCCGCCCCGGTCCGCCAGCGCATGCCAGTCACGGGCTTCCTCGCCGATGATGTTCTCCATCACGACGCCGGAGTGGCGCTTAGGGGAGCCCAACGGCCAGCCGGCGACGGCGCGGATGTGCTGCTCGAACTGGCTCACGGTGCAGGCGTCGATCGTCCAGTGTCCAGAATTGTGGACTCGCGGGGCGATCTCATTGACCAGAAGCTCGCCCGATTGCAACACGAACAGTTCGACGCACAGCACGCCGACATGGCCCAGCGCATCGGCGATCTTGTGCGCGATGTTTTTGGCTTCCTCGCCCTGCCGCGCGCTGAGCCGCCCGGGAACCGTCGAGCGGCGCAGGATGTGGTGCTCGTGGACATTTTCCGGCGGATCGTATGCCGCGAAGTTTCCATCCCGCGCGCGGGCGCCGATGACGGATGCCTCGAAGGCGAAATCGACGAAGCCTTCCAGAATGGACGGTGCATTCTTGAACGCCATGAAGGCCTTGTTCGCCTCTTCCGCCGAAGCGACTTTCATCTGCCCTTTGCCATCATAGCCGAAACGCCGCGTCTTCAGGATCGCCGGCGCACCGATGCCGGCGAATGCCCTGGTGTCCTCTGCGTTCTCGATATTCGCATAAGGCGCGGTCCTGAGACCCAGCGCATTCACAAAATCCTTTTCCAGCAGGCGGTCTTGCGTAGGGGTGAGGGAGCCAGCGCCGGGATGCGTCGGCTTGAAACCGGAGAGATAGGCGACAGCGCTCTCCGGGATATTCTCGAACTCGAAGGTAATGGCGTCGCAAGCCCTGGCGAATTTCGACAGTGATTCGCGATTCTCGAAGTGCGCGTGTGTACGCGCGTCACAGACCTGGAATGCGGGCGCGTCGCTCTGGTCGGAATAAATGTGGGTCTTTAAGCCCAGCCGCGCGGCCGCCATGGCGAGCATCCGGCCGAGCTGGCCGCCGCCGAGAATCCCGATCGTGCCTCCGGGCGGAACCGGAGCGGGAAGGGCTTTGGTGTCGCTCATTTGTCGGACGGCGTTTCGGCGACGGAGTCGGTCTGTGACTTGCGCCAGGTTGCCAAGCGCTTGGCCAGTGCTTCGTCGCCCAGCGCCAGGATGGCGGCAGCATGCAAGGCCGCGTTCTTCGCCCCCGATTCTCCGATGGCGAAGGTTGCCACCGGCACGCCCCCCGGCATCTGGACGATGGAGAGCAGCGAATCCATGCCCTTGAGCGCCTTGGATTCGATGGGCACGCCGAGCACCGGAAGGGCGGTCATCGAGGCCGTCATGCCCGGCAGGTGCGCCGCGCCTCCAGCCCCGGCGATGATCGCCTTGAGGCCCCGTCCTTCGGCCTTCTTGGCATAGTCGTAGAGCCGGTCGGGCGTGCGGTGGGCCGACACGATGCGGGTTTCGTGCGCGATGGCCAGCGCGTCGAGGATCGCGGACGCTGCCTTGAGCGTCGCCCAGTCCGATTGGCTTCCCATGATCAAGCCGACAAGAGGAGAGGCCATGCTTCCGTCCAAAAGGGGGCAGGATGCCCGAGGAAGCGGCGCATTATAGGCACCGTGCGGCCCGTGGGAAGGCCAGGGTCAACCGCCCATTAACGATTTGGTGACACGATTGACCCGATTGTTAACGGGTTCTGTGTCGAATCGGGACGGGCATGAAAGTCGAGCGGACGGAAAGGACGGCGGGCGCGCGGCGTGTGGCGGCGGCGACCTATGCGCGGGCGTCGGAGGCCACGGCCCCCGTGATCGCCGCGGAGCCGGTGGCGGCTGCCGCCAGCGTGCTGGGTATCCCGGAGGCCGAGTTCACGCCGCGGGTGCGCGACGCCATCATGACCCTGATGAGCGAGGTCGACGGATTGCGCCGCGAGCTTCAGCAG
>JBOHKI010000019.1:0-48234 GCA_050728855.1 Rhizomicrobium sp. | reverse complement strand
CACCAGCGAGACATTTGGCAGCGGCGGCGGGCCGGCCGGGACGGCGCCCGGCCCGGCCGCCGGCGCCGCGATGGGCTTTCGCGAGGGCAGGAACGGCGGACGCTCGTTGATGGCGCTGAATGCGCCGCTCGGCGGCGGCGCGAAAACGGGCGGTGCCGCGGCGATCAGCGAGCGCGGCTTCAAATGAACATCCGGTAGCGCAAACTCCGCCGGCGGCGCCGCAAGCTCATAGGCGAAGACTAGCGCCATCAGCACGCATAGCGCGGCCATCGCAATCTGGGCCGGCGAGAGGCGCAGTATCATTTGCCGCCTCCCCAGCGATAGCCATGGATCGTCCAGCGCACTTCGACCATCGGATTGGCGATCTGGGGATCGCCGGACTGGAAATCCTGCTGCGAGGTGATGTCGGCCTCGCCTATGAAAAGATAGGGCGTGTGGGTCTCGATGGCATAGGTGAGGTCGGCGAGCTTCGACATCGGGATCATCAAATCGTACTGGATCGCGATGATCTCGAAGCCGTCTTCCATCGAGGCGGGAACGATCTGCGCGGTGCGCACTTCACCTTGGTTGGCGGTGACGATGGCCTTCACGTCATCCTGGAGTTGCGCCTGCGCTAGCGCCGCGCTGTCGCTGGCGATCAGGCCCTGTACCTGGGACGCCTGGGCCTGCACTTGCTTCAATTGCGCTTCGAGCTGGGGACGCATCGCCGACTCGGCGCGATAGATGGCGAGTTGCCGCGTGGCTTCCTCGGTCGCGGCGCTCTGCCCGCCGAAGACCAGATAGCCGATCCCGGCAAGAAGCAGCACGCTCACCGCGGCGGCAGCGGCGCCCGCGATGAGCGCGCCGCGGCGCCCGTGCAAGGATTGCGGGATCGCCGTCATCGTTTTGCGCCACGCTCGTCGAAGACCAGGTCGAATTGCTCCACATTGGCCGCGGGATTGCGGATGAGCGGCGCGCCGAACTGGGCATTGGCGAAGCTGCTGGAGCGGTCTATCGCGCCGATCAGGTCGGCGGCCGCGTGGGAATAACCGCGGATGTGCACGCGCCCGCCGCTGATCTCCACTTCGTCGAGCCAGGTTCCATCGGGCAGCGTTCGCGAGAGCTCCGTCAGCACCGACACGGCCATGGGCGCCTGCTTCTGCCGCGCGACAAAGCCAATCCGCGCGTTGGTGCGGGCGATATCGTCCTGGAGGCGGTGCACGATCGCGGCACGACGCTGCTCGACGAAGATCTGGTCGGTCAGCATGTCCTGTGCGGCGGCATTGCGCTCATACCAGGCCATCAGCGCCATCAGCGCCAGAAGGCCGGCCAAGCCTGCCATCAGCGCCAGGTTCCATTTGCGCCACAACAGCCGATGGTGCGCGTTCGCGTCGACCGGGAACTGGCGCCAGTCCGCCGGCCGCGTGTCGCCGGCAATCTCGATCGCGGCGACAAGGAGGCCGGCGCCATGACAGATGCGCACCGCATCGTCGGCAACCGCGCGGCGCACGATCCTGAGCGAAAGTTCGACGCGGTTGGTGGCGTTGTCGCGGCCCGCTTCCGTGAAATCGAAATAGAGTTCGCCGGGGTCGACCGGCGAGAGCCGCTCCAATTCAAAGTGAAGCGCCTGGCGCAGGGTGGCGGCGCGCGCCCTGGGCAGCCAGACACTTGCGCGAAGGATTTCGGCCTGCGGCAGGCGCACGATCACGTCGCGCGCGAAGGACGAGGTATCGGCCCGCGCCGCGGCCGCGCCCAATCCTTGCGCATCCGGCAGGCGCGCAATCTCGGTCTCGCGCGCGCTGTTGCCGCGCAGAACCGAGATGGCGTCGTTGTCGAAGGCGACAATCGTGCTGACCGGATCGCTTTTCCAGAAGGCGTGCGTTTCGGCCATGGCCAGCCATTCGGCGCGCCAGCCGCGCAGCACCTCGCGCCAATCACCGGGTTCGGATGTCTCCTGCGCCGCCATCATCGCCCCTGGCAGAATTTGGTGAGCGGATCGAAGGTGCAGTTAACGTCCGCGGCGATGCGCGGCGCCACGATCATCTCCGTCCAGTTGGGCCGCACCCGGTCGAGCGTGGCGCGGATCCGCACCAGCCGGGGCAGCCGTCCGCGATCGTGCCAGCTGGAGTTCCACCGCGGCGGATCGTTGAGCCCGGGCGGCCCGAAATAGGCGAGATCGAAGCTCAAGACGTGATCCAGAAGCGTGATGCTCTTCGTCTGCCGCCGGGGATTGCGCGCCAGTTCCGGCGTGGTGGTCAGCACCAGCGCATCGCCCCGCCATGTCAACGCGGTCACTGCAAGCGCGCCGTCACGCGCTCTGTCCGGCGCCAGGAATATGACGGCCTGGGCCTCGCCGCTGAACACGATATGGGGATTCTTGGGATCGCTGATGTCCATTTCCGGATAGGCGCGCGACAGAGCGTTGCCGATCGTATCCTGCGCGCGGCGTATCTGGTTGGCACCGGCAGTCGAAGTTTCCGCGCGGTCCCACGCCCGCGTCCCGAAACGAAATCCACCGAACAGCACAAGCGACAGCAGTGCCATCAGGGTCATCGCCACGAGCAATTCCAGGAGGGTGAAGCCGGCTTCCTTCACGGCACGGCCCCGCGCGGTACGGGGCGCAGCGAGTACAGCGTGAGCGAACGCCGCCCGCCACTGCCGTTCCAGCCCACGCTCGCCGCAATGCTGGCGAGCCCGGTGCCCCCGGACACCCGTGTGTCGCCATAAGGGCGAAGGTCGAGGCGCCAGGAGAAATCCTTTCCCGCCGTGCCGCTCGTCGATCCGAGCCTGGGATTGGCAACGGCATCGGCCTGCGCGATCAGCGACTGCGCCAATGTGCGGGCTGCCATCTCGTCTTCGCTCTGGCGAGCGCGATCCAGGCTCATGGAGAATATGCCCAGAAGCGTTGCCAGGGAGACGCTGAGGATCGCGAGCGCGACAAGAATTTCGAGCAGCGTGAAACCGTCCTCGTCACCAGTTCTTGATCGGCGGGTTCGCGTCACTCGCTCCCTCCTTGCCCTTGGGGCCATAGCTGTAGAGGTCGAAGTCGCCATGCTCGCCCGGCGAGCGGTAGACGAAAGGATGTCCCCATGGATCGTTCAGGCTGCTGGTGACCTTTATATACGGGCCATTCCAGTTCTCGGCCGTCGGCGGCGCCTTGACCAGGGCCTCGATGCCTTCCTGGGTGGTGGGATAGCGGCCGACATCATACTTGAAGAGGTCGAGGCCGGCGGAATAGTTGGCGATCTCGGTCTTCGCCGTCCCCAGTTTCGCGCTGTCGAGATAGTGCAGCACCAGCGGCGTGGCGATGGCGGCCAGCAGTCCCAGGATCGCCAGCACCACCAGCAGTTCCATCAGCGTATAGCCGGCTTCGTTCGCCCGTTCTTCGCGGTTCATAAAGCGCGTCCTTTTCATTGCAGGGCCAAGTCGTTCACGCCGAGTATCGCCACGAGCATGGATGAGATCAGGCCGGCCACGACGATGCCAAGCACTATGGTAAGGCATGGCACCAGCAGGGCAAGAAGCCGGTCGATCGTCTGCTTGATGGATTGTTCGTCGAGATCGGCCTGGCGCAGCAGCATCTCGTCGAGCTTTCCGGTTTCCTCACCGATCTGGACGAGGTCCAGGGTGAGCGGCGGGAACACCTTCGATTGCGCCAGATGCTGCGCCAGCCCCTTGCCTTCGCGCAATTTCTTCGCAGTCTCCCCGACGGCCTCGGCGATTTGCGCATTGTGCAGAACCTCGCGGGCGAGCGCGAGCGCCGCGGTGAGCGAGACGCCGTTGGCAAGCAGTGTGCCCAGCGCGCGGCTGAAGCGTTCGATCTCGATGGCCGCCAGCAGCGAACCGAAAATCGGCAGCTTGAGGAAGAAGCCGTCCCATCGCTTGCGGAACTCCGGTTTTCGCAGTGCCTGGCGGAGCCAGAACCAGCCCGCGATGACGAGGACGACGGGTACCCACCAAAAATCGCGCACCGCGTCGCCGATCACCATCACGATCCGGGTGGGAAGCGGCAGCGCCTTGCCGGCGCTGGCGAACAGCGGCTCGAACTCCGGCAGGACGAAGACAAGGATGATCACGATGGAAAACCCGGCCGTGCACAGCAGGATCGCCGGATAGACCAGCGCCGAGGCCACGGTTTCGCGGATCGCGGCGCTGCGCGAAAGGTAGTCGGCAAGCCGCCGCAGGGTCACGTCCAGCGAGCCGCCCAATTCGCCGGCGCGCACCATGCTGACGTAGAATTTGGGAAATGCGGGTTCGGCGGCCATGGCGTCGGCCAGGCTCGCGCCATCGCGCACGCGGCCGCGAATGGCGGTGAGCGGCTCGCGCAGCGCACCGATGTTCGACAGCTTCACCAGGATGCCCAATGCGCGGTCGAGCTCGAGACCGGCCGAGATCAGCGCGGCCAATTCCTGCGTCACGGTGCTGAGGAGCCGGGAGGAAACGCGGCGGCCGAATTGCAGGTTCTTCAGCCGCGCCCACAGATCCTCGCCCGCATCGGCGGGAACGGCGGAGATCGGATAGTGCCCCTGCCCGCGCAATTGCTGGATGACCGCCGCCTGCGACGGCGCATCCAGCGTGCCGCTGACCACGGCCCCGGCATTCGTCATCGCCCTGTATCGGAAATTCGGCATGGCATCAGACCGCGCGCGTGACGCGGATGACCTCTTCGATCGTGGTGAGACCGGCCAGGGCCTTTTTCAGCCCATGGGTGTGCATCGTCTGCATGCCGCCGGCGAGCGCGAGTGCCTGAATGCCGCCCGCATCCGGGCTCTTCAGCACGGCGTGGCGGATCGCATCGCTCATCGGCAGGACTTCCGCGATGGATGCGCGGCCCCGATAGCCGGTGTGGTTGCAATGCTCGCAGCCCTTGGCGTGGTGGAGCACAACCGGTCCCATCGCCAGCCGGTCGAGGCCGAGCTTGCCAATGAGTTCCGCCACCGGCGTGAACGGCTCCTTGCAATGGGCGCAAAGCGTGCGCACCAGGCGCTGGGCAGCCACGCCGTTGACGGTCGAGGTGAGCAGGTAGTCCTCCACACCCATGTCGAGCAGGCGCGTGATGGCGCTGGCGGCATCGTTGGTGTGCAGCGTCGAAAGGATGACATGGCCGGTGAGGGCGGCCTGGACGGCGATCTGCGCCGTCTCCAGGTCGCGGATTTCGCCGATCATCATGATGTCGGGATCCTGGCGCAGGAATGAGCGCAGGGCGCTGGCGAAGGTCAGCCCGATCTGCGGCTTCACCTGGACCTGGTTGATGCCCGACAGATGATATTCGATGGGATCCTCGATGGTGAGGATCTTCTTGTCGACCGTATTGAGCTCCAGCAGGGCGGTGTAGAGCGTGGTCGTCTTGCCGCTGCCGGTGGGCCCCGTCACCAGGAAGATGCCGTAAGGCCGCGCGAGCATGTCGCGGATCGGTGCCACGACTTCGCTGTCGAAGCCGAGCGCCGCGAAATCGAGATCGAGATGGCCGCGGTCGAGAATGCGCAGCACCACGCTCTCGCCGTGAATCGTGGGCACCGTGGCCACGCGCAGATCGATGTCTTTGCCGCGCACCGCCATGCCGATGCGGCCGTCCTGCGCCAGCCTGCGCTCGGCGATGTTGAGCTTGGCCATGATCTTGATGCGCGAGATCACCGCTGAGGACAGCCGCTGCGGAGGCGACTCCACCTGCTGCAGCACGCCGTCGACGCGATAGCGCACCCGAAGCTCGTTCTCCATCGGCTCGATATGGATGTCGGAGGCGCGGGCCTCGACGGCGCGGGCGATCAGCAGGTTCACCAGCCGGATGACGGGAGCTTCGCTGGCGATGTCCTTGAGCTTGTCGACATCGTCGCTGACCGCCTCGTGAGCGCGGTCCTCGGTCTCCACCAGGATCTGGCTGATCTGCGATTTGCCCTCGCCATAAAGCCGCTCGAACGCGGAATCGAAATCGGTGGGATAGGCGACGCGGACGCTCACCGTCCGGCCCAGCGCGAAGCGCACGGCGTCGAGCGCGTAGGCATTGAGCGGATTGACGGCGGCGACGATCACCGCATCGTCGCCTTCCGCGAGCGGAATGATCTGGCTCTGCTTGAGGAACGCGCGGCTGAGCTTGTCTTCATAGATCGGCGTGGCCGGAAAGTCGTTCGGATTGGCGATCGCGAGTTTCAGGAATCCCGCCAGCGCGTCGGCCATGTCGCGTTCGGAGATAAGGCCGAGGCGCGTCAGCACGGTCTCCAGACGCTCCTGGCTTTCGCCGGCGAGATAGACCGCGCGCGCAAGCCCGCCCTCGTTCAGCTTGCCGCTGTCGAGCAGGTAGCGACCGAAGCCCGTCCGGTCTGGCTCTTTCGCGCGCGCAATGCTTTCGCCGAGCGCCATCTCCACTCCCGCGATCTGGATTTCTCCATGAATAGCATGGTTTAGCCGCTCTTGGCGCGGCCGGCGCGGCAAACGCGGCGTAGCCTGGCTGAAGAAAGCAACTGGCTGCGCCAGGGAGGGCGGATGGCTTGGCAAGCTAGACGATAATCTATTGCTACTTCAACGGGTTAGGTAGGAATTCTATTTCTTCGGCTCCTTCGGCGGTTTTGCCGGGCGAACCAGTTTCTCGACATGGCTTGCCTGGACCGGCTGAACGACCGTGGCCTCGAGCCAGTTCGCGGAATAGGGCTTGCTGTCCTGGAAGAAGGCCAGCGCCCCGTTCACGATCCCGAACTGCACCGCGCATGTGTGCAGAACCTCGACACCGGCCGCGCCGACCTGGATCTGCGCCAGCGGCGCATAATGATGCGTCACGCCGTCCGGCTGCATCGGCACGGCGACCTTGGTGGCCTGGCCGGCCGCGTTCGCCACAAGCTCCGTCGGCCATTCGACGTCGCCGGTGGCGACACGCGCGGGGATGAGCCAATAGTCGCCTGTGCGAAACTGCATCAAGGGCTGCGTCGTGCCGGGAAAGTTGAAGACCGGGGGCACGGTGAACTGCACCTGCACGCCATCTTCCAGTTCGAGCCATGACGAGTATTGGAGCGGGGCCACCGCCGCGTTGGCCGGAATTCCGGAATAGTCCGCCGCCGTGTTGGCGCGCGACAGCGGCAAGCTTTTGGCGGCCGGCGGAGCAGCGAACACGACGGGCACGGTGCCGTCCTTGGCAAGTTGCAATCCGCTCTGCGCCGGATCGCCCTGCTTCTGGTCCCAGCGCCGCAGCATGGGATGCTTGGCCGGATCGCCCCCCACCGTGGAATCCGGCTGGCCGGTGAGCGTCACTGTCATGCGCACGCGATCGATGGCCTGTACTTGGTGAAGCGGCGCGGCGCGGTTCTGAAGCTCGTAGTCGTCGTCGACGACTTCTACCCAGTCGCCTTCCACCAGCGTGAAACGGTCGTCGCGCCCCAGCGACTCCAGCGTAACGAGGGACGTTCCGCCGCCGCCGGCGATGGGAAATACCACCGATCCATTTTCGCGCGACCATTTGAACGTCGGTGTCTGCGGCTTGCCGCCGGCGTCCAGACTGGGCGTGTGCACCTCGATGCGATAGAGCTGGTTCTCCGGCCCGCGATAGAGTGAGTCCGGGGCGATAGTGCAGGGATCGGTGGAACCCGTCGCGGGTTTGGCGCGCGCGGCCAGGCATCCGCGATTGGCGGGCTGGAAGATCGCCGCGATCTCCCATGATGTCGGGCAGCCCGCGGCGGCGCCCGCCGGCAAGGGTGCGGCTTTAACCTGTGCGACGATGCGCGCGCGCGCGGCCGTGTCAATGCCGTTAAGGGCCACTTCGCGCATCGTGTCGTCCTGCACATGGGTGATCGCGCGCTCCCAGACATCGAGATAGATCTGGTACGCGGTGTTGACCGCCAGCGCAGGCGCGCCGGGTAAATTGTCTTGCTGCAGGTAGGTCGGCGCGCGGCGCACGAAATGGTATTGCGGCACGCCGTTGGTGTTGTGGGCGTTGGTCTGGTACGCGGCCAGCGCGTCGAGGGCGGCGGGGTCGCCGGTGAGCGTCAGCGTGCTGGTCCCGTAAACCGCCGCGCTGATCTGGAACAGGTTGATGGTCAGGCCGGTGGCGAGGTTGGCGCACCACAGCCAGATGTATTGGCCCTTGGCGTACGATACGCCGTCGGTCGTCCACGGGAACACGGTGATGCTGGAATCGTCGGGATATCCGGTGACCATGGACGGCGCGGTCTCGTTGCTGCACGGGATGCCATCGACATAGTAGCGGCCGGAGGATATCGCGAAGTCCGGCGTGGCGAGGTTGAAGGCGGCGGAGATCGCGCTCACCAGGAAGCCGGAGAGCAGCGGTCCGCCATGCGATCCCATCAGGTCGGCGCCCAAAAGCCGCACGTGGTCGAATTCGATGGCCGCCTGCTCGTTCCAGTCGGCGTCGAGCTGCACCCGGCCTTGCTGCATCAGCACGCGGCTGGTGTTCTTCGCGGGAAGAAAGGTCTTTCTCGTGAAATCGGCTTTCATGGCGAGCCCCTAGCTGACGAAGATGAGGCCGGCATCGGTGCCGGCCGGCGTGAATTCGGCCAGCCGCGCGCGCAGATTGGCGGCGCGCTGCGGCTGGAACAGGTTGTGGAACGCGCCCATCTCGGACTCGTCGTCGGCACCGGTGACAATCTCCGAAGCGCAGGCCGTCGCGAGCTGGCAATAGGTGGGATTGCCGTAGCGCAGCGAATTGAATTCGGGCTCGACGCGCAGCATCTCGCCGGCAAGCAGCGCATCGCGTGTGTTCGCGTCGAAATCGCCCGCGGCGAACCGGTCTTGCACCGCCTGGCGCGCCATGTCCGGCTGGCACTCGAAGCGTGCGGGCGTGCGCGCGCCGAACGGCAGATAGCAGAACCGTACGCAGCCCTTCTGCCGCCGGCACACCGAGACATCGCCCAGGAAGACGCTGTTCTCGGCGAGCGCGATTTCACGGGTTTCCACCGCGCCGATGACGGTCGAGCGCCGGATCACGGCGACAGCGTCGGCGCACAATTTTGCGCTGGCGCTGATCGCGGGCAGGTCTCGGCTCGTGGCATCCACGATGCTGTCGCCGATGCGCAGTTGCAGCGGCTCGTCGCGGCGCTGGTTGCGCTCTATCTGGATGGCGCCGACGATGCTGGATTCGATGCTGAGACAGCGCGGCGCATCCAGAAGCTCCAGGCTCGGCTCGGAAGGGCGCTGCGGATTGCACTCGCAGTCCACGCCCCAGCCCGGCACCAGCGTCGAGTGGCGGATGGCGACGCCGGAGATGTCGCCGCGCACCTGGATGCCGCGCCCGTAGAGCAGCAGGCCGTCGAGGATGAACCAACTCTGGTCCCCGCCCTCGATGACGAGATCGTTGGTCGGCGTGGTGTGATAGTGCAGAAGCTGGATCACCGGCCGCGTCTTGTTCGCGGCGCGCAGTTGCAGCGTCTGACCCTTGGCGAGCTTGATGTGCAGCGGTTCGGTATAGACCCGGCTGTCGGTGATCTCGACGATGGCGGCGGGATTGGGGTTAGGGCCCTCGAAGTCCGCGCGCCACTTCGTCATCGCTTCGCCGATTGTCTGGAATGCCTGGCCCAGTCCGACGCGATAGAGGATCGCGTCCGCAGGCTCGCGGATCGCCCGATCGTATTCGCCGCCGCCCATGTCGGCGCTGAACGCGTATGTGTAGGAGACCTCGATGGATTCCCGCCGCGCATAATCTTCCGGGAATTTGAGCCGGCCGAGCTCGACATCGATGGCGACCTGCCGCCCGGTCGGCGTGTAGGTCCAGTCGCGCAGATCGGCCGGCACGATGCGCTTGGGATCGAGCGGCCGCGACTTCCCCGCCCAGATCATCACGCTGCGTCCGTCGCCGAAATAATACGGCACGCCCGATACCGGTTGGCCCGTGCCGATGTCCCGGCTTTCGAACGCCCGTCTGCGCAGGCGCCCGGGCACCGTCAGGTCGGGTGGATCGCCCGGCTTCGCCGCTTCGGGATTGGCGAACAGCGGCGTGTCATGGCCCAAGGGATTGAACAGGTAGCAATTCGGCGACACGGCCTCGTAGCAGAAGGCCGGCGCCTTCGTGACCGTGTAGGGCTTGAGGCGCCAGGCGTAGAAGCCCACTTCCGGCACACTGCCGCGGCCGGGCGAATAGGCGGAATTCACGCGGCGCACATCGGCGTTGCGCGCGGTGCGGTCGAAAGGCCCGCCAATCAGGCTGAGCGCGTCGCAATTGCGCACATCGGCCGAGCGCCCGCGGTTGAGCCGCAGGCTGTTGACGTTCTGGCTCACCGCGAGATGGCGATAGAGTTCGACGGCGTGCACCGGCCAGCCCGAAACCGCCAGCGCCAGATCGTCCAACACGCCCAGCGTTCCCTTGCGGCGGCGGTAGCGGATGGTGTTCGCCACTTCGCGCCGCGGGATCAGGATCGCTTCGGCATCGCTCGCGCCGCCGCAATCCGCGCAGGCCTCGGTCTGGCTCGCCGGCTGGAGCGGCTGGTATCCGATCAGCGCGCCGACATAGGGCACGGCCCAATCCTGGCACGTCTCGATGAACCAGTTCTCGTAGAGCTGGGCGATATCGTCTTCGATCACGCCCACCTGTTCGCCGATCACCTGGAGCAGCGCGCGCAAGGGATAGCCGCGCTCCGCGTCGCGTATCCGGTGAATGACGGGGAGCAGTTCGTAGAGGCGGTCGGGGTTGGCGCTCATGTCGTCAGGCTCCGATATTCGTCAGGATGAGCGTGTCGGCGATGTCGGGGCTAAGAAAGACAAGCTCGGCCGCTAGGATGCGGCCGGTGGGATCGCCCGGCACCGGATTGGGCCGCGCCAGGGCCGCGGCAACGGCGTCGCAGCGCCCCAGCGTCCGGGCGAGATTGGCCAGCGCGCTCGCGGTGATGTCCTCGGACACGCTGTCGAAAATCCGCGGCTCGACATGGCTCACGCCGTCGATCTCCTGGATCAGCCGCACTGCCTCGCTGAGATAGGCGGATTGCCCCAGCGCGCGCGCCTCGAAGCCGAATTGGTCCAGCATCGCCGCCCGGATGACGGGCTCGACCGCCTCCCATTGATAGTCGGGCAGCAGCGCCACGTTCATGCTCATCACCAGCAGCCTGACCTTGCGGATCGCGAGCACCACAGGACATGACGGATCGCCGAACAGGACCAGCGACTGAAACAGGTTGTTGTAGAGGTCCGATGTGGGATCGATCGGGATGTCCCCGGCGCCGGCGACGGTGACGTGGACGACCTGCTTGTGGCCGTCCGACAGCCTCGCTGCGGTGGCCTTGCCGATGCCGGCATAGGTGCGCGAGAAATCCGCATAATCCTTGACCGATACCAGCCGGTCGAGCGCCATCACGGCCATGGGCGCGTTGCGCCGTCCGTCCTCCGCGCCGTCGCGGTCCGCACCACCGCTGGCGGCCAGCGGATTGATCACGCCCTGCGCGCCCAGCGGCTGGGTCGCGAGCTGGCTGATCTGCTCCGCGCGCACATTGCCCGCGGCGCCGATGCCGTAGCGATAGGTGGCCTTGACGTTCGCCGTGCCGGTGGGCACGCGCGCGCCATGCCGTCCGTCGCCGAATGCCACGAATGTCTTGGAGTCGTCGCCGGCCCGGGTGATGAATGTTCTGTCACCCGGCCTCTCGAGCAGCAGATTGTCACCCTCGTGCCATTCGATCTCGTTGACGGTGATCTTGAGCGTGCTGGCCGTGCCCTCCGCCGTCGGCGCCGACACGTATGTCAGCGGGCTCTGGCGCAACGCGAAGGTCTGATAGGCCTTTGCGGCGCTCCCGTCGCCCAGCACCTCGCCGATGGTCTGGCCGTGCGTGGCTTTGACGACGTTGCCGTACACGCTCACGCTGGCCGTGTCGTAGGTGTAGGAGAGCGGCGCCGCCAGAGTCAGCGTGGTGTGAAGCTTTCCCTGCGATATCCGCCACGCGAAATATGCGGGCGGCCCGGAATCTTGACCTTTGATGTGGCCTTGTGTGGCGGCGTCGAGGATGTAGCCGCCGGTATAGGGAACGCTGGAATCCGGATTCGTGAGCAACCCGGCAAAATCGGTGAAGTAGCCCGACAACTCCTGGAGCGTCGGCACATAGGCGTTGGCGTAGAAGCCAGGCGCGAGCTCGGCCTGCTGGCAATATTCCTGGTTGCGCACTTTCGGCGGATCAATCGCGGCTGTCCCCGCCAGGATCTCCAGCAAGGCCGCGGACGGCACGCCGACGACGAGACGGTCGCCTTGCGCGTTGGCGGGTGTGGTGTATTTGATCTCGTCGAACGGGATCAGTCCGGCCGGAAACACCGCGCACATCGGCGGCTCGGTCCCCTGCGAGACGCCGGCCAGCATCGCCAACTCGCTCGTCTTCACGCCCGAGACGTTGGGGATGTCGGTCCGGTTTCCCGACACGATGACCCAGCGGCCCGGCTCCAGTCCGTCATAGACGCCGTCGAGCGAAACGGTGTCCCTGGAAACGTCGGTGTCGATGGGCTCGTCCACCATCGTCATACGCTCGGCCTGCGCATACACGATCGTGCCCCGCAACACGTCGGTCGAGCCGACGGCGTCGCTCAGCTGCTCCGTCCCGCCCGTCTGGGTCAGTTCCTGGAGCCATTTGGGCGCGATGGTGAGTGCGGTGACGGAAGCCGAATAGCCCTTGCCGGTGTCCATGTTCATCGGGCGAACTTCAGTGACGAAGTGGTAGGTCAGGACGCGCTGGCCCTGGATCTTGGAGTGCGGCCGGTCAACGGCGATCCAGGTCCCCGGCTTGATCTGGTCGAAGGTCGCATCCAGCGGCAGGAACGCGGGCAGCGAGTTCGTGGTGTTCACCGCTTGCGGCCAGTCGGTGCCGATCTTGGGCTGGGTCGTGTAGGTCACGACTTGCGTGGCCGCCGGGATGTTGGCGGGCCCGGTGTAGCGGCTTGCGAACAGGCTCGCTTTCGCCCGCATCGCATAGACTTCGACACCGTCGGTCGGCTTGGGGATCGCGCGCCACGCCGGATAGAGCGTATCGGCGACGGCGGGCTTCAGCGCCGCGAGCAGGCGCGGCGCGATATCGGAATCCGGCGCGAAGCTCTGCGTGATGGAACGGCCGAGCCGGAGCTGATTGGCCGGCTGAACTGAGCGCGATTGCCCGAGCTTGTCGATCACCCCATAGAGATTGCGCAGCGGCGAGGCTTCGAGCGCGGACGGCATGGCAACGACCGTTGCGCCGTCCTTCGACGACTGGTCGGCAAGCGCGCCCGCGTAATGCCGTAGCGTCTCCACGATGTGATAGATCCAGGCCGACACGCGGCTGAATTTCCGCCCCTCGGCGATCGCCTGCTGCTCTCGTAGCTGGGCCAGCGCAGTCTCGATGAATCCCAGTCGCGCGAAATAGGTCGAGCCGCCGGTGTCGTCGTCCAGCTTGGCGACCAGGTTGTTCTTGAGATTGGAGACGATCGTGGCGACGCTCTGCGCAAGAGTGTTGCCGGGAAACAGATAGATCGCCTTGTTGACGATCAGATCGAGCGAATCCTGCGAATCGATCAGCGTGCCCGGCACGAAGGCGATCTCGGTGCGCTTGTCGTCCGGCTGCGCCTCGATGCTCTCCACCAGCCTCAGCGACTGTTCGGAATTGCCGAACAGGAAAAGCATGGCGTCGCCGGTCTTGATGTTGGTGGTGATGCCGTCGAGGTAGAGCGTGTCGATGAACGCGACATCTGTCACGGCCAGCGCGTTGTCGCCGCTGTCGTCGTGCGGCGTGATGAATTGCGGCCGTGCCAGCCTGGGCTTGATCGCGTTCCAGACATCGCGGGCGTCGAGCGGATCGGAGGTCTCGAAGAATTGCGGCGTCTCGCCGGTGCCGGGAATGCTTTGCGCGCGGGTGCCCGCGGGGATGGTTCCCACGAAGCCCAAAGCGGCGGTGAAAGCGAGATAGACGCTCGCGGCCACGCCCGGCCGCATCCGGTAGCCCACCAGCCGCGCCAGTTCCAGGATCGACCGCCGCTCCAGCGCGGTCGGCAAGTAGCCTTCGTTAGCGATGCGCTCCTGATAGAAGGTCAGAACGTCGCCCACCACCGCCCACGCATCCAGCAGCGCGATGGAGGGGTCGGAGGTGTCGCGCGCGGTGAGCGCCTGGAGCGGATAGATGCGATTGATCTGATCGCTGTCGAGCGCCGGGACGTCGAGATAGAGGTTCGACAGCCGCGCCAGCATCGTCTCGTAGAATGTCGCGAACGTGCCGGCGCGATAGGCGATGGCCGAAAGCCCGGGCGGATTGCACTCCGTGACCGGGGTGATGATCTCGATGCCGTCGCAGCAGCCGCAATCCTCTTTCATCGTCCGCCCCTCAGGTAGAGCGTCAATCGTCCCTTGCCGGGACTGGACGGATCGTTGTCCAGCGTCGCGATCTCAAACGGCGCGAGCTTGAGAACTTCCATTGCCGGGGAGTCGCCCTTCTCGGGGCACGCCTTGAAGTCCCTCGGCGCGCGGGCGGGCGGCGCCCCCGGCTCGTAGCGCGCCAGCCGCAGAAGGCGGATTTCCGTCACGCCATTGACCGCTTGCGCCGCAGCCACGATGCGGCTTGCGAAGATCGACGACCCGAAGCTTAGATTGTCCGGATGGAAGAAGCCGAGCTTGCCACCCGGCAGCACGCGGTCACTGAATATGTCGAGCAGCGCGCCTTCGACTTGGCCGCGCAGGCTTTGCGGTCCCACGCACACTGACAGCGCGATGTCGAGCGGTGCGTAGCGCGCCGGCCTGACCGCCAGATCGTGCCCGATGCGGCGGTAGGGCTCGAGATAGGCGTCGATCTCGGCGCACAATTCATCGTCGGCATTTTCCAGGCCAAGCGGATCGAGGCAGACATGGGCCTCATACCAGCTTCCCGTCCAGCGCAGCGCCGTCTTCGCCCGCTGCAGCGGCTCGAAGGGGATTAGACAGAGATCGGGCGGAAGAGGCGGCGTCTCCGGGCCTTCTTCCTCCTGGTCGTCGGCGCGCGCATCGTTCGGGCCCGGTCCGGGCGGCGCCGTGGACACGGGAGAAACCGCTTCGGCCGCCGCCAGCAACGCCAGTCGCGGCCGCTCATCCAGCCTGCGCACGTTGTCGCCGGCGATCGCCGTGTAGTCATCGGCGGTGATCGCGCGTTCCAGCGTGTCGCGGAAGGCATAGGGCGCGAACTGCTTCACGTCGACTACGGGCTCGGGTGCCGTGCCGCCTTGCGCCGCGAAGGGGTTGCGCGGCCGCAGCCGCGGCATGTTTCCCGTCACCTCGGTAAAGGCGATGTAGGTGATGCTTTCGGCGCCTACGTTTCCGGACGGGCCATTGCCCACGCTGTAGCTGGCCGTGAACGTCGTGCCGGCATCCGGCGTGCGCCCCTCCCGGCCGTTGCCGAAGCGGATATGCGCGAATCCCGCATCGTCCATCTCGACGACGAAATCGCAGTCGTCGGGCCCGCTCTCCAGAAGGTCGGCCCTCGCCGTCCAGCTCGTGGTCACCACGCCGTTCGCCGTGTCGATCGCGCCGCTCAGCGACAGGCGTGGCAGCGCCTGGCGAGGATCCTGGAGGAGGGCGCGGTCCGCGCAGCAGCACTCGGGCAGGGGCTGGCTGAAGCTGAGGCCGGTCTGCTTCAGCGCGGTACGGAATTTCGCCGGCGTGACCACGATCTCGCGCGGTTCGCAATCCGTGGGACAATTGGCGGCACTGCGCAGCACGCCGACCGTGCCAACCGTCTCGCCGGAAGGCGCGGAATTGT
Organism: Rhizomicrobium sp.; assembly: GCA_050728855.1. GTDB lineage: Bacteria > Pseudomonadota > Alphaproteobacteria > Micropepsales > Micropepsaceae > Rhizomicrobium. The sequence continues at coordinate 32,599 of JBOHKI010000019.1, read as the reverse complement.
TGACGAGGATGACATTGCCGTGCGCCACGCTGATGCCGCCGTTCCAGCTGCAATCGGGCATCCGCGCGGAAATGCAGAACGGAAATTGCAGCGCGTCCTCGCTGCACCACTCGATCTCGACGACGGGCTGGCCGTAATCCGGCGAGAAGGGATGATAGAGCGGGTCGATCACCGGGGTGACCCTGGTCAGGCGCACGGCCTGGCGGTTCTTTGGATTGGCGTCGGCGCGGTTGCCGGTCTTCGGCCCAACGACCTCCTCGAAGATCAAAACATCCCCCACCTTCAGCGCCAGTGTCCGCAACGCATTCGGCGGTTCGCCGGTCTTCGATTTCACCGGCGTCGTGGCTGCCGCGACAACAGGCTGCGACTCGGGAGCGGTCTTGTCGGCTGATTGCAGCGGCGTGTCCGTCGCGGGTTGCGCAGGCTTTTGCGGCGCCGGATCTGGCGAAGGCGCAGGCGCGGGAACTGGCGCAGGCGCGATGGCGACCCATGTATCCTCGAGCGTGGCGCTGGACGCGCCCTTCGGCAGGCAGCAGTCGCGATTGCCCCAGGTGTAGAACACCATCGCGGTGTGCGCGGGGTAGAGGTCAATTTTCGTCACGCCAGGCGGCAGCAGCGGTGCGAATATCTCATAGCTCCCGGGGGCCGCGTTCGCGATGTCGACCGGCTGCAGCACGGAATTGTCCGGCGCGCCGGTGAAGGCCGTGCAGAAGAAGAACTTGCCCACTTCGAGCGTGGCCGGCGCATCGGTCGCCACCGTCACCCACGCTCGCGCGTTGCAGCCTTCGTGCATGGCATAGTCCACCAGCCGCGCGTGCCGGCGCACCGATATCCGCTGGCGCGCCGTGCCCAGATAGGCCTCGGTCGCCACGGCATCCTGGTAGTAGCTCAGATGATCGCCGGCATAGGCCAGCAGCTCGACCAGCGTGATGCCGATATCGGGGACATGCGTCTCGTTCCAGTCCGGCAGCGTCACGGCCATCCGGTCGAGGATGAGCTGGCGAAAACTGGCGTAGTCCTTCGCCAGATAGTTGATCTCCGGCGTCTGGCGCAGCGGCGGCGGGCACACGGCTTCCGGCTTGCAATCCAGATCGGTCGGGCAGCTCGCCTTGAAGCTGAAATCGACACTGGCATAGAACGGATCGAAGCCTCCGAGCGGCTCGTCCGTCGGATTTCCATCGCGGTCGGTCTTCACCAGGCTCAGCGTGTAGGTCGAGAAGTCGCCGTAATTCGCGAGCACCACCTCCATCACATCGTCGAGATGCTTGTCCTTCTGATAGGTGACGGTGATGGATTTCACCGTGATCCCGGTGATGCTGCGCCCGCCGCCGATCTTCACATTCGCGGCTTCCAGCTTGGCTGGCGCCCGGCCGAGGAAGAAGACGTCCAGGCCGAGCTGGTCGTCGCTCACTTCCACGAAGTCGAGTCCCATGAGCTTGGTGGCGCGCACGTCGCGCCGCCTGCCGCCGCTGTCCTTGCAATCGAGTTCGCTTCCGCCCATCGCTCGCTCCGCTAGGCCACGCTGCGCGTGAAGGTTTGGGTTTGCGCCGCCTGGGTGGCGCGGATCAGGTATTTGACGGTCACGTTCAGCGTCGCGTCCTTAGCCGATACATCAAGCGTCTGAAGGTCGATCAAATCGCCCAGATAGCGCTGGATTTCGGCCTGGGTGGTGAACTGGAGCGCCGCCGCGAGTTCGTTGCTGTTGGGCGCGAACACGGTTTGCAGAAGGCCGCTGCCGAAATCCGGGCGGTTCACCCGCTCGCCGGGGCTGGTGAACAGGATCTCCTCGATCATGTCGCGGATGTGGTCGGCATCGCTGGTCGAAGCCGTTCGTCCGCGGCCGTCGAAATGGAAAGGAAAGTCGATGTTCATGGCGCCCTCACATCGCGCTCGCGCGCGTCTGGGTGACGGAGATGATGGTGGGCGTGCCGGTGGGCGCGCAGACCGCCATGCTGGACAGCACCAGCAGCGGCTGGCCGTTGGACGTGACGCGCGTGGAGCCCGTCGTCCATTGCGCCGTGACGCACGGGCCGTTGCCGTTGGGCGGCGGCGGAAACGCGCAGCCGGCGACCGTGTAGGGCGCGGTCTGGCAGACCGTCGGCTGGCCGGACACAGTGACGCGCGGATTGGGCGCGGTCGGCAGCGCCTGGCCGCCATGCGAGCACATCACCGTTGCGCCGACGTGAACGAGAAATCCGGGCATGCCACTTTCCTTCCTTCACACCACCACCAGCGCGCCGTTGTTGATGGTCACGGTCGGGCCGGTCATGATGATGCTCGCGCCCTTGCCGTTCTGGATGTAAATGCCGGTGTCGTTGACGATGATGGTGGCTCCCGTCGTGCTCTTCAGCATGATCCCGCCCGTCGGTCCGGGCAGGTCGCTCACCACGATCGCGTTCTGAAGCGTCGACTGGATGACGATGTTGGGATCGGCCGGCACGCCCGCGAGCGCGAGCGCGGGCACCTCCGCGGCGATGCCCCACCAGCCGCCGGTCCATACCGGCCGGTCCGGATCGCCGGCCTCGAACTGCACCCACACGCCGGAGCCGATCTGAGGCACCATGAATGTGCCCATCTGCTTTCCCGCGATGGGAACGCAGGGCATTGCCCAGGTCGACGGCGTGATCCCGCCCACGTCCGGCACCAGCACCATGATGCGGCCGAGCTGCATCGGGTCGATGTTGTTGACGACCGTGCCGCGATAGACGCCGAAGAAGGAGCCGGTGGTCGTCATACGCTCACCGTCGAAATCGTGGAGCCCAATCCGCCGCGCGCCAGCGTGAAGCTCTGCTTGTATTCGCCGCGCTTGATGTTATGGGTGACGCTCTTGACGTAATATTTGCCGTCGAAATAGTCGCCGGCGCCGCGCACCGCTGCGATCTGGCGGGCCTTGAACACCTGGCCATAACGCAGCACGTCCATCTGGCCGCTGCCGGTTACAACGTCCGGATCGTCGAACATCTTGCCCAGCGCGGCGAGCGCGGTGCCGATCGGGTCCTCGGAGGCCGCCGGAGTCAGCTGCTCGTATTTCAGTGGCGTGGGCGCGTTGGCCGCATAGGCCATGCGGATGAGGTCCAAGCTCGGCAGCGGCACCGGGATCGGGATCTTGGTATTGGGTTCGATGAAGGTGACGAGATAGTTGGTCGCCAGCGAACCGTCATAGCTGAAGCTCATCGAGTCCAGGTTCGAGCTGGCGTCGAGATTGATGCTGAGCGCGGGCTGGACGCTGCCGAAGATCTTGGTGAGGTCGGGGCCCCAATAGGCCGTGCTCATCCCGGGCCTGGGGCCGGGATCGAGATAGAACATGGCGCCGGTCTTGGCGGCGAGGCTCTTCACATAGGCGTAGTCCGTACCCACCTGCTTCGGAATCTTCTCCAGCGGATTGGAGATCAGCGCGAGCAGGGGCGGAATCGCGATGGGGATCACACCCAACACTGCGTATTTCGCCAGAATCATTTCCACGATCACGAAAGTCGGCAGCGCGGGATAGGGAATGCCCGTCAGGTCGATGAAATCCATCAGCGCGGTGAGATCGAGCCCGGTGATGGAGAGCGTCGACTTCCCGGCCTGGAGCGCGGGGGCCAGATCCTGCTTGGTGATGATCCCGTCCATCAGAACTTCGGTGGAACCGTTGACGGTGACGGCGATGATCACGCGCTGGCGCGGATCGAAGAAGCCGGATGCATGAAGCCGCGCCAGCGGCGCGTTCTTGCCCCAGGTGAATTTGAGCTGGAAGCCGCCCTGGGCGCCGACGCTGGAATTCACCTGGACTTCGGTCAGCGCGTCTATCACCGCCTGGGGAACCGGGCTCGCATTGAACCCGCCCATCATCAGCGTGAGATAGAAGCCGCGGTTCATAGCGCCGTGCCGCTCACATTTTCGGGCATGGTGATGCGGATCTTGGCGCCCACGGTTTCTGTCAGTTCGCCGGGCCGCATGGCGTTGTTGGCATCGGCTAGGCGCCAGAACAGCGTCGGGTCCCCCAGATATTGCGCGGCGATGTTGTCCAGCCGCTCGCCCTGCACCACCGCGTGCTCCTGGAGGAGCTGGAAGTTGGAGGCCTGCGGCAGGAAGCGGCGCTTGAGGTACGCGAGGAGCCGTCCGTCCTGCGCAATGGTCTCCACGCCGATGCCGTAGTAGCGGCTGGTGGAGGCAAATAGCGTGTTCTTTAGCGAGGCCTGCGCCAGCATCGCCTGTACGGGATCGGGCGGGGCGGAATATCCGGCGCCGTTCATGGCAGGCCCTTCAGCCCGAGATCGCCGAGCGTGCCGTGGTGGAATCTCTGCGCCAGCATCTCTTTCTGCTTCTGATAGGCCATGTAGAGTCCGCCTCCCTTGTCGCTGAAATAGAGGTCGTCGATGCTGAGCACGCGCATCCCCAAGCTGACTTTGGCGCGGATGGGGTTGAGCTTGGGATCGAAGGCCTCCTCGGTGATGCTGAAATCCGTGATGCGCACCGGCACGATGCGGCTCGCGCTCCACACGAACAGGCACATCGGCGCCATGATCGGCATGATCTCCATCGTGCCGGCCTGGGCGAGGTTGAAATTGGCCTGCAGCGTGCTCGATGACGGATAGACCAGCGTCTCCAGCGCCGCGAGCTGGGGGAAAATCCCGTACTGTACCGTGTCGGCGTTGCTGTCGGGAAACTCGAGCTGGTCGGTGGCGTCGATTTCGGCGTCGAGCTTGAAGGTTTCTTCCGCCGGCCCCGTCAGGCGCAGCGCTTCGGAACGGTCGCCGCCCTCGCTGATGCCCTTCACCTTGAGCGTGCGTGTGAGCGTGTCGGGATTGTATTGCAGCGCGATGATCCCGTTGGGCAGGATCGCGAAGCTGTCGGGATCGAGCAGCACGATGCCCGCCTGGAGCACCTTGGGCGAGCCGGGAAAGGTCGTCATGGCGCGCGTCCCGGGTGCGCGCAACCGGTGCTATTCGCCAAGTGTCGCGTCAGACAAGCGCGGCTACGGCCAATACAAACGGTGCGCCTGCGCAGCGCGCAATGCCCCATCACTTCACCCCATACCGCTATCGCCCGTTCGGAGGCAGGCGATTATTTGTTTTGTTTCTTGGTACGGACGCAGAAGACAAACCCCGCCCCGAAACGGGATAAATGCTCCTGAGAATTAACTATTATTGACCTCAGATCGTTGTATCCGCAAGCAGTGGGTGCAGGATTATCCGGGATTTATCCAAGTATTTATTTCTTGAATATTTTGTTGCTGCTTGCCGGCGTACCGGCTGTGTTCGGCGACGTCATGCTCTTCTCAAGGCTGAGGCGGTTTTCCGGGCGCGGATTCGATCGGACGGTCGACCGAATTCAGTTGCCCGCGGTTGAGCGGATCGAGCAGCCCGGGCATCAGCACGTCGGTTTCGGGGGTGCGCTCATCCGCCTTGGCGCTGTCCAGGGGATAGCGGCGGTTGAGGCGTTCCGGCTGCCGGCCCGGATCCACGATCACCCATTTTCCGGCCTCCTTGATGACCCACGGATACTCCGCTTGGCGCTCGGTCTCGGCCTGCGCGTCGTGGCGATCGATGCGGCTCGTGATGGTCTTGGCCGCCTTGTAGTAGGCGTTGTAGTTCTTCGCGAGCTCCACGAGCATCTGGTGCTCGGTCTCCGCTCCGCCCGCGTCGGAACCCGAGCCGTGTCCGAGAAAGAGATCCTTTCCCTGCTCGTCCTTGTCGGTCAGCACTGCATTTTCGAGGCGCCAGGGCGAACCCTGCCTGACATTCAATCCGTCGAACGCAAGGTGATTGAAGAATACGACGTGATCGCCGATCAGCAGATCGTCCTTCGAAGCAGGCCGGACGTTCTGATAGCCCAGCGCCTTGGGCGAGCGGTAGTGATAGGGATCGGGAGCATTCTCGAATATGAAGCCGTGATAGGTCAGTCGCATCACGATGCGCCCGCTCTTCACATAGGAATTGAACTTGTCGACCCCGAGCTGCTCGGCATAGGCGCGGAACTGGATGACGTTCACCAGATAGTCGCAGTGGATCAGCGTCTGGTCGCAGATGCTGTCCTGGGGCTTGAACAGCCTGACGAGCGCGTCATAGCCGTTGCCGAGGCCGGTTTTCGAAAGGTCGAAGTAGTAGAAGGAATTGCGCTGGTCCGGCGGCTTCACGCCGGTCCAGTAGTCCCGCGCTTCCTTGTTCACGCGCGCATTCATCAGATTGTTCTTGGCGCCCTGCGCGGGCGGCTGGTAGTCGGAGCAATTGCTCGTCGCGTCCATGTTTTCGGGATAGTTGAAGCCGCTCTTACCGGTCTGCGATTCCGTCATCAGGCTCGAAATCCCCACGCGCTTGGAGATTTCCGCCTTGAATTCGGCGGCATCGCTGAACGAAAGGCCGGAAGTGACGCCCAGCACGTCGCGGACGACCTTCTGCGCCAGGCCGCGCTTGTCGCCGCTGAAGTTTTCGCGTGCGTACCAGGCGGCGAACTGATCGGCAATCACGTCGTGATGCAGTTCGGTGTGCGTCACATAGAGCATTACGATCCGGCTTTCGAAATCGCCGCTGTTCAGATCCTTGAGCAGCTGGGCGAAATCGACATTTGCAGGACTGAGCAGTTCGGGGAGCTGCGCAGCCGAGCCGGAAAGGATCGACATGATGCCCTCCCGGTCGCCGTCCCGCACGATGCCATCCTGCATCTCCCGTATCAGAAGCGCCTTTTGGGCGGCGGTCAGCGTGAAGTCCTTGGCGCCCGCCTGCCAGCGCTTGACGACCTGGCGCGCCTTGTCGTCGCCATAGAGGCCGCCGCTGATCGCGTTCGCCGCCGTGATGCCGTCCAGATACTCCTTCAACTCTTCGTCGCCGTAATCGATATTGGTGAAGATGCTGAGCGGCGCGAAGAAGAAGTCGCGAAAGGCGCGGCCGATCTTCTGCGCCGTGGTGGCGCGCTGGACCGGGCCGGGCGCGAAATCCTGCTGGGCGACATGGGTGAGCTCGTGGGCGAGAAGCTTGCGCCCTTCGCGTGTCGCGGGCGCATAGCGGCCCTCGCCGAACACCACGTCACGCCCCAGTGTGAAGGCGTCGGCGCCGACGCTGCGGGCCGCCGCGCTGGCGAGCGGTCCGGTGTGGACGCGCACGCGCGAGAAATCGTGCAACGGCGGCGCCCCGCCCGGCGCTTGCGGCGTGCTCTGGATCATTTCCGCACGGGCACAGGCCTGGGACTCGAACGCATCGTCGGCGGGGCCGATTTCGGGCCACGCCGCGGGGCTCACGCGCAAGGCGCTGAAATCGTGCGAGAAGCTTTGTTCCATCAGCGCGCGGGTCGCCGCGTCCAGGGGGCTTCCGGGTCCTTGCAGGGCCGTGTTCACTTCCTCGGGGATCGCGCCGGGCACGACGTTGCCCGTCGCGCGCCGCTGGAGGACGGAGGCCTTGTCGTCGCAAGTGGCGCAGCTTCCGCCGCCGGGCGTGTGCGTGCCGCACGCGCATTGACGTTGCAGCCGAACTCCGGCCGCGGCTGCCGGCGCCGCGACTACGCGCTGCACGCTGGCGGCGGCACCAGTCATTTGCCTGCACCGATGCCGCGATAGACCGAACCCGCGATCTTCTGGCCGGCCGTGCGCGGAGATGCCCCCGTCGAAAGACGGATCTGCGGCGCCGGGGCGCCCGGCCTCGCGCCGCCGCTCGTGGCTCCGGCCGGAAGGCCACCGTTACGGATGAGCGTTTCGAGCTCGCGCGTCACCGCCGCGCCGACCCGCGCGCCATAGCCCGGTCCCCCCGAAAGACCGTCCAGCACGAGCGTCTCGATATGCAGCGCGATCTTCATACCGCCCTCACGGCGGGCGGCGGCCAGCGGAAGTCCGGCTCGTGCACCGGCCGCTCCAGCTTGCGGTATTCCATGCGCGCGCAGTCCAGCAGCACCGGCATGGTGACGGGCCCATGGCTCTGGGCCGCCACGAAAGCGGCGTTGAGCGCGATGAGCGAAATCTGCCCGCCGGTGAGATTGAGTTTCGCCAGCCGGTCGAAATCCAGGCCGTCCAGCGGCACCTCTTTCGGGAACGCCTTCTGCCAGATCGTCTTGCGCTCCTCCGCGGCAGGGAAGTGGAAGTTCACAATGAAGCGAAGCCTGCGCATGAACGCCTTGTCGAGCGTGCCTTTGAGATTGGTCGCCAGGATCGCGAGCCCACCATAGGATTCCATGCGCGTCAGCAGATAGCTGGTCTCGATGTTGGCGTAGCGGTCGTGACTGTCCTTCACTTCGGTGCGCTTGCCGAACAAGGCGTCCGCTTCGTCGAAGAACAGGATCGCGCCGCCGTCTTCGGCCGCGTCGAACAGCTTGCGCAGGTTCTTTTCCGTCTCGCCGATATACTTGCTCACCACCGCCGAAAGATCGATGCGATACAGATCGAGCTTGAGATGGTTGGCGATCACTTCGGCCGCCATCGTCTTTCCGGTGCCGCTGTCGCCCGCGAACAGCGCATTGATGCCGAGCCCGCGGCTCGATTTCCGCTCGAAGCCCCAGTCCTGGTAGACCTGCGTGCGGTTGCCAACCTGGTCCGCGATCTGATGCAGCAGACGGGATTCCGCGGGCTGCAAGACGATGTCGTCCCACGTTGCCCGGGGCTCGATGCGCTGGGCCAGATTGTCCAGCCGCGGCCGGGTGGCAGCGAGCGCGGCGCCCCAGGCCGCGCCCGCGACAGCATCCTTGTCGGCCCCGTTGACGCTCACGGCGCGCGCGATGTCGCGGATGTCCTGGGCGTTGAGATCGAACTGTCCAGCCAGAAGCGCCGGCGCGCCGTTCGCCTGCGCGCCCAGAGCCTGCGACCAGATCGCGCGCTGCTCGGACGGTGTGGGCTTCGCGATGTCGGCGGAGATGGAATGCGACAGCCCCTGCCAGGGATCGCGCGTATCCAGGATGGCGAGACAATTCAATCGCGTCAGCAGCCGGTTGATCGCGGATGCCTGCGCCGGCTCCGCATCGCGCGCGTCGATATAGAGCGCGACTGGCAGCAGCAGGCTCTGGCGCTGCCACAGCCGCGCAAAGCTTTCCAGGTCGGCGGCCGCTGCGGGCACCATGGCCGCGGGCAGACGATAGGTTGCCAGCCCGAATGATCCGCAGACGAGACCGGCCACCGCCGCCTTGCTGGTGCCGTCGCCGCCGATCAGCTGAACGGGCGGCAGCTTCCCGTCCGGGAAGCCGAGCTTCAGCCGGTCCAGCACACCCGCCGCCGCCGCGCGCTGCGACGCCGGCACCTCGTCGGTCACCGGAGACAGCGGCACGGGCGCCACCAGCGGCGCCAGCCGGTCGTCGAGATAGGTAAGGCCCTTGATGAAGTTGACCGCCCATTCGTCGGCGCGCAACGGGCTCGCCGTCAGCGTCTGCCCGGCCGGCTGGTTGATCTCGATGAGCCGCCAATGGCGCAGCGAGCGCTCCGGCGACAGCACGTCCCAGCTGGGCTGCTCGAACAGCGACAGTGCGAGCGCGAAGGTCGGATAGCCGCGCGCCGGATCGCCCTGCGCCCGCGCACACAAACCGGCGATCGAGGTGTCGAGCTCCATCGCCGCGCACAGCACGAGCACGTCCTGCTCGAACCGCGTCAGCCCGAGCCGTTCGCGCAAGGTGACGAGCGCCGGCGGTGTCTTCGAAGCCTCGCCGGCCGGCCCGTCCGGCGCCTGCGGTTTCGCGCCGCCGCTATCGGATGGCAGCATCAGCACGTCGGCCGGCGGCGACAGGGAGTCGCGTTGCTGGCCGCGCCCGCGCCAGAACGGTTTCTTCGCGTCTCCCGTGGGCGAAACCGTGGCGGTCACGACCTTCGGCGCGCCGCCGCGCTGCTCCAGCGCCGCGCGCACCCACGCGATCGCGGCGGAAAGATAGCGGGTGTTTTCGTCCTGCCAGGTATCCGCGTCGGTCATGTCACGGTCACCTTCTGGCTCGGATCATAGATCGGCGGCGTCTTGCTGCGGTCCACGAGCAGGCTGTCGACGCCGTCCACCCTGAGCCGTGCCTGATAGACGCCGCGCGCCAGCGTCACGTTCGGGAAGCTCAGTGACCCGGAGGTCGGCGGCGCGGGGTTGGGCGGCACATAGGGGATCTCGCGGTCGCCCAGCATCAGCATGACCTTCTGGCCGTCCCAGATGTCCGGCGCGCAGGTCACGGTGAAATTGATCGCGCCGGCCGGCGTCACGTTCGGGCTCACCTTGATCTTGGGCGCGATCGGCAGGGTGAGCTGGTTGGTGGTGCGCACGAAATTCTCGCCCGGGCGCTTCACGGTGAGCGTGACGCCGTAGAAGCCCGGCGGGAACGCGCCCGGCGGCGCGCTCGGGATCAGGAACTGCGCGGACGTATCGGTGTTGCCGGGCATGACGGGACGCACGACCGGCGCGCTCAGCCTGGGATGGTTGAGCTCGACATGGATATTGACGCCGCTGAGATTGTAGCCGGCGATGGTGACGACGTTGCCGACGATGGCCGCAGGCTGCTCGTTCGGCGCGGTCACGCTCGACAGGGTCGGCACGATGGGCAGCAGGTTGCCTTGCGCGTTGATGCCGGAATCGCCCGGTCCCCGCGTCAGCACCGGCAGTGGCGCAGCGGCGGCGCGCGTGCTCTCGATCAGCGCCACGCCCACTTCATAGGCGACGGACAGGCGGTATTGCGTGGCAAATCCGGTCCACAGCTTGGACAGTTCGTCCACCGAGATCGGATGCAGCGAGATTCTCACGCGTTCGAGCTGGCTTGCCAGGTCGCTGTTGGCGAGATTGGCGACCGAGGCGATGGCGGTCGTGATGTCGTCGGAACTGAGGATCGGATGATCGTAGAGGATGCTCATGGCGCGGCCCAGCATCTCGTGCCCGCCGGGCTCGGTAGCGTCGTCATGGTCGCCATAGACCGTCATGAGGTAATAGAGATTGAGCGGCAGCGGCGGAACGGACAGCTCGCCGGGAAGGTTCTGCCGCGGCATGTCCGCGTTGGTCCATGCCGGATTGCGCTGAACCTGGTAGAGAAACAGATTCACCTGCGGGTCGTTCGTGCCGGAGGGCCTGGCCTTGTCGAGCGGCAGGATCGTCACGCTGACATTGGCGAACGCGTTCTTCAATCCGGCAAACAGCAACGCCTGCAAGGTGGCGGTGACCGAGGCGATGGCGAGCGAGTTGCTCATTGTTTCGTCCGCGCGCGAAGATAGTCGTCGAGCGACATCACCGGCGCCGCCGCCTCGCGCTTGCGGGGTCTCGTCTCGCGTTCCTCGATCGCGCGCACCTCGATCCGCCCGATCGTCACCTGGATGACCGGCTCGGTGTCCGCATGACGAATCTCGGTCTCCCGCCGGGGTGGCTGGGCCGGCGGCGCGAGCAAGGGTCGCTCGAATGGCGGCGAGGGCGCGGCCACGGGCGCTAAGGGCGGCGCCATGTCCGGCGTGGCGGATGGCGGCGCCGGCGGCAAACGAGTCTCGATCCGCTCGACGACGGGCGCCGCCGCGTTGCCGGGCTCACGCGGCGCATGATTGCCGGCCTCGGTGCGCGCTGCCGGTTCATGCCGTTCGGCCACGCGGATGTCCTGGCGGACCGGATGCGCAGTCAAAGCGGGTTCCGGCCGCGCCGGGATCGCGAAGGGGGCAACGGGTTCGCGCTCGACGATCTCGACGGTGCGCGTCTCGATACGCGTGACCGATTCACGGTGGATTTCCGTTGACGCTCTTTGCGGAGGCACTGTCGCGGTCTCAAGCGTTCGCGACGCCACGCGCGGCGGATCGGATCGCAGGGCGGGAAATTCCGGCGGCGCATTCGGCTGCGACGGTTGCGGCTCGGAGGCGGCGCGCGGCGACCGCGGCGTGCCCGCCGCGTCCACGGTCTCGTCCTGCGCCGTCATCGCCGGGCCGGAGCGGACCGGGCCGTCCTCGAACAGCGCGCGAGGCCGCGGGCGGACTTCGGCCAGAGGCGATTGCCGGCGCTGCAGGAGCCTGCCGAGGAAGTCGCTCATGACGCAGCCATCTCGAGATAGAATTTCCGCCTGAGCGGGCCCAGCGCGAGTACGTCCGCTTCGCGCCAGCCATAGGCCCGGGCGAGCGTGTGGATGTCGGCCAGCATGCGCCGCGCCCATCCGTCGAGTTCGGTCCACAGATACGAGAGGATGTCGAACGGCGCCGCCCAGGCGTGACCGCAATTCGCGCAAGTCAGGTTGATCGTCACGTCGGCCTGGGGATCGGCCAGCGATAGCGCCTGCGCCGCAGCCTCCGCGATCGTTTCGGTGAGGATCGCTGGCACGGGCGTGGCTCTGCCGTCCGCCGCCGCAAAGAGGCACCGCGAAAGCAATTCCATGCGCGCCTGCGGCGGATCGGATGTGTCCAGGGCCAGCAAGTCGCGGCTGGTGACGAGTCTCACCGTCAACGCCATCCCACCGGCATTGAAGGCAACTGTGTCGCCCGTCGCCGGCGGCGCGCGCAGCATCCGTGTCGTGAAATCCAGCTCCATCAGCGCGCCGCATTGTGGGCAGTCGGCGCAGCTTTCGAGCCGCTGCCCGAACATCGCCTCGCGCAGCGACAGCAGCATGGCGTCGCGCGCGCCGATCGGCATGTCGGCCAGCGTGTCCCATGAGGCCTGGGTATCGGCCAGACCAAGCAGCGCCAGCCCGCGTTCGGTCTGGCTCTGCCCCTGTCCGCGCTCCCACACCCCCAGCGCTTCGGTGGCCGTCGGGGCGCGCATGGCGGCTTACGACGGGAAGGAGAAGCTGGGCTCAGTCGGTTCCGGAATGGTCGTGTCGCGTTCCCAGCCCTCATTCTCCAGCTTGATGTGCTGGATCGCCACCGCATTGGCGTTGGCGTCGAGATCGGGCATCGCCTGGTATTCCGAAACCCAGCAGCGATAGATGAAGTAGGAAAGCGCGAGCTGCCCCGCCTCGTTGTACATCTCCAGGATGATGTCCTTGCGGAAATCCTTGAGCGAGACTTCGGAGCCGAGCCCGGCGCCGAGGTTCCACACCTTCTGCGCCCAGGCCTCGAACTCGGTGTCGTGGGTCACGCCGCGGTCCAGGCTGATGGCATCGTATTCGGTGCGGCCCGGCGATTTGCGGCTGGACGAAGGATCGCCGCCCTCGCGGTGCTTGACCACTTCGGTGGTGCGCTTGAGCGTGCCGACCTTGGAGATGCCGGCGACATACTTCCCGTCCCACTTCACGCGGAACTTGAAGTTCTTGTAGGGATCGAAACGCTGGGCGTTGACGGTGAATTCGGCCATGGTCCCCTCCTAGCTCGCGATCTGTCCGGCGATCTGCTGTATCTGGATGATCACGAACTCGGCGGGCTTGAGCGGCGCGAAGCCGACCGAGACGTTGACGATTCCGAGATCGATCGTGTTCTGCGGATTGTTGGTGTTGTCGCAGGTGACGAAATAGGCGTCGGTCGGCGTGGAGCCGAAGAAGGCGCCCTGGCGGAAAAGATTGTGCATGAAGGCGCCGACATTGAGCCGGATCTGCGCCCAGAGCGGCGCCGCGTTGGGCTCGAACACGACCCATTGCGTGCCGCGGAACAGGCTCTCTTCGATGTAGAGCGCAAGTCGGCGTACGGGGATGTATTTGTAATCGTCCGCCATCTCATCGGCGCCCTTCAGCGTTCGCGCCCCCCAGCACACCGGCCCGTAGATCGGGAAGTTGCGCAGGCAATTGACGGCGGCGGGATTGAGCACGCCGTTCTCCGCGTCGTTCATGCGGTAGGCGAGCGACTGCACGCCAGTGAGCGTGGCCTCCGTGCCGGCCGGCGCCTTCCACACGCCGCGTCCGGAATCGGTGCGCGCATAGATGCCGGCGATGGTGCCGCTCGGCGCGACCGTCCTCGGGTTGAAGTTGGTGAGCGGATCGGCGATCGAAACGCGCGGGAAATAGAGCGCGGCATTGCGGCTGCGTAGCCCCGCCGCGCCGTCGATCCATTTCTGGATGCCCGTGACCGTATCCGGCGCGCCGCTCAGAGGCGCGTCGAGGATGTACATCGCGCGCCGCTGCTCGCACAGCGCCGTCGCCTCGGTGGCGACCGATTTGGCGCTGGCATTGTCCAGCTTCATTGTCGCCGGGATGCACAGGATGTTGAACAGGTCCACGTCCATCAGTGCGTAGATGCCGGTCTTCAGGTTCGGATCGCCGATTAGCGCGGCGCCGAAATCCGTCGCGGTGTTGTCGCCGCCATCGTCGCCCCCTGTGAGCGCGGAATCCTGCGCGGTGTCGACAAACTTGAGGAACGCCGACTGCACCGTATTTGCGCTGGCGTCTACGTGGACGCCGTCTAAGAACGACAGTCTGGACGTCGGGTCGCCGAGGCCCGCGCCTACCACGATGTACTGCGCTGTCGACTCGCTGCCCTCAAGGGTCGCGGTCGCCGCGGGCATCGCCGGGTTGGAGCCGTTCACGATGGCACGCAGCTGGCTCTGGATCGTCGAGGCGATCGCTCCGTAGCTCGTGGGCGCCGCGGCAAAGGTGATCGTGCCATTCACGGTGCCCGACGCGTTGGTCAGCTTTACCTTGAGGGTATCGCCGGCCGCGATGGCGGTGGCGGGAAAGGTCGCTGCGAGCGACGCGCTGATCGTGCCGCTGGCGGCCGGCCGGCTGGCGGTGGCCGATCCGCAGGCGACTGTCACCAGCTGCGAGGCGCCGTTCACCACGGTGCGCACATCGTTGGGCTTGGAGCTGTCGATCACGAGATTGACATAGCTTTCGCTCGCCAGGATTTGCGTGCTGGCCGGACCCGCGAAGCGCGTGACCGTGAGATTGAAGGAGTTCACCGGATCGGTGGTGACGTGCAGGTCGTAGTCCACGTCCAGGCGCACGTTGTTGCCCCAGGCGCCGCCGCTCCCGGCCGTGGCCGTGAGCGATCCGACCATCGCGGTCGCGGGTTTTGCCGTCTTGGAGGTCGGCGTCACGCGCACGACATAGGCCTGCGAGCCGCCGTTCAGGAAGAACTGGTGGATCGCGTAACTGGCCTCGCTCTTGGTATCCAGGCCGCCATAGGCGCGCTCGAAATCGGCGAAGCTGAAGATTTCCACCGCGTTGCTCGAGCCGAGCTGGCCTTGTGGGAAATAATCCACGAAGGCGGCGATCGATGTCGCCACGCCGGTGATGGTACGCACGCCACTGGGAATTTCTTCGAGATAGACGCCAGGATAGCTGACCGCGACCGGCATGCGCTCCTCCTTGCCGTTGTTCGACACCAGCGTGGGAGAGCCCCGAGTCCACCAGCGCCTTGACTTGCACGTTTACCAACGCGGACGAAAAGAAGCAAATGTTGTGAAGTGAAATTCAAGCATTTATCGAACAACTAAATTTCCGGATGCATGGGGCGCAAAGTTTTCCACAGGATTGTATAGAGAACGGAAGTAGAGAACGCTCTTATTGACTCTGCATCGACGCGGTTTTGAATGCAGGGTGGGATTCCGCGCCGGATATTTGAATATTGTGCGTCCGTTTTTCGACGGTTCTATTTCGTCATCGCGTTGAATCCGGACGGCGTTTTGGATTTCGCGCGAAATCGGCGAAGCCGGGGCCGGATTGCCGGGCGGCTTCCCGTTGGCGATAGTCCGCCCGCATCCACCGGTCGCGCCCCATGCATCTTTCCCGCTATCCCCGCCAGCGTTTCGCGCATCTGCCCACGCCGCTCGAACCCATGAAGCGCCTCACCCGCCACCTGGGCGGCGCGCGGCTCTGGATCAAGCGTGACGATTGCACCGGGCTTTCCAGCGGCGGCAACAAGACCCGCAAGCTGGAATTCCTGCTGGGCGAGGCGCTGGCGCAGGGCGCGGACACGCTGATCACCCAGGGCGCCACCCAGTCCAACCACGCGCGCCAGACCGCCGCCGCCGCCGCACGCTTCGGGCTGGAATGCCATCTGCTTTTGGAGAACCGCACCGGCAACAACTCGCCGGACTACACGCTGAACGGCAATGTCCTGCTCGACCGCCTGCACGGCGCGCACCTTTCGGCCCGGCCGGTCGGCGCCGACATGAATGCCGAGATGGAAGCGCTGGCGGCGGATCTGCGCGCCAGGGGCAGGAAGCCCTATGTCATCCCCGGCGGCGGCTCCAACCCCGTGGGCGCGCTGGGCTATGCCAATTGCGCGCTGGAGCTGGTGGCGCAGGCCAATGAGCGCGGGCTGAAGATCGGGAATGTCGTGCACGCCACCGGCAGCGCGGGCACGCAGGCGGGCTTCGTCGCCGGCATGGTCGCGATCAACGCCAATATTCCCGTGCTCGGCATCAGCGTGCGCGCGCCCAAGGCCAGGCAGGAGCAATCGGTGTTCGAACTGGCGCAGCGCACCGCCGAGCATCTGGGCCTGCCCGGCATCGTCAGGCGCGAGCACGTCGTGGCCAACAGCGACTATGTGGGCGCGGGCTACGGCCTGCCGACGGAGGGCATGGCGGAAGCGGTGAAGCTGCTGGCACGGTTCGAAGGCATCCTGCTCGATCCCGTCTACACCGGTAAAGGCATGGCGGGCCTGATCGATCTCGTCCGCAAGGGTTTCTTCCCCAGGGACAGCGACGTGGTGTTCCTGCACACCGGCGGGTCCGCGGGCCTGTTCGCCTATCCCGACGCGTTCGACCTCCCCGGCCCCGCGTGAGCGGGCGGGAGAAAGTCGCCGGAATCATCGGCGGGATGGGTCCGGAGGCCACGGTCGAATTCCTCCGCCGCCTCATCGCCGCGACACCGGCGCGCGACGATGCCGATCACATCCGCGTCCTGGTCGACAACAATCCCAAGATTCCCTCGCGCATCGCCGCCCTGATCGACGGCACGGGCGAGGATCCGCTGCCGGTCCTGATCGCGATGGCGCGCGGCTTGGAGCGGCAGGGCGCGGATTTCCTCGCCGTGCCGTGCAACACCGCGCACTTCTATCTGCCAAAAATCGCGGCCGCGGTGTCGATTCCGGTGCTGGACATGGTGGGCCTGGCGATCGCAGCGCTCCCTCCTGCGTGCACGGTCGGAATGCTGGCGTCGCCTGCCGTCCAGAAAGTCGGATTGTACGCGGCGCGCCTGAAGGATGCCGGTCATCTCGCGCTGTTTCCGGACGCGGAAGGCGAGGCCCGGCTGCTGGAGGTCATTCGCGCGGTGAAAGCGGGTCGCGTGACTGCCCGCCATCGCGCGGACTACGCCGCCATCGCGCGCGACCTCGAGAGCCAGGGCGCGGGCGCACTGCTGATCGCCTGCACCGAACTCTCCGTGATCGGCGCGCCGGACGGCATCGGGCTGCCCGTGGTCGATGCGCTCGACCAGCTCGTCCGCTCCACGCTGGCCGAAGCCCGCTCTACTTGAAGATCGCCTTGGGCAGCATCACGTGGACGCCCTTGTTGCGGTCCACCACCTCGGTCACGTCCACGTCGCCCGCCACGCTCGTCAGCATGTAGGCGTCGTCGCGGCTGAGGTGTTTCTCGCTCACCAGGAAATCGACCATCTGGCGCACTGCCTTGTGCGCGGCGATGGAGAGGTCGTCGTCGAAGCCCATGGCGATATAGTGAGTCGGCGTTTCCGCGCGGGGATAGGCGATGTGCAAATCCTTGCGCACCACAAACCGGAGCGTTCCGACCAGCGAGGTCTCCATCGCCGTCACATCCACCTCGCCATTGCCTTGCCCCGCATGGCCGTCGCCGATCTCGAACAGCGCGCCTTTGTTGAAGACGGGAAGGTAGAGCGTCGAGCCCGCCACCAGTTCCTTGTTGTCCATGTTGCCGCCCATGATGGTGGGCGGCGTGGAATCGTAGCGGCCGAATTCCGGCGGCGGCGCCACGCCCATGCTGCCGAAGAACGGATGCAGCGGAATTTCGATGCCCGGCGCGAAATCCGCGACCATGCGCTTGGCGTCCAGCGGGATGATCTTGATGCGCGAATAGGGAAAGTCGTCGGTCAGAATGCCGGCGCCGTAGCGAAAGCCGTTATAGGCATAGGGTATCCCAAGCGCGATCTTCTCGATATGGATTTCCAGCGTGTCGCCCGGTTCGGCACCGTCGATATAGACGGGCCCGTTCAGAATGTGGCCGCCCGGGCCCTTGTCCGTCACCTGGGCATAGACGTCGCGCAGCGCCTGCTCGACTTGGCCGGGCGCCACCCCCGCCTTTTCGAGCCCCGTCGGGCTGTTGGTGAGCAGCGTCCGGAACACGACCGTGTCGCCCGAACGGATGTGCAGCACGGGCGGCTTGGCCGCGTCGTAATTGCCCCAGGCCACGGTCGCGGGGCCGGCGTTCAGCGTATAGGTCGCGGCCTGCGCGGCGATGGGCGCGAGGGCAAATGCGAGAATCCAGCGAAGCATGGCGTCCCCCTGATGCGAAGACGCCATGCTATGCGCGCGCACCGCGTCAGGACAAGAAGCGCAACTCCAGCGATCGCAGCAATGCGTTCAGTTCGTCTGCCGCTTTCTGGACGGCGGCCTGCGAGGCCCATGACGGCGGCGCCGCGATCGCGGTGGGCGGCGTCACGCCCACCTGCACTAGATTGGCCGCTTCGTTCGGATCGTTCTTGAGGTCGTACATCTCCCATTGGTCCGCTTCCTGGCCCGACGGATCGAAGTAGCGCGACAGCTTGTGGTCCATCGTGCGCACGCAGCGCACATGATTGGGCTGGCGCACGGCGCCCGGCGCGAGTTCCACCTGTCCCGTGCCGCCGGCGCCGGTGGACACCGCCTCCACCATCGCCTTGAAGGCTTCGTACTGCTTTTGCGAGTGGATGTTGTGCTCGTCGCGCACGAAGGAGAGAGGTGCGGTGATCTCGTCATCGGTGATGAACAGCACGCCCTTGCGCCGCGACCCGTCGGGCTCGATGCAATGGTCCGTCTGGCCCGTGATCATCGGCGCCAGGTCGGCGCCCGGCAGTGGCGGCACCGGGCGGTTCTCCGCGAGCCTGGTGCTGAGCTTGATGCGTTCGAGATTGTCGATGCCGGCAAGGCCCAGGATGGTCGGCAGGATGTCGACATGGCTGGTCAGCTCGTCGATCTGGCGCATGCCGGCCGCGGCCTTGGGCAGCCTTACCACCACCGGCACATGCAGCGCCTCCTGATAGGCGGTGTGCCACTTCTCCAGCATCATGCCGTGGGCGGCTGCGTATTCGCCGTGATCGGTTAGGAAGACGACGATGGTGTTCTGGGCCTGTCCGGATTCCTCCAGCGCGGTGAGCACCGCCTCGATATGCGGATCGACAACGGCATGTAGCCAGGCATAGAGCTGGATGAACTTGCGGCACTCCTCGTCAGGATCCTTGGTGAGCTGGAAGGGGATGCAGGTCTGCAGCGCGATCTTGACCGCGGTCTGGAGCTTGTCTTCGGGCCGCATCGGGGGCTTCGTCGGCGGAATGCGACCGACGACGTTGTATCCGGTCTTCGACGCCAGCGCCAAACCCATCTTGTAGGCATAGTCGTGCTGGCACGACGGCTTGTCGTCCAGCGACTCGTTTTGCGTCGGCGCGGGCCGCGCGCATTGCTGCGGGAAGCCCAGCGGATTGAGCGCGATCTGCATGCTGCCCGCCGTGGGATAGTTCGACATCTCATTTGCCGGCGGAATCGTCAGCGGCCCGAAGATCGACTGGTTCTTCAGGGTGATGGTCGGCCCGTTGGGCGGAATGGTGATCGTGGGCGGCGGATCGCCAGGCGGCAGCGCCTGCGCGATCACGGCGGGATATGTCGCGATGTCGTGCGGATTGGTGAAGGAAGCGACCGCGAACCACGGCTGCACGCCGCGATCCGGTCCGTTGGTCTCCGGATTGTGCGCGCTCATCGACTGGTAGACGCGATCGTAGGCCAGCGCGAGGCCGCGGCGGCGGATGAAGGAACACGCGGAGTCCGTGAAACCCGCGTCGCGGTAAGTGCCGAGGTTGTTGGGCAGCGCGCCATGCGGCTCGGGGTAGGACAATTCCCAATCGTCGAAGCCGTAGCGGTCCAGCGAATGGTCCGGGGGATTGCTGACGTGCCATTTGCCGAAATAGTGCGTGCTGTAGCCCGCCGCGCGCATCCAGGTGCCGAGCGTGGGGATGCCGTCGGGAGCGAGCCATGGGAAATTGCTGGCGTCGCCGCTCTTGAACAACCCATCGGTCTGCGTCACGCCGGTGCGCGTGCCGTACTGCCCGGTATAGATCACCGCGCGGCTCGGCGTGCAGGCGCTCGCGGCAATGGTGTGATTGCGCAGCACCACCGCGTTCTCGCCCAGCTTCTTCAGGCCGGGGAAGAACTTCGCGTAGGGATTGGAGTCGTCCCATTCGCCCTGGAAGCCCAGGATCTTTTTCAGCGGCTCGTCGAAGCCGCCATCCGGACCATAGGAAAATCGCGGGAAACGATATTGATCGCAGGTGATGACGAGGATATTGGGGCGGGCGGAATAGGTCGGCGTATCCGGCATGACGCATCCTTTCGCGAACGAGGTGCGTGCACACTACTTATGATTTGTGCGTGGCAGCCAATCACCATTCTGAATATTCAGTATTCACCCGATGAATACTTTGTCCTCATGCCGTGCTCATGCCCCAGTGCCGCTTGTTGCCGGGCACGCCGCAAGCCTGGCGCAGCGCGTCCACCACCGCGCGCGCGAAGCCCGAACAGCTTTCCCGTCCGCCCAGATCGATCGTGGCACGACCCGATGCCAGCACGGCCGCCACCGCCGCCTCGACGGCGTCGGCTTCTTCCGGCCGTTCCAGCCCGTAACGCAGCAGCATGGCGGCGGACAGGATTGCGCCCGCGGGATTGGCCACGTCCTGGCCAGCGATGTCCGGCGCGGAGCCGTGGATCGGCTCGAACAGGCCCGGACCGGCGGCGCCGATGGAAGCCGAGCCCAGAAGGCCGATGGAGCCCGGCAGCATGGAAGCCTCGTCGCTCAGGATGTCGCCGAACATGTTCTCGGTGAGCACCACGTCGAAGGCCCGGGGCTTCTGGATCAGCCGCATCGCCGCGGTATCCACCAGCACGTATTCCAGTGTCACGCGGGGGAATTCGCGCTGCTGCAGGGCCGTCACCGTCTCGCGCCACAGCCGGCTGGTCTCCAGCACATTGGCCTTGTCGACCAGCGTGACGTGGTTGCGCCGTCCCTCCGCCGCGCGGAACGCCACCCGCGCCACGCGCACGATCTCCTCCGTCGAATAGACGCAGAGGTCCGAGGCCGAGGTGGCGCTTCGCGTCTTGGCGCCGAAATAGGAGCCGCCCGTCAACTCGCGCACGATCAGCAGATCCACGCCCCGCACGATTTCGGTCTTCAACGGCGAATGCGCGATCGTCGCCGCCGACACTTTCACCGGGCGCAGATTGGCGAACAGCCCCATCGCCTTGCGCAGGCCGAGCAGGCCTTCTTCCGGCCGCCGCGCGCCGCCTTCCCATTTGGGGCCTCCCACGGCGCCGAGGAACACCGCATCGGCCTCGAGGCAGGCATCCAGCGTCGCCTGCGGCAGCGGCTCGCCCGTCGCGTCGATCGCGGCGCCACCGATGGGGTGTTCGCCGAAGCTGATGTCGTAGTCGAACAATTCGTCGGTCGCGGAAAGCACGCGCCGCGCCGCCTCCGTCACTTCGCGCCCGACGCCATCGCCCGGCAGCATCACGATATTGCAGGTCTTCATCGCACGCGGTCCTCGAATGCCTGGATCCGGGGAAGGCGGCCGAGCAGCCAGCCCAAGGTGTCGACGCCGTCCAGCAGGCAGCGCCGCGCAAAAGGCTCGACCTCAAAACCGGTCATGTGATTGCCGAAACGGATCATGCAGGCCTCCAGATCGATGGTCGCGGTCTCGCCCGGCCGTGCGGCAAGCGCCTCCCACGACGCCTTGTCGATCACCACGGGCAGCAACCCGTTCTTCAGCGCATTGGAAGTGAAGATGTCGGCAATGCCGGTGGAGACGATGGCGCGGAAGCCGAAATCGGTGAGCGCCCAGGGCGCGTGCTCACGCGAGGAGCCGCAGCCGAAATTGTGCCCCGCCACCAATATGCGATGCGCGCAGGGCGCGATGCGGTTGAGCACGCAGGACGCGTTGTCGCGCCCGTTGGAGTCGGTGCGCCAGTCGTGGAAGGCGAGCTTCCCCAGCCCGTCGCGCGCGGTCGTGGTGAGGAAGCGCGCCGGAATGATCTGATCGGTGTCGATGTTCTCCTCGGCCAGCACCACGGTGCGGGAGGTGAAGGTGCGGAAGGGTTCAGCCATGGATGCTCTCCAGATATTCGCGGGGATCGGCGATGCGTCCGGCGATGGCGGAGGCTGCCGCAGTCGCCGGGCTCGCCAGCACTGTGCGCGCGCCCGGTCCCTGCCGGCCCTCGAAATTGCGATTGGAGGTGGAAACCGCGAGCTGGCCCGGCGCCACGATGTCGCCGTTCATGGCGATGCACATCGAGCAGCCCGGGATGCGCCACTCCGCGCCCGCAGCGAGAAAGATTTCATGCAGGCCCTCGGCTTCCGCCTCACGCCGCACGCGCTCCGAGCCCGGCACCACGAGGGTGCGCACGCCCGCGCTCACCTTGCGGCCGCGCATGATGGAAGCCGCCATGCGCAGATCCGACAGCCGGCCATTGGTGCAGCTGCCGATGAACACCACGTCGACGGCCGCGTCGCCGATCGCCCGGCCGGCCTCGAAGCCCATATAGTCCAGCGCCCGGCTCGCGGACGGCGGCGCCTTCGCGCCCACGGCGATGCCGGTGTCGGGCGTCGTCCCCCACGTCGCCATCGGCTCGATGGCCGATGCGTCGAGATGGACCTCGCGGTCGAACGCCGCGCCCGGATCGGAGGCGAGCGTGCGCCATTTCAGGCCCGCGTCCTCGAGCGCCTGTCCCTGCGGCGCGTGTTTGCGGCCGCGCAACCACTGCACCGTCTTGTCGTCCGGCGCGACCATCCCGGCGCGGGCGCCCATCTCGATGGACATGTTGCAGAGCGTCATGCGCCCTTCCATGTCGAGCGCGCGCACCGCGGAGCCGGCATACTCCACCACGCTGCCGGTGCCGCCGCCCGTGCCCAGCGCGGCGACGATCGCCAGCGCCATGTCCTTGGCGCCCACGCCGGGCTGCAACGTCCCGTCGACCGTCACGCGCAACGTCTTCGCCCTGCGCTGAAGCAGACATTGCGTCGCCAGCACATGGCCCACTTCCGACGTGCCGATGCCGAAGGCGAGCGCGCCGAACGCGCCATGCGTCGCGGTGTGGCTGTCGCCGCAGACCACGACCGAGCCCGGAAGCGTCAGCCCCAGTTCCGGCGCCATGACATGGACGATGCCGCGGTCTTCGCTGTCCCATCCGGCGATGGCGATTCTGGACCTGCGGCAGTTCTCCACCAGCGTCGCGACCTGGGTCTCCGCTTCGGCGCTGACATAAGGCCGCTTGCCGTCTTTGGCCGGCAATGTCGGCGTGGAATGATCGAGCGTGGCGAACGTGCGCTGGGGGGAGCGCACGCTCAAGCCACGCTCCGCCAGCGCCGCGAAGGCTTGCGGCGAGGTCACTTCGTGGATCAAGTGCAGGTCCGCATAGAGGATTGCGGGACGATCCTCCGCCTCCGGCTCGACCAGATGCGCGTCCCAGATCTTTTCGAACAGCGTTTTAGGCGGCTGCGACGGCATGTCTTGTCTCCGTCTTGTCGCGCACCGGCTCCAGCCAGCCGCGATGGCCCTTTGTAGTGCCGTCGAACAGGCCGTGGAAGCGGGCGCTCAGCGCGCGCGTGATAGCGCCAGGGCCGTTGGCGCGCGTCGCGATGCCGTCGACGGAGCGGACCGGCGTGATCTCCGCCGCCGTGCCGGTGAGGAACACTTCATCGGCCACATAAAGCGCTTCGCGCGGCAGCGCCTGCTCGACGATCTCGATGCCCTCGTCACGCGCCAGCCTGAGCACCGTGTCGCGCGTGATGCCGACCAGGATAGAGGCGGCGGCGGGCGGCGTCAGGATGCGGCCGTCCTTGACCACGAACAGGTTCTCGCCCGCGCCTTCGGACAGCCGCCCGTCGGTGCCGAGCCCGATCCCTTCGACGAAGCCCCGCTGCCGCGCCTCGCGCCCGATGAGATAGGACGAGAGATAGTTGCCGCCCGCCTTCGCGCCCGTGGGCACGGTGTTCGGCGCGAAACGCTGCCAGCTCGACACGCAGACATCCACGCCCTTGGCCGCCTGTTCGCCGAGATAGGCGCCCCACGGAAACGCCGCGATGGCGATATCGATGCTCATGGCCTCGTCGGCCGGCGTGACACCCATGCCGCATTCGCCGAGGAAGGCGATGGGGCGCAGATAGGCGCTGCGCAATTCGTTGCGCGCCACCACGTTTTTGCACGCTTCCACCAGTTCGGCGGTCTTGAACGGAAGCGTGATGCCGTACATGCGCGCACTGTCGGCGAGGCGGGCGATGTGGTCGGTCACGCGGAAGCCGCACGGGCCCTGCGGCGTGTCGTAGACGCGGATGCCCTCGAACACCGAGGTGCCGTAGTGCAGCGCATGCGTCATCACATGCACTTTGGCCTCGGCCCAGGGCGTGATGCGTCCGTTCATCCAGATGAACTCAGCCAGCGGCTTCATTGCGCGCCTCCTCCATGGTTTCGCCGCGCAGGCGCACGATCCTGTTGAACGCATCCACGATGGCGCGCACGCCAGCCCATAGCGGATCGGCGCCGCGCCCACGGCCGCGGAACGTCTGCTCGCCGGCCCGCAGCACCGTCTCCGCCTCCGCGCCACAACCCGCGCCATAGCCGGTCTGGACGATGTCGATCTCCGCTATCTCCGCATCGCAGCCCACCGCCTGGCGCACGGCCAGGAACGCAGCTTCCAGCGCCGTCTCGCCGATCGCGACATGCGTGGCGCAAGCCGCGTCGCGCGCCATTTCCACCACGGCCACCGCACGGCCGGATTTCTCCGTGCGCGCTTCCAGCCGGATGAGCGACCAGCCCTGCTCGACCGCGTCGCCATTGGCCAGCAACAGTCGCATCTCCTCGTCGTCCAACGCGCCGATCTCGTCGGCGCGGCGCTTGAAGGCGGCGAACACGTCGCCCATGGCATTGTCGCCGACCTCGAATCCCAGCTCGCGAGCCCGTTTGGCGACGGCATGGCGGCCGGAATGCTTGCCCAGCACTATCTCGCTGGCGCTGACGCCCACATCCTCGGGCCGCATCACTTCATAGGTGCGCGCGTCCCGCATCACGCCGTGTTGGTGGATGCCGGCCTCGTGCGCGAAGGCGTTGCGCCCAACCACCGCTTTGTTGCGGACCAGGGGCGAATTGGTGACTCGGCTGACCAGCCGGCTTACCGGTGCAAGCTTCGTCGTGTCGATGCCGGTATCGAGGGCGAACAGGTCGGCGCGGGTCTTCAGCGCCATGACGAACTCTTCCAGCGCGCAATTGCCCGCACGTTCGCCGATGCCGTTGATGGTGCACTCGACCTGGCGTGCGCCGCCCTGCACCGCGGCCAGGCTGTTCGCCACCGCCATGCCGAGATCGTCGTGGCAATGGGCGGAGAGCCGCACATGCGCGCCGCGCCTGACCCGCGCGTCGATCAGCCAGAACAGCGCGCCGATCTCCTCCGGCGTCGAATAGCCGACCGTGTCGGGGATGTTGAGCGTGCCGGCGCCCGCGTCCGCCGCCACTTGCAGGGCCTGGATGAGGAATTCCTGCTCGGTGCGGATGGCGTCCTCGGCGCTGAACTCGACGTCGTCGCAAAAGGTGCGGGCGAAACGCACCGAACGGTCGATGGCCTCCAGCACCTCGGCGCACGACATGTTCAGCTTGGCCTTGCGATGGATCGGGCTCGTCGCCAGGAACACATGGATGCGCGGGTTTTTCGCGTGTTCGAGCGCGCGCATCGAGGCCTCAATGTCGGGCACGGTGGCGCGCGCCAGCGAACAGATCGTGGGCCCTTCGATCTCCTGGCCTATGACGCGGATGGCTTCTTCGTCGCCCGGCGAGGCCGAGGCGAAGCCCGCCTCGATCACGTCCACGCCCAGGTCGCGCAAGGCCGCCGCCACGCGCAGCTTCTCGGCCACGCCCATGGAGAATCCCGGCGCCTGCTCGCCGTCGCGCAAGGTGGTGTCGAACACGACGACGCGGTCTACGCTACGCACGATACCGCCTCCTCATGCACGACGCGGCGCGCGCCGAACATCCGGTCGATCTGGCGGCCCAGCACGTCGACATGGCGGCTGGCGTCGCGCGGCCGTACCTCGATGGCCACGGCGCAATGCTCGCCGCTGCCCTGCATCGTCAAGCCGTCGATGTGGAAGCCGCGGCGCTCAATGAGACCGATGAGCCTCTGCAGCGAACCTTCGGTGCGGTCGAGTTCGATGTGAATGGTCTTCATGGTCTCTTCTCCATCATTTCGTGATTGGCCTTACCCGGCGGCACCAGCGGCCAGACGTTTTCGAGCGGATCGATGACGACATGGGCGAGGCAGGGGCCCTGGGCCGCCAGCAGCCGCTCGATGGCCGCGTCCTGCTGGACGCGCGCGTCGACGCGGAAGGCCTCGATGCCGAAAGCCTTCGCCACCTCGACGAAGTCGGGATTGTCGGAAAGATCGATCTCGCTGTAATTGCGGTCGTAGAACAGCTCTTGCCACTGGCGCACCAGCCCCAGCGAGGAATTGTCGAGCAGCAGGATCTTCAGCGCGATGCCGTAGCGCTTCAAGGTCGCCAGCTCCTGGATGTTCATCATGATGGAGCCGTCGCCGGTGATGGCCACGACCTGCGCCCCGGGCCGCGCCAGCTTGGCGCCGATGCCGGCGGGGATGCCGTAGCCCATCGCGCCCAGCCCGCCCGAGGTCAGGTGCGCGGTGGGATCGGCGAAGCGGCAATGCTGGGCCGCCCACATCTGGTGCTGGCCCACGTCGCAGGCCGCCACGAAATCGTCGCCCGCGGCTTCGGACAGCGCCTTCAGCATGGCGGGCGCGAACACGCCATGGCCCGGCGCGTCGTAATCGAAGGCGAAACGCGTGCGCGCGCTCACCGTGCGCGCCCGCCAGTCGGCGATGTCCATGCGCACGGGGCGCAATCCGTTGAGCGCGCCGCCCATGTCGGAAGTGATCGCCACGTCGGCCGGGCGCAGCTTGCCGATCTCTGCGGCGTCGGCGTCGATATGGATGACGCGGGCGTGGGGCGCGAAGCTCGCGAGCTTGCCGGTGGCGCGGTCGTCGAAACGCGCGCCCACCGCGATCAGGAGATCGCACTCCTGCACGGCGATATTGGCGGCGCGCGTGCCGTGCATGCCGAGCATGCCCAGGAACTGCGGGCTGTCGGTCGGCAGCGCGCCCAAGCCCTTCAAGGTCGCCACGGCGGGAATGCCGGTGCGCCGCGCGAAGGCGCGCAAGGCCGGCACCGCGTTGGCGATGCCCACGCCGCCACCGATGTAGAGCAACGGCCGCTCCGCCGCCTCGATCAGCGCGCCGGCATGGGCCAGCGCGTTGGAGTCCTCCGCGCCGCCGTCCCAGTTGGGCGCGTGGAAGGCCTTGATCCGCGTGGCGGTCCCTGCGGCGACATCCTTCGGCAGGTCGATCAGCACCGGGCCGGGCCGGCCGATGGACGCGACATGGAACGCCTCTGCGACGACTGCCGCCACATCGCCGGGATCGCGCACCAGCCAGGAGTGCTTCACGATCGGCAAGGTCATGCTCAGGATGTCGACTTCCTGGAACGCGTCCGTGCCCATCAGCGCGGTCGGCACCTGGCCGGTGATCGCGACCATCGGCACCGAATCCATCGCCGCGTTGGCGATGCCGGTGATGAGGTTCGTGGCGCCGGGACCTGACGTTGCCATGCACACGCCGGGCTTGCCGGTCGCGCGCGCCCAACCGTCGGCGGCGAAGGCCGCGCCCTGTTCGTGGCGCACCAGGATGTGGCGCAGGTTCGAGCCGGTCAGCGCGTCGTAGACGGGCATGATCGCGCCGCCCGGATAGCCGAACACGGTCGTCGCCCCGGCTTCCTCCAACGCGGAGACGAGCAGGCGCGCGCCGGTCGGCGCCGCGGTCTGCGCTGCGGCCTTGGTAATCGATGCAGGACTAACGCCGGACATGGGTGGTTCATCCCGCATTGGTGGGCGGATTCAGCCACGACATGCGCGCGCGCAAATCCCGGCCGATCTGTTCGATCGGATGGTCGAGGTCTTTCTTGAGCAGCGCTTCGTAACGCGGGCGCCCGGCCTGGTTCTCCAGAATCCAGTCGCGGGCGAACTGACCGGACTGGATGTCGGTCAGGATCTCCTTCATGCGCGTGCGCGTCTCCGCGTTGACGACGCGTGGGCCGGAGACGAGATCGCCATATTTGGCGGTCTCCGACACGAACTGGTGCATCTTGGCCAGACCGCCTTCATGCAGCAGGTCCACGATCAGCTTCAGTTCGTGCAGGCATTCGAAATAGGCGATCTCGGGCTTGTAGCCCGCGTCGACCAGCGTCTCGTAACCCGCCAGCACCATCTCGGTGACGCCGCCGCAGAGCACGGATTGCTCACCGAACAGATCGGTCTCGGTCTCTTCCGCGAAGGTCGTCTCAATGCAGCCGCCCGAGGTGCCGCCGATACCGCGCGCATAGCCCATGGCCCGTTCGCGCGCCTTGCCGCTGGCGTCCTGATGCACGGCGAAGAGGCACGGCACGCCGCGCCCGCGCGCATATTCGCGCCGCACCAGATCGCCCGGGCCCTTGGGCGCGACGAGGATCACGTCGATGGATTTCTTCGGCGCGACGCGGCGGTAATGCACCGAGAAGCCGTGCGCGAACAGCACCGCGGCGTTGTCGGCGATGGCGGGCTCGACAGCGTCTTTCCAGATGCCGTCATGAGTCATGTCCGGCGTCAGGATGGCTATGATTCCGGCGCCGTCCACGGCGTCTTTCGGCTCGGCCGTCTTCAGGCCATCCGCTTGGGCTTTGTCCCAGCCCTCGCCGCCCTTGCGCACGCCGACGACGACATCGGTGCCGCTGTCGCGCAGGTTCAGCGCGTGGGCGCGGCCCTGGCTGCCATAGCCGATCACCGCCACGCGCGTTCCGGCCAGCGCCTTTGGGCTTACATCGTCGTTCGTATAGACACGCATCGTGATCTCCGGTGACGGCCGGAAGATCGCGCAACAAAAAACCCCGCTCTTTCGGAGCGGGGTGTTCGGTTTCGCGATCTTGGCCTGATTGGCTTAAGTCGTTCCGTTCCCGCTCCGCGAGGTGTCAATAAGGAGTACAAGAAGAAGCAGGCCGAGCGCGTTCGGGCTGGCCGTCAGGCCTGCCTCGATCGTCGCATTCATGGTCCGGCACTGCGTCACTGTCGTCCGCTCGCGTTGTTGAACTTGTGCATTGATAGGAACATAGGTTTAAGCGATCGTAAAGGGGAATTGCGAAAAACATTCGTGACACGCAATTTTCGCCATGTAGGGACGGCTTTGCCGCTTATTTGTGCAAACTGTCCGTGTAAAGAGCAGAAAAGGACGAGAGAATGCCCGCGTTACGCTCCCGAACCTCCACTCACGGCCGCAACATGGCCGGGGCGCGCGGGCTTTGGCGCGCCACGGGCATGAAAGATGGCGATTTCGGCAAGCCGATCGTCGCCATCGCCAACTCGTTCACGCAATTCGTGCCCGGCCATGTGCACCTGAAAGACCTCGGCCAGTTGGTGGCGCGCGAGATCGAGAAGGCGGGCGGCGTGGCCAAGGAATTCGACACCATCGCGGTCGACGACGGCATCGCGATGGGGCATGACGGGATGCTTTACAGCCTGCCGTCGCGCGAACTCATTGCCGACAGTGTCGAGTACATGGTCAACGCGCATTGCGCGGACGCACTGGTCTGCATCTCCAATTGCGACAAGATCACGCCTGGCATGCTGATGGCGACATTGCGCCTCAACATCCCCACCGTCTTCGTCTCCGGCGGCCCGATGGAAGCCGGCAAGGTTCAGGTGAATGGCAAGACGGTCGCGGTCGACCTCATCGACGCGATGGTCGCCGCCGCGGACGAGAAGAACAGCGATGCGGAGGTCCAGCTCATCGAGCGCTCGGCGTGCCCCACTTGCGGTTCGTGCTCGGGCATGTTCACCGCGAACTCGATGAACTGCCTCACCGAGGCACTGGGCTTGTCGCTGCCCGGCAACGGCTCGGTGCTGGCGACGCATGCCGACCGCAAGGAACTATTCTTGCAAGCAGGACGCACCGCCGTCGAACTGGCCAAGCGCTGGTACGAGAACGACGACGCGTCGGCGTTGCCGCGCGCCATCGCGAGCTTCAAGGCGTTCGAGAACGCCATGTCGCTCGACATCGCGATGGGCGGCTCAACCAACACGGTGCTGCACCTGCTCGCCGCCGCGCACGAAGGCGGCGTGGATTTCACCATGGCGGATATCGACCGGCTGTCGCGCAAGGTGCCGGTGCTATGCAAAGTGGCGCCGTCGAAATCCGACGTGCACATTGAAGACGTCCACCGCGCCGGCGGCATCATGGCGATCTTGGGCGAGCTCGATCGCGCCAGCCTCCTGCACCGCGATATCCCCTCGGTGCACGCGAAGGACCTGACCGAAGCGCTGGCCAGGTGGGACGTGCGCCGCACCAACGACGAGAACGTCCGTTACTTCTACCGCGCCGCGCCCGGCGGCATCCCCACGCAAACCGCGTTCAGCCAGGACCGGCGTTACGACGATCTGGATGTCGACCGAAAATCCGGCGTCATCCGTTCGGCGGAGAACGCGTTCAGCCGCGACGGCGGGCTCGCGGTGCTCACCGGCAATCTCGCGCCGGACGGCGCCATCGTGAAGACGGCCGGTGTCGACGAAGCCAGCCTCGTCTTCTCCGGTCCCGCGCGCGTCTTCGAAAGCCAGGACGACGCGGTGAGCGCAATCCTCAACGGCGCGGTAAAAGCCGGCGACGTGGTGGTGATCCGCTACGAAGGCCCCAAGGGCGGGCCGGGGATGCAGGAGATGCTCTACCCGACCTCCTACCTAAAATCGAAAGGCCTCGGCAGAGCCTGCGCGCTCATCACCGATGGGCGCTTCTCGGGCGGCACATCGGGCTTGAGCATCGGCCACGTCTCTCCGGAAGCCGCCGAGCAGGGCGCCATCGCGCTGGTGGAAACCGGCGACCGGATCGAGATCGACATCCCCAATCGCACGATGCGGCTTGCCGTCGATGACTCTACGCTCGCCAGGCGGCGCGCCGCGCTGACGGAGCGCCACGGCCGCCGCTGGAAGCCGGCCGCGCCGCGCGCCCGCAAGGTATCGCAGGCTCTTAGAGTCTATGCCGCGTTCACGACCAGCGCCGCGCGCGGCGCGGTGCGCGAAATTCCCGGGGAATGAGCGCGTGCGCTATGTGAGCACACGCGGCCGAGCCGCGCCGCGCGACTTTGCCGGCATTCTTCTCTCCGGCCTCGCCGAGGATGGCGGCCTCACGCTCCCGGAAGCTTGGCCGCGGCTGGAAAGCGTTGCGCGCAAATCCTATGGCGATGCCGCCTATGAAGTCCTCTCGCGCTTCGCCGGCGATGACGGCCTTCGCGCCGATATCGACGCCGCCTATGCGGGTTTCGATGACGCCGGGATCGCGCCGCTCGTCGAACTCGGAACCGGCCGTTACCTGCTGGAGCTGTTCCACGGCCCGACTTTTGCCTTCAAGGACATCGCCATGCAGGTGCTGTCGCGGCTGTTTGCGCGCGCGCTCGCCGCGCGCGGCGGCCGCGCCACCATCCTGGCCGCCACCTCCGGCGACACCGGCTCCGCCGCCATTGCTGCATTCGGCGGGCTCGCGAACATCGATCTTTTCGTGCTGCATCCCAAGGGCCGCATCAGTGAGATGCAGCGCCGCCAGATGACGACGGCGGAGTTCGACAACGTCCACAACATCGCGCTGGAAGGCAGTTTCGACGACGCGCAATCCATCGTGAAGGCGCTGCTCGCCGACGCCGGTTTCGCGCGCGCCAGTTCGCTGACGGCGGTCAACTCCATCAACTTCGCCCGCATCGCGGCGCAGATCGTCTATTACTTCGCGGCCGCCGCGCGCCTCGATGCGGCGCCGGTCTTCGTCGTCCCCACCGGCAATTTCGGCGACGTCTTCGCGGGCGAAGCCGCGATGCGCATGGGGCTTGGCGTGCGCGGCCTCGTCATCGCTACCAATGAGAACGACATCCTCGTCCGCACGCTCGATGACGGCGTCTATCAACCCGGTGCGGCGCGCCACACGCTGAGCCCTTCGATGGACATCCAGGTGGCGAGCAATTTCGAGCGCGCGCTGTTCGAGGCGTCCGGCCGCGACGCGGCATGGATGGATCGGGTGATGCGGGAATTCGCCGCGACGCGCAGTCTCGCGATCCCCGGCGCGATCTTGAAGGCTTTGCGCGCCCGCTACAGCGCGCACGCCGTCAGCGATGCGGAAACGCTCGCTTGCATCGCGCGCACATACAAAATGCACGATCGCCTGGTCGATCCGCACACCGCGGTCGCGATGGCGGCGGCGGATCGCCTCGACACCGACGCGCCTGTCGTCGTCCTCTCCACCGCGCACCCGGCCAAGTTTCCCGATGCGGTTCGCAAAGCCGCCGGCGTGGAGCCCGCGATGCCCGCGCGGCTGCAGGCCCTGTTCTTCAAACCCGAATGCTGCGAAACGCTGCCCGCGGATGCGGGCGCCGTCCGCGCCTTCATCGAAAGCCGGATCTAGAGCAAAATCCGGTCAGGTTGAAGCATAGCCGGCCTGCTTGAAGTAGCCTCGGCAGTGGATTGGTTTGCAGAGCGGGATGGCTTTTCCGATTTCGTCGATGATGTCGGGGATTGTGCGCTTTGC
>JBOHKI010000018.1:0-48688 GCA_050728855.1 Rhizomicrobium sp. | reverse complement strand
CCTATATGTAGTGGACATCTTCCGGGAGGGGAGCATGTTCCACGGCTGGCTGATTCTGCCGTTTCTGTTCTGGGGCCCGTTTCACGGCCTTCTCACGCTTCTGATCGTATTGATCGTGCTGAGTGCGGTCTTCCGCCGCCGCTACTACTATTACGGCCACCCTTGGTGGGGCTATGGCCGCGGCCGCAACGACGCGCTCGACACCTTGGAAAGCCGCTACGCCCGCGGCGAGATCCAGCGCGAGGAATACCTCCAGAAGAAGCACGATCTGGGCGGGTAGGGCGCGGGATGTGACGCACCGCGTGGTGCGTCGCTTACGCTTCCGGCACTTTCACGGTCTTCCGCACCACCAGCTCGTCCACCTCGAGCCGCTTGATGCGCATGCGCTTGATGGCGACGGTGTCGATGGCGAGGAAACCGATGGCCAGCGCGCCCAATGCGAACGCGCCAAGCGCCACCGCGCCCAGCGCCAGCGCGCCGGTGGAATTTCGGGCCATGTGCCGCTCGCCGTTTGTGCCGCGTTGAAACTTAATCGTTAACCGTTCCTTAAGCATCCCCTTTGCGCGAGGGTTGCCGCGCGCGACGCTCGGGCGTTGCATTGGGGACGACCGGGGATGCCGAAGACCGTGGCGCAATATGCGGGACTGCTCGTGACGAGCATCGTGGTGCTGGGCTGCGACATGGACGTGGTCTATGCCGTGCCGCTGGGCATGCTGGCCGGCGCGGTGGCCACCTTCTTCGTCTCGCTGTCGGCGGAAACCGCCAAGGCCAGGGCCTGATCCGGGGCAAAACCGGCCCGCGCCGCCCGATTCGGCCCTGTACAAAACGCAAGATTATTACCCAAATTTCCCCAGATTTTCCTTGCAGCGTGACGCTGGTGTGCTAGTTTTGTTCTTGTCTCCCGAATCACGCCCGCAGGGCGGCATTTGCTCCACATCCGGTGTCATGGGCCCGCGACCGCGGGCCATCCAGGTCGGTTCTGCATGCCGACGGCCGCGCAACGTTGTCATACGCATCGCTAGCGTCATCTGGATGGCCCGCGGTCGCGGGCCATGACACGGAGTTTTGTCGAAAGGAAAATCAAAATGACCACGTCACACTTCCGCTAGCCGCCCCGGCGGCGCGCGAAACCAACACCGCAAAAAGAACGCGCTCCCGATGGGGACTCGAATTGCGTCTTGCGGCCTTCGCGGACGCGCGTCAGTTGAGCCGTCCGTTCGCGCCGCCGATGCTGAGGCGGCCGGCGCCGAGCAGCGCCACCGCCACGCCGCCGAACAGGAAGAACATCTCCAGCTCCAGCGCATAGCCGCCCGACGCATTGGCCTGGAGGAGGTACGGCACGCCCGCCAGCGCCACGGCCACGATCATGTTGATGACGATGAGGATGGCGCCGGCCCGGCTGAACAGGCCCACGATGATGAGCGCCGGGCCCACGATCTCGCCCAGATAGACGCCGTTGGCCAGCATGTCGGGAAGCCCGTGCTGGGCCAGCATCTGCTTGATCTCGCCGATGCCGTTCAGCGCCTTGTGGATGCCATGCGCGATGAGCAGCAGGCCCACCGTCAGCCGCAGCACCAGTTTGCCCAAATCTTCCATGTCCATGTTCGTTCCCCAATGCACACCCGCGCTCATCCTGACATGGATCGGAAACCGGTTCACGGAGGAACTATGATTAATGCCGGTATCGTTCGCCGCGGTGTGAAGATCGCAGCCTGCATCGCAATCCGATCCGCGCTGAACCGACCTCGCCGGTCTCGCGCAATGGTTGCGCCAGGCTCAGCGCAGATCCGCGCCCACGGCGTCGGCGACATGTGCAAAGCCGTCGCTCGCGAGAAGCGCGGTCAATTCGTGCTTGATGCGGCCGATCAATCCGGGCCCTTCGAATGCCAGCGCGGTGTAAAGCTGCACGAGGGAGGCGCCCGCACGGATCTTTGCATACGCATCCGCGCCGCTCGCCACGCCGCCGGCGCCGACCAGCACGAGCCTGCCCGCGACGCGCGCCGCCATCGCCCTGAGGATCGCGGTCGATGGCGCGAACAGCGGCGCGCCGGAAAGTCCGCCGCTTTCGCGCGCGTCGCCGTTCTTGAGCGTGGCGCGGCGCGCGATGGTGGTGTTGGTGAGGATGATGCCCTCGATGCCCACCGCCAGGGCCACGTCCGCGATGTCGTCCAGCGCTTTGGGATCGATGTCAGGTGCGATCTTGAGAAGGATGGGGACCGTCGTGTTCGTCCGTGCCCGCTCGCTGGTCACGATGCCAAGCAGGTTGCGCAGCTCGTCGCGGTTCTGAAGGCCGCGCAGGCCCGGCGTGTTGGGCGAGGAGATGTTGACGGTGACATAGTCGGCGAAAGGCGCGAGCCGGGCGAAGGCGGCGCGGTAATCGGACGGTCGGTCTTCGGAATCCTTGTTGGCGCCGATATTGATGCCGACGACACCGCGCCGCCGCCGCGCCGCCAGCCGCGCCGCCATCGGCTCCATGCCCTTGTTGTTGAAGCCCATGCGGTTGATTACGGCGCGATCTTCGCCGAGACGGAACAGCCGCGGCCTGGGATTGCCGGCTTGCGGGCGGGGCGTGACGCTGCCGCATTCGACCAGGCCGAAGCCCAGCTTCAGCATCGCGTCGGGAACCTCGGCGTCCTTGTCAAAGCCGGCCGCCAGGCCCAGCGGGTTGGGAAAGGACAGACCGAGCACCGAAATGGCGAGCGAAGGTTGATCCGCTGGCGGCGCCGGAATCAGCGGCGCGGCCAGCCGCATCAGGCGCAAGGTCGCCCGATGGGCCGTCTCCGGCGGCAGACGCCGGAGCATGGCGGCACCCGCATCCATCAGCATGAAAAGGCTCCCGATTCTCGCGAAGCCAGTCTAGCCGGTCCGAACACGGTTAAGGCGCTTGCAATCTGTGCTTGCACGATCTAGGATAAGTTTCCATCAGCCGGGAATCATTCGCCGTGGCACGTTCCAGGACCCTCACGCACGAACAGGTTTGGGAAGCGCTCGATGCGCTGGCGGAGAAATACAATCTGTCGGCCTCCGGTCTGGCCCGCGCCTCAGGCCTCGATCCCACAACGTTCAACAAGAGCAAACGCGTCGGCCCGGACGGCCGCCCGCGCTGGCCGTCGACCGAGAGCCTGTCGAAAGCAATGCAGGCGGTGGGCTCGTCGCTAGACGAATTCGTCACGCTGATCGGCGCTGCCGGCGGCAAGCCATCGGGCCGCATGGTCCCGCTGATCGGATTGGCGCAGGCGGGCACCAAGGGCTTCTTCGACGATGCGGGATTTCCCGCCGGCGCTGGCTGGGACGAGATCGCGTTTCCGGAGGTCGAAGACGAGCACGCTTACGCACTGGAGATCGCAGGCGATTCGATGGCGCCGGTCTATCGCGACGGCGACCGCGTCGTGGTCTCGCCGGCAGCCAATGTGCGCCGCGGCGACCGTGTGGTGGTGAAGACCAGCAATGGCGAAGTCATGGTCAAGCAGATCGGCCGCCTCAGCGCCCAGCGAGTCGAGCTGAGATCGTTCAATCCCAATTTCGAAGATCGCGCCTTCGCGCTTTCCGAACTGGAATTCATGCACCGCGTCGTCTGGGCGAGCCAGTAGCGCTCAGGGATAGCCTTGGTCGCGGCGCACCAGCGCCATGACCGCGCCGGTACCTTTCGTCTTGATCGCATCCAGCAATTCGCGCGCCCGTCCCTGGGCGAATTTGTCGTAGGCGGTGACCGGCGTCAGCGCCACGGCCTTCGTCAGCGAGTCCGTGATGGATGCGCGGTAAGTGTCGAAATCGAGTCCGCTCAGCGATAGCGCGAACTGATATCGGAACACGAGATTGTCCGGCGCGCAGGCGAAGGCGCGGGAGAAGTAATGCATTCCGTCGTCCAGCCGGGCGCCATAGAGCCAGCGTGCCAGCGTGGCGCCACCGCCGCGCACTACCTCGATGTTCCAGCCGCCCAGCGCGGCAAGCGCCCAGCAATTGCCGGGCTCGCCGGCGAGCGCAGTGTCGAGTTCGTGTTTTGCCTGGCCGGGATAGTCATGCATCCGTGCCGCGACGAGGCCCTCGAACCGGCCCTCGTAGCCCAGCGCCGCCGCGAGGAAGACGTGGGCGTCGGCAGGTTTGGGATCGAGTGCGATGGCGCGGCGCGCATCGGCTTCGGCCGCCTTCAGGCATTCCAGGCAGCCATGTTCGCGCATTGCCGCCACCGCCAGGTTCGCCCGTGCCGCCAGCGCATAGCCACTCGCGTCACCGCGCGCCTCGCCGGCGGATTGCGCTTCGGAGTAGCGGCCCTGGGCATAGAGCGTCCAAACGGAATCGTCCGCCGCCCGACTGGCGCCGGAAAGCACAAGCAACACACACACAAGGAGGAGCCTCACGCCGCCGTTCCGCCTCCCAGCGTGCGGCGGATCAGCGCCGCGGTTTGCGTGCAGCCGAATAGCGCCGCGAAGGATCCGAAACGCGGGCCCTGCGTTTGTCCGAAGATCACTTCGTAGATCGCGCGGAACCAGTCGCGCAGCGGCTCGAAACTGTGGCGCTTGCCGACCTCGTAGACCTCGAACTGCACGGTCTCGGAATCGCGTTCGTCGCCGAAGCGCTCCAGCACGTGGGCGAGGTCTTCCAGCGCCGCGCGCTCCTTGGCCGTAGGCGCGCGATATTGCTTGGTGGGCTTCACGAAGTCCTCGTAGTAGTGCAGCGCGTAGCCGACCAGCTTGTCGAGACCGGGATTGTCCTTTGGATTTGCCTGCGGGGCGTAGGCGCGGATGAAGCCCCACAGCAGGTCGCGATCCGAGGCATTGGACGCGCTGACGAGCGTGAGCAGCAGCGCGAAACTGACCGGGTAGCGCTCGGCCGGCGGTGCGCCGTTGTGGATGTGCCAGACGGGATTTTCCAGCCGCTCGGCATCGCTCGTCTCGTTGGCGTGATACTTCGACAGGAATTCGATGTAGTCGTCCACCGCTTTGGGGATCGCGTCGAAATAGAGCTTCTTGGCCGCGCGCGGCTTCTGGAACATGAAAAGCGCGATGCTCTCGTCCGGTCCGTAGGTGAGCCATTCGTCGACCGACAGACCATTGCCCTTTGACTTCGAGATGCGCTGGCCGTGCTCGTCGAGGAAGAGCTCGTAGTTGAGCGTCTCTGGCGGCTCGCCGCCCAACGCCCGCGTGATCTTGGTGGAGAGTTCGACGGAGGAGATCAGATCCTTGCCCGACATTTCGTAGTCGATACCCAGCGCCAGCCAGCGCATCGCCCAGTCGACCTTCCACTGGCACTTCACGTTGCCGCCGGTGACGGGCAGTTCGGTCTTCTTGCCCTCATCTTCGAACACGATGGTGCCGGCCGCCTTGTTCCACTCCAGGATCGGCACCTGGAGCACCTTGCCGCTGACCGGCGACACCGGAAGAAACGGCGAATAGGTGGCGCTGCGTTCCGCGCCCAGGGTCGGCAGCACGATGTCGCGCACCGTTTCGTAGTGCTCAAGCACCGTAAGCAGCGCCTTGTCGAAACGGCCGCTCTTGTAGCAAACGGTCGAGCTCAGGAATTCGTACTCGAAGCCGAAGCGGTCGAGGAAGGCGCGCAGGCGGGCGTTGTTGTGCGCGCCATAGCTTTCATGCGTACCGAACGGATCGGGGATCGCGGTCAGCGGCTTTCCGAGATTGGCCTCCAGCAACGCCGGATTCGGGATGTTGCCGGGCACCTTCCGCAATCCATCCATGTCGTCGGAAAAGGAGATCAGCCTTGTCTTCGTCCCGCTGGATTTTCCGATTTGCGCCTCGAACGCATGGCGGACCCAGGTGGTGCGGGCCACTTCGCCGAAGGTGCCGATATGCGGCAGGCCGGAGGGCCCGTAGCCCGTCTCGAAAATCACCTCCGAGCCCGGCTTTCCGGCCTTTGCGTGCCGTTCCAGCCGCGCCAGAACCTTGCGCGCCTCCTCGAACGGCCATGCCCGCGCGGCAAGCGCGAGTTCTCTGGAAGGATGAAACGTGGCGGAAGCCATTGAAAGCCTTGGTCTTAAGCGTTTGGAAAGGCGCCGAAGCTAGGCTTTGCGCGGGGAGGCCGTCAATGTCGGATCCGACCGTGGAGGAAAACGACTCGGCCGGCGAAGCGATTTTCGCCGGGCGTATCGACGTGCTCTACCGGCTGGGCCGCCACCATCTCTTCATTCCGTTCTCCGCGCTGTGCATCGCGGGCGTTCTCTATCGCGGCTTCATCCCGATCTGGCTCGCGATCATTCCGCTGCTGCTGCAGATCGCCGTGACGGTCGCGACTGCGCGGCTCACCGCGGCCTATGCGAGGCGCCCCGCCAGCGACTCCGCGGAAACGTGGGCCAACCGCTACACCGCCGCGTCGGCGGCCGCGGGCGCGGCCTGGGGCGTCGGCGCCATCGTCTGGTTCGAGCCGCATACCTTTCCCGCCGAAGCGTTTCTGACGATCGCCTTCCTTGGCATGACGTCGGCCGAATTCATCGCGCGCTCGGCGCACCGCCCGGCCTACATCGCGCATGCCACGCTGTCGCTCGGTCCGCTCGCCATGATGCTGGCGGCGCAGGGCACGACCTATGCGCTGATGTCGAGCGTGCTGGTGCTGTTTTTCGGCGGCGTGCTCTATTCCTACTGCGACGAGATGGCGAGCGTTCTGGACGAAGCCATCCGTCTGCGCCGCGAGAATGCCGGACTGATCGTCAAGCTGTCGCGCGAGAAGGGCGAGGCCGAACGCGCGCGCGACCTCGCCGAGGCCAGCACGCGGGCGAAATCCGCGTTCATCGCCAACATCAGCCATGAGATCCGCACGCCGCTGAACGCGCTCCTCGGCATGGCGCAGCTGCTCGAACGCAGCGAACTCGACCGTGCCCAGCGCAACCATGTCAAGGTCTTGCTCGAGGCTGGCCGCGGCTTGAAGACATTGCTCGACGACGTCATCGCCCTGTCGCGCGACGAGGGACGTTTCGACGGCCAGCCCGACGACGATTGCGACGCCGCCCAGGCCGCGCGCACCGTCGCCCGCCTGTTGCAGCCCCGCGCCTGGGAAAAGCAGTTGCGCCTCACCGTGACCGCCGGGATGGCGCTGCCCCGCGTCGCCGCCGATCCGCGCCGCGTGCGCCGCGTGCTGCTCAAGCTGGCGGACAACGCGATCAAGTTCACCGATCGCGGCGGCGTCGAAATCCGCGTCGATGCGGAGACCGGCGAGGAGGGCGAACAGCGCCTGCGTTTCAGCGTCGCCGACACCGGCCTCGGCATCACGCCGGAGATCGCCGAGCACCTGTTCGAGCCCTTTGCGCAGGCCGAAATTTCCTATGCCCGCCGTCATGAAGGCGCGGGCCTTGGCCTCGCCGTCGCCAAGCGCACGATCGAGGCGCTGGGCGGCACCATCGGCTTCGAAAGCGAAGCGGGGCAGGGCGCGACGTTCTGGTTCACCGTGCCCGCCGTGCGCGCGCCGCATGTGGAGCGTCAGGATGCGATGCCCATCGCCACCGATGCGCCGCCGCCCTGGGGTCTGTCGATCCTGACCGTCATGGACGATGCGGACATCCGCCGCCAGCTCAGCGATCTGCTGGAGCCGTTCGGCAATCGCATGGTCTGCGTGGAAACGGCCGCCGAGGCGATCGTGCTGGCCGGGCGCGAGAATTTCGACGTGCTGGTGGCCCTGGCCAATCTCGCCGATTCCGTGGCCGGAGCCCCGAGCGTGAAGTCACCGATCCTGGCGTTGATCCCCGGCGGCATGCGGCGCATGCCGGCGGCGGCGAGCGGCGTCCTGCGCTGGCCGGCAAACGCGGGTGCGCTCTATTCGTCGCTGCGCGAGATTCTGGGCCGGGCGGCGGATTCCGGCAAAGTGCGTGACGGCGACCAGGAACCCGTCGCCGCCATCGATGCGCCGGCCTTTGCCGCGCTGGAAAAATCGCTGGGGCTCACCACGCTGATTGAAATTCTCCAGTCCTACATGAAGACGGCGGAGGAGTTGTGCACACGACTGTCCACCGACAGCGAAAGCGAAAACTGGGAAGATGCCGCGCGCGTGGCGCAAGACATCGCCGGCGCCGCGGGTGGGCTGGGTCTCGCGGCCTTGACAGCCGCCGCGCGCGGCTTCACCCAGCGCGCCCGCGATGGCGAAAGCGGCGCCCCCTTGCGCGACGCCGCCAAGAGCATCGTCGGCGAGCACGAACGTGTGCGCAAAGCGCTGGCGAGCCTCTATCCCGATCTCGCGGCCTGATCTGAATCGTTGCCAATCCGTTCCGTGCCGCGCATGATCGCGGCCCATGCCAATCGACCTGCCTGCCTCTCTTGTTCCCGCGCCGGGCGGCGCCGTGACGGCCACGGCGGACGGCGCGCACCGCATCGGCCTCGAGGCGGCGCGCGCATTGTTTCGCTCAGGCGACGTGCTGGTCGCGCACGCGGCTTTTGTCGCGGGCCGCCTGAAGGTGGCGCCCGCCAAGCCGCTGTTCGATGTGCTGGAGCTGTTTGCCTTCGTGCGCCCGGCGCAGCCTTGCGTACCGAGTGCGCTGGGTTTGGCGCGCGTGCTGGGATTGTCCTTGCCGCAATCCGTCGAAGACTCGGCGCAGGCGTTGCGTGGCGCCGCGCAAGCCCTGATCGAAGAACTGGAGTCCAAATCCATGGAACAGCGCCAGCGCCTCTATCCACTCGCCGCCACGCTGGCGCGCGCGGGCTGGCGCTGGGGTCCCGTCGTGCTGGATGTGCTCGGTGAGCCGAGTGCTGAAAAAAGCAGGCAGCTTTCTCCGATAGCGGGGCTGGATGTGTGGCGCGCCCTGCCGCAATGGGACGATGAGGCGCCGCCCGCCAAGCCCGGTTCGCTGCCTGTCGACATGCACGAAGCCCGTACGCGCCTTCTTACACTCGTGCGGGATTCCGGCGAGACACGCGACGAACAGATCGCCTACGCCCAGGAAGCTGCCTATGCCTTCGGTCCACGCGAACGGGCCGGTGCGCCCCGCATCGCGCTGATCGAGGCCGGAACTGGCGTCGGCAAGACCCTCGGCTATCTCGCGTCGGCAAGCCTGTGGGCGGAGAAGAACGGACCGGGCCTTTGGATCTCGACCTACACCCGCAACCTCCAGCGCCAGATCGTCCAGGAAATCGCCCGCCTCTATCCCGATCCCGCCGAGCGCGAGGAAAAGGCGGTGGTTCGCAAGGGGCGGGAGAATTATCTCTGCGTTCTGAATTTCGAAGAGGCCGCGAAGCGCACGGCGCTTGCACCTGGCCAGCGCGCGGTGGCGTTGGGGCTGATCGCGCGCTGGGTGGAAGCCACGCGCGACGGTGACATTTCCGGCGCGAGCTTTCCCGCGTTCCTCGCCGCATCGCTGCCGCTGCGCGAGATCACCGACCGCCACGGCGAGTGTGTCTATGCCGCCTGTTCGCATTATCGCACCTGCTTCATCGAGCGCGCCATTCGCCGCGCCCGGCATGCGCCGATCGTGGTCGCCAACCATGCGCTGGTGATCGCGCAGGCCGCCGGCGACGCGCTCGGCCCCGATGAGACGACCGACACGCCGGCCGAGCATCGCGTCCGCTACGTCTTCGACGAGGGTCATCACCTGTTCGATGCCGCCGATGGCGGGTTTGCGGCCTTCCTGTCGGGCAGCGAGATGGCCGATTTGCGGCGCTGGATTCGCGGGCCGGAGGCGCGCGCGCGCTCACGCATGCGCGGTCTGGAAGAACGGCTGAAGGATCTCATCGAGGGCGACGAAGCGGCGCGGGCGGCGCTCGACGAAGCACTGTCCGCTTCCGGCGCCCTGGCGGGAGAGGGCTGGACGAGCCGGCTTAACAGCGCTGGACCTCGTGGCCCTGGTGAAGTGTTCCTGTCCGCCGCCTACGCGCACGTGCGCGCACGCGCGACGGATGCGGACGCGTTCTATTCGCTAGAAGCGGATACCGAGCCGCTGGCGCCCGAGATCGTCGAGGCCGCGCGTAAGCTGGGCTACAGCCTTCATCACCTGGTGGCGCCGCTCCTCAAACTGGCGAACGTGCTGCGCAAGAAGATGAGCGACGAAGCTGAAGAATTGGAGACCTATCAGCGCGCCCGCATCGAAGCGGCAGCGCGCGGGCTGGAGCGGCGCGCGCGCATCATCCTTCCGGCGTGGATCGCCATGCTGGATGCGCTGGAGACCGGCGAGCGCGATCCTGAATTCTCCGATTGGTTCGAGATCGAGCGCGAGGATGGGCGCGACAGCGATGTCGGCCTTTGGCGGCATTGGATCGACCCGACGATCCCGCTGGCCTCCGAGGTCTTCACCCCGGCCCATGGCGCGCTCATCACGTCGGCGACCTTGCGCGACCTGGCGCCGGATGCCGACGACTGGCAGTCGGCGGAAGTCCGCACCGGCGTGTCCCATCTCGCCGAACCGCCGAGGCGCGCCAGCTTCGGCTCGCCGTTCCGCTACCAGGAGAATGCGCGCATCTTCATCGTGCGCGACGTGAATCGCCGCGATCCGGAGCAACTGGCGTCGGCCTATCGCGAATTGTTTCTGGCGGCGGGCGGCGGCGCGCTGGGACTATTCACCGCAGTGCGGGCATTGCGCAACGTGGAGGCCGCCATCGCGGAGCCGCTCGCCAACGCGGGCATCGCTCTCTACGCCCAGCATGTCGACCGGCTGGATACCGGCGCGCTCGTCGATCTGTTTCGCGCCGAGGAGAACGCGTGCCTGCTCGGCACCGACGCGCTGCGCGACGGCGTCGATGTACCGGGGCGTTCGCTGAGACTCGTGGTGTTCGACAAGGTGCCTTGGCCCAAGCCCACGATCCTGCACAAGGCGCGGCGCGCGCGGTTCGGGAAGGGCTATGACGATCTGCTGACGCGGCTGCGTCTCAAGCAGGCGTTCGGCCGGCTGATTCGCGGAGCGCACGACAAAGGCTGCTTCATCATCCTCGAACCGGCCACACCGTCGCGGCTTCTTTCCGCGTTCCCGCCGGACGCGCCGGTCGAGCGTTGCGGGCTCGCGGAAGCGATCGCATCGATCAAGACATTCCTGACGTAGTAGTTCTTCTTCGGCATCTGACACTGGTATCCGGCGTGGCCGCAGGTTGTTATGCCGCCCCTGCGGTTTTGTTGACGACGATGGCGACACTCGCCGCGAGGGCGGGAAGACCGGCCCGCCGCGCTTTGCCTGCAAGCATGATTTCATCCCCCGGAAATGCCCTTTGCAAAACTGGACAAGGGCCGGAGTTTGAAGTCAAACCTGAGGCGATCGGCTAGG
Source organism: Rhizomicrobium sp. (assembly GCA_050728855.1). Lineage (GTDB taxonomy): Bacteria > Pseudomonadota > Alphaproteobacteria > Micropepsales > Micropepsaceae > Rhizomicrobium. Next base: position 37,506 of record JBOHKI010000018.1, on the reverse strand, counting down.
CTACTCATGGCGGAAACGGCGGAAAACCTGTTCGGGGCGGAAGTGGAAGGCGATTCCGCCTATGGCCGGCATTCGACGGGCATTCTGCCGAGCCATGTCCTGCGGCGGCTGATCCGGGCGCGGCGCGAGATCGCGGCGACGGAGGACGTCGAAGATGCCCAGATCCAGCCCGCCAGCATCGACCTGCGATTGGGACCGGTAGCCTGGCGCGTCCGGGCAAGCTTCCTGCCGGGGCCGAACGCGACCGTCGAGGAGAAGCTCCAGTCCGTCTTCATGCACGAGATCGACCTGAAGCCGGGCGCGGTGCTCGAAACCGGCTGCGTTTACATCGTGCCGCTGCTCGAACATGCCGAATTCAGTGCCCGCGTCTCGGGAATCGCCAATCCGAAGAGTTCCACCGGCCGCATCGACGTCTTCACGCGCCTGATCACGGACCATGCACCGTCTTTCGACCGGGTCGAGCCCGGCTATCGCGGTCCGCTCTATGCCGAGATCAGCCCGCGCACCTTTCCGGTTCTCGTGCGCAAGGGTTCCAAGCTCAACCAGCTGCGCGTTCGCCATGGTTCGCCGCAGTTCACCGACACGCAGTTGCGGCGGCTGCATGCCGAGAGCCCGCTCGTTAGCGGCGAGGCGGATATCGACAATGGCCTGGCGCTGAGCATCGACCTGCTCGGCGATGGCGGCGGGCGGATCGGCTGGCGGGCCAAGCGCCATACCGGCCTGATCGACGTCGACCGGCGCGCCGCGCTGGACCCTCACGCCTATTGGGATTCGATCGAGCCCTTGGCATCGGGCCACATCGTTCTGGACCCCGATGAATTCTACATTCTGGTCAGCCGCGAGGCCGTGGCCATACCCCGCGATTACGCGGCCGAAATGGTACCTTTCAACCCGCTGGTCGGCGAGTTCCGTGTCCACTATGCCGGGTTCTTCGATCCGGGTTTCGGTTATGAGCCGGGCCAGCCGCCCAGCGCCCGCGGGGTCCTGGAGGTCCGCTCTCGCGAAGTGCCCTTCATCCTGGAACATGGCCAGATCATCGGACGGCTGGTGTTCGAGCGGCTCACCGATCCGCCGCCCGAGGTCTATGGCGAGGGATTGGGGTCCAACTATCAGCGGCAGGGCCTCAAGCTCTCCAAGCACTTCCGCCAGCCCTGACCCGCGGCGGATTGTTGCGACAAATCCACAGATTGAGGCAAAAGCGCGGCATCGGCATCGCTTTCACTTGCGGAGAAGGTCGTGTCCGGCACACTTCAGCCGCCGCGGGTCCAAACGGCAATTGGGGGCAATGGCCTCGCGGTTAATGGGTCCGCATTGAAGGGGGCAGCATGAGGCGGCTACGGCGCTTAAGGCGCCGGCCGCCTCATGAATTTTCGGCCAAGCCCATGATTCTCCAGACAAATCGCCTGATCCTGCGGCCGCTTCGCCAGGCCGATGACGGGACCATCTTCGCGATCATGTCGGATGACGACACAATGCGGTTCTGGGATTGTCCGGCCCTCCGCGATCTCGAAACCGCGGCGGACATGGTGGCTGGCCAGATCGAAGGGATGGCGGGGGGGACGGCCTGCTATTGGGCCGTGGAACTGAAGCCCTCGGGGGCTTTCCTGGGTGTCTGCGACCTTTCGGAGATCGATCGGCGCCAGCGCCGTGCCGAAGTGGGATTTCTCTTCGGCCGCGTCTGGTGGGGCAATGGCTATGCCGTTGAGGCCATGGAAGCGGTCATATCGCACGCTTTTGGCGCGCTCGGTCTGGAGCGGCTATGGGCGCGATTACACGCCGGTAACGAAAGTTCCCGGCGCCTGCTGGAGAGGCTGGGCTTTTCCCACGAGGGCACGCTGAAGGAGCATGTCGTTCGCGACGGCGCCAGGCGAGACTGCCTGATATATGGCCGACTGGCCTGAAGGCCGGTCCTAGATGAAAGTTCCTGCGCTGAAGCTGGCGCTGTGCGTCGGGTGGTTGAGGTCGATGACGAAATCGGCGCCGGCTTGGTAGCCAGCGGTGCCGTTCACGTCGACGACGAGGATGGTGTGGCCCGCGAGGTTGCCGCTGTCCGGATTGAACAGCACCGCCTTGTGCGAGGTGAGAGACGTCAGCGCTGTCGCCAGATCGCTGTCGAAGCTTCCGGAGGACAGCGCGCCGCCGTTGATCGCGGGAAGCACGCTGGACACCGTGAACCACAGATCGATCTTGTCGCTGCTGAAGTCGAAATCGAGGATGTTGTCATGCGTCGTGCTCGCCGAATCCGAGACGCGCGCATAGATGAACGTGTCGCTGCCCGGTCCGCCCTTCATCCGGTCCGCGCCGTGGCCGCCGGTCAAAAAGTCGTCGCCGCTTCCGGCCGTGAGCACGTCGTTGCCCGCACCGCCGCGCAAGTTGAGGTTGCCGTCCAGCTCCTTGACGCCGTTGTAGGTCAGCACGTCGGACGTGCCGAGCAAATGTCCGTCGATCTGCAGGGTCTGGCCGGCGGCGAGGTTCGCGCCGGCCGGCGTCAGCGTATAGTTGTGACCGGCGGTCAGCACGACGGTCTGGATGTTCGCCATCGTGGCGTTCTTGAACGCCACGTTCGCCGAATAGTCGCCATCGAGCACCAGCACGTTCTTGGGGCCGCCGCCGCCATTGACGTGATCCAGCGCCGTGAACGTCGCGCCGAAGTCGAAAGTGTCGTTTCCGCCGCCGCCATTGAAGCGGTCGCTGCCGGCGTTGGCGATGAAGGTGTCCGACCCCTTGCCGCCATCGGCCGTATCGACCTCCGTGTTGTAGGCGATGCCGATATTGTTCACCTGGCCGTTGCAGCTCGAGAACGCGCCGGGATTGAGGTCGATCGTGGCGGCCTGGGTGAAACCGGACAGGTCGAGCGTGTTGCCCGAGCCCGCGTCCCAGATCGTCACGACCGGGTTCACGTTCTTCGTGAAATCGTAGAAAGGTTCGATAGTGGCGTCTGCGATATTGCAGTGGAAACCGAACACCTGCCCGCCGCTGAACACGGTCGTGGTGGGTGCGCCGTAAAGACCCTGGATGGCGAGGATGTCCAGCATCATTGGCGTCGTCGGCACATTGCCATAGCCGTCGGTGGCGGTACCCCAATCCGTTCCTGTCACCGCGTATTGTGAATAGTATTTGGCGCTCGAATCGTCGGGGTCGATGTAGGACATGATCGACCACAACCGGGAATCGAAAGCGCTGTATTGCTGCGTCGAGGAATCGACCGCGCCATTGTAGGCGCCGCCGTGACCAAGCCCGATCGCATGGCCGAGTTCGTGCTCGATAGTCATCCACACATAGCCGCCGATGGACTGGAAATCGCCATCCATCGGCCCGAACCCCGGCACGCTGGTGTCGATGGACACTTCGGCGCTCGTAAGCGACCATAGCGAGGAGCCGCCGACGACGCCCGCGCTGCCGCCGCCGGACCAGCTCGCAGGCGTCACGGCCTGGCCGTCGCTGCCTCTGTGAAACGTGATATCAGCCGCCGCCGAGTTGGTCGTCGAAACGAAATGGATGTTGGCGAGGTCGGACCACAGATTGATGCAGGCCGTCATCTGAGCCTTTTCGGTCGCCGTCCAGCTCGAGGCCGTATCGAAATAGTAGTGGATCGTGCCGCCCGTCGTTCCGGAGGTCGCCGAACCCCATTTGTGCGCATTGGAGCGGGTGGCATAGGTGGCGGGGTTGTTGTTGTTCCAGGTCCAGTAGCTGGTCCCCACGACATCGCCGCTGGAATCGGCGCCGGAAATAAACGCAGTCTCCGCCGACATCGATGGCGACACCGCCTCGATCGTGCCCACGCCACCACCGGGCAGGAGACCCTGGCTGTGCGACAAACCCGGCGTATCGCGGAGCGACCTAGCCGTTGCGCTCGCGCCCAGGGATTGCGGCATATAGGCGCTCAGGTATTCCGGCGCCGTCGCGCCCAAACCCGCCAAGGACTGGAACGGAGAAAACGCGCCGACGGAATCGCTGTGCTGCGCCGTGAGGGGAGCCCACGCGTCGTCCCGGACATTCGGAAAGTCGCGGAGAAAATCGGAGTTTGCGGTCGCGGGCGATGGGCGGGTCATAGTTCCTCCAGGGCGGGGACGCAGGCCGGGATGATAGGGGGCATCGGCATGAACGAAAATAGCCGAATTGGGGGGACGGCTACGAACTTCCTTCCAGATCACCGGGATTTGCCGCTAATTTGAGGAAACGCAGAGGATTGTTCGCCACTTGGGGTTCTCACGATGAAGACAATGAATCTGGCACACTGTGCGCAGCAGCTGTCCGTCGCGGCGCTCATCCTTGTCGCGCCGGCCGCGGAGGCCCAGCCACAAGGCCCTGCGCCGCTGCCCATGCCAGCGGCGATTGCAGCGCCGCAGGACAGGCCGTACCCCGGAACGATTCGACTCTCCGTCGATGCGACAGACACCGCGCGCGGCATATTCCGCGTCCATGAACAGATCCCCGTGCAGCGCGCGGCAGATTTCGTACTGCTCTATCCGCAGTGGCTGCCCGGCAATCACGGTCCGTCAGGCCCGATCGACAAGCTGGCCGGACTCACGATCCGCGCCGGTGCGACGAAGCTGGCTTGGTCTCGCGATCCGGTGAACGTCTACGCGTTTCACGTTTCGGTGCCGGCTGGCGTCCGGGCGCTCGACATCGAATTCCAGTTCCTCTCTCCCGTCGAGAGCAAGGAAGGCCGCGTGGTCATGACGGCCGAAATGCTGAACCTGCAGTGGAATGCCGTCGCGCTCTACCCCGCCGGCTATTTCGCGCGCGACATCCTGGTGCAGGCGAGCGTGAAACTGCCGCCGGGATGGAAATATGCAACAGCGCTAGGGACGTCCGCCAATGGGGCGACGCCGGCCTTTGGGCCGGTGCCGTTCAACACGCTGGTGGATTCGCCGATGTTTGCGGGCAGATATTTTTCGCGGCTCGACCTCGATCCCGGCGCGAAGGTGGCCGTGCATTTGGACATGTTCGCGGATCAGCCCGACGAACTCATTTTGTCGCCGGCGCAACTTCAGGCCCATCGCAATCTTGTCACGCAAGCCAACAAGGCGTTCGGTTCGCACCATTACGATCACTACGACTTTCTGTTCGCGATGTCGGATCGCATGAGCGGCATCGGGCTGGAGCATCATCGCTCCAGCGAGGACGGCACCACCGCGAACTACTTCAAGGAGTGGGACAAGCGGGCCTCGTCCCGCGATCTGTTGAGCCACGAATTCACCCATTCGTGGAACGGCAAGTTCCGCCGCCCCGCGGATTTGTGGACGCCGAACTTCAACGTGCCGATGCGCGACAGCTTGCTCTGGGTCTACGAGGGCCAGACGCAATATTGGGGGAGCGTGCTGGCCGCGCGCTCGGGGCTCTGGACCAAGCAGCAAGCCTTGGACGCGCTCACGCTCGATGCCGACACCTATGCCATGCGTCGCCCGGGGCGCGTCTGGCGCCCTCTCGAGGACACGACAGAGGACCCCATCACCACCATGCGCCGCCCGATCCCATGGCGGAGTTGGGAGCGCAGCGAAGACTACTATGGCGAAGGCGAGCTCATCTGGCTGGATGCCGACACACTGATCCGGCAGCTCAGCGGCCGCAAGAAATCGCTCGACGATTTCGCCCATGTGTTCTTCGGCGTCAACGACGGCAGCTACGTGACGCTCAGCTACACGTTTGACGATGTCGTGCGCGCGCTCAACTCCGTGGCGCCCTACGACTGGGCGAAGTTCCTGCACGCCCGTATCGATGGGTTGGATCCGGCGCCGCTCGACGGGTTGACGCGCGGCGGCTACAGGCTCGCCTATGACGACAAGGAGAGCGACTTCTACAAATCCAATGAAAAAGCGCGGAAGATGACCGACCTGTCCGACTCGATCGGCCTGGTCGTGGATTCGACGGGCGCGGCTGCGGAGGTTTTGTGGGACAGCCCGGCGTTCAAGTCGGGTGTCACTGTGGGCAGTCAGATCGTGGCCGTAGACGACGTCGCCTACGAATCCGACCGTTTTAAGGACGCGATCAAGAACGCCAAAGGCACGAAGGCGCCGATCCGCATCCTACTCAAGCGCGGCGACGTCTATCGCACTGTCGCGCTCGACTATCATGGTGGCCTTCGCTACCCGCATCTGGAGCGCATCCCGGGCGCGCCCGGCTTGCTCGACGCCGTGCTGGCGGTGAAGCCCTAGAGCCCGTCCGCTGCGGCGTGACCGGATGTTGCGTGCGCGGCGAGCGCAGCCCCCGGTCGAAAGTGCAGGCCGCGGACGACGGTGATCTCCAAGGCGGGTTCGCCGCCGCGCTTCAATATGATGGGCGCGAGCGGCTCGAAGCCCGCGAATTCGCCACCCAGGGTATTCTGCGGAATCTGAAGATCCTTGTGGCGGCTCAATATGAGAATATTTCGGCCGGCGAAGCGGCCCGGGTCGCTGGAGTAGCGGAACTGTTGCGGGTCGGCACAAAGACACAATACTGGAATTGACCGCCCTACTGTGAGATTTAGCTTGCCGGCATCCATCCAATGCGTGGCCGCGACGGCAGGCGTCGATCCATCGAGCAGGCCTCGTTGTGCCAGGGCGGTCGTGACTCCCGTCCAGCTGACCAGGTCGAGTGTTGGATCGGCCTCCTTGCCTGGCAGCATTCCCCCGAGCCAGCCGCTCCGCACATCCGTTCCAATAACGCCTGTAACAGCCACCAGGAGAACGGCGATCATGCCCGTCGCGATGGCTGCGGCCTGCGGTCGCCGTTTCGCGAACGCAGCGGCCTGGACACCCAGCAGCGGCAGCACGAACAGCCATCCCGGCATTGGCCAATGCGGCAGGCCCTTGGCGACCAGATCGGCTGCGGTGAACCCGATGATCGGTCCGCTGGCGAGCAGCGCCAGAAACCAGGCGCGAGGCTCGCGCACGTTGCGCCGCAGTGCTGCGATCCAGACGGCGGTCATGGCAACGAACAGCCACGGCGAAAGATATGCCGCCTGACCAGCAACACCGGTGACCACGCGCATGAGACTCAAATTCGTGGCGCCGGTGAGCCGCTTCGTCTGAAAGAACAAACCTGCCCAGTCGTGCTGCGCATTCCACAGGAGCACGGGCGTGAACAGGATCGCCGCGGCTGCCGCGGCGATCCACGGACCGGGTGTTGACAGCAGCTTGCGTCCCGGCGCCCAGCTCAGGAGGAAGACGAGCGTGCCGGCTGGCAGCAACGCGCCGTGATACTTCGTGAGCATCGCCAGGCCGGCGAAGCAACCCGCGAGCAGCCAGCCGCGCCACGACGCAGACGGGAACGCGGTGTCGAACAGCAGATGGGAAAGCGTGAGCGCGCCGCAGAGCAGGAGAAAGATCAGGGGCCCGTCCGGCAGCACCCAGCTCGCATGCGGGATGGTGAAGACCGGCGCCAGGTTGAAGAGGATGGCCGCCCACATCCCTGCGCGTGCATGAAAGAGGAGAGTCGTGAGGCGGTACATCAGCCATGTGGAGCCGGCGAACAGTGCGATGAACGGCAGCCTCACGACGAGCGGTGCTTCGGAATGACAAAGCCACGACCATGTCCCCACCAGCCAGACATGCAGCGGCGGATAATCGACATAGCTGAGATCGAGCAGGCGGGCGTTGGCCACCGTATACGACTCGTCTGTGCCGAGGCCCGTCGCCGCGGCAAAGGCGAGCCGCACGACCGTTCCTGCGACGATCAGGGCGAGGACCGCGCGATCGGTGTCGACGGATGAAAGGTTCAGCCAGGACGCGCGCTTCGGGGCCGCGCGGAGGTGCCCGGCGGCGTCCATGGTACGCAATGGCAACACTCCTTGTTCCGGAACGCGAGCCCTCCAAGACCCGACGCCGCCGCGGCGGTCGTACCCCACCGGGCGGCTCACCGCTGGACTTTCGTCGAGCCGGCGCGGCATGCTAATCGCCTGCGCGCGCGGGCGTAGTTCAATGGTAGAACGGCAGCTTCCCAAGCTGCATACGAGGGTTCGATTCCCTTCGCCCGCTCCAAACGCCCTTGACGATCGGGCGCGAACGTCCCTCGGCGGTTAGTTGGGTGGCGATGCGTCTCGGCAGTTTTCGCCGTCGATATCGCAAATCTGATCGGGGCGGTTGGCAGGCGGGCTGGCGCCCATCGCCGGAATGCCGCGCGGCGCACTCGACGTCCAATGGCGGTGGCAATGGTTGCTGGTGGTGTCGCAATTGTAGGTCCAGCAACCGTCGCGGTCGCAGCGCTTGCCGGGCGTGGCCGGGCCGCCTGCACCCGGCGATTGGGCATTGGCGGCGCCGGTCAGGAATAGAACTGCGGCCGCTGCGAGGAAAAGGGATTTCATGAAGTGTCTCCAAGACTGGCAAGACCAGAACGCGTCGCCCGCCCAGACGATCCAGCGACGCCCGACATTTCCGGATTCCGATTGCGGTCTGGGCTCGGTTCAGATCTTGGGAAAATGCGTCTGGAGATGCACGGCACAATCGCGCGCTGCCTCGACCGCTGCGTCGGCCACGCGCCCTTCGGCGGCGGTGGCGCTGAACCGGGTAACGATCCGGGACCATTCGTCCTCGCCGACGGCCTTGTGCAGGCCGGCCGTCGCGAGAAGTTCGACATGTCGCTCACCGAGGCTGGCGAAGATGAGAATGCCCTCGCGAGCGGGCGCGAGAATGCGCGCGGCAAACTCTCGATGCGCCAGCGCCCGCGCTTTGTCCCGCTTTACGGCACGCGGAACGACGAGCAGCCGGGTCACGTAGGGCTCAAGAGCCAGCGCAACGGCTGCGAACACCGCAACCTCCGCAATCGTCGCAAGCCGGAGCGACATCTCCGGGCGCAGCAGTGCGAGCGAGGCCCCGGCCAGTAGCGCCGCGGCGGCGCCACAGATGAGCGGATAAAGCGCGTAGCGATCGCTGACCGGCACGATGGCAATGGCGAGATGGGCGCGCGTCTTCGACTCGGCTTGCACGACGGCGTCGTGGATTTGCTTGTGCGCGTCGGCAGTGAGCCGCATCACCAGCTCCCCGAGGCGCCGCCGCCTCCGAACGATCCACCGCCGCCGGAGAAGCCGCCACCGCCAAACCCGCCACCGCCTCCGAAGCCGCCACCAAATCCGCCGCCATACCACCCGCCTCCGGAACGGTGGCGCCCGCCCAGAAACAGGAGCGGCCAGAGGAAGCGGCCAAACACCAGCCAGATCACGATCACGACGAGAACGATCGGAAAGCCGCCGGTGTCGTCATTGGCGTGCGGCTGCGCCTCCTGCGACAAGGCTGTGCTGACATCCGCGCTGTCGACGCCCAGCACCCGGCTGATTGCCGCCGCGCCCGCCAGCGTACCGCCATCATAGTCGCCGCGGCGGAAGGCCGGCTTCATGATGTTTTCGATGATGAGCGCGCATTGCGCGTCCGTCAGCGTGCCCTCGAGCCCGTAGCCTACCTCGATGCGCGCCTTGTGCTCATTCGGCGCCACGATCAGAAGTGCGCCGGTGTTCTTGCCCTTCTGGCCGATGCCCCAGTGCCGGCCGAGCTGGTAGCCGTAGTTCGCAATGTCGTTACCCTGAAGCGAGGACAGCGTAACGACGACCAGCTGATCGTGCGTCTTTTGCTCGAGCGCTGCGCTGATCGCCGCCAGATGAACCTGGGTGTCCCGCGAGAGGATGCCGGCCTGGTCGACGACTCGACCGGTCAGCGGCGGGAAGTCCATCGCACCGGCGCTCGCGGGCGCGAGAACCAGCAGCGCCCAAATCGCGGTCGCAAGGAGACCGAGCGCGCGCGTCACCTAGAACTGCACCTTCGGCGCCTGCTGCGCCTGCTCGCTGATTGTGAAAGTCTGACGCGGTTTGGCGTCGGGATAGAAGATGGCCGCGATCCATCGGCTGGGAACGGTGCGCAGCGTCGTGTTGTAGGTCTGCACCGCGTCGATGTAGTCCTTGCGGGCCACGGCGATTCGGTTCTCCGTGCCCTCAAGCTGCGATTGCAGCACCAGGAAGTTCTGGTTGGATTTGAGATCCGGATATCTCTCGCTCACCGCCAGAAGCCTGCCGAGCGCACCGCCAAGCTGCGCCTGGCTCTGCTCGAAGGCATGGAAGGCTTGCGGATTGGAAAGTACGTCCGAGGGCAGGTTCACGGTCGTCTGCGTCGCGTGGGCGCGCGCCTCGGTCACCTGGGTCAGGACGGTCTGTTCCTGCTTGGCGTAGCCCTTCACGGTTGCCACGAGATTGGGCACGAGGTCGGCGCGGCGCTGGTATTCGTTCAGGACTTGGCTCCAGGCGGCCTTTACCTGCTCGTCCTGCGTCGGCACTGCGTTGATGCCGCAGGCCGCGAGCCCGAACGCGACGACCAGTAACGCCGCGGACCGCGCGGCGAAGCGGGCAAAAAGCATGGCTACCCTCCAGGCAAAATCGTCCTGCGAGCCTTAGATGGCCCCGCGCACGGCGCCTGGCAAGACCCGCCGGTCAGTTCTTGTTCTGCCAGAATATCTGGACGTGGGTGCCGTCGTCGGTCTTGGCGGCGACGACCTGCACGGTTTTCTTGTCATCGTTCTGGGAGGCCATGAAGGTGACGTTGCCATTGGCATTCATGTCGAGCTTTTGTGTCAGGCCGGCGGCTGCGGATTTCTGTTTGTAGAAGGCGATGACGTCGTCGGGCTTCGCTGTCGTCTCGAAGGCGACCGTGCCGCCTTCCGAACTGTTCGCGGTCACCGACCCCTGCACCTTGGCGCCGGGATAGAGCGGCGCGAAATCGGGCAACTGCGCATTGCCCATGCCGTTGGCGTTATACTGGACCGTCGTCTTGCCATCGTCCGACTTCACGGTCACGGTGGTGTTGTCGCCCGATACCGTGACGTGCGCGTTGCCGCCGTCTACTTTGATCGACTTGCCCGGATTGGGTCCGCAGCCCGCGAACAGGAACATTGCGGCGGCAAAAGCCGTCATCGTGTGAAAGCGCATGGAGGGCTCCCCGAAATTCGACGGCCCAAACGTTAGCATGACTCCGCCGCGCCCCGCATCCGTCCAAATTCCGCCATGTACGGCCGCCTAGGCTTCGCCCGTGCCGGGAGATCCTGCATGTCGCATTTCCACGCCTTCGGGGCGTCACACTGGTGGGCGCTGGCGGCGATCGCGGTGGGCTCCGCGCTGCCGGTCATCGCCTGCCGCCTGCTGCGGAACGACGCGTTCGATGCGGCGCTGCGCTGGATTCTTGCTGCGCTTCTGCTGGTGGACTGGATCGCCTATCTGGCGATGTTCTACCTCCATGGCTGGCTCGCGCTCGGCAATGTCTTGCCGCTCAATCTTTGCGACTGGGCGACGATCGCGCTGGCGGTGGCGCTCATCCGTCCCAACCAGATGGCTTACGATCTGGCCTATTTCTGGGCGCTGTCCGGCACGCTACTCACCTCGCTCACACCCGACCTGGAGTTCGACTTTCCGGACCCGCGCTTCATCTTCTTCTTCCTCTACCACGCCATCATCATCACAGGGGTTCTGACGCTGACCGTGGGCCTCGGCATGCGGCCCGTCGCCGGATCGATGCGGCGCGTGATCCTGTGGAGCCTCTTCTATGTCGCGGTGGCGGGAACGGCGGATGCGCTGCTCGGCACCAATTACGGGTTCCTGCGCGCCAAGCCGGCGGCGGCGACGCTGTTCGACGCCCTGGCGCCCTGGCCCTGGTATATAGGCGAATGTTTCGCCATCGGTGTGGCTGCGATGCTGATACTCTATGCGCCGTTCTTCGTGGCCGGCCGCATGCGCCGGTCGCGGACGGCGTGAGCAGGCGATGAACCACAAATTCGTACTCTTCGGCGCGGACCACGATGTGGTGATGGCGCTGACCCTGGCAGTCCCCATGGCGCTGGCCTTCGTCTCCGGGCGCGGGCGGCATGTGAGCCGGGACGCGTTCATCCGCCGGCTGTTCGCGGTCTCCCTCATCGCCACCTGGATCGGCTGGTACGCGCTCTTCATCGCCCGCGGCTGGCTCGGCTGGGGCAACGCGCTGCCGATGAACCTGTGCGACTGGGCGACGGTGGCCGTCATCGCGGCCTGCCTCACCCGCAGCCGGCGCGCCTACGAGCTGGCGTACTTCTGGAGCCTGGCGGGCACGCTGCAGGGCCTCGTCACGCCGGATGTGAACTACGGATTTCCCGAGCCGCAATTCGTGGTCTTCATGCTGGGCCACGCGCTGATCGTGGCGGCGGTTTTGTATTTGACGTTCGGGAGCGGCTTGCGGCCCGTCCCCGCCTCGCTGCCGAGGGCGGCGGGATGGACGCTGCTCTATGCCGGGGCGGCGGCGCTGACGGACTGGGCCCTGGGCGTCAACTACGGATTCTTCCGCGCCAAGCCCGGCCACGCCACGCTCTACGACGCGCTGGCGCCCTGGCCGTACTACATCCCCGAGACGATCGCGCTCGGGCTCCTGGCGCTGCTAGTGCTTTACGCGCCGTGGGGCCTTGCGGACCGGCTGCGGCGCCGGCGCTGAGGCGCGGTCGGCTTCCTCGCGGGCCAGACGCAGCGCCTTGAGCTTGGCGGTCTTGGCGTCGGTGGCGGCGCGTTCCTGGGCGATGAGCTGCTTGACCGTGGCGTCGCGCTCTTCGGCCTTGGCGAAGAAGGTCTGCGCGCGATTGCGGGCGCCCTCCACGTCGCGAGGCTTCTTGATGTCGCCGGTCATGAACGGATCCTTATGCCGGGGAAACCCGCCCGGTCGGAAAAAGAAAACGGGCGGCGCGCACGCCGCCCGTGAAAGGCATGTCAGACGGCCTTGAGGTTGGCCGCCTTGGAGCCGCGCGCATCCGGCTGGATGTCGAAGGAGACCTTCTGGCCTTCGTTGAGGGTGCGCAGGCCCGCCGCTTCGACAGCGGTGGCGTGCACGAACACGTCCTTGCCGCCGCCTTCCGGCGCGATGAATCCAAAGCCCTTCGCGGTGTTGAAGAATTTCACGGTACCGATCGTCATTGCAGTTTTTCCAGTTCAGTGTTGTGCCGCCCGCGCGACATCGCGTGGACGGACGCGGGGCGTACGGTTCATCAGTGTCTGGAGTGTTTCGGCTGGTTCGGCGCGCGGCAAAGCGTGTCGTATCAACGGAAAGCGCTTCGTCGTCTGACGGACGGTACAACCGCGTGAGCCGGTATATAAATGCCCGCCCGCGAAATTGCAATCTGGCCCGCAAAAGCGGGGATTTGCGGGGTTTTCCGCGGCCGGGGCCGGCGCGCGGGGGGCGCCTTTTCCTTGCAAACCGCGCCTTTTGGGCCTAGGCCCTGCCCAGCACATCCCCGGCAAAAGGACACCCCACCCCGCATGACGCACCCCCGCGACTCCCATCGCCCGGCTTCCGAAGCCGCCCTTCTGGACCTCATCGCCGTGCTGCGCGCCAATCCGCGCGGCCTCAGGCGCTGGAGCGTGATGCGCGCCATGCGCGCCCGCGCCACCCGCGAGATCACCCCCAAATTCGAGGACGACGTGGAGCGCACCTTCCGCCGCCATTGCGAGGGCGATTGCGTGCGCGGCAGCGCGCCCACGGGCCCGGCCCTGTTCCACCGCCCCAAGGACACCGCCGGCGAAGTCTGGGCGCTGTACCCCGACAAGGCCGACGCCTGGCTCGCCGCCGCCTGAGGCCCCGGCCGGCGGGATCACGCCGGTCAGCCTCCCGCCCGTCAGCCTTCCTTTCGCCTGGCTCCCGCCGCACCCAGATCGTGTGGTCCCCGCCCCCGCGCCTACCGCCATTTGAACCTTCCAAATGCGCGGGGCGGGGAGGGGGTAACCCCTTGCCGCCGCGAGCGGCCTGCAACCGCCGCCCGGCCGGCGGAGCGGGAAACTCTATCTCTGGTAGCACATCCGGCCATTCCCGCTCTCCCTTGATCATTGTTTCACCGTCCATCGCTACCCCCCCTCCCCCCTGGGTGGGGCGGAGCGGTCTCGTCCCGTCTCCCGCCGATCCGGCGGAAAATGCGGCTCCGGCCCGCACAAACGCCACCGCCCGCCGCGGGACCATCCCGCCGCGTGATTCACCCTGAAGTTGCCGGACAAATTTAGAAACGAAAGCGGAACGCGTCAAGCCCTTTTCGCGCGCCGCCGGGCGGCGGGCGCGGGGAGGGCAATGAGCGTGTCCCAGCTTGCCTTCAGGGAGTCCAGATCGTCGAGCAGCTCAGCCGCGATGGCTTGCACGGGTCCTGCGCCATCGTCCTCCACGCTCTGAAGCCCATGTCCGACCCACGTCAACGCATCCGCAAACCCGCGCGCGCGATGTAATCTCATGTCGATCGAATCCACGAGCATGGACCGCTCTCCCGGGAACGACTCGCGCGCCCGCTTTCTGGACGCACGCTTGCGGCGGGCCATGGTATGATCTCCCGACTCGAAAAAGCTCTCAGGATGCCGATTAAGCGCTGACAGAATACGCATGTCAAGCTGAAAAGCATGTATCTCGATGAACGCAACGCAATGCAGAATGGCCCGCGCCGCGCTAAAGCTCAGCGTGATCGACCTCGCGACTGCCGCGAAGGTGTCACCGAGCACGGTCGTCCGGCTGGAAGCGGGTGAGGAGCTTAAACCGCGGACAGTCGAGGCGATCAAACATGCATTCGAAGCGCTTGGCATTGAATTCCTCAATGGAATTGCTCCAGGAGTCCGATTGCACTTTATAAAGAGACGTATACGACAGTAGTGTCGACGGGGTCTCACCTCTATAGTCAGACCCTCATCTTTCGAAATTCGTGACATTAAAATATCTGCTTTGGAGACCATTCATGAATTGGCAGCTGATATTTCAGGGAGCAATTGGCAGCCTTATCGCGGGTGTTTCTGTAGCCGTAATATTGCGATTCGCCGATTGGCGTTCTGTTGCGCGTCGAGAGCGAACAACTCGCGAAAAGTTTGATCGCGAATTTCCCAAGCGACTTCTCAGCTATTTGGGTCATTTGCGAACGCGGACGCTCCAAATAAATCATCCATGGATGAAAGAAGGCCAGACCCTCGGTGAAATTCTTGTACCGATTGGATTGATCGTTGATGACGAGCGCGTTGATTTACGTGCATTAGTCTCACGAGCGTTCCAAACAAATCATGCATGCCGGCTCCTACTATTGGGTGCACCAGGTAGTGGTAAATCAATCGCAATGGGCGAGATCGCGAGGTTTCTGCCGATTTTGAGGCAAGACTCCGGCCCCACTCCAATCATGCTTACGTTCTCTGACTTGAAGGGCGCGGCCACAGATACTGACCTTGAAAGAGTCGTGGCCGACAAACTAAGGCGGGATCGATTTACAGAATCCAAAGCAGATGAACTAGCGCCGATGCAATTCATCACCAATCGTCTATACAGCGGCCAAATTGTTCTTCTATTCGACGGATACGATGAACTCGAACGCGATCAAAGAGCCACTACCGCTCGCTTCGTTCGAGAATTTCTCACCACCCACAATCACATACCGGCAGTTCTAGCTTCCCGAACAGCAGTTTATGAACGCGAACATCCGTTCGGTGCCGTAATAACCGACACCGCCGCGATGGCGTCCTTCAGCCCGTTGGCGATAGCACGTTTTGTTTTTCAATGGCGCTTTGATGAGGGCAAGAGCGCGCAAGAATTGCTTGGTCACATCAATGGCAAAGCACATCTGAATGAACTAGCGGCGAATCCGCTGATGCTAACCATAATTTGCTTTCTCTATTCCCAGCCAAAATATCTGCTTCCCGATAATAGAGTCGAATTCTATCGCGAATGTTGTCGAGCGTTACTCGAAAAGTGGGACCTCGCAATGTCGGCGGGGAGGGCCAATCAGTTTGAAACAGACCACAAGATGAATGTCTTGAGCCGCATTGCCTACCGACACATATCGGACAAGGTGACAACCGATGAAGAAATCAAAGCAAACGAAGTCGGGATTGTGACTCGAGATGCTCTCCAAGCTCTAAGCATTAATCCAAGCCTGAAAGATAAGATAATTCGTGAGATTATAGAGAATTCAGGTCTGTTGGTTGAATTGCCGCCCGACGGTTTCAGATTTCCGCATAGAACATTCTTGGAGTTTTTCGCGGCGGTCTATTTGTACGAGCAGGAGAAAATCGAACAAGTATTGAGTCTATACAGGTCGGATGAAGCTAGGTGGCGACCAACGTTGCTAATGTACGCCGGTTTGTGCAAAAGCCGCGAAAATACCGTGCGCCTTCTAGCACACCTGTCGGAAGATTTCGCAAAAAGCCAGTCGAGGTCACTCGAACCCGACGTTACTGTATTCTCTGCGTTAATCGAATCGAGCTTTGCTCCGCCCGAAGTTGCTGAGGGAATACTGCTGCTTGCGAGGAACAATTTGTCAGGGGGGAACTCGATAAGCCTCAGACTGGTCGAAGAACTTGGATATATAGCAGCAAATGCCAGATGGATATACTCCAAACTTGCTCGTAATATCCTGAGGGATCTGTTAGCGAAGCCTTTGGGCAGGAAGCCCCTTCAGACCGTGATATCGGCAGCAATGCGCTGTCGAACCGATGAGGCTATTCGAACAACAATAGCGACACGATTGGAAGATTTAGATTTAGTGGAATTCTTTATCGAAGCGGGTCAGCAGGCGGCTTACTATCTGCATAGACTACTTGAGCTTGGTCTCGATACCTCGCGGAAACTCAGACTCGTGACTGGACTCTTGGAGGGCAACCACCTTGATCTAGTTGCCAACATTATGATTGAGAGTTCGGATGCGGAGCTAGCAGTGTTTGCAGGAAGGGCTCTCCAAGAAGCGTCGGAGAACCCAGGTTTCGAGGGATTTCTTGATGGGTGTCAGTTCAGGCAATTTAGTCCCGATCTTGCAGCAGAGCTGGAGCGGTTTATTCAAGTGCGTCACTGGCCGCTACCACAACCAGCCACCGAGTCGGGACGACTGTTGGCGTTGGCGATCGGATATTATGCTTCACAATCGTCATCTGTAACTTCCGATCGATGGGAGCGAGTACCGTATTCATCAGGGCAAGAGCACGAATTTACGTGGTTAGATATTCTCGTGCAAATATTTTTTCTTCAACAGAAGGGCATTCGCGCCGTCGATTTGACTCCTGATGTTCTGGGTATTACGCCGCTGAACGTGCTGGTCACCTTTTGGAACAAGTTGCCTGCACGGGACCTTTCGTGGAATCGGTTCTGGAGGACCGTGTTCAATGCAAATCAAATATTTAGAAACTTTGCAGGTATTTTGGTGAATGTTCTAGTCGGCTTCTCACTTGTCGCCGAGCTAGGCATCTTTCTCCAAATGATACGCAATAATCTTCCGACAGATAGCATAGTTCTACTGGGTATGCCCGTTCTCGCGGCGCTCGCCGCCTATTTGCATTGGTCGTTTCGATGGAATCAAATTTGGCTTCTCGCGCTTTCAGTGCCGGTTACCTTTCTTTGCATTTTTCTGGCTTCTGTTTCGAGAGAGAGATGGCGTGAATCTCTTTCGCAACTTGTTGATTCCGTAAGGGTCGGCGACACACAACCAATTTGGTACGCGGCCCGATTCTTTCAGACAATAAGTATCGCGTTGGTGCTGACGGGTGTCGCTATCGGGGTTTCAACAAGTGCATTTTTGCTCGCCGTAACAATGGTGTGTAACGGAATAGTGTTGGCTTGTTGGGTCGAGAACAAGTTCATTGTGGTCACAGCGTTATTCGGGGGGGCAATGAATAACTATGTTCGTGCTGAGATTTTGCGTTCAAGCCTTGACGTACATGCCTCCTATTGGGATATGGATCCCGATGACATTTCTCCAAAAAGATTGATTCGCAAGCCTATCCGCTGAGTGAGTCTATCTCAGTGCAACCCATCAGGGATTGACTTTTGCCTTCACCTGATGCGCTTCGGCGGACAGGTCGGTACGTCACCGCGACCTACTCCCAAACGTCTTCGGCACGCCCGGCCTGCTCGCCCGCTGCATCCGCTTGCGCCTACCCGCCTGCCGCTTCGCACCCGGCTCGCCTTCCGCTCCATCCCCCGTGCCGTCGCGGACGGCGGTGAGGAAGGCGGCGTCTACGGCGTCGTCGACGCGGCTCTGGCGGGCGAAGGGGTCGTCGGCGATGGTGAGTTCGACCGCCGTGAGGCGTTTGAGTTCGTCGCGCAGGCGGGCGGCTTCTTCGAATTCCAAATTGCTCGCGGCTTCGCGCATGCTTTTTTCGATGTCGGCGATGGTGGCCTTGATGTTGTGGCCGATGAATTCCCTGCCGCCGTCGTCGAGCCCCGCACCCACCACCACGTGGTCGCGTTCGTACATGCTGCCCATGATGTCGGCGATGTTCTTCTTCACGCTCATGGGCGTGATGCCGTTGGCGGCGTTGTAGGCCTTCTGCTTCTCGCGGCGGCGCGCGGTTTCGGCCATGGCGCGCTCCATCGAGCCCGTGACGTGATCGGCGTAGAGGATCACCTTGCCGTCGACGTTGCGGGCGGCGCGACCGATGGTCTGGATGAGAGACGTTTCGCTGCGCAGGAAGCCCTCCTTGTCCGCATCCAGAATGGCGACCAGCGCGCATTCGGGGATGTCGAGGCCCTCGCGCAGCAGGTTGATGCCGACCAGCACGTCGAAGGCGCCGAGCCTGAGGTCGCGGATGATCTCGATGCGTTCCAGCGTCTCCACGTCGCTGTGCATGTAGCGCACGCGGATGCCCTGCTCGTGCATGTATTCGGTCAAATCCTCCGCCATCTTCTTGGTCAGCGTGGTGACGAGGGTGCGGTAGCCGCGCTTGGCCATCAGGTGGCATTCGGCGATCAGGTCGTCGACCTGGGTCTCGATGGCGCGGACCTCAACAGGGGGATCGATGAGGCCGGTGGGCCGGATCACCTGCTCGGCGAAGATGCCGCCGGTGCGCTCCAGCTCCCACGGGCCGGGCGTGGCGGACACGTAGACGGTGGCGGGGCGCATCGCGTCCCACTCCTCGAATTTGAGCGGACGGTTGTCGATGCAGCTCGGCAGGCGGAAGCCGTATTCGGCGAGCGTCGCCTTGCGGCGGTAGTCGCCGCGATACATGCCGCCGATCTGCGGCACGGTGACGTGGCTTTCGTCGACGAACACCAGCGCCTCGTCGGGCAGGTATTCGAACAGCGTCGGCGGCGGCTCGCCGGGCTTGCGCCCCGTCAGCCAGCGCGAATAGTTCTCGATGCCGGCGCAGGAGCCCGTGGCCTCGATCATCTCCAGGTCGAATTGCGTGCGCTGCTCCAGGCGCTGGGCCTCGAGCAGCTTGCCGTTGGCGCGGAACCATTCCAGCCGCTCGACGCATTCCTGCTTGATGCCCTTCATCGCCTGGGCGAGCGTGGGGCGCGGCGTCACGTAATGCGAATTGGCGTAGACCTTGATCTGCTCCAGCGTGCCGGCGGAGCGGCCGGTCAGCGGATCGAACTCGGTGATGGTGTCCACGTCGTCGCCGAACAGCTCGATGCGCCAGGCGCGGTCCTCGTAATGCGCGGGGAACAGGTCGATGGTGTCGCCGCGCACGCGGAAGGTGCCGCGCGCGAAAGCGGCATCGTTGCGGCGGTACTGCAGGGCGGAGAGGTTGCGCATCAGATCCATGCGGTCGATGCGCATGCCGCGGGCGATGGTGACGGCGGTGCCGGAATAGGTCTCCACCGAGCCGATGCCGTAGATGCAGGAGACGGAGGCGACGATGATCACGTCGTCGCGCTCCAGGATCGCCCGCGTCGCCGAATGGCGCATGCGGTCGATCTCCTCGTTGATGGAGCTGTCCTTCTCGATATAGGTGTCGGTGCGGGGGATGTAGGCTTCCGGCTGGTAATAGTCGTAATACGATACGAAATACTCCACCGCGTTCTGGGGGAAGAACTGCTTCATCTCGGCATAGAGCTGGGCGGCGAGCGTCTTGTTGGGGGCGAGGATCAAAGCGGGGCGCTGCACCGCCTGGATGATCTTGGCCATGGTGAAGGTCTTGCCCGAACCCGTCACGCCCAGGAGCACCTGGTCGCGCTCGCCGATGGTGCCGAGCGCATGGACGGGCATCGCGGTGGAGTTCTTGATGGTGGCGCCGGCCACGATGCGGCCCATGCCGAAATCGCTGTCGTTGCGCCCGGTCGCGCCCGCCCCGGTGCCGGTCAGCCCCTCGACGAGTTCCTTGATGGCGGTCGGCTGGTCGCCCGCGGGTTCGTATTCGCTGACGAGCTCGAACTTGATGCCGCCTTCGGATTTGGCCGGCCGCGCCGGGCGGTGCGGCACGAAGCCGGCAAGCTCCGCACCGGTTGATCCATGAAGTGGCCCGCCGTGCAGCGGCATATCGAGCGGCGCGGCATCCGCGGCCGGCGGGATCGGCGCCTTCTCCACCGCGCCGCGGAACCGCCGTGCGTTGTCGGACAGCCCTTTGCCGCCCTTCTCGCGGGGAATCATGCCGTTGTTGTGCGCCATGGCTCCAATATAGTGTCTGTCCGCCGCCCGCGCATCAGGCGGGACGGCGGAACGTGGTCATCATGTCCGGGGCGCCGGCCACGCCCAGAGGTTCCAGCATCTTTCCGATGGCGCCGCGATGGGAGGCGCCATGGGTGATGACATGGCCGAGAATATCGCCCCTGGTCATCCGCCCGGGCTCGCCATCGCTCAGATAGGTGAAGGCGACGATCCCGGCGAGCTCCGCCTGCGTCACGCGCGCGGCATAATCCACATACCACGCATCCATGGCGGCCATGCGCCGCGCCAGCGCGTCGAGATCGGGCACCGCATCGCCCACCACCGCGGTCACGCCGGGCGCCGTGCCTTCGAGCCGCGCCTTGAACACGCGATCGACGCGATGGGTGTGCTCGAAGGTGAGCAGGGCGACGGCCCACGCCATGGGCTCCATCCCGTCGCGGCCCGCGCGCAGCGCCCCGGCAAGGCCGGTATTGCACCAGGCCTTGTGCTCGAACAGCGAAACCAGGAACGCATTGCCGGACATGCCGCCATGATAATATGAGCGCTGCGGACATGCAGCCCGTCTGCTGCCATGCTGCTGACAGCGTCTGTCAGCAGACCGCGAGGGTCCGAGTATCGGCGGCCGCCGGCTGCCCATCGCGCGAACCGGCTGCTTGTGCCAGTGCAGATGCCGCCATTCTCCCATTTTTTCAAGTATTGATGAGTCACGAATTGGCATGTACAGTATTCGGCATTGAATGGAGGGGATAATGATTGACTATAGAAGCTTGAACGATTCCAGCTACACACTCGATCGTTTCTATATGCTCTACGCGGTGGAGCAATTCCGCGCCAATGCCTATCTCGACTCGGCCGGCATCCCCACCATTGGCATCGGCTTCAACCTCAGGACGACGGGCACCGCGGTCATCGATCAGATTCTGGGCTCGCAGGCCGGATTCACCAAGCCGCAGAAGGCCGCCGACAACGCCTACCGCGCGCAGCTGAGCACCGCCTTCGCATCGGGCTACGGCTCCGACGCCGATCTGGATGCGGCGCTGAACGCGATCATGGCGGCGCGGGCACACGATTCCGCCGTGCCCGGCGCCGCCAAGCCCACGACGTTCACGCTCACGGACTCCGAGGCCAAGCACGTCTTCAACGGTCTGGCGTCTCACTACGAAACGGATGTGACCGGAGCGTTCTCCGGCGCGGTGCCGGACAGCTTCGAGCGCATCGCGCTGTTCAGCCTCGACTACAACAACCCCTCCCTGATCGGCCCGGGATTGCAAGGCGCCGTCAACCGGGGGGATCACGCGGAAGCCTGGTACGAAATCCGCTACGACTCCAATGCCGCCGGTTCCCCCAGCCGGGACGGCATCGCCAAGCGGCGCTACTATGAGAGCCAGGTGTTCGGCGCGACCAACGGCTCGACGAGCCCGATGAGCGCGGACGACGCGCAGGATCTGCTGACGACGCGCAGCCGCCACATCAAGCAGATCACGGCGTATGACACCAAGTTCGGAAACGACGTCGCCGCGGCCAACCGCGATTATGCCCATTACCACCCGCTTTTCACCGTCCAGGCCAGCAAGACGTTGTTCGACGCCGCGAAGGCCACCATCGAGGGGCAATACGCCCGCGGTCACTCCGTCGACGAGGTGATTTACGACTACAAGCCGATAAAGGGCGGCGCCGAGGCCAGTCACGAAACCAACAATATCTCGACCGTCAACTACACCATCCATCAAGGCGCGCTGATACTGGCCGGCGAGGGTGATGACACCGTGGTTGGATCGGCGCACAACGACGTCATCTGGGGCGGGCCCGGCAACGATACCATCGATGGCGGCGCGGGCACCGATGTCGCCGAGTACATCGGCAACGCCATCGACTACGACATCGTTCATAACAAATCGGCCGGCACCTGGACGATCAACCACGTTCGCGGCGCCATGAACGAAGGCAAGGACGCGTTGACGAACGTCGAGGGCGTCCAGTTCGCAGATCAGAAGTTCGCGCTGGTGCAGAACGGCATCACCGACCAGACCGATCTCGGCTTCGTCATCGACACGACCGGCAGCATGGGCCCCTACATCGACTCGGTGAAGGCCGCCGCGGTTTCGATCATCGCTGCCGCGTTCAAGGCCGGCGAACAGGACACCCATGTCGGCGTCGTGAGCTTCAAGGATCCCACCCAGGGCGATCCCAACAGCGTGCTGCTGTCGTTCTCGGACGGGGTCGATCTGTCGGCGCGCGAGCAGGCGGCCGTCGATGCGATCGATGCGCTATCCGTGGGTGGCGGCGGCGACATTCCGGAAACCGACTATGCCGGGCTTCTGCTCGCGCTCGACGGCGACATGGGCGAATGGCGCGATTCCGCCGCGGTGCGCCGCATCGTGCTGTTCACCGACGCGCCGGCCAAGGATGCCGGCTCGGCGGTGGCCGCGGAGGTCTTTGCGCTCGCCAGCGACCTGGGCACGACAGTCGCCGAAAGCGTGGCCAACGGTGCGACCGGAAGCTTCCTGTCGGCGACGCTGTCCGATTCCAGTGCGGACACCTCGTTCAACCTCCAGATCTTCACCATCGCTCTGGGCAGCGATCCGCAAGCCGCCGCCGACATGGCCGCGATCGCCGCAGCCACCAACGGCGAGACGTTCAACGCGGCGGACGGTGATGCACTGGTCCAGGAATTGTTCAAGATCATCAACCTGCCCTCGGGCGGCGGGCCTGCCATCGTGTCGAACGGCGGCGGCACGGGCGCGACGGTGAGCGTCGACGAGAGCCTGACCTTCGTCACTCGGGTGCATGCCACCGACGACGCGCCGCACGTCCATCTCGCCTATTCGATCGCCGGCGGGACGGACGCAGGCCAGTTTTCGATCGACGCCCACAGCGGCGTCCTGCAGTTCACGAGCCCGCCCGACTATGAGGCCCCAACGGACGCCGACGGCAACAATTTCTACGACGTGATCGTGGAGGCTTCGGATGGCTCGCTCAGCGCCGAGCAGGACATCACGGTGCGGGTGCGCGATTTCGCCATCGAGATTGCCGGCACCGCTGGCGGCGACCGGATTCACGGCTCCGCCGATCCCGAGCTGATCGACGCCAAAGCCGGCGACGACACTGTGTTCGGGCTTGACGGCAACGATCTTATTCACGGCGGCGCGGGCCAGGATCGGCTCTATGGCGGTCTTGGCAACGACATCATCACCGGCGATGCCGGCAACGATAAAATTGCCGGCGGCGGAGGCAACGACCGCATCGACGGCGGTGCCGGCAACGATCTGATCCGCGGACTTCAGGGCGACGATATTCTGTCCGGCGGGGCCGGTGACGACATTTTGCGGGGCGGCACCGGGAGCGACAGGCTCAGCGGCGGGGATGGCAACGACACGCTCGTGGCCGGCAACGGCGACAGCTCGCTGTCCGGCGGCGCGGGCGCGGACCGGCTGATCGGCGGCGCGGGAAACGACAGCCTCCAGGGCGGCGCGGGGAATGACATCCTCACCGGCGGAGCCGGAAGCGACACCTTCTTCGTCGCCCCGCACTTCGGTCACGACATTATCACCGATTTCGGTGCGGGCGATCTCATCGCGCTGTCGGCAAAATTCGGCGTCGCCGATTTCGCGGGTTTGCAGTCACACATTGTGCAGATGGGCACGAGCACCGTGATCGCATTCGACGACGCAGACTCGATCGTCCTGCACCATGTATTGGCGTCTTCGCTGACCGCGGACCAGTTCGCGTTCGGCTGAACCGGCCACATGAACGGATGGTGAGGGAGTTCACATTTGCGGTGCGCCGCCGGCCCACGATTGACAAGCGCCGGTCTTAGTGCCAATTTTTTGGCATGGTACGGAAAGCGAAGCAGGAGAGTGCGAAAGCCGCCGCGCCCGCCGGCGACGGCTTCTCCCGCCGCGAGCGGGAGATCATGGATGCGCTCTACCGGCTGGGGCGCGCCACCGCGGCGCAGATCCTGGAGCAGATCGCCGATCCGCCCACCTACACCGCCATCCGCACGCATCTGTCGATCCTGGAGAAGAAGGGCCACATCCGCCATCTGAGCGACGGCACGCGCTACATCTACGAGCCCAGGGTGGCGCGCGAGCAGATGGGCAAGCGCGCCATCGACTCGCTGCTGAAGACCTTCTTCGACAATTCGGTGGAGCGCGCGGTCACCGCGCTGCTCAGCCGCAAGGACGCCGACATCTCCGCCGGCGATCTGGAGCGGCTGTCGTGCCTGATCGAAAAAGCCCGGAAGGAGGGACGATGAGCGGCCTTCTCACATTGCGCATCCTGCTCCTGGCCTGCGAATTCCTCGCCGCGTCCTCCGCGGTGGTGGTGCTGGCCTGGCTGGCCGCATTGCGCGGCTCGGCCGCTTCGCGCCATCTGGTGTGGACGGCCGCCTTCGGCGCGCTCCTCCTGCTGCCGCTGCTGGCGGCCCTGGTGCCGGGCACCGTGGCGCTGAAGCTCCAGGCGCCGGTTGCCGCGGTGCTGCCGCCGCCCGCGGCGATGAGTGCGCCGGTGACGGTCGATGTCTCCGCCGCGCCGCTCGCCGCGCCCGCGCCGCGCGCCTTCCATTTCGATCTCGAAGATGCCGTGCTGGCGGCGCTGGCGCTGTGGGCCGCCGGCATGGTGCTGATCGCGCTGCGCAGCGCCATCGCCGCGTTCATCCTGCGCGCGCTGCGCCGCGACAGCGTCGACAATCCCTTCGATCCCTGCGAGCTGCCGGAGCTGGCGAGCGGGCGGCGCTACGAATTGCGCGTCTCCAACCGCGATCGCGGGCCCGTCACCTGGGGCGCGCTGCATCCCGTCGTGCTGCTGCCCAAGACCGCGCTCTACTGGCCGGGCGAGCGGCTGCACGCGGTGCTGCGCCACGAGCTGGCCCATGTCCATCGCCGC
Source organism: Rhizomicrobium sp. (assembly GCA_050728855.1). Taxonomy (GTDB): domain Bacteria; phylum Pseudomonadota; class Alphaproteobacteria; order Micropepsales; family Micropepsaceae; genus Rhizomicrobium. The sequence goes on along the minus strand of JBOHKI010000018.1, from coordinate 12,321 downwards.
GACAGCCTCACCCAGATCCTGGCGCTGGCGATGTGTACGCTCTATTGGCCCAATCCGCTGGTCTGGCTGGCCGCGCGCGCCATGCGCCGCGAGGCCGAGATGGCGGCCGACGATGCGGTGCTCGTCTCCGGCATGGCGCCGTCGGACTATGCGGGCGAGCTGCTGCATGTGGTGGCCGAATTCCGCGCCCAGAACCTGTCGCCGGCCGCCTCGCTGTTCATGGCCGCGCCGTCCGCGCTCGAGGCGCGGCTGAAATCCGTTCTTGCCCCAAGCCTTTCCAGATCGGGAGTGACTTCGATGGACGTGATGAAATTCTCCGCCGCCGCGCTGCTGGCAACCACCGCGCTCGTGCTGGCGCGGCCCTCGCTGGCGCAGGACGCGCCACCGGCCCCGCCGGTTGTTTCCGCTCCCGCGGATGCCGTGACGCCGCCGGCGCCGCCGCCCGACGCCGACGCGCCGGTCCCGCCCGCGCCGCCGGTCGTCATGATGGACGATTCCCATGGCGACATGCAGGGGGACATGCATGCCGACATGCATGACATGCACGCCGGAATGCATGGGCGCCACGGCCACATCCACATCGTGCGCAGGTTCCGCGACAAGGACGGCCACATGCACATCCAGACCATCGATCGCGACGGCGATCCGGCGCAGATGGTGATCGACGTCCAGCCCGAGATCGACCGCGCCATGGCCGACGTCCAGGCCCATCATGCCGACATGCATGTCGTGGAATCCGAACAGGTCCGCCGGCAGCTCGACGCCGTGGGCCCGGAAGTCCAGAAGGCGCTCGCCCAGGCCCGCGCCGAGCTCGCCAAGGTTTCAGACGCCAAAATCCGCGCCCGCGTCGATGCGGCGCTCGCCCGCGCCCAGGAGAAGATCGCCGCCGCCCAGGTCCGCGCCGCCCGCCATGTCATGCGCATCGAGGAACGCGACGACGAGAGCGGCGCCCCCGATACGCCCGTGGCCCCGGTTGCGCCGCCAGCCCCCGTCGCACCGCTCACGCCGGACACGACCGATACGCACTGATCGCCGTGCGATGACGATGGCGCGTTGTGCCGTCACGCCGCCTGCTTCTGCGCGAATTGCGGGAAGAAGCGGGTCATCATCCGGTCGCGATAGGCAACGAGATTGGCGTGGCGCTCGCCCTGCTTGCGCAGATCGCCGGTGAAGAACGGCGTCAGCACGCCGGCCACCATGGCGAAGGCGGTGGCGTCGGCTCCGCACATCGTCTCGCCCATCAGCCACGGCTTGTCGCCGAGGAAGGCGGAGAGCGCGGCCAGCGAGCGCCCGCCCAGCTCGGCGATCTCGGCATGGCTGTGGCGTCCGATGCCGTGGCCGTGCAGCGTCGCGCGCACGCGCTCGCGCGCCGCATCCGCGGCGCCCTGGGGCGCGCCGTCGAAGAAGTGGATCGGGCCCTTCTGCCAGTTCTCGTCGTCCATCCAGCGGTGGTGGATCAGCGCGAAATACAGATGGTCCTCGCACATCCGCTCCATCGCCCAGGCGAGCCCGCGCTCCACCGTGCACAGCCCGCGGTCGAAATCGAAGCCGTGGGCGCGCTCGATATGGGCGCGGATGAAGGTGGAATCGCCGACGCGGTGGGCGCCGGCCTGGATGTAGGGGATCTTGCCCTTGGGCGCGGTGAGCGGCGCGCCGCGCTCGAATTTGTAGGGAACGCCCGCCATCTTCAGCTGGATCTCGCTCTTCATCACGAACGGGCTGGGGTCGGGCAGGCCGAAGGCGGGGCCGAAGCCAAACAGGGTAAGCATGATCGTCCTCTCCGCGAATGGGCCCTTTCCTTACCGCCACGCTGCTGACACCATGATGTCAGCAGCGTGGCAGTAGCGTCCGGCCACGAGGTGACCCATGAACGATGCCGCCATTTTCGACCGCTTTCCCCGGCCGCCCTGCGCGGACCTGCTGGGCTGGACGCTGCTGGATTTCGACGCCGCCGCCGGCTGGGCGAAACTCGCCTTCGAGGGGCGGCGCGAATTCCTCAATCCGGCGGGCTTCGTGCAGGGCGGCATGCTGGCCGCGATGCTCGACGATTCGATGGGCCCGGCCGCGCTCCTGATGAGCGGCGGCACGCGCTACACCGCCACGATCAGCATGACCGTCAGCTACCTCGCGCCCGCGAGGCCGGGACGCTTCATTGCCGAGGCGCGCGTGCTGCAGCTCGGCAAGACGGTGGCGTTCCTGGAGAGCAGCCTCGCCGACGCGTCCGGCGTGACGGTTGCGCGCGCCACCGCCAGCGCGCGGCTGGTGCCGGTGGAGCGGCTCGCGGCATGAGGACTGGCGCATGACAAGCAAACCGGCATGAGAAGAGCCGACCGCCTCTTCCGCATCATCCAGATCTTGCGCCGCAAGAAGCGTCCGACAACGGCGCAAGAGGTGGCGGAGGAGCTGGAGACGTCGCTGCGCACCGTCTATCGCGACATCGCCCAGCTGATGGCCGACCGCGTGCCGATCCGCGGCGAGGCCGGCATCGGCTATGTGCTGGAGGGCGGCTTCGACCTGCCGCCGCTGATGCTGACGGCCGACGAGGTGGAGGCCGCGATGCTGGGGGCGCAATGGGTGATGGGCCGGGCCGACGCGGTGCTGTCGCGCGCCGCCAACGATCTCGTCGCCAAGATCGGCGTGGTGATCCCCGAGCACTTGCGCCCGCTGCTGATGGAGCCGGCGCTGGCCGCGCCCAACCATCGCAAGCTCTCCACCGACGCGATCGACATGGTGCGCGTGCGCGCCGCCATCCGCACCCAGACGAAGATCTCCATCGCCTACTCGAACGAGAAGGGCGAGGCCTCCAGGCGCGTCATCTGGCCTATCGCGGTCAGCTATTGGGAGGTGGTGCGGGTGATCGTGGCGTGGTGCGAGCTGCGCGGCAACTTCCGCCATTTCCGCACCGACCGCGTCACCGAATTCGAATTCCTCGACGCCCGCTATCCCACCACCCGCACCCGCCTGCGCCACCAGTGGAAGAAACAGATGGAAGCCGAAAGCGCGCGGCGCGGCCAGGAGATGGTGTGGATGGAGTGAGGGGCGGACACCACAGGCTTTGACAAAGTTGGCTATTTCTCCGAAACTGGCATTGCCCGCGAGGAATGCCGCCCATGAATGTCTCGCTCACGCCCGCGCTTGAAAAGCTCGTGAAGCAGAAGGTCGAATCCGGCCTCTACAACAACGCCAGCGAGGTGATCCGCGAGGCGCTTCGCCTGATGAAGGAGAGCGAAGCGGTCCGGCGCGCCAGGCTGAAGCGCCTGAGAGCCGCGCTGGGCAAGGCCGAAGCGAGCGTCGCGGCGGGCGCGTTCACCGAGCTTGAGAGCGAAGAAGACATAGACGCGTTCTTCGCGCGGCTCTGATGCGCCTTCGCGTATCTCCCGAGGCACGAGGTGATCTGCGGGGCATTGCGGGGCATTGCGCGGCATTCCGAGCAGGCTTGGGGAGCCAGCCAGCGCGTCGAGTACGTAGCCGCGATCGTTGAATGTTTCAAAATCCTGATCCGGCATCCGAAGATCGGAATCGTGCGACCGGACTTGAAGGCGGGATATCGCAGCTTGCCGGTGGGGCGGCACATCATCTTCTATCAACTGGCTGGCGGCCGAGTTGTTATTTTGAGGATCCTGCATCAGCGGATGGACGCGATACAGCATCTGTAGCCGGGCCGGCCATGTAAAGCCTGGTGCCGTCACCGATTGGCCGCGCGGCTGTCCCCCGGCGCTTCGTCGCGCGCGGTAAGGCCGTAGTCGCGGATGACGCCCGCCACGCGCAAGCGGTAGCCGGCCAGCACGCCGGCGCGGCCGATGGCCTGCGCGGTGCGGTGGGCTTCGAGGTTGCGCCATTCGGCCACCGCCTCCTCGCCGCGCCAGAAGGACAGCGACAGCAGCTTTCCGGGCTCGCTCAGCGATTCGAAGCGCTCGATGGAGACGAAGCCGTCGATGCCGTCGAGCAGCGGGTGCAGCCTGGCGGCGATGTCGAGATAGACGCCGCGTTCGGCCGGCCGGACTTCGAAGATGACGGCGATCACGCCTCGACCTTGCGCAGGAAGCGGCGCTCCTCGCGCAGGATGAACTTCTCCCGCTCCGCGAATTCGAAATTGGCTTTCGATTTCGGATCGGTCCGCAGCCGGCCGCGATAGGCCTCATAGGCCGCCAGGCTGTCGAAGCCGATCAGCGCATGGGCCTCGTAATTGGTGCCCTCATGCGGCATGAAATACCCCAGCAGATCGCCGCCGCAGGCCGGGATGACGGCGAGCCAGCCTTTGGCGTACTCCTCGAACTGGGCGCGCTTGTACGGATCGAGCTCGTAACGGATGTGACAGACGACCTGCATGGCTTTCTCCCTGGTGTTCGCGCCTGCCGTGCCGCGCGCGGCCAGCGGCAGCAGCGGCAGCGCTGCGCCCGCGATCAGCACGGTCCGGCGGTCGGGCGTCATGGGTGCATCCTAGCGCTTGCCGCGCGGGGACACTTCGTCTAGCGTCGAAGTATGAAGGACGGCCCCAGCATCGCCCCCGTCGCGGCCCTGGCCGGCGATCCGGCGCGCGCCAACATGCTGTCGGCGCTGCTCAGCGGCAAGGCGCTGACGGCGACGGAGCTGGCCGGCGAGGCCGGCGTGACGGCGCAGACGGCGAGCGCGCATCTGGCCAAGCTGGAGCAGGGTGGCCTGATCGCGGGCGTCAGGCAGGGCCGCCACCGCTATTTCCGCCTCGCCGATGCCGACGTGGCCCAGATGCTGGAGACGATGATGGGCGTGGCGGCGCGCGCCGGCCATCTGCGCGCGCGCACCGGCCCCAACGATCCCGGCATGCGCAAGGCGCGCGTCTGCTACGACCACCTGGCGGGCGAAATGGGCGTGGCGATGTTCGACGGGCTGGTCCGCGCCGGCCATCTTGCGGCGCGCGGCGAAAAACTGACCCGGCGCGGCGCGGAGTTCGCGCGCGATCTCGGCATCGACGTCGAATGCCTGTCGCGCGGACGGCGCCAAATGTGCAAAAGCTGCCTCGACTGGAGCCAGCGCCGCTTTCATCTGGCCGGCAGCCTGGGCGCGGCGTTCCTCGCGCGCTTCACCGATCTCGGCTGGGCGCGGCGTGACAGGGCGAGCCGGGCGGTGATATTTACCGCGCAAGGCGAACGGAAGTTCGGCAAGCTGTTTGGGAGCGGGGGATGACCAGATCCGGATTGTTCATCGCGGCCGTGCTCGCGGCGATGTGCGCCGGCGCGCGGGCGCAGACGGCACCTCCGCCCAACGACTACACCGACCCCGCGACGTGGCTCTGCCGCCCCGGCCGGGCGGACGCTTGTGTTTCCGACCTGACGGCGACGGTGGTCGAAGCCGACGGCAGGGAGAAGACGGAAACCTGGACGGCCGATCCCGATGCGCCGATCGATTGCTTCTATGTCTATCCCACGGTGTCGCTCGAACCGGCCCCGAACAGCGATATGATTCCAGGACCGGATGAGAAGAGAATTGTCATCGACCAGGTCGCGCGCCTGGCATCGAAGTGCCGGATCTATGTGCCGATGTACCGGCAGGTCACGGTGGCCGGGCTGGAAGCCACCCGGGCCGGCAGGCCCGTCATGGCAGACCGCGAATTGGCCTATGATGACGTGCGCGATGCGTGGAAGGAATATCTCGCGCATGACAACCACGGGCGCGGCGTCGTGCTTATCGGGCACAGCCAGGGAGCGAACGTGCTTGCGAGGCTGGTAAAGAACGAGATCGACGGCAAACCCGCCCAGAAGCAGATCGTTTCCATCATTCTCGCAGGCACCGATTTGCAGGTGCCGGTCGGCAAGGACGTTGGCGGAGATTTGAAATCCATTCCGCTTTGCCGAAGCAACACCCAGACGGGATGCGTGATCAACTTCGCGTCCTTCCGCGCGACTGTTCCGCCGCCGCCCGGCCCGTCCTATGGCCAAAGCAAAGGGCCGGGGCTCATGGCGGGTTGCGCGAATCCGGCGGCGCTTTCCGGCGGACCGGGCGAGCTGCGGGCCTATCTTCCCGCCGGCCGCGTGATGCACACGCCGCAAGCACCCGTCGAATGGGTGAAGGGCGGACACCCGATCGACACGCCTTTCGTGGAAGTGCCGGGATTGCTCACCGGCGAATGCGTATCCAACGAGCACGGTTCCTATCTCGCGGTCACCGTGAATGCCGATCCCCGCGATCCGCGCACGGATGACATCATCGGCGACGTCGTCATTGGCGGAAGGATTCAGAAGGACTGGGGCCTGCACATCATCGATTTGAACCTGGTGATGGGCAATCTGGTGGACGTGGTGGGGGCGGAATCCGCTGCCTGGCGCGCGGCGAACCCGAAATGACGGTCCCGGGCTCCTGCCACTGCGGTGCGGTCCGTTACGAGGTGCCGGCGGCGCCGGAGGCGGTGACGGACTGCAACTGCTCCACCTGCCGCCGGCGCGGCACGCTGTGGGCCTACTATTCGCCCAGGGAGGTGCGCGTCGATGGGCCGACGCGGATCTACATGTGGGGCGACAGGGACCTGGAATTCCATTTCTGCGGCACCTGCGGCTGCGTCACGCACTGGTGGCCGGTGGACAAATCGCTGGACCGCATGGGCGTCAACGCGCGGCTGATGGAGCCCGAAATCCTCGCCGCCGCGCGCGTGCGCAAATTCGACGGCGCGGACACCTGGAAATTCCTCGATGGGACCTGACCGATGAAGTTCGCGATCTGCGCCGCCGCCGCCGTCCTGTCCGCCATCTCCTTCGCCCACGCCGCGCCCGTGGTGCTGCACGGTTTCGACCATCTGGCGCTGGCGCCGGCCGGCGACCGCACGGTGGACGTCGAGGATTCCGATCCCGGCAACCTGGCCGAGGAGGCGCATGGCGCGGTGGTGCTGCGCGGCGCCGGCGGCAAGGTGCTGGCGACATACGATCCCTGCGCGGCGTGCAAATATTCCGACACGGCGTGGTCGCCCGGGGGCGATGCGTTCGGCTTCGTGGCGGCGGACCGCAAGGTGGGCCGGGCGACGCTCTATGTGGTCGCGGGCGGCAAGGCGCGCGCGCTGGCCGCGATCGCGGGCGTGGCCAATACCGTGCGCTGGTCGCCGGATGGAAAATCGATCGCACTGCTGGTCACGCTGGGCGCGCACAAGAACATAGGCGCCACCGAGGCGGGCGCGGCGCTGGTCGGGCGCATCGGCGAAAGCACGGACGAGCAGCGCATCGCCATCGTGTCCGCCGCCGGCGGCGCGCTGAAGCCGGTGTCGCCCGCCGGCACCTATGTCTATGAATTCGACTGGACGCCGGACGGCAAGGGCTTCGCCGCCACCGCCGCCAAGGGCAATGGCGACAACAATTGGTGGGTGGCCAAGCTGATCCATGTCGACGCGCGCAGCGGCGCCGCGCGCGTGATCGCCGCGCCCAGGATGCAGATGAACCTGCCGCGCGTCTCGCCGGACGGAAAGACCGTCGTCTTCATCGGCGGGCTGATGAGCGATTGGGGGCCCATCGGCGGCGACATCTATGCGGTGCCGCTGGCGGGCGGCGTGCCGGCCGACATGACGCCAGGCTATCGCGGCACGTTCCGCGGACTCGCGTGGCGCGGCAAGGGATTGATTGCTTCCGCCCTGATCGACGACCGCAACGTGCTGGCTGCCGTCGATGTGGGCGCGCCGCGCATACTGTGGTCCACGCCCCTGGCAGTGAAGGCGCAAACTTTCGACAGCCCCGTCGCGCTCAGCGCCGACGGCCGGATCGCCGCGACGATCGTGGAGGATTTCACCCATCCGCAGGAGATCGCGATGGGACATTTGCCCGCGCTGGCGGTCGTCACGCATGAGAACGCGGCGCTGCCGGCGAACGTCTCGGCGCAAAGCGTGCACTGGACGAACAAAGGCTTCCATGTGCAGGGCTGGCTGATCGGGCCGAAGACGGTCGCGAAGGGCCGCAAATATCCCATGGTCGTGATCGTGCATGGCGGGCCGAGCTCGGCGGCCGGCCCGCGTTACGTCGTGGGCGGCGGCCAGCACGGCACCAATTTCGATTTCGCCTACGACCTCATCGCCCGCGGCACCTACGTCTTCGAGCCAAACGACCGCGGTTCCTACGGCCAGGGCGAGGCGTTCACCCGCGCCAATGTCAGGGATTTCGGCCGCGGCGATCTGCGCGACATGCTGGCGGGCGTCGACGCGGTGGAGAAGATCGCGCCCATCGACGACAAGCGGCTCGGCCTCTACGGCCATTCCTATGGTGGCTGGTTCTCGATGTGGGCGAACACGCAGACACGCCGCTTCAAGGCCTTCGTCGCCGGCGCCGGCATCGCGGACTGGACGAGCTATTACGGACAGAACGGCATCGACCAATGGATGATCCCGTTCTTCGGCGCCTCGGTCTATGACGACCCCGCCGTCTACCGCGCCGCCTCGCCCATCGACTTCATCAAGGCGGCGAAGACGCCCACGCTCATCTATGTCGGCGAGCGCGACGTGGAATGCCCCGCGCCGCAATCGCTGGAATATTGGCACGCGCTGCACGAGCTCGGCACGCCGGTCGAGCTCTACATCTACGCCGGCGAAGGCCACCACTTCCGCAAACCCGCCGATCTCGAAGACCTGCGCGCGCGAATCCTGGGCTGGTACGCGAAGTATCTGCGGTAAGGGTGTCAGGCGGCTTGCGGAACGTAGTGCAGGACGATGAGTTCGGAATCCCGGCAGGGGACCACGGCATAGGCGCGTCCCAAATCGTCGCTGAATTCCACCAATTCCGTCGCCTCATCCAGCACCTCGACGACGGTGCCGACTTGACCTCGCGCAAGATTGTCCGCCGGCCGGTCCGCGAGCAGCGCCACGACGTCGAGCTCGGACGGTCTCTTGGTGTTGGTGTTTCTCGCCATCATAGTACCCAACATGTGACGAAACGGGGATTTTGCTCTCCCGTCCGAACGATCCAGAGCGACCTTATCACAACGACCCTGTCTTGTCGCGCCAAGGAAGTGTCGATACGCCAGCGTGTTCCGAAATCGTCGGTGCCGAACTGGGTCGCGCTGTCCCCATCAGCAGCGGCCAGAAGCGCCTGCCGCAGCCAATTTGCGTCCTTTCGCGACAGGCCGAGGGCATCGCGAAAGACTCGAGCTTTGTGCTTGCCGCGTGGATGATCCGGATCGAGGCAACAGTCCTCGAGCTTTCGGATATCGAGGCTGGCCTGGTCGCCGTTGGGAAGCCGGATCGTGACCCCATGGTAAATGCGTTCGGCACGACTTCAACCGTCAGGCGCGCCGCGTGCGACCGCATATCCGCGCCGTCGAAAGACCGCTCAGCAACTGTCGTGCCCCCATAGCGTACCCTTCACGCCTTCCTGCTGGCGTTGGCCGCGGGCGCCGAGGCCGGAGAGGAATGTGATGCCGGTCGCGTCCTCGATGGCCTGGATGGTGGTGATGTACTCCTGCATCTTGTGGCCGTTGACGCTCTGGTTCGGCACCTGGAATGCGACGGACTGATGCGCCACGGGGTCGTAGACGATCTTGTAATAGTAGTCCGGCACCAGCACGCGATGGGCGTCGGCGGCGGTCTTGATGTCCTTGTTCTGCCTGGGCGCGGCCAGCCGTTTGGTGGCGCCGCCATAGACGGGACCGGTGATGACGTAGAGCTCGTCCGCCTTGTCGCACTTCACCCATTGCCGCGCCTCGTTCTCGATGCGCGACCACAGCCCGCCGTTCAGCGTGCCCCATTGCGGCGACATGTTGGAGAGATAGAAGCTCTGGTTCATGGCGTCGCGGCTGTAGGCGAAATCCTCCGCCGGCGCCTGGTGGCCGCGCTGATAGACGGTCTGGCCTGCGTAATCGGGAAGCACGGCGCTCATGCCGGGCTGGACCTTCTTGAGGTCGGGGTCCTCCTGGAACGCGTCCTGGCGCGCGACCTTCTTGGTCATCGAGGCCTTGGTCAGGTGCTCGATCGCCCAGTCGGGGTTGCGCGTATCGGTGTTGAAGGAGAGCGCGTAGCCCATGCGGCAGAGCACGACCTGCTTGGCGTCGTTGTCGTCGCTGTTCTCGCGCGGCAGGCCCACCGCTTGGTAGCTGGCCAGGCATTTCGGATCGGCCTGCGGCGGCGCCGGCGCATTCGCGGCCGAGGCAGGCGGGATGAAGGAGGCCAGCGCCGCCAGCGCCAGCGCCCCCCGGAGCGTGGGGCGGATCATCGCGCTCACCCCTGCGGCGGCTGGGGCTGGACGAATTTCGGCGGCGCGCCCGGCGCGGCCGCGCCCTTCTGGATCGCGGTCTTCTGCACGCCGGCCTGGATCGTCTTCGACGCCACATAGCCACCGCCGCTCAGGCCGAGCAGCACCAGCACGCTCTGCGGCACCTCGACGAAGGCGCCGGATTCGATGGACAGCATCAGCAGCAGCCCCGCCACCACGAAGGCGAAGAGCAGGAACTGGAAGCGCGAGATGCTGGCCTTGCCGCTGTCGGGCTCGGCGAGGAGGTATGTGATGTCGATCTTGTCGGTGAGGATCTTCCACGCGATGACCAGCCCGATGACGAGCAGGATGAGCGTGACGACGATGGCGATGAGGAAGGCGAGGTTGGGCCAGGTCCAGAATGCTGTTTGCGCCGCGGCTTGCATGGTTTCCCCCTGAATTGCCGGTCTGATCTAACGGATCGTCCGGCCGATCTTGCCGGACAGGTAGAGCACGTTGCTGCCGCCGAATATGAGCAGCAGGTTCTGCGGAACTTCGGGCAGCGACTTGATGTGGCCGCCATGGAATGCGTCGACGGCCTGCCAGATATAGGCGAACGCCGCGCCCAGCATCACGGCCATCAGCTGCATGCGCTCGGGCGTGGTCTCGCCGCTGCGCCCGCCCGCGCCGTCATGCGCCAGCATTCCGGTCACGATCATGTCGCCGTTGAGAAGGCGATAGGCCACCGCCAATCCGACCGCGCCGAGCCAGATGAGAAGCCCGTATTGCAGGATCGTGCCGAGTGCGTGCAGCCCCATGGCGGGCAAGGATCATCGGTTGTAACGCGCGGTCAATCCGGGCGCGCGGCGATAGCGGTGGATAAGCGCCGAAACGAAACGGGCGGCGCTTCCGCCGCCCGAGTCGCACCCACTCAATGCGATTCGCTTGCCGACTCAGAACGCGCTGGAGAGATTCGCGCGCAGCGGCCCCGCCGCGGGATTCTTCGCGCCGCCGGAAAGAATGTCCGGCACCGAAACCGGATGGCCGTAGAAGCGCGCGTTGGTGTCGTCCTCCGGCGCGATCACCGAGCCGTTCAGCGTGATGCCGCCATAGACGCCCTTTGACTTCGACCACAAGATGATGTCGCCGGTGAGATTGCCGCTGGTCGCCGCCCCGGCGCCCGCGCCCAGCGTGATGACGGTGAGCCCGGCATCGGCGCCGAACTTGAACTTGCTGCGCTCCACCGCGCGCAATGCGCGGTCGGTCATGATGATCATCACCAGCTGGCTCTGCTCGAGCCCCGCCTGCAATCCGAACGAGGCCGAGCCCAGCGAATAGAACGCCGGGTCCGACCAGCCATGGCGCGTGCGGGCGAGCAGCACCCCGTCGCCGCCTTCGGCGCCGAAGATGAAGCCGCCTTTGACGAGGCCGGGGATGATCAGCACCGCGCGGGCCTCGCGCAACGCGTGGCGCGCGTCGCCGAACACCGGGTCGTGGCGCAGGTCGGTGACCGTGGCGTTGGAATGCGCCAGCACCTCGGCGGTGTCGGACGCCAGCGCCGGGCCGGCGATTCCCGTGGCCAGCACGGCGGCAGCGGCGAATTTGACGAACGGATTCATGGTTTTGTCTCCCCTGAGCAGCAAACCGCGCGGCCGATGGCCAAGCGCGGACATAGTGGCTTAACGCGCAACTATAACAAAAGCTGCTTCGGGGAGAGCGGGAAATTGCCCGCCGGAGTCAGTTCGTCCGCTCGGGCCGCGCGTAGATCAGGATGCGCCCGCTCCACACTTCGATCTGGCGCGTGTTGGCGAGCTTCATGGCGTGGGCGAGGACCTTGGCGTCCTTGTCGCTGGTGCATTGCGCGGAGAACTTCGCCGCGAGCGACCCGTCATCGTTGAGATAGTTGATCTCGTAATCTGGCATGGGCGGCTCCTTCGTCTGAGCCCCCGCTCAGGGGCGAGAGTCTCGACTGCCGATGCGCCCGCTGTAAAGCGAATTTTTTTCAACCAAGCTCACGTTTGATGACGGAGATATTAATGGCCGCCATCCGCGCGCGAAAATCCCAGCTCCGCCGCAACATTGCCGCAAAGATCATCGATGCGCGCGAGGTTTTCCGCGCCGAAGAATTCCAGCGCGTCGCGCGGCGTGCCACGGCGCTGGAAATCGGTGTCGGCGATTGACGAGATGTCAG
>JBOHKI010000017.1:0-50245 GCA_050728855.1 Rhizomicrobium sp. | reverse complement strand
AATGCTCGCGGCCAATTTGCATGTCCCGGCCGCGCCCGCCTTGTCCGGCGCGTGCAACCGTGGCGAGCGGGCCGGGCGCCGCCGGGTTGGCTTGGCGGGGTACCCTGTTCCCGGGTTAACATATGCCACAACGGGAGATCACATGCGGGTTCGGGCGCCGACGAAGGAAGTGCGAAGCTGGACGACGGACAGCCGGCGCTGGGCGCACTATGTGCCCCGCCAGGGCGACATCGTCATCGCCACCGCGCCCAAGTGCGGCACGACCTGGACGCAGCAGATCGTGTCGCTGCTGGTGTTCCAGTCGGCTCAGCCGCGCGAGCTGCAATACACCTCGCCCTGGATCGACTTCCGGGTGCCGCCGGTCGGCGACGTCATGGCGTCCATCGAGGCGCAGGCCCATCGCCGATTCGTCAAGTCGCATCTGCCATTCGACGCCATGCCGGTCTTCGACGATGTAAAGTATATCCACGTCGCGCGGGACGGGCGCGATGCGTTCATGTCGTGGCACAATCACTCCAGTCACTATTCCGAACTGTCCGTGACGGTGCAGTCGGCGATGGGCATGGCCGACGAGACGATCGGACGGCCCCTGCCCCGCCCGGCGGCCTCGCCGCACGAATTCTTCGCGGTGTGGATGCTCGAAGGCGCGGAGAACCTGCTGGCCGACGATTCGCCGGCCACGCGCTTCTTCGAGATCGAAAAGAGCTACTGGCGCGCGCGGCACGAACCGAACCTGCTGATGGTCCACTACAACGACCTCAAGGCCGATCTCGGCGGCGAGATGCGCCGGATCGCGGACTTCCTGGACATGGACATCCCCGCGCGCGCGTGGCCCGAACTGGTCGAGGCGGCGGGCTTCGAGTTCATGCGCAAGAATGGCGCCACGCTGATGCCCCGCGCCGCGACCTCATGGGACAAGGGTCACGAGCGCTTCATCAACAAGGGTACCAACGGACGCTGGCAGGAGGCGCTGACGAAGGACGACATTGCGCGCTACGAAGAGCGCGCCGCGCGCGAATTCTCCCCCGCCCTGGCGGCGTGGGTCGCGAATGGCCGGCTGGCGGCGGGCGATCCTCGCGTCTCGCCGGATTAAGCCCGGCCGCGTTCAGAATCCGTCATGCACCAGCGGCACAAACGCGGCCTGCGCCGCGTGGTTGATCACGTCGATGGCGTGATCGGACTGCGCGGGGATGCCGCCGGCGCCGGTCCAGGTCACTTCGAGATGGCCATGGCCGTCGTCCCCTACCGTGATGCCGTCGCTCGATGCCAGGCCATTGAAGAAGAGATCGTAAGCCTTGGCGCCGCCGCCGGGATGGATCACGAGCTTCAGATCCGTCGGCTCGGCCACGAAATCGAAATGGGCGGTGCTTGCCGTGGTGGTGTCCACCACGATGTTGCCGTCCTGGAAGTCGGTGAAGTGTTCCCAGGTCTTGGCGCCCACCGTGATGGTGGAGGACGATCCGTCGGGTGCGGAGATGGTCACGTCGCCCGCCGTGGCGGCGCTGAAGTCCATCGTGTTGGTGCCAGCCGCCATGGTGAAGCGCGAATGCTCCATGTTGCCGCCGATGAGCCCGGTGCCGGACAGCTCCATCGTCACGTTGTCGAGCGTGCCCTTGTAGTTCGGATCGATCGCATGGATGTCGACGCTGGAATTTCCCAGAACCTCGCCCGACAAGCCTTCCAGCTTATGCAGCGTCACGTCGGCGCCGAAATTGCGCACGTCCAGCGTTCCGCCCAACATGACGACTTCCGTCGCGTCGGAGAACATCGCGTTGGCCGCGGCGCTGTGCGCGCCCTTGCCGGACTTCACGATGCCGTGGTCGATGTTGATGTATTCCGTCGTGTTGGGCTGGCCGCCGATGTCGAAGGTCGTGCCGGTGATGTCGACCGTGCCGCCGAACTGCGGTGTGTGCCAGTGGTTCGAATTCATGGCGCCGAACAAGAATGCGACCTGCGAATTCGCGAAGATGGGGTCGAATTCCATGATGCCGGACACCGTCAGCGTATGTCCGGCAGTGGCCGCGAACGACGCACCCTGCTGCATATCCAGCTTGTTGTGCAGATTGATGTTGAGGCCGTCATCCGCGATGGTGCCGCCACCGGTGTGGAGCGCCTTGGTGCCGAGCGCGTGATCGTTGCCCATGAACACCGTTCCGCCGTCGACGCCGACGTAATCGAAGGAATTGGCGTTCTCGAACACGGCGCTGCCGTCGACGATCCTGAAGGCGTGCGCGGTGATCGATCCCGATCCGCTTTCGATCAGCGCCGAATTCCGCCAGCCATAGTCGAGTTCCTGGACGGTGACGGCGGACGTTATCTGGACTTCGTAGTCGCTGTGCAGCTCGATGACGGCCGTGTCGCCCGCCCCCGGAACCACGCCGCCCTGCCAGATGGACGCGTCGGTCCAGTTCTGGGCGCCCCTGATTGTCGCAACATCGATCGTCGCCATTCGTCGTCCCCATTTCCACGGTGCGTTCGAATGCTAGAGGCGCGCCCGCCGACCGGCAAGCTGGATCGCGCGACTTGTCGCCGGGCGATCGATCGCGGCCTCCCGCGCCTCGTCAGACGATGGAAATAGCCCGCGCAACGGCCGGATCCATCACGCGCCGCCACAGCGGGGGGATCAGCGCCAGGAGGATACTGCCCGCGTAGCCGGCCGGAAGCTCGGGTGCGTCACGTTCGTGACGTAACTCATGATAAGCGGCGGCCGGCCTGCGATGATGGTCGGAATGGCGGCCCATGTTGAAGATCAGCGTGTTGGCCAGCACGTTGCTGCTGTTCCAGCTGTGATGCATGGCGAAGCTTTCGCCGGGGCCCCGCGCCAGGCCGTAATGGGCGACGTAGTTGAACAGCTCGAGCACGATCACGCCCACCGCGCTCTGGCCCGCGAAGAAGACGATGCCGCGCCATCCCCACAAGGCGGCAATGAAACCGCCCATACCCGTCATCAATACCGCGTCCGCCAGCATGCGGTTGGCGAAAAGGCCGCGCCGCGCGGCGCGCATCCGTTCGTGCCGCCACGCTTCGCGGAACTGACCGGGCACGGTGCGGACAAGGAATGCGTAAAAGCTTTCGCCCAGCCGCGCGGTGGCGGAATCGCGGCGCGTGCCGGCGTGACGATGGTGTCCGTGAATGTGCGCCACGCGAAAATGGCGGTAGCACATGCCGGTGAGCATCGCGGCGCCCAATGCGCGGCCGAAGCGACTGCGGCTGTGCACCAATTCGTGCGCGCACAGCATTCCGAACACGCCGGTCGTCACCCCGATGGCGAGCATCAGGCTCACAAAGCCAAGCTCCGTGGCGCGCGATGCCGCATCGATCGCCCACAGGATCGCGAGAAGTTGAAGCGGCACGTAAATCACAGGCAGCAGCCGGTACATTGCGCCGCGCGGCAAGGGCGCGGGTCCGTGCGGAGACAGCGCTTCGAATCCGATCAGGAACAACAGGAGAAGCGCCACGGTCAGCAGCGATCCCGCGCCGCCGAATACCGCGCAGAACGCCGGAACCGTGCCCAGCACGATGAACGGACCGAGATAGACAAACATGGGGATGCGCGCGAAATTCCGCGCCGCCGTTATAGTGCGCCGGCGCGAAACCGAGAAGGACTTGCGACATGTTCAAGACGCTATTGCTCTGCGCCGCGCTGGCGCTCGCCGCTGTCCAGGCCCATGCGGATGCACCCGCGGCAAAGGCCGGGACCTACGCCATCGACCCGCGCCACACCCAGATCATCTTCTCGATCCGCCATATGGGGCTGAGCACGTTCTATGGCCGCTTCGGCGCGGTCTCCGGCACGCTGGCCTTCGATCCCGCGGCGCCCGAAAAGAGCACCCTCGCCGCCACCGTCGACATGACCAACATCGACACGCATGTGGACGAGCTCGACAAGGAATTGCGCGACAACGTGTTCAAGGCCGCGAAATTTCCCACCGCGACATTCACGGTCACGAAGATCGTCAAGACCGGCGACGACACGGGTACCGCGACCGGCGACCTCACCCTGGCCGGCGTCACCAAGCCCATCACCCTGACGGTGACGTTCAACGGCGGCCGCTATCCGCCGATCCCGTTCCAGCCTTACCGGCTGGGCTTCAACGCAACCGCGACCGTCAAGCGCTCCGATTTCGGGCTGGACGGCATGATCTGGTCCGGCATCGTCAGCGACGACGTCACGCTCCAGATCGAGTGCGAGCTGGAGAAGCAGTAGCGCTTGGCCGCGCTTGCGCCCCGGCGCGGCGGGCTGCACATTGCGCCCGACCCGCTATTCCCGGAGACGCACGTGACCGCCATTCCCGAGGGCTTCCGCCCGCTCGGATTTTCCATGGGATTTCTGGAGGCCAACGGACCGCTTTTCGGCAAGTGGGACGGCGAACGCCTGAAGCTCGGCTTTCGCGTGGAGATGCGCCACTGCAATCCGGGCAACGTGGCCCATGGCGGGATGCTGGCCACCTTCGCCGACATGCTGCTGCCCATCGCCGCGCGCTTCCAGAGCAAGACGGACATGGGCTTCCTGCCAACCGTCAACCTCGCCTGCGACTTCCTCGCGCCCGCGCCGCTCGGCGCCTGGGTCGAAGGCCAGGCCGACGCGCTCAAAACCGGCAAGACCCTGCTCTTCGCCCATGGCGTGGCTGAGGCCGATGGCGTGCCATGCCTCAGGGCCAGCGGCGTGTTCAAGGTCACGCGTCCCACCGGGGCCGGCTTCTCCCCGGAGATGCTGTTCAAGGGAACCGCCTGATTCGGCTGTTGAAAAATCGCCTCGCCGTGCACGCGCCGGCCGGGCATAATAGCCCGCGCTTCGAGACCTTCAGAGTGGCCATGAATACCGCCGCGACGCCCATCAATGCCGCGCTGCTGACCGTTGCCGCATTGGCGGCCGCGTTGCAGTTCATCGCGTTCCCGCTCTGGGTCCCGCCGACGCCGGCGAGCATCGCCGGGCTCATCGTGCTTGCCGCCGTCACCGCGCCGTTCTCCTGGGGGCTGATGCATGAAAGCATCCACGCCAAACTGTTCGCGTCCGAACGCGCCAACCAGCTGGCCGGCCGCTTCGTGGGTTTGATGCTGTGCCTGGACTGGGACGTGATGCGCTTCGGCCACCTGATGCATCATCGCGCCAACCGCCATGACCTCGACAGGCCGGAGGATTACAAGAACGGCCAGTCGCGCCTCGCCGCCGCGCCGGGCTACTACATCACGCTATTGGGCGGCGGCAGCCTGAAGGCCGCGATGGGTGCCATCGCCGCGTTCCTGCCCGTTGCGGCGACGGAACGGATCGTCGCCGGCATGTTCGGAGACGAGGTTTCGCCCTTGCGCGACGCGGCGCTGCGCGCCTTCACCGATCCCCAGCGCCGCGCCCGCATGCGCGTCGATTTCACGGCGACGCTGGCGCTGATCGCGCTGTCCGCCTGGCTGTGGGGGGCGCTGTGGCCGGTGCTGCTGGCCTGCATTCTGGTCCGCTTCGCCATGCTCTCGATCCTCGACAACGCGCCGCATTACGGCACGGCGAAGAATTCCGGCGCCTGGGCGTTCAACACGACGATGCCACGAGCGGCGCGCTGGCTGGTGCTGAACGGGAATTTCCACGGCATCCATCACAGGTCGCCGCAACTGTCGTGGCTGGAACTGCCGCGCGCTTTCGAAGACGATTGCGTGCGCTTCGACGGATCGTGGATCGCGATGGTGCTGCGCCAGTTCCGCGGCCCGATGCGCGTATCCGATGCCTGACGGGTTTGCCGGCTTCCCGAAAGATTTCTTCGCCTTCTTCCGCGAGTTGAAAGCGCACAACAACCGCGCCTGGTTCGAGGACAACAAGCAGCGCTTCCGGGATTCCGTGCAGGCGCCGATGAGCGCGTTCATCGCGGACATGGCGCCACGGGTGAAGACAATCTCCCGGCATTTCACCTGCGACCCGCGGCCGAATGGCGGATCGATGTTCCGCATCCATCGCGACATCCGCTTCTCGAAGGACAAGCGGCCATACAAGGAGAACGCGGCCTGCCACTTCCGCCATGCCCTGGGCCGCGACGTGCACGCGCCGGGCTTCTACATGCATTTCGCGCCGGATCGCGTGGTGTTCGGCGGCGGCTCCTGGATGCCCGATCCCGAGGCGCTGGCGAAAATCCGCGGCGCCATCGCCGCCAGGCCCGCGTCATGGAAAAGCATCGTGGGTGCAAAGGCGTTCCGCGATCGATTCGACACGGCCGGCGGCGAGGCCCTGTCGCGGCCGCCGCGCGGCTTCGATCCGGCGCATCCGCTCATCGGCGTCATCAAGCAGAAGAGCTTTTTCGCGCTCCAGGACAGCGACGTGAAGACCGCCCAGTCGCCCAAGCTGGCGGCGGAGGTTGGCGCCACGTTCCGGGCAGCCGGGCCGCTGATGAAATTTCTCTGTACCGCCCAGGGCGTGCCCTACTGACCCCGCCGGGCCGAGGCGCTTGCTTTGCCGCCGTTTTCCGGTAAATCCCGCCCCCTTGGACAGGTGGCCGAGCGGTTGAAGGCGCACGCCTGGAAAGTGTGTAAACGGTGATGAGCCGTTTCGAGGGTTCGAATCCCTCCCTGTCCGCCACTGCTTCCCCACGCACAGGTTACGAGCCCAGCAGGATCGTCCGGACCGCATCGGCATAGGCTTGGAGTTCGGTGGCGCGATCCGCCTGCGTGACCTTCTCCGGCGCGTGCTTGTAATCGTCGGTATTGAAGTTGAGCGGCGGTTCGACCGTGAAGATGGAGACGCCGCGCTGCGATGCATATTGTCCCAGCGAAACGCCGCCCGGCACACCGCCGCTCCACGTCGCACTGTCGAGCGCGCCGGTGGACCCCACATTTCCCGCGACGGAAGGATGCGCGCGCCGGTCGGGCACGGCTTTGGCGGTCTCCGCCGCCGTTTCCGGCTTCCCGTCGGGGCGCTTTTCGCGGCCCATGGCGCGCTGTTCGCGCCCTTTTAGCCCTGTGGTTGCCGCATCGATCCGCTTCGCGGCGTTCAGCGACAGGTCGCGATCGGTCTTGTCGGCCGCGTCGCGCTTCGCCGTGGCGGATTTGCCGATCAGCTCCCGCTCGAGAGCCTTCTTGCGCGCGGCGCGCTCGTCCGGAGCGGCCGCCTCCCAGGGATCGCCGGCATCGTACAGATCGGCCGCTGCACGGCCCTCTTCTTGCGCGGCCTTGGTTTCGTCCGGCCGCAAATTCCTCGCGTCGTAGAACACGCCCGCCGATCCGGGGCCGCGGGTGCCATGGATGCTGATGATGCGCTCGGGATGGAATTTTTCCATGACCTCCAGAAGCATGATGTTCTCGGGCAGGATCGCGCGCGAGCGCTTGCCGGCGCCGTCCTTGGAGGCGTCGACTGCCGTGCCCTTGCCGGCTGCCTTGGACGCCGCGAGGTCTTCCGATGGATCGGGGAAATTGCGATTCGTGGGCGTCCCGCCTTCGCGGATTCCCATTTTTCCCCGCGCCGCATTGTCGGGAAAGAGCGAGGGCACGATGATGGTGGTGAGTACCGGCGGAGTCGCCGCGGCCTGCAAATCCTTGATCAGCCGCTGGGCCACGTCCATGCCCTGGCGCTCGCTGCCATGGACGCCCGCGATGACCAGCGCGCGCCGGTCCGTTGAGCCCTTGAAGAAGAACACCTGGATCGGGCGGCCTTGCGGCTTGCCCGGCCCGGCCGCGGTGCGCCCCAACTCGCCCTTCCGGATCTTCTGGGCGAGGAAAAGATCGTCGGGGCTTTTCGCCAGGAGGGTCGCGAGTTCGTTGTCGATGTCCGCGTCGTTTTGCGCGCCTTGCACATCGGCCTGGCTCAGGCGCGTCAACAAGGCCTCGATCCTGGGGGTGGCGTTCCAGGTTTTCTTGATGTCGTCCGACAGCGCGCTCATCTGCACGAAGGGCTGCCCGCCATGCTGCTGGGCGACGTGGGCGAGTTCGTGCGCGAGCAACCCCGGCACGCGCGCCGGCGCGTAGGCCCCGGCGCCGAATACGATATCGCGCCCATGGGTGTAGGCGCGGGCGCCGAGCGAACGCGCCGAATCCTCCGCCGCGGGCCCGCGATGAACGCGAACGCCGCTGAAATCATGATCGAGGCGGCGCTCGAAGAAGCCGCGCAGCAGAGGCGGCAACGGCTCGCCGCTGCCCACGAAGCGAGAAGTCGCGTGCCGGTTCGGGGGCGTAGCTTGGCTCGCGCGCATGGTGCCGGGGAACGGGAGCTGCAAGATCCGGTCTGCCATCCGGTCCGCCTCACGCTCCAACGGATCGCTGGCGGCATGGGCCGGCAATCCACCCAGATCCCAATTGGCCGCCAAGTCGCGCGCGTTCGGGACCGTCAACTGGCGCGCGGCAGATGCGGCGTCGTCCCGCGCGCCCGGCTTCGATTTCGGTTTTGCGACAGGCGGAGCGAACATGGTCACAGTCTGCCCGGGATCCCCGGGCCGCTACAGCGCCGCGGCTCCTTATCCACCATTTCCAGATCCGCAATCCACCCGGCCCCTGGTGAAATGGCAGACGTGTTCGATCTTGCCATCGACGCCGTGGACGTTGATGCGCCAGCCTCCGGGTTCGGGGACCATGATGAGGAAGCCGAAGCCGCCGATGGAAAGCCCGTCCTTGACGTACTTCCCCGAGAGGTTCGCGCCGGACAGATCCTTGGGCGTGACGTCGAGATTGTCGCCGCCGAATCCGGCGACGATGGTGGGCGCGCCGCTCGCATAGTTCATCGCCTCGAAGGTGTGGATGTGGCCGGCGAGCATGAGTTCGATGCCGTCGAGCGCGCGGCTGTCGTCCAACGCCGCGATCATCATGGCGTTGCCACCGACGGGCACGCCGAGTGGCCCGGTGATCGCGCCCCAGATCGGGCGGTGCATCACGAGCCAGGTGGGCGGCTTCGACAGGCCCGGCAGCGACGCGAAATCGGATTGATAGTCCGGCACCTGGCTGTGATCGATGGTGGGGTCGGGCGCGCTGGCGTTGTCCATCACGATCAGGTTCACCGGCCCAACCGGCACGGCATAGGGTGCCAGATGCGCGGCGCAGGGCGCCGAGGGATCGAAGGCGAGCGGGCCGAGCAGACGCAGGAACCCGGGTCCCGCGCGCGCGCAATCCTCATGGTTGCCGCGCACGATCACCCAGGGCGCCACTTTCAGGAGCGGAGCCGCTGGCGCGAAGAAATCGGCGTCCCACGACGCCCAATTGTCGCCCCACGGGCTCCCGGCGCATCCGGCATTGCCCGTCGGGCAAGCGGATTCGCGGTAGAGATAATCGCCGACATGGATGATGAGATCGGGCTTGAGCTTCGCGGCTTCGGCGGCGATGCGCGGGAATGGCCATTGCCTGGGATCGTTGCAGGCCTGCAGATCGGCGCCTTTGATGCGGCAGCCGGTGTCGCCGAACACCATGATGCGGCGGGGATTGGCGACGGGAAGAGGCAAAGCCTCCGCGCGCTGACCCCGCGCGGTCATCGAGTCCGGTGATTCCACGACGCGGACATTCTTCGCGCCCGGCGGAATGGTGAGGGCGCAGAGCTGCGGATTGAAATTCGCGTCGGGCGCGGCGCGTTCGGTCATCGCGGTTTGCGACCCGTCGACGTCCAGGCGCGGGCATTGCGGCGATGTGGTGAGCACGCGGGCTTCGGCGCCTCCGCCGGGCGCGAATTGCACCCATTGGGAGACGATGTCCGTCGCGCCCGCGAGAGCCGGCCACAAGGCGACGACGGCGATCAGAGCGGATATTCGCATGCGCATGACGATCCCCCTGTGAACGAGCATCACGGAATGAGCAGGACGCGGCCCACAGCCTTGCGGCTTTCGATATAGGCGTGCGCCGCCGCGGCTTCGGAAAGCGGGAAGGTCTTGTCGATCACCACCTTCAACTCGCCGCGCGCGGCCTCTTCTATCAGCCGCTGGATCATGTCATGCGCGCGGTCGGTGGCGATCTCCGCGCCCAGGAACACGCCGGTGACGGAACGGTTGCCCGGCATCAGGGACGAGACATCGACCTTCGTGGGCTCCCGGCCTGCCTGGCCGACCAGCGAGACGCGGCCGCGATAGCCCAGGCAAGCGATGCTCGCCTGCAAGGTCGAGCCGACGGGATCCACGACCACGTCCACGCCCTGCCCGCCGGTGAGCGTCATCACCTCTTTCACCATATCGTCGCGCGCGTAGTTGATGCCGTGGTCGAGGCCGAGCGGTTTCAGCTTCTCCAGCCGCTCGTCGCTCGATGCGGTTGCCAGCACGCGCGCGCCGGCGCGCTTGGCGAGCTGGATCGCCGCCACGCCTACGCCGCTGGCGCCGGCCTGGATCAGGACGGTCTGCCCCTTTTGCAGATGCCCGAACTCGAACAGGCAGTCATGCGCCGTACCGAACGGGACAGGGATGACGCTGGCGAGCTTGATGTCCATCCCGTCCGGCACCGGCCAGGCCACGCGGGCGGGCACGGCGCGCATCGCCGCGTGCGAGCCACTGGCGTTGGTGGTCGCCACGCGCTGGCCCACCTTCAGATCCGTGACACCCTCGCCCACTGCGACGATGGTTCCGGCCGCCTGGTAGCCGACGACGTGCGGCCGCGCAGTGAGCGCGCCATGCCAGCGGTTCAGCGTGTCGCCGCCCTCGATGCTGATAGCTTCCACGTGGATGAGGACGCCGCCGGGAACCACGGCCGGGTCGGGCACGTCCTCATACTTGAAGACCTCGGGCCCGCCGTTCTCGTAATACACCGCCGCCTTCATCGCCGTTCCTCCATGGCTATCGGCCACATCCTAGCCTGCCGCGCGCGCCAGCGCAGCGTTCAGCAGGAGCCGATAGAGCCGGTCCCGGAGATTATGCACGGCATTCAGGTCCATGCGGCTCAGCGCCTCGGCGTCCGGGCGCGCGCGCAGGCCCAGCGTGGCGAGCGCCACGACCTGAAGGGGTGACGACGCGGCCTCCTTGAGAATCTGAAGCGCAGGGATGAGGCGCTGCTCGACATCGGTGAAATCCGTGCCGAACGGGAACGGCGGCAACCGGTCGCGCAGCGGCGCCAGCGCGCGCTCGATGCGCTCAGGCGTGTTGTCGCGATGGGCGGTGGGGATTTCGTAGTCCGGCGCGATCTTCCGCGCGTCTTTCGCGGCCCGCAGGAGCTCGGGCTGGAAGCGCGAATCCGCGACGGCCAGCATCGCAGCAATAACGTGCTCATCTGTCCTGCCGCGCAGATCGGCGGCGCCATATTCGGTCACGACAATGTCGCGAAGGTGGCGTGGGATGGTCTCGTGGCCGTAGCGCCAGCGGATGTTGGAAGTCGTCCGTCCATCCGCTTTGCGCGTGGCGGGGAGAGTGATGATGGAACGCGCGTCGCCCAGCGCGAAAGCCTGCTCGACGAAATTGTACTGCCCGCCGACGCCGCTGATGACGCGGCCGTCCTCCAGACCGTCGGATACGATTGCGCCCATCAGCGTCGCCATGATCGCGCTGTTGACGAAACGCGCGCCCGTACGGGCCGCGCGCTTGGCCGCTTCGTCGCCATAGAGCTCATTGGTGAAAGAGACTGCGCTCATCTGGATTTTGGCGAGCTGGCCGGCCGGCATTTCGCGCAGGCGCTGGTAGAACGCCCTGGGTCCCAGGAAGAACGCCGCATGGACCAGCGCGCCGTCCACGTCGCGCTTGAGCACGCCCGCATCCATCAGCGCGAGGAAGGAATCGACAAACATTTCGGTGCAGGCGTAGAGGCCGGTTTCGAACGGCGCCTCGTGGCCCGCCATCGTATCTGGCGCGAGGCGCGAAACGGCGTTCCGGAACACGGCATTGTCGCGTTGGCGCAGGACGAGCGCATGGGCCGCCGCGTCGCCCTCCTGGCCGATGCCGATCTGGAGCGTGCCGCCATCCGGGACGAGGCGCGCGACATGAAGGCCGGTGGCGTATTCGGCGAGATCGATCGGCTCCTTGGGCGGCGCGAACAGGGGAAATTCGACTTTTGGACCTTCGAGCAGGATCTGGCATTCACTGGCGGGAATGTCGCCCTCGCCCGGCATGAACGGCAATTCGGCATTCACCTGGCCCGCGAAGACGAACGCGGCCGAGCCTTCGCGGCGCGCGCGCAGCAGTTCCAGCGTCAGGTCGGTGTTG
This sequence comes from Rhizomicrobium sp., assembly GCA_050728855.1. GTDB lineage: Bacteria > Pseudomonadota > Alphaproteobacteria > Micropepsales > Micropepsaceae > Rhizomicrobium. The sequence goes on along the minus strand of JBOHKI010000017.1, from coordinate 38,177 downwards.
CAGGACAGGCTGATGCGGTCGCCGCGTCTCGCGACCAGCTGGGCCACCACGTTGACGCCGCGCTCCAGCACATAGCGGAACGCATGGGTGTAGTTCGCGGAGATATAATGACGCTGGGACACCGCATCGTTCAGCCGCCGCCCGGCCATGAAGAAGAACTCGTTGACCTCGACGTTCGGCGGCAGTGTGCCCTCGCGCAGGGCGCGCGCATAGTCAAGGTCCGGATAGGCGCCAAACAGCCGCTCGATCACGGGCGACAGGAACCGCCGCTCCAATTCGTTCGCAAAACGAGGTTTCTCCAGCGTCAAGGCGGTGAAAATCGTCAGGTTGATCGAGCGGTCGGCCGCGGCCCGCCGATAGATTGCATTGGCGACATGGTTCGCCTTGCCGAGCCCCAGCGGCAGCGCCAGCACGATTTTCCGGCCTACCGCGCGGACAATTGCTTCGGCGGCCGCGTCGGGATCGTCGTGGAAGTGTCGCGTCGGGTTCATTCGGAGCGTGAATCACGGAAGGAGGCTTAATAGGTTAAGCCGGGTCCCGACCAATTGCTAAGCGTCCGGTTCGACCCTACAGTCCTTGCGGGCTAGAGGGCGCGCACATGACAAAGATCATCGGGGAATCCGACGGGTTTTCCAACATCGTGGACGGCACGAAGCTGCAGGATATCATCGCACTGCCGGTGTCGTCCGAGACTGCGACGAAGATCGTCCTGGACGAAGGGGGCGGCAAGCACTTCGTCATCACGGGTACCGGTTTCGGAGATTTCTCGCCCTCCGGGGAGCCCGGCACCGGCACCGTTACGTCGTTCATCACCGACGGCGGCGACAAGTTCACCAGCTTCAGCATTGCCGCGCCAGAGTTCTGGTCGCTGTTCCAGAACGGCGATGTCGACGCCTTCAACAACGCATTCTTTTCCGGCAACGACAATTTCATCAGCACCGATGCGTCCACTTCGAGTACTTCGGACGATCACCTCGAGGGTTTTGCCGGCAACGACACCTTCAACATGACCGGCGCGGTCGCCGGGGCTTATGCCGAGCTGTTCGGTGACGATGGCAAGGACTTCTTCCAATTCGCGGGAAACTACAACCGCAACACCGACAAGATCGATGGCGGCGCGGGCAAGGATACATTGATCCTGAACGGCGACTATGCCGGACTGACATTCTCCGCGACGAATCTGCTGAATGTCGAGGATATCCAGCTCGGCACCGGGCACAGCTACAAGCTCACCACGAATGACGCCAATGTCGCCGCCGGCGTCACCATGACCGTGGACGGCCATGCCTTGGGCGCCTCGGATACGCTGTCATTCAACGGGGCCAACGAGCTTGACGGCCGCTTCATCATCACCGGCGGCGCGGGCAACGATGTCATCACCGGTGGCCACGGCAACGACAAGATCCAGGGCGGCTTGGGGGCCGACAGCCTCAAGGGCGGCGCCGGCCACGACTTCTTCATCTATACGAGCATCCAGGATTCGCTGGGATCTCCCAATGACGGCCCGACGGGCTCGGGATACGACACCATCACCAGCTTCGATTTCAGCGCCGACAAGCTTGACCTGTGGTTCACGGTGACGGGTGTGGATGCGACCATCACGTCCGGCCAGCTGCGCCAGGTCTTCTTCGACGACGACATGAGCGCGGCCGTCGATGGCGCCCATCTTGCCGTCAATCACGCCGTGCTGTTCACGCCGACAACCGGCGACCTGGCCGGCCGGACCTATCTTGTCGTGGAGGCAAACGGCGTCGCAGGGTACCAGTCCGCGGGCGACCTGGTGATCCAGCTCGACAGCGCGCTGCACACGGCCAATTTTTCGGCGGCAACCTTCATCTAGCCGAGATTGAAGCCGCCCGCGGGCCGTCGCATAGTGCGGCGGACCCATGGCCGATCAGGATCCGCAAACCTGGGAACTCGCGGCGTCGTTGCGCCGGATGGATCTGCTCGCCCCCGGCGAAGCCTTCACCGCGACGGCGCTTTCGGGCGGCATCTCCTGCGATGTCTGGCGCGTCGATCTCGCGCGCGGCCCGGTCTGCGTGAAGCGCGCGCTGCCGAAATTGCGGGTAACGGAAGACTGGCGGGCGCCCACCGACCGCGCCGGGACGGAAGCGGACTGGTTCCGGCTGGCCGCTGAAATCGATCCCCGGATCGTGCCCGAAATCCTGGGCGAGGACCGGTCGCATCACACATTCGCCATGGAATATCTGCCGCCGGACTCCCATCCGCTGTGGAAGGCGGAACTGGCCGGCGGACAGACCGACGCGCAATTCGCGTCCGACGTCGGCGACGCGCTGGCCCGTATCCACGCAGCCACCGCGGGGCGCGAGGACGTGGCGCACGATTTCGCGCACGGCGCGCAATTCCATGCCTTGCGGCTGGAACCGTACCTCCTCTTCACGGCAAGGCGGCATCCCGATCTCGCGCCGCGCATCCGCGCGCTGGCCGACGGCGTCGCGGACGCGCGCATCGCGCTGATGCAGGGCGATATCTCGCCCAAGAACATCCTGCGGGGCCCCGAAGGACCGGTGTTCCTGGACGCGGAGACGGCGTGCTATGGCGACCCGGCTTTCGACCTGGCGTTCTGCCTCAACCATCTGCTCCTGAAATGCACCTGGCATCGCGATTTCGCGAACGGCTATCTCGCCAGCTTCGCCGCGCTTGCCGAGGCCTATCTGGGCGGCGCCACCTGGGAAGATGGGCGCGACATCGAGACCCGCGCGGCGCGGCTGTTGCCCGCGCTCATGCTCGCGCGCGTCGACGGAAAATCGCCGGTCGAATACCTGACCGGGGAACCCGACAAGGCGGCGGTACGCGAATTCGCACGCGCCATGCTGACCAAAGGCCCGTCGCGACTCGATGCGATCGGCGAGAGCTGGCGGAGCGCTATGCCGCCATGACCGGTTCGCGTTTTTCGCCCGCATGGGCAGGCTTGTGCGCGACATCGCCCTCGCGCGGCAGGTCGCGCGTCCAGGCGGCGAGTTCCAGCGCGATGCCGTCCGGATCGTAGAAGTAGATCGAGCGCACGAACGTCGTGGGCGTGACCTCCAGGCTGGCCTGCATCGGCGAGTCGTCATGGCTGATCACGCGGGAGCATTTCACCCCCTTGGCGACGAGCTTGTCGTGATACGCCTCGATCTTGTCGGCCGGCACGTTGATGGCGACGTGGTTCATCGAGCCATGCGCGGACGGCCCCGGTAGCGGCCCCACCGCGGCGGAGGCGACGCCGGGCTGCGCCTGGGGCGCCTCGGGGAACCAGAAGAACGCCAGCGAGTCGCCATTGCCCAGATCGAAGAAGAAATGCTGGCCCATGCCGCGCGGCAGCTCGATGGTCTTGATCAGGGGCATGCCGAGCACGCCGGAGTAGAACTCGACCGTTCGCGCCATGTCCTTGCAGACCAGGGCCAGGTGATTGATGCCGCCGAACTGGAATTCCCGGTTGGCCGGACGCGTCATGGCAGTCTCCCGATTTCGCCTGCCGCATGGTAGCACGACCCCTTGCCGGGAAAAGCGCGGCCGGCGCCAGCGCCACCGCGGCGTGGTCGATCCCGCGCCCCAGGATTTCTTCGTCGCGCCGGGCGGCGGGGCCCTGTATCAATGCGGGCAACGAAGGGGAATCGCATGGCTTTCTGGAACCGCCGCAAATCGATCGAGAGCAGCACCAGCCTGGAGGGCGCGCACCGGTTGAAAGCGACGCTGAGCTGGCATCACCTGGTGGCCATGGGCGTGGGCGCCATCGTCGGCACCGGCATCTACACGCTGACCGGAATTGGCGCGGGGCTCGCGGGACCTGCCGTGATCCTGTCGTTCCTGCTCTGCGGCGTGCTCTGCGGCTGCGCGGCACTTTGCTATGCCGAGATGGCCACGATGATCCCGGCCGCGGGCAGCGCCTACACCTACAGCTACACCGTGCTGGGCGAGTTGCTGGCCTGGATCGTGGGCTGGAGCCTGATCCTGGAATACACCGTCGCCGCATCCGCCGTGGCGGTGGGCTGGTCGAGCCATGTGGCCGAGTTCATCCACAATGCCGGCTGGGCATTTCCCGACCCGTTGCTGCATGGCTGGATGACCGGCGGCCTCATCGACCTGCCCGCGATCCTCATCTCGATCGGCATCACTGCGCTTCTCGTGATCGGCACGCGCGAGAGCGCCACGGTCAACCTGGTTCTCGTGGGCATCAAGCTCGCGGCGCTGATCGTATTCGTCGTGCTGGCGAGCCAGGCGTTCGATCCTGCGCATTTCCATCCCTTCGCGCCCTACGGCTACACGGCGGATGTCGGAGCGGACGGCACCAAGCGCGGCGTGCTGGCGGCCGCGGCGCTGATCTTCTTCGCGTTCTACGGCTTCGACACGGTCTCCACGGCGGCGGAAGAGACGAAGAACCCGGGACGCAACCTCACCATCGGCATCATCGGCTCGATGGTGCTATGCACCGCAATCTACATGGCGGTTGCGGCTTCGGCGCTGGGGGCTTCGTATTTCTCCGACTTCTCGAAGAGCGGCGCGCCGCTGGTCTATATCCTGACCGCGCTCAACCACGGCGTGGCCGCGCAAATCGTCGCCGCCGCGGCGATCGTGGCGCTGCCCACCGTCATCCTCGTGCTGATGTACGGCCAGAGCCGCATCTTCTTCGTCATGGCGCGCGACGGATTGCTGCCCACGCGGCTCGCATCCGTGCATGCCACGCGCGGGACGCCAGTCCTGATGACCGTGCTGACCGGAATCGTGGTTGCCGCCATCGCCGCGATCGTCCCGCTGGCAAAGATCGCGTTGCTCGCCAACGCCGGAACGCTCTGCGCCTTCATCGCGGTGGCCTTGTGCATGCTGGTGCTGCGACTGCGCGATCCGGCGCGGCCGCGGGTATTCCGCACGCCGCTGCCCTGGATCGTCGGACCGGTGTGCATCCTGGGCTGCCTCTACCTGTTCCTGACCGGGCTGCCGAGCTTCACCCAGTGGTGGTTCCTCATCTGGAACGCCGGAGGTCTGCTGATCTATTTCCTCTACAGCATGCGCGCGAGCAGGCTGGCGAAAGCGTGATCAGGGCGCGGGCTGTCCGCTCAGCGCGCGGTAGGCATAGGCGGACGGCGCGAGCAGCAGGCCGAAATAGAACGGCGCCATCAGCAGCGACAGGCCGAAGCTCATCGGCAGGTGGTCCATCACGATCTGGGTCTGCTCGGCGGCGATCTTCGCCTGCACCGCAGCGTCCGTGCTGGTGGACATGCTGAGCTCGAAATAGTGCGGCCCCAGGATCGCGTATTCGCCTGCGGCCAGCACCAGGACGATCGGGCCGAAAGTGCACAGACCCACCGCGACGATGCGCCAGAAATTCCCCCGCGTCAGCGCCCAGCTTCGCGCCAGCGCGACCGCGTTCTCGGCAATCGTCGCGGGCACGAGCAGGAAGCTCAGGCGCACGACGACCAACAGCATCAGGCAGATGCCGCCGACAGCAAGGGCGGCCGCGACGAAGCTTGAAATCGTCGCCGCCGCGCCGCCCGCTTCGATATAGGTCACGACGCTGGACAGCACGGCCAGATAGGGAATGGCCAGCGCCAGAAGCACGCCAAACAGCGCCAATTCCGCGCCAAAGACCCGGAATTCCGCCGGACCGAGAGCGAAATGCGCGACCGCCGGACCCTTGCGCAGCCCCAGCGCCTGGCGGGACACCGCCGCGGACGCCACCGCCGTGAGGAGCAGCGAGACGAAGTACCAGGCCAGCAGCGAGATCATCGCCTGGCCCGCGACCGCCGGCCGGTTCTCCCGCATCGCCGATACGATGGCAGTGCCGAACGAAGTCTCCGCGAAGAAGCCCCCCACCGTGATGAGCACGGTGGGGATCCAGATCAGCCCGATGATGGCGCCGAGATTCTCGAAAGTGAAAGTGTAGGCATACTTGATGGTTTTCCCGACCGGGATTTTGTTCACGAAGCCGATCCTTCCGCGGTACCTGTCACCGCTCTATAGCCTGTCGCCATCGCACCCGCCATGAGAGCTTCCGTCACCACGACCTGCAAAAGCAACAGTACGACAAAGGCCGGGCTGGTTATCGCCTTCGCCTGCCAGCGCTGAACATCCTGTGGATCGACTGTCGTACCAGTCATGACAAAGTGCGGAAGGAAGAACGACTCCAATATGCCGAACACAATTGCGACGGCCAGGAGTATGGCGAGCAGCACGACGATGATCCGCAACACGTTTCCTCCTCCCAGCGACCACGCGCGACCGATGCCGATCCGCTCCTCCGCGACGATGACCGGCGTGAGGAAGAAAAAGAAGCGGAAGGCCGCATAAACTGGAATCACGATGGCAATCACGACGGCGATCGCGTCCGCGATCCAAAGCACGGGTTGCTGGAGCGCGTGGCCCGCCAAGCCTATGACGAGCGCGCAACCGGCGATATCGGCGAGCACGATCGCGACCATGATGATCGACAGAAGAAGGCTGGCGCCGATCATGCGCCAGACGGGCGCGCCCAGCGAGAAATAGATGAACACAAGCCCCGGATGCAGCCCCAACGCCTTGCGCATCAGGCCAACGCGGACCATGGCGCCCGCGATCAGCAGCACGACCCAGGCCAGCGTGATGATATGTCCATATTTCTGGTAGACGCGGAACACGGCCATCGGATCTTTGTTGTCGACGGGAATCGCGGCGAACATCGCGTTCACATCCGGATGGAGCAGATAGACCACCCCTCCGATGATCGCGCCGGCCAGCAGGTACGGAAACCACATCGTCCCGATCACCGACAGAAAGTTCCTGAACGCAAAGCTGAATGCGCCTTCGAGCGTCTCACCAACCGGCATTTTCATGTCCATCCCCCCATTACTGACAGTCCCGCCACTCTAATCCTGCGCGCCATGCGCAACAAATCGGCGACTGCTGCGATGCAGCATCGCCGCCGTGACAGGCTGTCAGCCCCCCGCTAAGGTCGGGAAAACCATAGGGTCCAGGGATGGCGTTCGGCGAATACGGCAGTTTCGACGGACTGGGGCTGGCGGCTCTGGTGGCCGGCAAGCAAGTGAGCCCGGCCGACCTTCTCGACGAAGCCATCAGCCGCGCCGAAGCGCTCAATCCCCGGCTCAACGCCATCGTCTTCAAGGCCTACGACCTCGCACGCGAAGCTGCGAAGACCGCGCCGCGCGACGGCCTCTTCGCAGGCGTGCCCACGCTGCTCAAAGACATGCGCGCCGGCGCCACGGGCATGCCGACGCGATCCGGATCGCGTCTGTGCCCGCCCGTGCCGGCCGATCATGACTCCATCCTGGTCGCGCGCTTCCGCAAGGCGGGCCTCGTGCCGTTCGGCAAGACCAATGTGCCGGAATTCGGCATCCTGCCGACCACCGAGTCCAGGCTTTACGGCCCGGCGCACAATCCCTGGAACCTCGCCCATTCGACCGGCGGCTCGTCGGGCGGTTCGGCGGCGGCGGTGGCGGCGCGCATCGTTCCGCTGGCGCATTCCACCGATGGCGGCGGCTCGATCCGCATCCCGGCATCGTGCTGCGGACTGGTCGGCCTCAAGGTGAGCCGCGGGCGCGTCAGCCAGGGGCCGGATGCGTCCGACGCCACCAGCGGACTCAGCGTCGACCACGTGGTCTCCCGCAGCGTCCGCGACTGCGCCGCCGTGCTCGACATCGACTCGCCGCTCAACTATGGCGACCCCTATTTCGCACCGCCCGCGGAAGGCTCCTATCTCGAGGCGATCAGGCAAAAGCCCAGGCGCTTGCGCATCGCGGCTTCCTTTGCCCGCGGCGACGGCACCGCGCATCATTCCGACGTGGTCGCGGCGCTGCGCAAGGCGGCGAAGCTCTGTGAAACGCTGGGCCACATCGTCGAGGAGAAGACCCCGCCGGTCGACACCGCGCAGGCCACGCCGGCCTTCCTGACGCTCTGGGCGGGCAACACCGCGCTCGGCGTGGCGATGCTGGCGCGGATGCTGAACGTCACACCGTCGACGGAGGTCGTGGAGGGCCTGACGCTCTCGCTCTACGAGCAGGGCATGAAGATCACCGCGGTCGAGCACATGCTGGCGCAACAGCTCCTGTTCCGTATCGCGCGCACCATGGCCACGTTCCACGAGACTTACGACGCCTGGCTCTGCGCCACGCTCGATTCGCCGCCGATCAGGCTCGGCTCGATCGACGTCGACGAACGCGACGTGCGCAAGGCCTTCGCGCCGATCATCGGCTATGTGCCCTACACCGCGCTCCAGAACGCCACCGGCCAGCCGGGCATCAACGTGCCGCTGCACTGGAACGATGCGGGCTTGCCCATCGGCGTGCAGTTCGTGGCGCGCAACGGCGGCGAGACCACGCTGCTGCAACTGGCGGCGCAGCTCGAAGAGGCCGCGCCCTGGATTTCGAAAACGCCTCCGCTCTGAAGGACATCCACATGGCATTCGCCGAATACGACCGCTATGACGCAACGGGTCTCGCCCATCTCGTCCGCCGCAAGGAGGTCACGCCTCTGGAGCTGGTCGACGAGGCCATCGCGCGGATCGAACGCAACAATCCCAAGGTCAATGCCGTCGTCTACAAGGCCTATGACGAGGCCCGCGCCACGGCGAAGGGTGCGCTGCCCGACGGGCCGTTCAAGGGCGTGCCGTTCCTCATCAAGGACATCAACATGGCCGTCAAAGGCTGGCCGATGACCAACGGCTCTGCCTTCCTCAAGGGCTACGTTTCCCCGGACGATTCCGAACTGACGCGGCGCTACCGCGCGGCCGGCGTAGTGCTGGTCGGCAAGACCAATACGCCCGAGTTCGGCATTCCCGGGACGACGGAAGGCCGGTACCTGGGGATCTGCCGCAATCCGTGGAATCCCGACCATTCCTCCGGCGGATCGTCGGGCGGAGCGGCGTCGGCCGTGGCGAGTGGTATGGTGGCGATGGCGCATGGCTCGGACGGGCTCGGCTCCATCCGCATTCCCTCCGCGCAGACCGGACTGGTGGGCATGAAGCCGACGCAGAACCGCAATCCCGGCGGCCCGGACGATGGCGGCCGCGCCCATGGCCTGGTCGTCGATCATGTGCTCTGCCGCAGCGTGCGCGACTCCGCTGCGATGCTGGACTGGACCGGCACGCCAGAGGACGACGCGCCCTACCCCGCGGTACCGAAGACAAGGCCCTATCTCGACGAGATCGAGACGCCGCCCGGCAAGCTGCGCATCGCCTTCTCGACCGAAGTGCCGCGCCCCAATGTGGCGCCGCACGCCGACGTGCGGGCCGTGTTCGATGCCACGGTGACGTTCCTCGGCGAGCTCGGCCACACGATGATCGAGAAGACCAAATTCGACGTCGACTGGAAGCGGCTCTATCGCGGCCAGGGCGCGGTGTCGGGCGCGATGTTCGCGTCGACCATCGACGAATGGACGCGCATCCTGGGCCGTGAGCCCGGCCCCGACGACATGGAGCCGCTGGCCTGGGTCAGCTACAAAGGCAGCCGCAAGCTCACCGCCTCCCAGGTCGGCGAAGGCCTGCACAACATGCGGCGCGGTTGCCGCGAGGTCCTGGCGCTGTGGCGCGACTTCGACGTGCTGCTGTCGCCTGTCACGCTGGCGCCGCCGCCGAGGATCGGCCATCTCGATCCGGTGAATGTCGATCCCAGGGAGTTCAACTACCGCCAGTCCCTCGTTTTCGGCTACACGCCGCCCTACAACATGACCGGCCAGCCTTCGCTGTCGCTGCCGATGGGCATGTCGGGCGACGGCCTTCCCATCGGGATGATGTTCACCGGCCGCATGGCCGACGAAGCCACGCTCTACCGCCTCGCCGCCCAGATCGAAGCCGCCCGGCCTTGGCTGCCCTGGGCCGACCACAAGCCGATGGTGTGGGGTTGAGGCGCGCGGCGCGCCGGTCTATCTGACGGGCAATGGACGATCCTATCCACATCATCGGCGGCGGGCTGGCGGGCAGCGAGGCGGCGTGGCAGGCGGCTGAAGCCGGCGCGCGCGTGATACTGCATGAGATGCGCCCGGTGCGCGGGACCGACGCCCACCAGACCGATGGCCTCGCCGAACTCGTCTGCTCCAATTCGCTGCGCTCCGACGACTGGGAGAACAATGCCGTCGGCCTGCTGCATGAGGAGATGCGCCGCGCCAGATCGCTCGTCATGCGCGCCGCCGACGCGCACCGGCTGCCGGCGGGCGGCGCGCTGGCCGTCGACCGGCACGGGTTCTCCGCCGCGATCACCCAGGCGCTCGAAACTCATCCCAACATCGCGATCCACCGCGAGGAGATCGCGGGCCCGCCGCCGGACGACTGGCAATCGGTCATCGTCGCCACGGGACCGCTGACCTCGCCCGCGCTGGCCGAAGGCATCCGCGCGTTCACCGGCGAAGACGCGCTGTCATTCTTCGATGCCATCGCGCCCATCGTGCATCGCGAGTCCATCGACATGAACGTCGCCTGGATGCAGTCGCGCTACGACAAGGGCGACGGCGCCGACTACGTCAATTGCCCGATGGACGAAGCGCAATACAACGCCTTCATCGCGGCGCTGATCGCGGGCGAGAAAACCGAGTTCAAGGACTGGGAAAAGTCCACGCCCTATTTCGAGGGCTGCCTGCCCATCGAGGTGATGGCGGAGCGCGGCCCAGAGACGTTGCGCTTCGGGCCGATGAAGCCGGTCGGATTGCACGATCCGCGCTGCGCGCGCCGTCCGTACGCGGTGGTGCAGCTGCGCCAGGACAACGCGCTCGGCACGCTGTGGAACATGGTGGGATTCCAGACCAAGCTGAAGCATGGCGAGCAGACGCGCATCTTCCGCACGATCCCGGGCCTCGAGAACGCGCAATTCGCGCGGCTGGGCGGCCTGCACCGCAACACCTTCATCAACTCGCCGCGCCTGCTGGACGAACAGTTGCGGCTGAAGGCGCGGCCGAGCCTGCGCTTCGCGGGGCAGATCACCGGCGTGGAAGGCTATGTCGAGAGTGCCGCGATCGGCCTCCTCGCCGGGCGCTTCGCCGCCACCGATTGCGGCGCACCGCCCGCGACAACTGCGCTCGGCGCGCTGCTCGCGCACATCACCAAGGGCGCGGACGCAGGGACGTTCCAGCCCATGAACGTGAACTTCGGCCTGTTTCCCGAGCTCAGGGGCGCGCGTGGCCGGGACCGCAAGAAGGCGATGAGCCACCGCGCGCTGGCCGATCTCGGCGCCTGGCTCGGCGGCGCGCGGGCAGCGGCGGAATAGTCAGAGCAAACCGCGAAGGCGGGCGCGAAGCATCGCCAGCTGGCGGCGGTATTGCGGCACGTCCGTGACATCGCGGAATGGGTCGAAGCCGGGCCGCGTGAGCATGCGGCCGTACAGGGGCACGGTGGCCGCCGGCAGCAGCGCCGGAAGCGCCGCGCCGGGTCTTGGTGGCGAACACGCCTGCACCGACAAATCCAGTGCACGCGCCACGAGTCGGGCGATGACGGATGCGATGTTGCCGGGCCTTCCTGCGAACACGTCGCCGGTGTGCACGCCGGCATCGGCCAGCATGTCGCGCGGCAGGAACAGCTTGCGCCGCGCGGCATGGAACGGGATCGCACGGATCACGCCGATCAGCGCATAGGCCACGCCTGCGTTGCGCGCAGAGCTGTCGTCCACGCCGCCCAGCACGCCAGCGGCCAGCCGCATCAGGTTTCCGGACGTGGCGCCAGCATAGGTCTCCAACTCAGCGAGAGTCTCGAAGGTGTCCTCGCCCGAGTCGAACAGGCGCGCGTCCAGCATGGCGTCGAACGGCGCGAACGGCAGCCCGGTCTCGGCGAAGACGGCGGCGAGCGCGCGGGCCACATCGTGGTCGCGCGGACGGCCCTCGCGGGCCTGCTCGACGGTTTCGCGCCACCATTGCAAGCGGATCTCGCCCAGCATGGGCTGCGTCACCGTCTCGGCCACGCGCGCGATCTCGTGATTGAACGCATAGAGCGCATGCAGGAACGGACGTTTCGCGGCCGGGGCGAACAGCGCGGAAAGCCAGCGGTCCGGATCGTGCGAGCGGACCGTGGCCTCGCAGGCGGCAAAGGCGCTCGCGGCGCTCATCGGACCTCAAGCAAAAGCCGCCCGGTCGCCCGGGCGGCTCTCGCGCGGCGCAGGGTCGCCGTCAAGGAAGATGCGACGCGGCGGCCATGCAGAACAGCATCGGGAACGACAGCATCGTGTTGATGCGGCTGTACATGCCCGCGGTCTTCGCCGCGGCGGCCTTGGCGTCCGCCGGCAGGTCGGGATAGCGGTTGCCGAGATTCAGCGCCTTCTGCTGGTTCGGCCAGATGATGAACCAGACGTTGAACCACATGATGACGCCGAACCACATGCCGATGCCGATCATCAGGTAGGACGGCGTTCCGAACATGCCGTTGGCGTCGTAGGTATCCAGCGAGAAGGCCTGGGCGAGATAGCCGTTCAGCCCAGCCAGGATGACGCCGAACACGATCGTACCCATCGCGCCCCAGCGGAACCACCACAGCGCCGCGGGCGTGATGTACTTGCCCAGCGCGGGCCGCAGGTCGGCCGGAATCGAGGGCGTGGTCGGCGTCGACACGAAGTTGAAGTACCACAGCAGGCCGATCCACATGACGCCGCAGATGATGTGCGCCCAGCGCACGGCAAACAGCCAGAAGCTCTCGTCGAGCGCTACGCCGGTCTGCGACCAGTGGATGCCGAGGATGATGGCGGCGATCACGAAGCCCGCGATCACCGTGTTGCGGAGATTGGAAAAGAAAGCAGCCATGGGCCTCCCCCGGGGTTGTGAGTCTGAGGGACAGTTTACCAAATTCTTCGCGGGAATCAGCCGTAAATTCCCTGTGGGTTTTGCCTAAATCGCGAGTTTCCGGGGCCGCGCGAGATTGAGCCACATCACCACGATCAGGCGGGTGACCATCACCGCGGTAAAGAACGAGGTGATGATGCCCACGCCCAGCGTGACGGCGAAGCCGCGCACCGGGCCCGAACCCATCTCGAACAGGATGAGCGAGGCGATCAGGTGGGTCATGTTGGCGTCGAAGATCGTGGCCCGCGCGCGCTGGAAGCCCTGGTCGATGGAGGCCAGCATGGAGCGGCCGTTGCGCTGCTCCTCGCGGATACGCTCGTAGATCAGCACGTTGGCGTCCACCGCCATGCCCATGGTGAGCACGATGCCGGCGATGCCGGGCAAGGTCAGCGTCGCGCCGAACAGGGTGAGCGCCGCCATCAACAGGACGATGTTGAGCGTCAGCGCCAAATCCGCGAACAGGCCGAACAGGCCGTAGCGCGCGAACATGAAGAGCGCGACCAGCAACAGGCCGGCAATGGCGGAGATGCGGCCTGCCTTGATGGAGTCCGCGCCCAGCTCCGGCCCGACGGTGCGCACCTCCAGCACTTTCAGCGGCGCGGGCAGCGCGCCTGCGCGCAGCAGCACGGAAAGTTCGTTCGCCGACGCCGCGGTGAAGTTGCCGGAGATTTCGCCGCTGCCGGCCAGGATCGGCTCGCGGATCACCGGCGCCTCGATCACCTTGTTGTCGAGGATGATCGCGAAGCGCTTGCCGACATTCTCCTTCGTGGCGTTGGCGAACTGCTTGGCGCCGACGGTGTCGAAGGTGAAGGTCACGATCGGCTCGCCGGTGGTCTGGCTGAAGGTCGCGCGCGAATCCGTCAGCCGGTCGCCATCGACCAGCACGCGCCGCTCGATCACGTAGGGCGTCGGCTTGCCGCCGGCTTTGGGTGCGTCCTCGTAAAGCAGCTCGGAGCCGACGGGGACATTGCCCTTCTCCGCGTCGTCGACATTGGCGCTCTCATCCACCAGCTGGAACGTCATCTTGGCGGTCTTGCCGAGGATCTTGATGACTTCCTTGGGATCGGACAGGCCGGGGATCTGGACGAGGATGCGATCGGAGCCCTGCTGCTCGATGGTCGGCTCGCGGGTGCCCAGCTCGTCGATGCGCTTGCGCACCTTTTCGATGGACTGCGTGAGGATCTCGCCCTGGAGCTGGGTCAGGTAGCTCTCCGTCATCTTCATGGTGATGACGTCGCCGCCCGGTTCGGTCATGTCGTAGGCGCGCGAGCCCACCGCCAGCACGCCGCCGGTGAGCGGATTGAACCCCTTCACGATGCCGCGGGCATCCTCCATCCGGTCGGCGTCGAGGATCTGCACCGACAGGACGTTGTCCGGCGTCTTGACGAAGCGGTAGGTGATGCGCGCCTTGCGCAATCCGATGCGCAAATCGCTCTTCAGCTGCTCGATGCGGGTCTTCTGGACCTGGTCCATCTGCACTTCGAGCAGCATGTCCGATCCGCCCTGGAGGTCGAGGCCGAGCGTCACGGTGCTGCTGGGCAGCCAGGACGGAAATTTCGCGAGGACCGGCGAAGGCAGCGCGTTGGGCAGCGCAATGAGCGCGCCCGCGAGCAGGATGAGCAGGGTGATGACGCGCGACCAGGTGGGGATCTGAAGCATGGTCAGCTCTTGTCGCTATCCTGGCCCTTCACGCGCACTTCGGAGAGCGTGCTCTTGAGCACCCGGACCAGGACTCCGTCGGCGACCTCGACCATCACCTCGGCATCGTCCTTCACCTTGGCGACCTTGCCGACGAGCCCGCCGGCCGTGACCACCGTGTCGCCGCGCTTGACGGCGGCAACCATCTCGCGGTGCTGCTTGGCGCGCTGCTGCTGCGGGCGCAGGAGGAGGAAATAGAAGATCGCGAGCATCGCGACCATGAGGGTCATGGGAGAGGCGAGAATTTCCTGAAAATTCACGGGTGGCGGCTTTCCTGGGCGCTTGGCGCGCGGACTATAGCGGCGCGCGCCCCCATTGCAACCGCAACAGAATCAAGTGGTTGTCGCCAGCAACGCCCTGGGATCGACGGGTTTGGAATCGCGCCTGATCTCGAAATGCAGCTGCGGACGCGTCACGTCGCCGCTCGATCCGGCATAGCCGATCACCTGGCCCTGCTCGACATGGTCGCCCTTGGCCACCGCGATGCGCTCGGCATGGGCATAGGCGGTGATGTAGCCGTCGCCATGCTTGATGAGGATCAGGTTGCCGTAGCTGCGCAACTCGTTGCCGGCGTAGCTGATGGTGCCGGACTGCGCGGCGCGGATGGGTGTGCCTTCCGAGGCCGCGATGTTGATGCCGTCGTTGCGCTCGCCGCCCGTCATGACGCCGAAGCCCTCGATGATCGTGCCGCTGAGCGGCCAGATGAAGCGGCCCGCATCCGCGCTCGCAACCGTCTGCTGCCGGGGCTCATAGTCCGGGCGCGGCTTGGGATCGATGCCGGCCGTGCGGACCGGCGCGAGCGGCTTGCCGGCGACCGGCGCGTCGCGCGGCGGCACGCGGCTGCTCTCGGCCTCGCGCAGCACGGCGCTGCGCGTGGCGCGGCTGCCGGGCGGAATGCGCAGGACCTCGCCGGGATAGATCGCGCTCTGCTCCTGCAGATCGTTCATGCGCAGCACCGACGCTGTGGTCACGTCGAAGCGCACGGCGATGTCGCTCACCGTGTCGCCGGAGCGGACGACGACGGTGTAGTAGGTCGCGTTCGGCCAGTCGAAATAGGTTCGCGGTCCGGAATCGGCGCAGGCGGACAGAAAGACGAGCACGCCCGCGAGGACGAGCAGGCGCGCGGGCTCAGCCTTTGCGGCCTGTGCCATTTGTGTCCGGCCCACTCTTGTCCAGTCCAGTCTTGTCCAGCGGTGTGCGCGCATCCGGCATCCCCGGGATCATCGGTACGAAGACGACAGGAATCAGCGCCTCCTGCGCGAACCCTTCGTCCGTTCGCATGATCTTCACCAAGTGTTGCGAAATGCTTTCCGCCCCGGGATTTTTGGTTACCGGAGCGATAAGGATTCCGCCGGATCGTAACTGTCCGGTAAGGGATAGCGGGACCTCGCTCACCGCGGCGCTGAGCAGGATGCGGTCGAACGGAGCCTGCTCCGGCCAGCCCCGAGCGCCATCGCCATGCCGCGTCACCACGTTGTGGAGCTTCAGCGCGCGGAACCGCGCCTCGGCTTCGGCCAGGAGCGGCTTGTGGCGCTCCACCGTGTAGACCATGCGGCACAGGTGCGAGAGCACCGCGGCCTGGTAGCCGGAACCCGTGCCGATCTCCAGCACGCGGTGGCGGGCTTCGACCTGCAGCGCCTCGGTCATATACGCCACGACATAAGGCTGGCTGATCGTCTGGCCGCAGGCGATGGGCAGCGCGGTGTTGTCCCACGACTGGGTCTCGAACGGCGCGTCGACGAAGAGTTCGCGCGGCGTGCGCTCGATCGCGCCCAGCACGCGGCTGTCGGAGATGCCCTGGCGGCGCAGCTCCATGAGCAGGGCGATGGCGCGATGGTCGGTCGTCATTTCGATCCCAGCTTCTCCCGCAGGGCCGTCACCACCGTGTGCTCCGTCAGGTTCAGGTGCAGCGGCGTGATCGAGATGCGCCGGTCGTAGATCGCGCGCAAATCGGTGCCCGGGCGCGGATCGCTGCGCACGCGGCGGAAGCCGATCCAGTAGTAGGGATTGCCGCGCATGTCGACGCGCCGGTCGAACGCCGCGGTCTGCAGGTCGCGCTTGCCCTGCTCCGTCACGTCCGTGCCGAGAACCGCGCCGGGCTCGCAATCGGGGAAGTTGACGTTGATCAGCGTCTCCTCCGGCCAGCCGGCGTCGAGCAGCGCGCGCACGACGCGCGGGCCATGCGCCTCGGCGCAGCGCCAGCGCACCTCGTCGCCCGGCTCGAAGCCGTAGGCCTGCGACAGCGCGATGGAGGGCACGCCCAGCACCGTGCCTTCCATGGCGCCGGCGATGGTGCCCGAATAGGTGACGTCGTCGGCGATGTTGGAGCCGCGGTTGACGCCGGACAGCACCAGCGTGGGGCGCGCATCCTGCATCAGCTCGGCCACGCCCATCATCACGCAGTCGGTCGGCGTGCCGGCGAGCGCGAAGCGCTTGTCGCCGATCTGGCGCAGGCGCAGCGGCAGCGTCAGCGTGAGGGAATGCGAGGCGCCGGACTGCTCGGTCTCGGGCGCGACCACCCAGACGTCATCGGTGAGCGAGCGGGCGATCGTTTCGGCCACCGCCAGCCCGGGGGCATGGACGCCGTCATCATTGGTGACCAGGATGCGGATGGGCGTCTCCTAAATCTGGGAGCGGCGGGCGCCGCGGCGCAGGATGTTGATCATTGTTTCTCCGTGTCCGCATACCCCCCTCCCCCTCCGAGGAGCGGGACATTGCCGAATCCTGTCCGGCGCATTCGAACCTTCGGATTGCGCGGGGGGGAGGGGTGCCGGGTGTCGCATTGCCAATTCCTGTCCCGCGCATTCCAACCTCCGACATTCCATACCTCGGGCACGCGCGGCTGGGCGCGCCTGTCGACGCCGATCCCTGTCCCATGAACCATAACTCTGTCATCGCGCCTCGGCCTCCTTCCCAAGCAAATGTTCTCGTTATGTTCGAAACCTTTCTTTATGCCCCAGGCGATGCGGGATGGCAAGTGGACTGAGGTGTCGATAGTGGGTCAGTTTGACCAAAACTCATTTTTTTACCGCTGGCGGAAAATCGGCGTCCCGCATCGAAGTCTGTAGCTGATCCACTCGAGCCTGAAGACGTTTGAGTTGGTCTTCAGCAGGCATCAAGGCTTGCGGAAATTCCACCTTGAACTGACCCTTATCGAGTTCAATCGTAATAATGTGCCCGGTTGCCTTTTCCGTGATGAAAAGCGGGTAGCTTGCTCTAAGCACCTTCCAATCATTCTCCGCCGGTACGAGGTCGGACCTGGAGCATTGAACGCTCGCCTCACTGTATCCTGGCGGCAGTGTGATCGAGAATTTGGGAAGCGACTGCGTCGATTCCAGGACTTTCGTATCTGGAAGAATCCGCTCAACGTTCCCGCTCGGCCCTTTGGCAAGAACCACGCATCCATATTCAATGACTGTGTCGGCCATGACCGGCGAAGCGGCGAGAGATATGATCGTCGCAAGAAGAAGATGTTTCATTGTGAGACTTCCCAATATTCCAGCACTTCAACCATATCAGACGTTTCGCCAGCCGCCATTGCCGGAATAACTTTCAAAGCCTGGTGAAGCCTCACGAAATTGTAGCGCGTGAAATAATTCGCCAACACGTGAGCGTGATCTTCGGTAGTGTCCCAATTTGCTTTCGGCCGCTTCTTAGCCGCAATGATTTCGTCGAGAACGGCGGTGTTCCAGCCGTTAACGCCCGGCGGCGACTTATCCTGAATCATTCGACGTTTGAACCGACCAGCGCGGGAAGCCCTGCGCGCCCACTTCGTCGCTTCCTCCTGGGAACCGAAGTATTCGTGTGCATGATTTGGCGAACAAGAAAATTATTTGTCATCCCGGCCGAGCTTAGCGAGAGCCGGGACCCATCGAGACGGTGTCTGAATGGGTCCCGGCTCGGCGCGATGCTCACGCATCGCTTGGCCGGGATGACAGGTATAGCTGGATCACGCGAGCGGACCGATCGTTTTCATTCCGCCCATGTGGGGCACCAGCGCGTCGGGGATGCGAATGCTGCCGTCGGGCTGCTGGAAGTTCTCCAGGATGGCGATGAGGGTGCGGCCGACGGCGAGGGCGGAGCCGTTGAGCGTGTGGACGTGGCCCTTCACCTTGCCGTCCTTGCCGCGATAGCGCGTTTGCATGCGCCGCGCCTGGAAGTCGCCACAGTTGGAGCAGGACGAGATCTCGCGGAAGCGGCCCCTGCCCTCATCCTGGCCCGGCAGCCAGACTTCGATGTCGTAGGTCTTCCGGCCCGAGAACCCCATGTCGCCGGTGCACAGCGTGACGACGCGGTGATGCAGGTCGAGCCGCTTCAGCACCTCCTGCGCGCAATCCGTCATCCGCTCGTGCTCGGCCTCGGACTGCTCCGGCGTGGTGATCGACACCAGCTCGACCTTCGAGAACTGATGCATCCGGATCATCCCGCGCGTGTCCTTGCCCGCCGCGCCAGCCTCCGCGCGGAAGCAGGGGGTGTAGGCGGTGAAGCGAAGGGGAAGCGCGGCTTCGTCGAGGATTTCCTCGCGGACGTAATTGGTCAGCGAGACTTCGGCAGTGGGGATGAGCCCGTAGCGAAGTGGCAATCCAGTCTTTTTGTCGTGAACGGCGCTCCAGTTTTCATAGAGAACGCTTTGAGTGTGAACCAAGATTGTTTCATTGAGGGCGTCGTCGTCAGCGAACTCGCTTAACGAAAATTTGCCAGGCCATTTCCCAATCGATCTAATCGTGTCGCGTTCCCAATTTGGTGGCCGCGGATCCGTAAAAAACAACTCTTCTTCGAACTTTGGCAGTTGCGCAGTTCCAAATAACGCTTCGTCCCGCACCATCAGCGGCGGACTGACTTCGGTGTACCCGAATTTGTCCGTATGCAGATCGAGCATGAAGGCGCCGAGTGCGCGTTCGAGACGGGCGAGCCCGCTCTTGAGATAGACGAAGCGCGCGCCGGAGACTTTCGCGGCGCGCTCGAAATCCATCATGCCGAGCGCCTCGCCGAGCTCGAAATGCTCGCGCGCGCTGTTCATCGCCGGGCGCGCGCCGAACGCGCGCTCCGCCACCGGCACGTTGTCCGTCTCCCCGGCGCCGTCCGGCGCATCGGGCGCGGGAAGATTGGGAAGCCCGGCGACGTATTCGTCCAGCGCCGTCTTCAGTTCGCGCTCGCGCTCCTCGCCTTTCTGGATGTCGTCCTTGAGCCCGGCGACTTCGGCCATCAGCGATGCGGCCGCGGCTTCGTCCTTCTTCGCCTTGGCCTGGCCGATCGCCTTGGAGGCTTCGTTGCGCCGCGCCTGCTTCTGCTGGAGCGACACCAGCAGCTCGCGCAATTCCCGGTCGCGCGACACGATCTCATCCGTCACGCTCTGCGCGCTCCGCGCATAGGCCGGCCGCCGCGCCAGCGCCGCCGCGAACGCCTCCGGATTGTCCCTGATCGCCTTGATATCGTGCATCGCAGCCTCCGCGCCGGGTAATGGCATGGCGGAGGCCGCGCGTCAAAATACTCTTGTTATCCTCCCCTTGAGGGAGGGTAACAAGAATACCATAACCCGGATCAGCCCATCAGCTTCTGCGCGGCGAGCGCGTTGCGCCAGTGGGCGTCGCGCTCTTTCAGCAGTTCGCCGATGAGGAGTGGGTTGTCGTCGGCGATTTCCTCGACGATCTCGAAGGCGAAGGCGTCCTCGCCATGCGCGTTCCACGCGGCTTGCGCGTCCTTGTTGGGATGGCCGTTCAGCCGCAGCTGGAACCAGATGCCGTTCTGCTGCTTGTCGAGGTTGCGCGAGGGCGCGATCCAGCGCTGGCCCGTAGGCCGGCACAGCACCGACACGATCCCGGCGCGCTGCGGCATCTCGCGGTATTCGCGCAGCAGGTCCTTCTTGCGGGCGTTGTCCATCAGAGCCCGGCGATCCCGGCCGAGACGTCCCACAGCCGCTTGGCGTCCGCATCGTTCTGGGCTTCCTTCGTGGGCGTGGCGAGGCGCGATTTCACGTAGTAGCCACCGCTCTGGCCTTCCACGTCCGGCGAGGAGGCGAGATAGATGATGGTCTCCGCGCCCTGCTCGGGCGACAGCGCGAAATTCTTGGCGAGCCTGATCGCGAGCGACATGAAGCCGCCGCTCTGGTCGCCGAAGCGCGTGCCGACGAAGCCCGGATGCAGGCAATTGGCCGTCACCGTCGTGCCGGCGAGGCGCCGGGCCAGTTCGCGGGTGAACAGGATGTTGCAGAGCTTGGATTCGCCATAGACGCCGAAGCCCGAATAGCGGTGCGCGGATTGCAGGTCGTCGAAATCCAGCCTGGCGCCCTTGTGCGCGTCCGACGCGGTGGAGACGATCCGCGCGCCTTCCGGGTTCGCCTTCAACGTTTCGAGCAGCACATTGGTGACGACGAAATACGCCATGTGGTTCACGGCGAAGGTCTTCTCCAGCCCGTCATCGGTCGTCTGGCGGGCGGTGAACATGGCGCCGGCATTGTTGACCAGCACGTCGATGCGCGGCTCGGATTCCGCGATGGCGTGCGCCACGCGCTTCATCCCGGCAAGGGTCGACAGATCGGCGTAGTGCACCGCGTGATTGTCGTGGCCGGCGATGGCGCGCAGGTGCTTCAGTGTTTCCTGGCCGCGCTCGCGGTCGCGCGCGATGAAGACGATGCGCGCGCCCTTCTGCGCCAGCCGGTCGGCCGCGACTTCCCCGATGCCGGACGTGGCGCCCGTGACGACGACGGTCTTGCCCTGCATCGGATGTCCCTTTCGTTCGCTATCCCACGATGTCCAGTTCGCAGAAGAAGAAGCGGATCTCGTGCATCGCGGTGTCCGGCGCGTCGGAGCCGTGCACGGAATTGGCCTCGATGGATTCGGCGAAATCCTTGCGGATGGTGCCGGGCGCGGCCTTGGCCGGATCGGTGGCGCCCATCACGTCGCGGTTCTTCTGGATGGCGTTGTCGCCTTCCAGCACCTGCACGACGACGGGGCCGGAGGTCATGAACTCGACCAGCGAACGGAAGAACGGCCGCGCCTTGTGGACGTTGTAGAAGGCTTCCGCCTGCGCGGTGGACAGCTGCATGCGCCGCGAGGCGATGACGCGCAAGCCTGCCTTCTCGAAGCGGTCGATGATGGCGCCGGTGTGATTGCGCCTGGTGGCATCCGGCTTGATGATCGACAGCGTACGCTCGACGGGCATGGCGGGCTCCTGGTGGCTGGCACGGAAAATCGCGCGGGTTATAGCGATGGGCGGCGTGTCAGCACAACCCCGGCCTGGCGGGCGTCGCGGCGATCTCCGCGGCCACTTTCCTCAGCGCCTCGGGATAGAGCCTGTGCTCCTGCTCGAGCACGCGCGCGGAAAGCGTCTCCACCGTGTCGCCGGGGAGCACCGGAACGCGGGCCTGGGCGACGATCGGGCCGGAGTCGAGCGCCGGGACCATGTAATGGACGGTGCAGCCGCTTTCGCGCACGCCCGCGTCCAGCACCTGGCGGTGCACGCCGATGCCGGGGAAGGCGGGCAGCAGCGAAGGATGGATGTTGACGATGCGGCCCTGCCAGCGCGTCACGAATCCCGCGGAATGGATGCGCATGAATCCGGCTTCGGCGACCAGTTCGATGCCGGCCTCGCGCAACGACGCGTCTATTGCCGCATCGAAATCCTCGCGCGTGGCGAAATCCTTGTGCGGGATCACGACGGAAGGGATATTGGCGGCACGCGCGATCGCGAGGCCCGCGGCATCGGCCTTGTTGGACAGCACCAGCGCGATCTCGGCGGGATAGTCCGGCGCTTTCGCGGCATCGATCAGCGCGCCCAGATTGCTCCCGCGTCCGGAAATCAGCACGGCGGTGCGCACGCGGCTCACAGCTTCAGCGCGCCCGTGTAGCGGACCATGGGTTCGATGCCGCCCGCCACCAGCGCGCCGATGCGGGTGGCGCGGTCGCCGGATTCCTGGAAGGCGTCGATGACCTGGCCGGCGCGCGCGGCATCGACCACCGCGATCATGCCGAGGCCGCAATTGAAGGTGCGCAGCATCTCGTCCTGCGCGATGCCGGCCGCGCGCGCCATCCAGCCGAACAGCGGCGGCGGCGCCCAGGCGGACAGGTCGATCTCCGCGTCGAGGCCTTCCGGCAGCGCGCGCGGCAGGTTGCCGGTGATGCCGCCGCCGGTGATGTGGGCCAGGCCCTTGACGCCGCCGGTGCGGATCGCGCTGAGCGCGCCTTTCACGTAGAGCTTCGTCGGCGCCAGCAGCGCCTCGCCCAGCTTGCGCGCGGCATCGAACGGCGCGGGCGCGTCGTAGGCGAGGCCGGCATCGGCCACGACGCGGCGCACCAGCGAATAGCCGTTGGAATGGGCGCCGGAGGAGTCCAGACCGATCAGCACGTCGCCCGCCTTCATGTCGCGCGTGCGGGGCAGGATGGCGTCGCGCTCCACTGCGCCGACGCAGAATCCGGCGAGATCGAAATCGCCCCGCGCATAGAGACCGGGCATTTCGGCAGTCTCCCCGCCGATCAGCGCGCAGCCGGAATCGCGGCAGGCGCGCGCGATGCCTTCGATGACGGCGGCCGCGGAATCCACGTCCAGCTTGCCGCTGGCGTAATAATCCAGAAAGAACAGCGGCTCGGCGCCCTGCACCACGATGTCGTTGACGCACATCGCGACCAGGTCCTGGCCGATGCCGCCGAACAGGTCGGTGTCGATGGCGATCTTCAGCTTGGTGCCGACGCCGTCGGTGCCCGCGACCAGCACGGGATCCTTGAATCCGGCCGCCTTGAGGTCGAACAGCCCGCCGAACCCGCCCAGATCGGCATCGGCGCCGGAGCGGCGGGTGGCGCGGGCGGCGGGCGCGATGCGGCGCACCAGTTCCTCGCCCGCGTCGATATCGACGCCGGAGTCCTTATACGTCAGGCCGTTCTTGCGATTGTTCATTTGCGGTTCAGGAAAACGGGACTAGCGTCCGTTTAGTGGGGTGCCGATACGAGCGCAAGGGAGCGGACCATGTCCCTCGAAGCAGCCGTAGCGGTGCATAGATTTGGCCTCGGCGCGAGGCCGGGCGAGATCGAACGGGCCGGGTCCTTGCCCAAAAGCTGGCTGATGGGCCAGCTCGATTCCGCGCCCGACCAGCCGCAGCCGCTGGACGGCGGCGATGCGTTCCATTCCGGCGGCGCGCTGGTCAGCGAGTTCATCGCCTACCGCCAGCAGCGCGAGATGGAGCGCAAGGCCGGCAACGCGCCCGATCCCGTCAAGCTGTTCTTCCAGGTGCGCGGCGCGGAATTCCAGCGCGAACTGGCCGCCCGGCTGGCAGTCGGCTTCACGACGCAGAAGCCGTTCGCCGAGCGGCTGGTATGGTTCTGGAGCAATCATTTCACCGTGTCAGCGACGAACCCGGCCGCCATCACCTTCGTCAATGCCTTCGAGCGCGAGGCGATCCGGCCCAATATCGCGGGCAAGTTCGAGGACATGCTGCTCGCCGCCACGCGCCACCCCGCGATGCAGCTCTATCTCGACAACGCCCAGAACATCGGGCCGGAATCGCTGGCGGGAAAGTTCACCGGCAAGGGACTCAACGAGAATCTCGGCCGCGAGCTGATGGAGCTGCACACGCTGGGCGTCGATGGCGGCTACACGCAAGCCGACGTCATCGCGCTGGCCAAGCTGCTCACCGGCTGGAGCCTCGACAAGGACGGCGGCGCCACGGGTTTCCGCTACTATCCCGCGCGCCACGAGCCGGGCGACATCCTGCTGCGCGGCAAGACCTATTCGGGCGGCGAGGAGGCGGGCATCCAGGCGCTGCGCGATCTCGCGCACGATCCGGCCACGGCGCGGCACATCGCGCGCAAATTCGCGGTGCACTTCATCGCCGACGATCCGCCGGCCGAGTCCGTCGCGCGGCTGGCGCAGAGCTTCACGCGCACGGGCGGCGATCTGCGCGCGCTGGCCGAGGCCGCGGTGAACGATCCCGCGGCGTGGACGCCCGCACCCGGCAAGATGCGCAGCCCGATGGAATACACCACCGCCGCCATGCGCCTCGTCGCCTGGCCGCATGACGGCGACAAGGACAAGCAGGTCAAGAGCGTGATGGCGGCGTCGCGGCTGATGGGCGAACTGCCGATGCTGGCGCCCTCGCCCAAGGGCTGGCCCGACACGTCCGACGCCTGGTCCGGGCCCGACGCGCTGCTCAACCGCATCGAATGGGCGAAGGAGCTGGGCAACCGCATCCCCGCCAATGCCGACGCCGTCGCAGCCGCGGATCTGTGCCTGGGTCCGCTGCTCGCCCGCGACACGCGCGCGGCGATGAAATCCGCGGCCACGCCCGGCGACGCCGTGGCGCTCCTGCTCTCCAGTCCCGAATTCCAGCGGAGATGACGATGTTGGACAGACGCTCCATCCTGAAGACCGCGCTCGCCGCCTCCGCCGCCAGCGTGTGGGACGCGCCGCTCGGATTTGCCTTCGCCAGCGTGCCCACCGACCGGCGCTTCGTCGCGATCATCCTGCGCGGCGCATTGGACGGGCTCGCTGCGGCGCCGCCGCATGGCGATCCGGACTACAGATCCGTGCGCGGCGCTCTGGCGCTGGACACCACCGGCGCCACGGCCCTGCACGATCTGGACGGGCATTTCGGATTGCATCCCGCGCTCGCCAACCTGAAAGCGATGTGGGACGCGAAGGAGCTTGTCCTCTTCCACAACATCGCCTCGCCCTATCGCGCGCGGTCGCATTTCGACGGCCAGGCGATGCTGGAGTCCGGCGGCGCCGGCCACGCGCTGGGCGACGGCTGGCTCAACCGCGCGCTGGCGCCCCTGGGTCTCGCCAACGGCAACGGCGCGCTCGCCATCGCCGCCTCGCCGCCGCTGATGCTGCAAGGCCCGGCCAGGGTCTCGAGCTGGATGCCGGCGGTGATGCCGGAGCCTGACCTCGCCTTCCTCAAGCGCGTCGGCGCGCTTTATGCCCGCGATCCCGTGCTGCGCGCCTCGCTGGCGCAGGCGATCGACACGGAAGCCAAGGCCGAGGCGGCGATGGACGACAAGCCGAAGACGGCCCAGCAGATGGCGCAGCGCACCGGCAGCTATGGCGATCTCACGCCCCTGTTCGGCGGCGCGGGACGGCTGCTCGCGCGCGACGATGGGCCGCGCATCGCCGTGCTCGATGCATCGGGCTGGGACACCCATGTCAACGAAGGCGCGGGCGATGGTGCGCTCGCGCGCCGGCTGCGCGCGCTCGATGCCGGCCTCAATGCGCTCAAGACCGCGCTCGGTCCGGCATGGAAGAAGACGGCGGTTGCGATGGCCACGGAGTTCGGGCGCACCGTCGCGCCCAATGGCGGCGGCGGCACCGATCACGGAACGGGCGGCGCCGCGTTCCTGTTCGGCGGCGCGGTGGCGGGCGGGACGGTCAAGGCGGAATGGGTGGGGCTGAAGCCCGGCGTCCTCCAGGACGGCCGCGACCAGCCGCCGCGCACGGATTTGCGCGTGCTGTTCAAGAGCGCACTCGGCGAGCACATGGGCGTGTCGCGCCGCGACCTCGACTCCACGGTGTTCCCCGACAGCGCCGGCGTGGCGCCGGCCGCGGCATTGTTCGCATAACGGACCCTGATGCGTCGCAACGGCGTAGGATCGGTCACAACCGAGGTGATTCGATGCCGACGCGGCGCGTGAAGCGCATTTATCCGATGCAGATCGCGCTGATGGTTCTTTTGGGCCATACGCGGCTGGCGCCGGCGCGCAAGGCGGCGCGGCGCACCGCCATGCTGGTGAAGCACCTGGCCCGCGCCGAGCCCTCAAGGTTTTGAGCCGCGCGGTCTATTACCGTGCCGAAATCCCGGCTTTCGTGGCGCGGGCTGGCCGACTATAGTCCGGCAATTCCCAAGGGTTCCCCATGCGCCGCGGTGTTCTTTTTGTCGTGTTGGCTCTTTTGGCTCGTTTGGCCCTTGCACCGGCTGGGGCCGCGCCCCCATCCGATCCGTTCACCGTCACCGGCATCCCGGTCGAGGCCAGCGCCGCCTCCTCGGTCGAGGCGCAGGACATCGCCATCAATTCCGGGCGCCAGCGCGCCTGGCAGACGCTGATCCACCGGCTGACGAAGCAGGAAGACTGGGCCAAGGTTCCGCCGCTGGACGACCAGGCGGTCGAACGGCTGATCGCGAGCTACCTGCCGCAGAACGTGCGCCGTTCCACCACGCGCTACGCGGCGAGCATGACCTATGCGTTCAATGCCGACGCGGTGCGCCGCATCCTGCGGCTCCAGAACATCGCCTACACCGACGCGAGCGCGCATCCGATCCTGATCGTGCCGCTCGATCCGCATTACAACCCCCACGGTCCGTGGACGAACGCATTCCTGAGCACGCGCTACAGCCATGGCACCGTGCCGCTGGACCTGCCGATCCCCGACGCCGGCACCGTGGCCCAGCTCGGCGGCATGACCTTCGACCAGGCGCAGTGGCCGCAGGTGCAGGCCGTCGCCGGCCGCGTCGGCGCCACCGAGGCAATGCTGCTCCTGCTGGTCAACGACAAGGGCAAGATGGCGGTGCGGCTGCGCCGCCTCGGCCCGGGCCCGGCCTGGACGATCCCCGACGTGCCGCTGACCGACGCGCCGGGCGCGCCGCGGCTTTACGCCGACGCCGCGGAGGCGTCCGCGCTGGCCGTGACCAATGCGTGGAAGGCGCACGCGGCGATCGATTTCGGCAAGCGCTTCAAGCTCACCGCGACGGTTTCGATCGACGATCTCGCGAGCTGGGGCGCGATGCAGGCCAGGATCGTCACCGTGCCCACCATCACGGACGTTACGGTGACGGCGATGGATATCGGACTGGCGCGCGTCGCCATCACCTATGTCGGCACCGCCGACCAGCTGAAGGATTCGCTGGCCCAGGCCGGCTACGATCTCGAGGACGGCGACAATGGCTGGACGCTGGGCGCGCTTGCCCCGCCGGCCACGGCCGCGCCGGGCACGCCGTGACGGCATTCCTGCGCAACATCCCCAACATCCTGACGGGCCTGCGCCTGGCCTGCGCGCCGGCGCTGGCGGCGCTGCTGCTCACCGGACATGAGCGCGCCGCCTTCGTCGTCTTCGTGCTCGCCGGGCTCACCGATCTGGCCGATGGCTGGCTCGCCAAGCGCTTCCATCTGGCGACGCGCTTCGGACGCTGGCTCGATCCGATCGCCGACAAGTCGCTGATGCTGGCCGCGTTCCTGTCGCTCACCGCGATGGGCGCGACGCCTTACTGGCTGACCGCCGTGGTGATCGGGCGCGACGCCGTCATCGTGACCGGGATCTTCGTCGCCAAGATGCTGGAGCTGCCGTTGCGCGTCGCGCCGCTGCCCATCGGCAAGTTCTCGACCGCCGTGCAGGTGGGTTATGTGGCGCTGATCCTGTTCATCCTCGCCTTCGATCTCGACTGGCAGACGATCGCGGCGACCGCGGGCGTGCTCACGGGTGCCGCGACGCTGGCGTCGTGGATCGCCTATGGCCAGCTCTGGCTGCGCGCCGCATCGCGCGGCCGCCGCACGGCGTGAGCCCGCAGCTGACGTTTCCCTTCGCGCCGGCGCCGCGATTGTCGCGCGCGGACTTCATCGTGGCGCCGGCCAACGCCGAGGCCGTGGCGTTCATCGATTCCTGGCCAGACTGGCCAGTCACGGCGGCGGCGCTCCACGGTCCGCCCGGCAGCGGCAAGTCGCATCTGGCCAGCACGCTGGCGGCGGCGACGCTGATCGAAGACGTCGATTCCACGCCCGCGACCGCCAAGCGCGACGCGGCGCTGTTCTCCGCGCTGGAGCGCGCGACGCGCGAGGCGCCGGTGCTGCTCACCGGCCGCGAGCCGCCCGCCCTGTGGGAGACAGCGATGCCCGATCTCGCCTCGCGCTTCAAGGCGCTGCTCGCCTTTCCGCTATGGGCGCCGGACGACGCGCTGCTTTCGGCCCTGGCGCGCAAACTCTTCGCCGACCGCCAGCTCATGGTGCCCGATGCCGTGATCCAGGCCATGCTCCACCGCCTCGAACGCTCCCCCTCGGCGCTGCGGATTTTCGTGGATCGAGCCGACGCCCGCGCGCTTGCGGAAAAGCGGGCGGTGACCGTTGGGCTGATTCAGGAGTTGATCGCCTGATCACCTCCCCCTTGCGGGGAGGTCGAAGAATTTCGAGCGCAGCGAGAAATTCTTCGGGCGGGGGGCGCGCGCCGCCGTCGTCACCGCCCCCCACCCGAAAACCGCGCGCTTCGCGCGACGGTTTTCGACCTCCCCGCAAGTGGGAGGTTGAAGTCCGTCATCGCCATGACACGGCAATGATTATCCTCTAGATTCGGGGCGATCCAGGCAGCGCGGACATGGCTAAGGCACGGTTGGACTTGAAGGATTCGGGTGAGGACAGCCTCGCCCTCGAGGAAACGCGCGCGCTCCCGGGCGAGCCGGCCGAGCCGGCCATCGATCCCGCCTCTCCGGAGCGTTTCGTCAACCGCGAGCAATCCTGGCTCGCTTTCAACCGCCGTGTGCTCGAGGAGGCGGAGAACGTCCGCCATCCGCTGCTCGAGCGGCTGCGCTTCCTCTCGATCTCGGCGTCCAACCTCGACGAGTTCTACATGGTGCGCGTCGCCGGGCTCAAAGGCATGGTGGCCGCGGGCGTGGCCACGCTGTCCGACGACGGACGCACGCCCGCCCAGCAGATCGCCAGCGTCGACGACAAGGCCGGCGCGCTGATCGCCGACCAGCAGATCATGTGGGCCGACCTGCGCGCCCGGCTGCGCGAGGCCGGCATCGTGGTGATGGAGCCCGGCGAGCTGACGGACGCCGACCGGCTGTGGCTCGACAAGGAATTCCGCGAGGGCATCTTCCCGGTCTTGACGCCGCTCGCGCTCGATCCCGCGCATCCCTTTCCGTTCATCCCCAATCTCGGATTCACGCTGGCGCTTCAGCTGCAGCGCAAGAAGGACGGCAAGCCCGTCACCGCGCTGCTGCCGGTGCCGGCGCAGCTCCAGCGCTTCATCCGCATGCCCGGCAAGGCGGCCACCAAGGACGAACCGGCGCGCTTCCTGTCGCTGGAAAACGTCATCGCGCAATACCTGCACGTGCTGTTCCCCGGCTACACGGTGCTGGGCGCCGGCCAGTTCCGCATCATCCGCGACAGCGACGTGGAAGTGGAGGAAGAAGCCGAGGATCTCGTGCGGCTGTTCGAGACGCTGCTGAAGCGCCGCCGCCGCGGCTCGGTCATCCACATGTTCTGCAGCGAGTCCATGCCGCTGGATTTGCGCGCGTTCATCGCGGGACATCTTCAGCTCAAGCAATCCGACCTCGTGATCGTGGAGCATCTCATCGGGCTCGCCGACACCAGTCAGCTGATCCTCGACGAGCGCACCGATCTCCAGTTCAAGCCCTATCTCGCCCGCTTCCCCGAACGCATCCGCGATCATGGCGGCGATTGTTTCGCGGCGATCCGGGCCAAGGACATCCTGGTCCATCATCCCTTCGAGAGCTTCGACGTGGTGGTGCAGTTCCTCCGGCAGGCCGCGCTCGATCCCGAAGTGGTGGCGATCAAGCAGACGCTCTACCGCACCTCCAAGGATTCTCCCATCGTCAAGGCGCTGGTGGAGGCGGCGGAGGCCGGCAAATCCGTCACCGCGCTGGTCGAGCTCAAGGCCCGCTTCGACGAGGAAGCCAACATCAAATGGGCGCGCGACCTGGAACGGGCGGGCGTGCAGGTGGTTTACGGATTCATCGAGCTGAAGACCCATGCCAAGGTGAGCCTCGTCGTGCGGCGCGAAAGCGGGCATCTGCGCACCTACGTCCACTTCGGCACCGGCAACTATCATCCGGTGACCGCGAAGATCTACACCGACCTCTCCCTGTTCAGCGCCGACCCCGCGCTGGGGCGCGATGCGGCCCAGCTGTTCAACTACATCACCGGCTATGCCGAGCCGGTGGGGATGGAGAAGATCGCGATCTCGCCGCTGACGCTGCGCGGCAGGATCATCGACTGCATCCAGGAGGAGATCGCCCATGCCCGCGCCGGAAAGCCGGCCGCGATCTGGGCCAAGCTCAATTCGCTGGTCGATCCGCACCTGATCGACGGGCTCTATCGCGCCAGCCAGGCGGGCGTGCGCATCGACCTGGTGGTGCGCGGCATCTGCTGCCTCAAGCCGGGCGTGCCGGGGCTCTCCGACAACATCACGGTCAAGAGCATCGTCGGCCGCTTCCTCGAGCACGGCCGCATCATCTGCTTCGGCAACGGCCACGATCTGCCCTCGCCCCGCGCCAAGGTGTTCATCTCCTCGGCCGACTGGATGCCGCGCAACCTCGACCGCCGCGTCGAGGCGCTGGTGCCCATCGACAATCCCACGGTGCATGAGCAGGTGCTGGGCCAGATCATGGTCGCCCTGTTCAAGGACGAGGCGCAGAGCTGGCACATGAACGCCGATGCGAGCTACAGCCGCGATCCGCGCGCCGGGCGCGAGGATGCGTTCTCGGCGCACACCTATTTCATGACCAACCCGTCGCTCTCCGGGCGCGGCAAGGCGCTGAAGATCGACCGGGACAAGCCGGTGGTCGTATCCGCGCGGCGGGACTGAGACATGGCGCCAGGTGTGGCCGAAGCCGAAAGACGCAGCGGCGCGCTGAGACATGCGCGCGGACAGGTCGCCATCGTCGACATCGGCTCCAACTCCGTGCGCCTGGTGATCTACGAATCCTTCAGCCGCACGCCCGCCGTGGTCCACAACGAGAAGGCCATCTGCGCCATCGGCCGCGGCATGGTGACGACCGGGCATCTGGACGAAGACGGCATGGTGATGGCCATCGAGGCGCTGGGCCGCTTCCGCATGCTGGCCGATGCGCACAACGCCGATGCGCGCGAGGCGGTGGCCACCGCGGCGGCGCGCGACGCCACCAACGGCCGCGAGTTCATCGCCAAGGCCGAACGCGCCTGGGGTGGGCCGATCCGCATCCTCTCCGGCGAGGAGGAAGCCCATCTGGCGGCCGAAGGCGTGCTTGCCGGCACGCCCGACGCGGACGGGCTGGCGGCCGATCTCGGCGGCGGCAGCCTCGACATGGTCACAGTCCGCAACGGCCGCACCGGCGCGGCGATGACGCTGCCGTTCGGACCGCTCCGGTTGATGGACCAGGCCAAGGGCGATCCCGACCGCGCCCGCAAGCTGGTCGACAAGGGGCTCGAGGGATTCACGCGGCTGGGCGACCTGAAGGGCCGCACGCTCTACGCGGTGGGCGGGGTGTGGCGCAGCTTCGCCCGCATCGACATGGAGAACCGCAACTATCCGCTGCATGTGCTGCACGACTATCCGATCCCGCGCGGCCGCGTGCTCGATCTGTGCGACCTGCTCTCTCGCCAGTCGCGCAAGTCGCTGGATCTGATGAAGGTGGTGTCGCGCCGCCGCGCCGAGGCGCTGCCCTATGGCGGGGTGGTGCTGGAGCGGCTGATGCTGGCCACCGGATTGAAGGAATTGATGGTCTCCGCCTATGGCGTGCGCGAAGGATTGCTGCATTCCCAGCTGCCCGAGGCCGAGCGCGCCAAGGATCCGCTGCTCGAATTCGCCGCGGCGACGAACATCCGCATCAGCCGCATGCCGCCGCATGCCGAGGAAATGTTCCACTGGATGGAGCCGCTGTTCGCGTCCGAGAACCGGGTCGAGGAGCGTATCCGCCACGCGGTGTGCCTGTTTTCCGACATGGGCTGGCGCCGGCATCCCGACGACCGCGCGCTGGGCGCGTTCAACCAGGTCCTGACCGCCCCCTTCGCCGGCGCCGGCCATCGCGAGCGCGCGCTCATCGCCACCGCGATCTTCCACCGCTATTCCGGCGACGAGGACTTTCCCCGCGAGATCCATGCCCACGACCTGTTGAGCGCGGAGGACGACAACCTGGCGCGGCGCATCGGGCTGGCGGCGCGGCTGGCCTTCTCGCTGTCGGCGTCCTCGACCGGCGAATTGCCGCATTACCGGCTGCGCATGACGCCCACCCGGGTGCTGCTCGAGGTCGGGCGCCGCCGCGAGGCCATCGCCGGCGAACCGGTCCAGAAGCGCCTAGGCACTCTGGCCTCCTGCCTGGAGCGCAAGGGGGAGATCTTGATCGGGTGACGCATTCTTCAACCTCCCCCTTGCGGGAGGTCGAAAACGCGAAGCGTTTTCGGGTGGGGCCTCCTCGCCTTCCGCGCCCCCACCCGAAAAAGCCCGTTTCGCTGCGCTCACGGCCTTTTTCGACCTCCCCGCAGGGGGGAGGTTGTTAATTCTTGCCTTCCCTCCTCCACAGGGCTTTAACCAACGCCGGTGCAGGATTATGTCCTGGCCAAGGAGAGTCCCATGGGCGCGTTGAGCATTTGGCACATTCTGATTCTGGCGGTGGTCGCCCTGCTTCTGTTCGGCGGCCGCGGCAAGCTGTCGGACCTGATGGGCGATTTCGCCAAGGGCATCAATTCGTTCCGCAAGGGCCTGAAGGACGGCGAGGAGCCCGAGCCCGCGCCGCGCATCACCAGCGACGACAAGGACACCGTCCAGCGCTAAGGAGCGGCGGCCCCGCGAAGTGTGAATCGGTTCGCGTCAGGCCGCGCGACCAATTAGAAGCCCCTCATGTTCGATCTCTCCTGGAGCCACATCCTCATCGTCCTGATCGTGGCGCTGGTCGTCGTGGGTCCGAAGGATCTGCCGCGGCTGATGCGCATGACGGGCGCGTGGGTGGCCAAGGCCCGCAACATGGCCAACGAATTCCGCCGCAGCTTCGACGAGATGGCCAAGCAGTCCGAGCTGGACGAATTGCGCGCCGAGATCGAGGCGCTGCGCCAGCACCGCCCGCTCGCCGACATCGAGACAGATCTGAACCAGTCCATCCTGCCATCCGACGACGCGCCGCCCGCGGCGCCTGCCGAGGCCGCGCCGCCCAGCGACGTCATGACCGGCGCCCCGCATGAGAGAGCGGCGCCGGCGCCGGACGCGCCCAAATCCGAAGCCTCCGCGCCATGAGCGACCGCACGGCCGAGGACGAGGCGGACATCGAAGCGTCCAAGGCGCCGCTGATGGAACACCTGATCGAGCTGCGCAAGCGGCTGGTCTGGTCGATCGTCACGTTCCTCGCCTGCTTCATCATCTGCTTCATCTTCGCCAAGCCGATCTATGCGTTCCTCACCGAGCCGCTGGCGCATGCGCTGGCGGGGCGGCCCAACGCCCATCTCATCTACACGGCGGTGCAGGAGACCTGGCTCACCTATGTGAAGGTCGGCATGTGGGGCGGGCTCTGCCTCGCCTTCCCGATCATCGCCGCACAGCTCTGGCTGTTCGTGGCGCCGGGCCTTTACCGCAACGAGCGCCGCGCCTTCCTGCCCTTCCTGCTGGCGACGCCGGTGCTGTTCCTGACTGGCGCGAGTTTCGTGTTCTACATCCTGATGCCGCTCGCGCTGAAGTTCTTCCTCGGCTACCAGACGCCGGGCGGCGACGGCACGCTGGGCATCGAGCTGCAGGCGAAGGTGAGCGAATATTTCGACTTCGTCACCACGCTGCTGTTCGCCTTCGGTCTCGCGTTCCAGTTGCCGGTGGCGCTGACGCTGCTCGGGCGCGTCGGCATCGTGACGAGCGCGCAGCTGCGCTCGGCGCGGCGCTTCGCGATCCTGGGACTGGTGGTGGCGGCGGCGATCTTCACCCCGCCCGATCCCTATTCGATGCTCAGCCTGATGCTGCCGCTGATCTTCCTCTACGAAATCTCCATCTGGCTGGTGAAATGGGTGGAACGCGGCAAGGCGAAGGATGACGCGTCGCGGAAGAAGAATTAGCCGCGCCTTTTTGCATTCCAATTTGCAATCCATTTGTGTCATGGCCCGCGACCGCGGGCCATCCAGTTGACATCGCTTCATTGCAAAAAACCGAGAACCCGAATCCTGACCCGCTGTTCGGCGTTCATTGTTCACCTGGATGGCCCGCAGTCGCGGGCCATGACACCGTATTGAGTGCGGTTGCGGGACGGCCGCGACTTTGTGCTATACGCCCCGCCGCCATGCTTGTGATCGACAATCTCACCGTCCGCATCGCCGGGCGCGACATCCTGAAGGGCGCGACCGCCTCGCTGCCCGCGGGGCGGCGCGTGGGCCTTGTCGGCCGCAACGGTGCGGGAAAATCGACGCTGTTCAAGGCGATCCTCGGCGAGATCCACGGCGACACCGGCGCGATCTCGGTGCCGTCGCGCTGGCGCGTCGGCCAGGTGGCGCAGGAAGCCCCCGGCACGGACGTGTCGCTGATCGAAACCGTGCTGGCGGCCGACGCCGAACGCCTCGACCTGCTGACTCGCGCCGAGACCGAGACCGACGCGCACGAAATCGCCGACATCCACGCCCGCCTCGACACCATCGACGCCTATTCCGCGCCGGCGCGCGCCGCGGGGATCCTGGCCGGGCTCGGCTTCAACCATGAAGACCAGATTCGCCCGTGCCGCGAATTCTCCGGCGGCTGGCGGATGCGCGTGGCGCTGGCGGCGATCCTGTTCTCCGCCCCCGACCTGCTGCTGCTGGACGAGCCGACGAACTATCTCGACCTCGAAGGCGTGATGTGGCTCGAGGATTTCCTCAAGCGCTATCGCGGCACCGTGGTCGTGATCTCCCACGACCGCGACCTG
The DNA here is from genome assembly GCA_050728855.1 of Rhizomicrobium sp. GTDB lineage: Bacteria > Pseudomonadota > Alphaproteobacteria > Micropepsales > Micropepsaceae > Rhizomicrobium. The sequence goes on along the minus strand of JBOHKI010000017.1, from coordinate 3,181 downwards.
CTCGACAACGTCGCCGAATTCATCCTCCACCTGGAGAACGGCAAGCTCACGCTCTACACCGGCGATTACGAGACCTTCGTGCGCGTGCGCGCCATGCGCCGCGCCAACGACATCGCCTTCAACAAGAAGCAGGATATCGCCCGCGCCCACATGCAGGCCTATGTCGACCGCTTCCGCTACAAGCAGTCCAAGGCGCGCCAGGCGCAGGCGCGGCTGAAGGCGATCGGCAAGCTCGAATTCGCCGACGTGCCGCTGGACGAGCACATCGCGGCCATCCGCCTGCCGGACTGCGATCCGGCGAGCCCGCCGCTGTTCGCCTTCGACCGCGTCGCCATCGGCTACGAGACGGGCAAGCCGGTGCTGTCGAACCTGAATTTGCGCTTCGATCCGGACGACCGCATCGCGCTTCTCGGCCAGAACGGCAACGGCAAGTCGACGCTCGCCAAGCTTCTGGCCGGCAAGCTCGAGCAGCAATCCGGAACGGTGACGCGGGCCAAGAAGCTCAGCGCCGGCTATTTTGCGCAGCACCAGCTCGATGAGCTCGACGGCGCGATCACGCCGGTGGAAACGCTGGCGCATCTGCGGCCGAGGATGACGCAGACCGAGCTGCGCACCCGCATCGGCGCCATGGGGCTGTCCGGCGAAAAGGCGCTCACGAAGGTGGGCAAGCTTTCGGGGGGAGAGCGGGCGCGGCTGATGCTCGCCCTGGCGACGCTGGACAAGCCAAACCTGCTGATCCTGGACGAGCCGACCAACCATCTCGACATCGACGCGCGCCAGGAACTGCTCAGCGCGCTCAACGACTACGAAGGCGCGGTGATCCTGATCAGCCACGACCGCCGGCTGATCGAAGCCACCATGGACCGGCTGTGGCTGGTGGCGAACGGGACCGTGGCGCCGTTCGACGGCGATCTCGACGACTATCGCCGCTTCCTGCTGGCGGGCGAGCCCATGCGCGAGGAGGCGCCAAGGCTCAGCAAGGAAAACGCGCGCCGTGACGCCGCCCTGCGCCGGCGCCAGCTCAGGCCGCTCAAGGACAAGGTCGAGATCGCGGAAGGCCAGATCGCCACGCTCACCGCCGAGATCCGGAAATACGATTCCGCGCTCGCCGACCCGCTGCTGTTCGTGAAAGACCCGGCCAAGGGCAGCGCCGTCTCCAAGAAGCGCGCCGACGCCGTGCGCAAGCTCGAAGCGGCGGAAACACGCTGGATCGCGGCCAACGAGGACTACGAAGCGGCGATGAAGGAAGACGCTTAAGCCGCAACCGCCCGCCGCGCGACCCAGGCGAACGGGATGCATGCCGCCCACAGCGCGGCGGCGATGGCGGCGCCGCGCCAGTCGGAGGCGAGGAACAGCAGCAGCAGCGCCATGTCGACCACCAGCACCAGCGCGGGCAGGAACGGGTAGCCGAACGCCCGCCAGGGCCGCGGCATGTCCGGCTCGCGGCGCCGCAGGACGAAGATCGCGACCACGGTGAGAAGCTGGGCGGCGACCCCGAGCGTGCCGATCAGCCCGAACAGGAGATTGAAGACGCCCGTCAGCGTCAGCAGCACGGCACCCGCCGCCGTCATCAGGACCGCGACCCAGGGACTGCCGCCGCGGTTCACATCGGCGAGCGCGCCGGGCAGCAGGCGGTCGCGCGCCAGCCCGAGCAGCACGCGCGGCGCCGACATCACGCCCGCATTGGTGCAGCTCGACACCACGAACATCGCGCCGATGGCGAACAGCGTTGCCGCCGCCGGACCCAGCGCGCGCGACAGGATCGTCGTGTAAGGCAGCGCGCCATGCGCCATGCCGCCCACGCCGAGCGCATGGATGAGGCCGAGATTGACCGCCACATAAAGCACCGCGCCGATGGCGATGCCGATGAACATGGCGCGCGGCACGCTTCTGGACGGATCGGCATTCTCTTCCGCGAAGAACAGGGGCTCGTACCAGCCGGCATAGGCGCCCACGATCATCTGGTAGGCGCCGACGACACCCATCAGGCCAATTGCCGGCGCGGCCATCGCGGGCACGGCCACCGCAGGCACGGAGGCGGTGGCGGGCGCCGCCGTCAGGAACGCAACGATGCAGAAGGCGGCCAGCGCCAGCGCCTTGGCCAGGCTCGTGAATTCCTGGACGCTGCGGCCTTCGCGCAGGCCGATGGCATTGAGGCCGAACACGGCGGCGAGCATGCCGAGCGCGACAAGCGTGGTGTGCGCGCCGGCGACAGGCCAGATGAGCGCCAGGAAATCCGCGAAGGCGACCGACAGCGCGGCGGCGGAACACAGCCGCGCCGACCACAGCGTCCAGCCCACCGCCAGCCCGCCGATATCGCCGAAGGCGCGGTGGGCATAGACGTACATTCCGCCGGCGCGGGGCATCGCGGTGCCGAGTTCTGCGAACACATTGGCTTCGAGCGCGGCCTGGAGCGCGCCGAACATCCACAGCGCGACGATGAGGTCCGCATCCGGCACCAGGGCCGCGATCGAGGACGGCGTGCGCAAGATGCCCGCCCCGATCATCCCGCCGATCGCCACCGCGACGCCGAACGTGACGCCCAATATCTTCAGAAGATGCCCGCGTTCCTGTGCTTCAGCCACCCGGTCCCCGCCGCGCCCTGTTCCGCTTCACACTGTGAAGGGTGGCGGCAGGCTGTCCAGCGACATTTTTGATGTCAGCGCGGTTGCATTCCGGCGCGGTCAGCGCAGCGCGGCCTTCGCCATGTCGCCCCATTGGCGCTGCTGGGAGCGGTAGCGCCGGGGCGCGCCGGTGAGATTCTTCACGATCTGGGAATTGACGGCGCGGGCTTCCTCGGTGCGGCCGAGCCTGGCCAGGATTGCGGCGTAGCGGGCGCGTGCTTCCTCGCCCGCGAAATAGGGAACGAGGCGGCCATATTCCTGCGCCGCGTCCGCGTCCATGCCCTGAAGCTCCAGCGCGCGGGCATAGATCATGTGCGCCTGCTCGGAGATGAATTTGGGATTGGCGGCGAAGAGATGCTCGAGCGTCACCTGCGCGCCGCGGCCATCGCCGCCGAGGAACTGCGCGCGCGCCAGCCCCATGAGCAGCACCGGATCGTCGGCGAACTGGCCCTGGGCGACGTCCTTGTAGAGCGCCACCGCCTCGCCATATTGGCCGCGCTGCGCGTATTGCTCGGCGAGCATGCGCTTGGAATCCACCGAGCCGACGCGATCGGCGT
>JBOHKI010000016.1:0-51141 GCA_050728855.1 Rhizomicrobium sp. | reverse complement strand
TCCCAGATCACCGACGCCGTCACCCAGGCCAACGTCAAGGTCGTGGGCGAAGGGCCGGCGGAAGCCGTGTCGGTCGAGGTCCAGGCCATGGCGCATGCCACGGGGCTTGCCATGGAGAACGCCACCCAGACCCAGGGCGGCATGCAGCAGGTCAACAACACCGCCACCGCGGCGATGATCTCGCTCATCACCCAGGCCTGACGATGGACGCGGTGCTTCACAATCCCGGCGGCGGAACGTCCTCTTTCAGCAACGGCATGAGTCCGTGGTGGACGGAACAAGGGATCGATCATGGCCTATCGCACGCCGGTCAACAGCCAGATCACCGACGCGGTGACGCAGTCGAGCGTGTCCACGCTTGGCATGGCCTCGGCCATGGCGATGGGCACGATCTACCAGGCCTCGGCGCATTCGATCGGCATCCTGTTCCAGAACACCACGCTCGCCCAGAAGCAGGCCGCTATGTGCGGGCAGGCCGCGACCAACCAGGGCGTGATGCAGATGTACTCCATGAATTCCATGGCCGCCGCCACGGCGACGGCCAAGCTTGCGCGCTCGAACACCACGGACACGCTGATCACCGCCCTGGTGCTCGCGCGTCTGTTGAAATGACGGCATTGAGGGAGCACTGAGACATGGCTGACAACACCCCCGTCAACGGCCAGATCACCGACGCCGTCACCCAGACCAACGTGAAAGTCCTGGCCGAGGCGCCGGCGCAATCCATGGCGCTGGTCTACCAGGCCATGGCGCATTCGATCTCGCTGGCGATGGAGAACGCGCAGCAGGCCCAGGGCGGCCTGCAGCAGATCGGCAACGCCGTGACCTCGAGTTCCATCACCATGATCATGAGCGCGGCCAAGAAGTTCGAGGGCTGAGCGCCGGGCTGGTATAATCCGCACGAGGAGTTGGCGTCATGAGCGATCCCGGAACCGAACCCGACGACACCGATGCGGCGGCGACGGACGATTCCATTTCGACCTCCGCGGTCAACCAGCAGATCATGGGCGCGGTGCAGGCCTCCACTGAATTCGCCTTCGGCCTGACCACCGAGCTCAACCCCGTCTCCGGCACGACGCGCATGTCGGCCGGCGTCGCCATCGCCTACGACAAGGCGGCGCAGGCCGCGGCCCTGGGCGTGCAGGACGCCACCGACTACGAGCGCAACGTGCTCTCGATCTCGAGCGCCGCCCAGGGCAAGGCGCTGGCCATGATCCTGGCCGGCACCAACGTCCAGGACGCGGCGATCGGCTTCGTGCTGGCGCTGGTCGCCTCGATCGTCGCCCCGATCGTGGTCGCGGAAGTCGGCATCGCCCAGACCACCATGCTGAGCAAGTTCCCGCAGGCGTGAGCGGCGTAGGACAGCGGCGAGTGCACCTCGGGCGCTTCCGTGCCGTCGCCCAGCAGATGTCAATGCGCCCAGACTTCGGACAGCACGTTACTGACCGAAATTCGCGAGTGAAACGCTGACCGGTTGATTGCCCAGATCGATCACCAGGTCGGCGCCGGCCTGATAGCCGGCGGTTCCGTTGGCGTCCACGATGAGGAAGTGGTGCCCCGAAAAGCCTCCGGCGTTCGGTGTGAAGACCACGGCGTGATGGGAGCCGAGCTGGGACGACCCGACGGCGGCGGCGAGGTCGGAGTCGAATGTGGCCTCGGAAAGCGAGCCGGAATTCACCGCACTGTCCACGGCGGAGACCGCGAACCAGAGATGGATGATCTCCTGAGGGACAAGTGACAGAATGTCATGTTCGGTGCTCGTCGATTCGGCCACCGAGCTGTAATAGACGTTGTTGCCGCCAACAATAGTATCGGCACCGAGACCCCCTTTGAAGCTGCCGCGAAGGCCGTGCCCCTGGATGAAGTCGTCGCCGTCTCCTCCGGTCACTTTCGTGGCGTTGCTGGCCTCGATATGGAACGCGCCATCGGTCTCCCGCGAGCCGTCGAACACGCTGTACTCGCCAACGCTGACATTCAGCGTTTGCCCCGCCGCCACGTCCGCATCGAGCATGCGGACATTGCCATCAGTGATGTTCATGGTCTCCACGCTGTGCAGGACGTTGGCGCCGACGGTCACTACGGTCGATACGCTGTGACCGGTCAGGTTGAGCGTGTCGTTGCCCGCGCCCCCATCGATGAAGTCGCCGGCTGCGCTGGCAAGCGCGATATCGAAGGTGTCGTTGCCAGCACCGCCGGTGAGCGTGTTCGTGCCCAGACCGTTTGCCTGAAACAGGAAATTTCCGTCGGTTTCGGCCGAGCCGTCGAACACAAGCGAGTTTGCGGCGGAGTTGATGTCCGACTCGACCGTCAGGGTTTGCCCGGCGGCGACGGTCGCATCGTCTGTCGTGATATTGTAGTTGAAGCCTCCATCGAGCGTGAAATGGCCGATGTTCAAGACTGTGTTGGGTCCCAACACCAGGCCGCCGGAATAGTCTCCATCCAGCAACATTGAGTTGACGCCGCCGGCGCCATCGATGTGGTCCTGCGCCGTGAGCGCGCCACCCATGTCGAAATGATCGGTGCCGCCCCCACCGATTGCGGTGTCATTCCCGCCCGCGCCCAAACTGAAGATCGACCCTTGGGTACCGCCCAGGAGGACATCGTTTCCAGCCCCGCCGATGATGCTGGCGCCCGCGCTTGCGGAGCCATCGAACGTCAAGCTGTTGGATGCGTCGAGCAACGCCGCATAGATGTTCAGCACGGCAAACGTCGAATTCACGGTGATGTTGTAGTCGTGGCCCGCTGCGAACTTCAGGGTCTCGACGCCCTTGAACTGGGCATTGTCGAGGGTGATCCCGCCGGAAAAATCGCCGTCGAGGACGACCGTGTCAGTACCCGCCAATCCCTTTGCGACATCCGAACTGTTCCAGTTAGTGAAGGTGATGGTGTCGTCGCCGTTGCCGCCGGAGATGATGTTGATGCCGGTGCCGGCATAGAGCTGGTCGTTGCCGTCGCCGCCGGCGATGGTGTTGCTGCCGCTGCCGCCGGTGAGCGTGTCGTTGCCCGCGCCGCCGCCGAGTGACAGCGTGCCCGAGACCGCCGAGGCGTCGGCGTAAAGTGTGGTATTGGCGAGCAGCGTGTTGGCATGGATGGCGAGTGTCTGGCCGCCGGTGTCGCTGGTGGCGTTCACGATCAGCTTGTAGCTGTGGCCCTCCGCCAGGGTGACGGTCTCGACATTGGTGAGCGTCGCCGCGCCAAACGTCACCCCCGCCGAATAGTCGCCGTCGAGATGCAGCTTGTCGGTGCCCGCCCCGCCGTCGATGCTGTCGGCGGCGGTAAAAGCCGCGCCCGGATTGACGATGTCGTTGCCGTCGCCGCCCTGGATGATGTCATCGCCGCCGCGGGAGATGTTGAAATTGTCATTGCCGCCATAGCCCAGCAGCGTCACGTCATGGGTGCGGCCCACGAAGCTGTCGGCGCCCGCGAACAGCGTCACTTCGAGCCCGGCTGAATCATTGCCTTCGACATAGCTCATGAACGTCGCGGCATCCATCGAGATACCGGTGATGGTCATCTGCGAGCGGTCCGGGATGCCCATGCTGAAGCCGGTGACGGTGCCGGACTGCGGAAAGCCGTGCCCGTCGAAATCGCCGAAGCCGCTGCCCGTCAGCACATAGTGGAACTGCCCACCCGCTCCGGTCACGTCCACGACGGTCGCGCCGTCGCTGGTGACCGTTCCGTCCCCGAAATCCGTCAGATCCCACGCCGTCATGTCGAACGGCCGCGAACCGGCAACGAACCTGGCCATCGGCTTTTCCCCCACAGCTGGGGACAGCCTACCGCAACCCGGAGCGCGCTCCCATGGAGAAAGTTCGTGTTGCGAGCGCTTTGGCCCACGGATCCCGCGCCCAGCGCCGCCGCGCGATCGATCCCGGCGGCTAGTACGGCATGCTCCGCCTCAGCAGGCCGCGGGCGATCTGGCGGCGCTTGCGGACGACTTCGCGGGTGACGCTGAGGCGGTCGGCGATCTCGGCGTCGGAACACTCGTCGAGATAGAGCAGAAGCGGCTCGGCCAGGAAGTCCGGCAGCGCGCCCAGTGCGCGCTGGAGGTCGCCCATCAGCTGCATGGCGGCGAGCAACTCCTCCGGCGAGCGATCGGGCTGGATGGCGACCGCGGGCGCGGATTGCGCATCCGCGTCCGTGATGTCCTTGGCCAGGCGGCTCTGGCGGCGGTTGCTGCGGTGGCGGTCCATGCAGGCGTTGTGGACAAGGCGCACCAGCCAGGCGCGGTGGTTGCGGATGGCGGAGGCGCAGAAGGTCTGCGCCGCCTTCAGCATCGCCTCGCTGAGCGCATCCTCCGCGTCGGCGACGTTGCCGCTGGAGAAGCGCAGGGCGTGCGCGCGCAGATAGCCGCGATGCTGGAGCCAGACCTTCCAGAAGATCTCCTCGTCGCTTTCGCGCGGCAGCGCGCGCTCCAGCGCCTCCACGGGCGTCGCAGGCGGCCGCGCGCCGCCGAGCGCGCGCGCGATCACCATTGCCGGTGTCATTGGCGCCGGCGTGACCGGCGAGACGGGATGCTGGCGGTGGCGGACTTTCTTGCGGGCGCGGACGGCGCCCACGGAATCGGTGTTCTCGAATTCGCCGCTCTCCTCGCCCTCAACGGGAAAGGCAGCGTCGCGAAGCGGCGCGCGATTCAGTGCGGTGCGGAACGGCACTACCTTCACGTCCGTCGCGGACAAAGGAATCCCTTCGACAGACAGCCGCCACCGGCGCCCTGCCTGAAGATCACCGGCTCCGGTGACATTGACCCCGGCCCGCGCCTCCCTATCGTCGACCCCCAGCAATCGCGACGGGGACAGCCCGTTCAATTGCAGCGATTTATGGTTAAGACGAATCGGATACACCGGCTGTGAACAAAAGGACAAGGAAAAGTGCAGTGTTCAAAATTGTTTACTTGTAATTCGCAGGAAACAAGGACCCTAATATTATCGATACAATTATCAGTTGCATTCAACATTTAATCTACGATGCATTGTCCAGCCATGTTACAGGCGCAGCATTGCTCATGCGGCCGGAACCACCGGCGGCGGGGCTGCGGTCGCGGCCTGGCGCGCCTCGGCGGCCGCCAGCAGCGCCAGGAGCTGGGTGCGCACCTCTTCCGCCACCATGGCTTTGAGCGTGGCCACGATGTCGGCGGCGACGGATTGCTGGCGGTTGGGGACCCCGGAGACCGGGACCGCGGGACGCCCCTGCTGGCGCGCCTGGGCCGTGCTTCCGGACGCCATCGCGGCGCGGCGCTGCTCCTCCACGGCTTTGATGATCGCCTCGCGCTGACTGTCGAATCCGCTCAATACGCTCTCCCGCTGCGTCGTGACGGCGTCCATCAGCGGAACCGCGCCGGCTTTCGCCTGCGCCTGCTGACCCGCGCCGCTCATGATCCCGTGCCGCCCTTGTCCGATGCCGGCGCCTGCGGCTTCGATGGATCGCTACCCGCTGCTGTTCCCCCGGCCGGCGGATCGGCTGGCGGATCGGGCGGCGCCTGCGGCGCGGCTGTTCCCTGCGGCAGGATCGTGGAGACCCGCGCGGCAAGCAGCTTGATCATCTGCAGCGTGAAGTCGTTCACCGCCCCGGCGACTTTCGTCTGCTGCTTCTGGTTCTGCGTCAGCCGCGTCTGCATGTCCTCGCCGAGCGCGGTGATCGTCGACTTGAAGAAGTCGCCGAGGGAGGCGCGCGCCTGCGAGACGATGGAATCGTCCAGGCTGGGCGGCGGTTTTCCGGACGGCGGGTCGCCCGAATTGCTCATGGATCGTGCCTATTTCTTCCTGTCGGCGCTGCGCGGATTGATTTGGTCGCGAATTTCCGCCGCCAGCTTGTTGACGCGCGAATGGAAGCTTTCCAGGAAGCGCTGCTCGCTGCTGCCTGGCGGCGAAGCCTCGAGCATGGCGGCACTGAGCGCGAGCAACAGCGCGGTCGCGGCCTGCAATTCGTGAAGCCCGGGCCTGGCCGGCGGGCTCGCCAGCCTGACCTCGTCGCTCCACAGCCGGGTCTCCTCCTCGAACAGCAGTGTTTCGTCCTGCAGCGCCTCGGCCTCGATCCCGATGGGCCCGTCGATGCAGTTTTCGGTGCAGTTCGGTCCCGTATCCGTGCCGCTCATGCGTCCCTCCATGATGATCGTAACACGATATAAAAGCCCTTCCGCGGCCGAGGCGCGCGGTGCTCCATGCCCTAAGACGCGCGGGCGGCACGGGCGTGAACGGCGCTATTTCCGCCAATTCGAATTTTTTCGGTCACGGGCGGCCGTTCGCGGCGTCTTAGGGTCAGGACACGCGAGGCCCCGATGTCGGTCTATGGCGAGCTGCTGACCCGCGCCTTGCGCGCATATGAGGACGCGAGCAACGGCTTCCGTCCGGCGGATGCCGCCCGCAAGGTACGGGAGGCCGCGGCCGGCTTGCGCGCGCCGCTGGAACAGTTGGCCGGCGAAATCCGCGCCCGCCGGGCCGGGCTGTACGCGGACGCCAGGGAATTCGAGGCCGAAGCCACCAGGGAGCTGCTGCTTCTGGATGCCGACCACCGCCTTCTGGGCGCCGCCCGCGAAAGCGCCGCCCGTGCCGATCGCGCCAAGGCCGCCGGCATCGTCGTCGACCAGTCGCTGGCCGTGCGCCGGATCAAGGCGCAATGGAAGGCCGACGAGGCGCTGCTCCGCGAGACCGGGGGCATCATCCAGCAGGCGCGCCTCGACGCCAAATCCGCGGCTGAACTGCCGCCACCGGATTCGCCGCCGGGCGGCATCGAGGCCATCGACGTCAAAGCGCTGGAACGGTCCATCGCGGAACGCGCCATGCCGGAAGTGGATGAAATCGTCGTCCGCCAGATCCGCCAGCTCGGCGGCCAGGCCGTGGGCGTGTGATGCATGGTGTCCTCGCGGGAGTCCTTCGAGATATTTCTCAACGAGGCGTGGGCCTATCTCACGCTGGAGGAGCGCGGCGAAAAAAGACTGCCGGTGCCCCTGATCCTGCAGACGCTGTGGCAGATGGCGGTCGCGCCCAACGATGCCCGCGCAATCAAGGCGCCGGTTCCGCCGCCGGGACTCTATGAGGTCACACGCCAATTCCTCGGCGAGACGATCCCGCATCGCTGCGCGCTGCAGACCCCCGATCGCGAATTCATCGATCTCACCGGGCATGTGGAAGCTCTGGCCGCGCAGCTCGAGAGGCTTGCCACGGGGCGTCCTGCCGAAGCCGCCGGCGAGACGGAGGAAAAAGCGCTCAAATTTCTCCCCACCTGCTACCTGCATGTCTTTCCCAAGGCCCCCAGCGCGGCGAACTGGCGGATCGGCATCAACGTGCTGCCGGACTCGATGCCGCAGGCGATGCGGCAGTTCACCCAGCTCCTCTTCGACCGGGATGACATCAGCCAGATCAAATTGATGGCGCCGGGCAACGCGGCGAAGTGCGATTCCGTGCTGGTCTACCTCGACAGGCGGCCGGAAACCTACGAAGCGCTGCGCGACAGGATCGTGGAACTCGCAACACCGCTCGCCGTCGCCCCCACCGTCAGCCGCATGTGGGAGGAGATCGCGCCCGGCATCGGCGAAGCGGGCGAGCCCCCGATGGAGCACGATCTGTATTTCAATTTCTCCGGCTATCGCTGCCTGGTGCTCTATCTGGCCTTCAGCACCTATCGGTATCGACACCGTCCGGATTCCTTCGACGGATTCAAGAAGCGGCTGGCATCCATCATGAAGTTGTTCGGCCTCGACTTCGATGCGCCGCATCTGCAGAACCCCCTTCCGGCCGAACTGATGGAATCGTCCGGCCGATCGTTCCTGCGCGGCTATCTCGACCTCAAGCGGGCGTGGCTCCAATGAGCGACGCAGGCGAGCACCGTCTTGTGCCTTCCGCGGAATCCTTCCGCGAATGGGCGATCGAGGGCTTCGCCTATCTGCGCGACAGCGGCTTCGGCCCGGCGAACCTGAAACTGCAATCGCTTTACAACAACGCGTCGGCGTTCGGCGTCGGCGCGGAAACCCCCTCCGAACCGCTTTCGGGGATCGCGCTCTATCGCGCCATGGCCACCTATATCGGCGCAACGATCCCGTTGCGGATCGAGCTGCAGACCGGGCCGCCCGGCAGTTGGCCCGACATCACCGCATCGGCCGGCGAACTGCGCGACTACTATTCCGCGCAGGCTCGCTTCCTCGAGGAGACGGAGCTGGGAAAGGCGCCGCCCGAGCCCGCCGTGCCGGAATACGCCCACGAGGCGACCACGCACTACCTCCATGTGCTGCCGCGCGAGGCGCGAGAGCGGAGCGACTGGCGCATCGGTCTCAACGTGCTGCCGCAATCCATCGCCGAAGCCATGACGGCGCTGGCGCCGCTGATCGAAAAATATCCGGCGATCTGCGACATCAAGTTTCAGGGACCCGCCAGCACGCTCAAGCCGGATTCCGTCATCGTCTATGTGAGCCGGGACGCGGACCGCTATGACGATCTGCAGGCCGAGATCCTGCGCCTGGCGGAGACTCTGAAGATCCAGCCGCGGGTGGGCGCAATCTGGGACGAGATCGCGCCGGGCATCGGCTTGGCCGCGGAAGCGCCACCCGGTGAGAGCTTCCTGCGTTACCGATGTCTGGTCTTCTATCTGGCGTTTCTCTCCTTCGAGGGCAAGCTGGACAGCGGCGATTTCGCGCTTTTCTGGGAATACCTGCGCAAATACGCCGCCATGTTCGGCCTCGACATCGACCGGCCGCATCTGCAACTGCCCCTGGACCGGACGTCCCAATCATTCCAAATGGCGAACCGGAGGCTTCGGAGATTCTCGGAAGCGTGGCGGTAGCCGGGACGGTTTTCCTGGACGCGGTCCTGCACTAGCGTGGCCGCCATGGCGCTGACCCGCTCCGACCTTGAAGCTCTGGACCGCGACGATCCTCTGCGCGGATTCCGAAACCGCTTCATTCTGCCCGAAGACGTCATCTATCTCGACGGCAATTCGCTGGGCGCGCTGACCGCCGCGACGCCCGCGCGGATCGCCGAGGTGGTGACCGCGGAATGGGGACGCGATCTCATCCGCAGCTGGAATGCGCATGGCTGGATCGACATGCCGGCACGCATCGGCGCCAAGATCGGGCGGCTGATCGGCGCGGGCGATGGCGAGACGATCGTGACGGATTCCACCTCCATCAACATCTTCAAGGCGCTTGACGCAGCCCTCCAGATCAATCCCGGCCGCAAGACCGTCCTTTCGGAGCGAGACAATTTCCCGACTGATGTCTACATGGCCGAAGGGCTGATCGCGCATCTGGGCGGCCGCCACACCCTGCGCCTCGAAGCGCCGGACGATGTCGCATCGGCCATCGGCGGCGATACGGCGGTGGTGCTGCTGACCCACGCCAACTACCGCACCGGCCGGCTCCACGACATGGAGGCCGTCACCCGCGCCGCGCACGCCGCCGGCGCGCTGGTCATCTGGGATCTGTGCCACTCCGCCGGGGCGATGCCCATCGACCTTGCGGGCGCGGACTACGACTTCGCCGTGGGCTGCGGCTACAAATTCCTCAATGGCGGCCCCGGCGCGCCGGCCTTCATCGCTATCGCCCGGCGGCATCAGGACGCTTTCCGACCCGCGCTCTCCGGCTGGTTCGGCCATTCGCGGCCCTTTGCCTTCGAGGAACGTTACGCGCCGGCCGCCGGCATCGACCGCGCGGCCGTGGGCACGCCGCCGGTGCTGAGCCTGGCGGCGCTGGACGTGGGCGTCGACCTGATGCTGGAAGCGCCGCTCGCCGCGCTCCACGCGAAGGCGATGAGGCAGTTCGACATCTTCCATATGCTGATGGAAGAGCGGCTCGCCGGGCATGGCTTCCGCGCCGCGTCCGTCGCGGGGCCGGGCGGCCGCGGCAGCCAGATCAGCTACGCCCATGAGCATGGCTGGCCGATCATGCAGGCGCTTATCGCCGGGGGCGTGATCGGCGATTTCCGCGCCCCGGACATCCTGCGCTTCGGATTCACGCCGCTGTATCTGGGCTATACGGAGTTGTGGGACGCGATCGCGATCTTGCGCGAGATCATGGATTCGCGCGCATGGGATCGCCCGGCGTTCCATGCGCGGCTGAAAGTGACGTGAGCCTCACAGCAGAAACGGAACGACCGCGCGCCGCGATCGCGGATAGTCCGCGAAATGCGCGCAATACCAGCGGTGATGGCTGAGGGCGCGCGGTATCAGATTTGCCGCCGTCCACACCGCGAAGCTCAGGGCCGGCAGATTCCAGCACATCAGCGCGAAGCCCAACCACTGCACGACCTCGCCGAGGAGATTGGGGCAGGAGACGAATTCGAACAGGCCACCATGCGGAATGGCGTAACCCCGACCGCCGCCGCGCCGCAGCGCGATCAGTTTCGTATCGGCCCAGATGTTCGCCCCCGCTCCCGCCGCGAACAGCGCCGCGCCCGCGATGAAGCGCGGATCGCGGAGCCACGCATCCGGATATACCGGACCGAGCGCACCCAGATACGCGCCGTTCAAGCCCGCGTTCACCACGTTGAACGACATCGCGCCGAGCACGATCGTCAGCGGGATCGTCTTTCCCGATGTGCGGGTTCGCCAGGGATAGATCAGGCTGCGATGGACGTAGTGTGCCGTCCACAACGCGAAGAACACCCACATCGGCGCCGTTTTGGGAATGCCGCCAGACAGGAACAGTGCTTCGAACACCGCGAGCGACACGACCTCCATGACGACCCAGCCGATGCGGTTGGGAATCGAAGGCCCCCAACCCGCCCTCGCATGCCGGCCATAGGGCGCCGCGACGAAGAGCTGAACGGGCACGAGCACGAGCGCGAGCGCGGTCCAGGCGATGGCGAAGGTGTCGAGGGAGGGCATGTGTCTTAAAGGGAGTTGTACACCGAATGGCGCCAGGCCCGGTCGCCCGCGCGCAGGATGGTGCCCCTGGCCGGACTTGAACCAGCACGCCCGTGAGGGCAACAGATTTTGAGTCCACCTATATATACCATAACTCATTGTTTACAAACAACTATTTTTTAGTTCTTCATTTTATGTGTAAGTGAATGTGAAAGAAAAACGGATATTTCTCAAGTTCTCTTTACGAATCAATCACTTAGCGCACAAAAATCCGGCTTGGCAGTTTCCATTATCCAAGCATTTTCAATCAGTTAGCGAGCGTCGGCGTCTTGCGCGCGCTTGTGTCCAACGACCGATAGGTCTTTCTGATCGACAATTCGACCGCACCGATTGCAGACGTACAAGTCATGCCAGCCGCTCCCAATCGTAGGCTCAATTTCTTCGCCATTTGCATTGCAGGTGGCGAAGCCATCGCTGTCCGGTGTGTTTCCACACAGGCAAACCCACGCGGTGTCGTCATCGTCTTCGTGTGAGATATGTTCCATATCGTTTCTCCAATTGGTTTGGCAGAACAAACCGAAATCGTCTACCGAATTGATGCAGGCAACCGTGGTGGCACCGCCCGCCCTCGTTTGTTTTTCCCTTCTCATAGAGGCCGTTAGAAAAGGCCTAGCTGGCGGCTCGCCGCTTCCTGAGACCTCCACTCCGGCTCCGCTGCTTCCGCATCCAGCCACGCGCGAACGTAGGCGAGCGGTCCACCTAACTCTGCGACTTCGGCCTCGCTCAGGAAGTGCGAGCGATAGCCGGTCGCGGTGATGGGTAGCTTTGAAGTGCTTGGCTCTAGCACATGGATGGAGAGATGGGTCAGGCCGGTCATGGTGGCGTAGTCCCGCTCGCACGACACGGACAGGGTGATGCCCTGCCACTCCAGCATCTCGGTGGTGATGGTGCTTTCTGTTTTCATAGCTAGTCCTTTCATGGTTTGCGCAATGCAAACCGAACTAGCCCTGCGGCAATGAGCGGGGTTAAGCCGTCACAGACCGCAGGCAAGTGAACTGGTGCGGGCCGGAGCGAAGCGACTACACGGTCACTTGGATGCGCTCGTCTTGGTCTTGACGGCGAAGGGGGCGCAGGCCCCATCTATTTTCTAGACATCGGCCTATTTTCGGCTCTAACGCCTTTGAAGGGATGGGTCCGTGGAAATATTTACTTACTTCGCTTACGGGTCAAACATGCTCACCGCATGGCTAAAAGCGCGCTGTCCGGGAGCGGAAGCCTTTGGTATTGCGCAGGCGCATGACTACCGGTTGGCGTTCGTGAAAGAGAGCAAGGCGGATGGTTCGGGAAAGGCAACGCTTCTCCGCGTGCCGGGTAGCGTCGTGCACGGGGCACTATTCCGAATCCCAATGAACGAACGCCCTAAGCTGGACAGAGCGGAAGGCCAAGATTATCAGCGCGACGACAACTTCGTGGTCGCGGTCACAGATATGAAGGTTACGACTTATCTCGCTGTATCAAGCGCCATAAATAATAGCTTGAAACCTTATGACTGGTATCGCGATCTGGTGCGAGCTGGGGCAAAACAACATGGGCTGCCTACGGAATATCAAAATCAACTCGCCACGGTCGCTGCTGATTTGGACCCGGACGCCACCCGAAAAAGTCGTCAGAAGGCAATCTCGTATCTCGAAGCGGCTGGTATGCGATGAAGGACGATCTGACAGACCTTTCATCCAAAAGCCTACTGGCGCTCTATCGGCGCGTGATGGACGAATTGCGTACTCGCGAAATCACCCGGAGCAGTAACAATCCCGTCGCTGACTATAGCGAATTCCTGTTTTGCCTAGCGTTTGGATGGTCCCGTGAAGGTAATTCCAAGGCGGGCTTTGACGCGCGCGATGGCGACGTACGTTATCAAATCAAGGGGCGCCGTCCCACAAAACGCAATACATCGCGACAGCTCAGTGCCATCCGGAAGATGGAGGGAAAACCCTTTGATTTTCTCGCGGGCGTTATTTTCGACGAGGATTTCGGTGTCTTTCGCGCCGCGCTAGTTCCGCTTTCAATCGTAGGGGAGCGAGCGCGAAAGTCGTCGCACGTCAACGGCTGGCTATTCAACTTGGACGATGCAGTCTGGCAGCTTCCTGGCGTTACCGACGTAACCGAACATCTGCGGAATGCTCAAAGTCACGCTAAGCATGGCTGAATTTATCTGAAACACTACTTTGCAAGGGGGCGGATTGAAAATCACACTGCTGACGGAGGCGAGCGCAAAGCGTGAGATCATCCGGCTGATCCGCGACAGCGAGCGCATTGACATTGCCGTCGCCTGGGCGGGGCAGAACGAGATCGCAACATCACTGGCGCGGCAGCATGAAAAACTTCGACACGTCGTCGTCGGCACACACATGTATCAGACCGATCCCAAAATATTGCGAGTGCTAATGCCGTATCCAGCGGCCAAGTGCATGCCGCCAAGTGGCCGTCTCTTTCATCCCAAGATTTACCTGTTCGAGAAGGGCTCGACTGTCGAAGTGATTATCGGAAGCCACAATCTGACTGCTGGCGCATTCGAAGGCGGCAATATAGAGGCAAGCGTCCTTCTTCGAGGAACGTCCGATGACAAGGCGATTGGGGAGATGACCGCGTTCGTCCACGATAGGTGGCGCGCAGCCGAAGGCATCAACGACGATTTTCTCTTCGCCTACGAGACACAGTACGAGATCAATCGCGACAAGCGGCGGGGTCTGGAAAAATTCCATCGTCTCAAGAAACCGCGCGGTACACCGAATGCAATGCCGCTTGAACTGTCATGGCGAGAGTTTGTTCTTGGGGCGAAAAAGGACAAACACCACAGCCTCAATGACCGGCTGCGCGTGCTTGAACGTGCCGCCAAGCTTTTTTCCAGCGGCAAGAGTTTCGAGAAAATGGCGCGCGACGAGCGACGAGCCATCGCGGGCACCTACGGCCATAAGGAGTCTGGTCTTAGCGACTTGCCGTGGGGCTGGTTCGGAACGATGTTTGGGCAGGGCGACTTCAAGAACCTCGTCAACGAAAGACCCAAACAACTATCAGAGGCGCTGGATCGGATACCTCTCGACGGAGACGTGTCTGAGGAACATTACCGCGCCTTCGCTGAAGCATTTCGCCGGGCGTTCAAGGGCAAAGCGCACAAGGGTGGAGTTTCGACCGCGTCCAGGCTTCTCGTGATGAAGCGCCCGGATTTTTTCGTGGGCGTTAACAACGCCAACCGTAAAGGGCTATGTGACGCCTATGGGGTTGCGTATTCGACTCTCAGCCTCGACAACTATTGGGAACGCATTGTAATACCGAGCCATCTCAGCCCTTGGTGGCGGGAGCCACGACCTAGACCATCTCTGCTCGGACGCATTTGGGATAACCGTGCCGCGTTGATCGATTGCATCTACTATGTGCCAACACGAAAATAACATTGAGCGTGCAGACTGCATCATTCCTTAGTATCTATCAGAACTGATCGATTAACTGCCGCGCGCGTAGCAGCGGTGCTACGCTCCGAGGGGCACACAGATGAATCTCGCGGAAATCGCAGATGACTACATTAAGGAATACCGCGAAGCTGCACAACGAGAGCTACGCTATCACGCGAACCAACGCTCTCTCGGCGACGCGATACGTGAGGCGTCTTTTCCGGGAGGAAAAAAACATCCCCACCAGTACCGGATACCGCCGCCGATTTTGGCTGCTGCGGAAAGAGCACTGCAAAGAGAAACTGCGCGGATAGGTAAGGCCTCGTCGTTTTCGGACCTCCATGCCTGTGTAGAAGGCACTATCGGCTTCATCCGTGGCATAGGGCCTCTTGCAATCTACGATATTACCCACCGCATTGGAGCTTTTCTCAGGCTAGTACCTGAATTTGTGTACCTGCATACAGGCGCGCGCGATGGTGCGCGCGCGCTGGGGGTTCAAGGCGTAACGGCAAATATCGGTCAGCTCCCAAAAGAACTAAATCGGCTCAGCGCCGCAGAGATCGAGGACCTTCTATGTATCTATAAGGCTGATTTGTATTCACTGCGGGGTGTCACGAGCCGCTCGGCATTGCGCGACTGTCATTCTGATCGGAGCAACAATCGGCGCTCTTGCTCTACGCGACGGAGGCCGCGATTGCAGCGTTTGGCGCTGCCGTCTTCGTCCTGCTGACTGAGACAGTCCATCCTCGTCATTTTCGAGGTAACGCTCGCGCGTGAACGCAAGCGCGAGTTTCCAGCAGCGGGTGAACACCACAGCGAGATCGAGCCCACAACTCGATTCCCTCGACCGACTTGCTCGGGCGAGGGGACTGACGTACCCGACCAAGCAGACGAAGCGGCGACTAGTCCTCGCCCAAAAGTTTGTCGGATGGCAATGCATGATTCTTAATGTCTTTGATTGCTTCAAGGAGTTTGATCGTTGCCGTCGCATCAAGCGTTTCGCCGGAATACCGAACTTCGTAAAGGCCTTGGAGATTCGAGGGTAGCTTCACGCCATCGCGCACCAGCAAAATGAAGCGTCTGCCATAAAATGCCATAGCAGCCCCAATTTCGATAAGTACGTTGGGGTTGAGCAAGACATGCTCCTCTCCTTTTGCGTCGGCAATCGTCTTGTCAGCATCAACATGGATGATAGCCGCGCCGCAG
This sequence comes from Rhizomicrobium sp., assembly GCA_050728855.1. GTDB lineage: Bacteria > Pseudomonadota > Alphaproteobacteria > Micropepsales > Micropepsaceae > Rhizomicrobium. The sequence goes on along the minus strand of JBOHKI010000016.1, from coordinate 35,692 downwards.
ATGCGCATATCCTCCATAACTTTTTCCGGGACTGGCTTTGAAACGGATTGCCTTTCGACAGAAACAATTGGAATCAATTCCCCATATTCCAACAACTTTTTAATCGGATCGACGAAGTCCTGATTCCTTCCGTGCGTGATAAAAACTTTACGACGACGCTCATCGTCTATGATCGCGGCCGCCAACGATGTTCGCGCAGTTAGTGGCGTTGGAGCGAGTGGCTTCGCGAGGTGAATCGGCTCGTTGTGCTCGGGGATTACCTCCGCATCAGAATCTGGCGCATTCGACGGCTGACTGATTTCTCCGCCGCTTCCTTCAAGGCTGACATATTTCTTGCCTTTAATTTCCTGAAGGAAACCTACCGACTGCGCGCTCGATTCGATGCGCTCCAATACCTCGTTCGCTTTCTCGCGAGGAACGCCCATCTCCTCAAGTATATTCAGGGCGATGTCTTGCCGTGGAAATGGATTGCCGTCGTATCGACGAAGGAATTCGCCAAAGATGCGTGGTTTGAGAACCGCTTCGCGCTTTGCTGCCAGGTCTGCATTCTCTTCGGTGGGGCGCAGTATGCGCCGTGCCAGTTCCGTTACCGCAATGGTAGCAGCCTGCGCCCCGCCCTCTGTCAGACCAAACGCTATAGAAGCTCCTGATAGCACTATCAGCTGAGACCCTTTCGGGTCGATATTCAAAGCCTTTGCAACGAATAGCGGTAGCGTCGGCTTGCCAGCATAGTGATCGAAGATCGCCGTGGGAAGCCGCAAGGCTTCGTCCAAAGATGCGGAGGGAACATCCGTCTGTTTGAGATAAGTCCGCTTTGACGCGCTCTGCGCCGTCGGCGCTTTCTTCGAGAGTTTCGTTTTCGAGGTTCGCAAAGGTTTCTCCAATAAGCGTTTGTTCATGACGGGCGCGCCTTTCTCTCAAGCCGCTCATCAGTACGCTTGCGGATGATGTCCAGCTCAGCTTTGAACTTTTCCTGCAGAATACGATTTAGCCCGGCTAAGGTCTCGAATTGATATCTGGTGAGAGTTACGCCGCCGATCTTTAGCCCCCCGCTCCCCCCCGCGTGATTGCTCGCTTCAAGGGCACGGTCGATCAACACAGTCACATCAGCCAATCGCGCGGTTAGTGTATTTGCGTTGCTCCGAACGGTTATGTCCCAGAACGCACATGCGTCATTGAACGATATTGCGTCATCCTGTTTCGCGAGAGCTTTTTTGACAACCGGCGTCGATAGAATCCTCGAAAGTGCGGTTGCCGCGTGCCGATCAAGCTCAGCCCGCAAAAATCGCGTGTCGCTTGTTGTCGAACTTGACGAATTTCTTTGAAGCAGGACCTCTCCATCCGTGAGGCCTGCGGAAGTCAGCTGATACCTCTTTTCCCCGACCTTCTTAAGCCATCCCTTGCCGCGCATTCCCTTGGTCCCCATGATATTCGTAAGGACGCGGTTGGAATCTGGATGTTCGGAGGCGTAGCCCGAGAGGCCAAACGTATCGGGGTATTGCTTCCATGCTTCGACCACGAGATTCTCAGCGGTGAATGTGGCGCTACGCTTCCTGACTTCAAGCGCCGCCAGAAGCAATTTCTCCGGCACGGTGAAATGTTCGCTCAAGCGGCCTCCGCGATCTCGATTTCTCCACCATCAAGGTATCCCGACAGCGTGTCTGTGGCCTGCTGCTGCATCTTTGCAGCTTCTTCTTCCCATCGACGGAGCATCGTTTCAAATGAGATCTGCTCTCCGTTTTTGAAGTCATAGGTGAGCATGATTTTGACCATAATCTCGATATAGCGCTCAAGGTGATAAACGCGCCATTCGCGGCTCTTCGCGCCACCATTTTTTGCAGCGTCGCTGTAGCGTCGAGCAAGAGGGCTGGCCATGTTGATCCACCAAATGTTGGCGTCCACGCCCTGCGTCCGTTGGAGAGCGGGAGCATCGGTACTCGAAAACCTCGGAGAACCTTCGCCAAGGGGGTCGTCGTCGATTTCGGAGAGAAGAATCTGCGGAAGCCCGTTTCCGCGCTCGCCGGATTCCTTGGGATCGAGAACCGTTATTTTCGCGGGGGCCACGCACTCCGTCTGGTTATCCGCCGCAATGATGTAAGTCTCACCCGGAACGAGGCCATAGACCATGCCGCCTGAACTCACGGAGACCGTTGAGGAAGAGTTTTCTGTCCAAACGAGATAAACGCCCTCCAACAACCGGCCATCGCGAGTTGTCACTTTTGCGCCAAGCGGGTGCCGACTACCGGCGTGGACCTGAAGTTCGATGGCCGAAAGCTCTATCTGAGTGATGTCGAGCACCTCTATTTCAACGGCGTTCGACTCGATGTCTGTGTCTTTGCATCTTACGGAAATCGCGCTCTTGCCTGGCTGGTGAGTAGTGACAGTGTTCAGATCACCATCAACCGTCGCCACGGCCCAATCCGTCGAGCGCCATTCGTGCGGAACTGGACGAACGCGCTTACCTTGCGCATCCAGAAATTCGACGCTCGGACGAAAGGAAACTCCCTGCCCCGCGAGCGTATGGGTCAATCCCAAGGTTATGCTGACGACTTCGCCCCTAGGCAAAGGATTCCGCGGTCGTGGCTTGCCACTATCACCGTCGGTCGCATCGCCAACTCCACCGAAGGCTTGTTCGAGGAAAGCATTTTTCCACTTATTGAGCGCTTCGTTTAGACGGCTCAGCTCTTCCTGTTCTTCCTTGGTCGCGTGGAGCTTGTCGAGCTTCACGAACTCAGCGGAGTATTCGTCCAACCTCGCGGTCAACCATTCTCGCAGCGCTCGCGTTAATGGAGCGTTGCTGTGATTCCGACGATCATTCTGTTTGTAGCCATCGAGCGCATCCAGAAAAATGTCGCCGTAAATTTGTGTGTGATAGAAGGCGCGACTAAGCGCCTGCACGTCCCAGTAGCCGGTGGATCGGCCTGAGCAGGTCCAACCATTTATCGTATGTCGCGCTTTGAGCGACCAACGCATACTCTTATTGGATGTGCGCAGCTCCAATCGGCTGTCTTGACCTGCGCCGGTAGAAACTAACTCTCCGGTGTCGGGGTCGGCCAATTCAGTCGGTATGGGGTAGATGCGGGGCTTCTCCGCCCCAGGTATGGGAACAATATCATCCAAACGCAGAGGATTGGCGTCCTCTACGAAATGCCCATTATGCACGACGTAAATCTGATTGCGCTGAATCGGGCGGACCATCTGCTGGTGGCCGCGAAGATTATCAATCCATTTTGCTGCGGCGATCTTGTTGCGAGGAAGGTTCTTTGCACCAACGCCCAAGGCAATCGTGAAAGACTTTCTCTTTGCAAAGGTCGAGCGCGCGGTTGCAGGCAAATCGCCGAGTTTGAGACCGAACGGCCGAATCGCAGCGGCCAGTTCGGCATCGGAATTTTCTACCGCATAGCCCCGACCTTCGTCGGGCGACGGAAAATAGCCGGGAGTCGTACTGCCACCCTTGAATCCATAGCGGCTCGCTCTTCCAGCGGTCAGTGTGTGCAGGTGAGCGTAGTCGTCGAACAACTGCGTCATGTAGCATTTGCCACCATTTCCATGACCGCCTTCGACACCTTCTTTCGAGCCAGCGGCAGTGTCATCTGCCCAGGTGCGAAACTTCTTCTCGATGTCTGAAGTGCTCATGCCGACGAAGTCGAGGCATCCTACCATCGCGGGCGCACCGGCCTTGCCATCTTGTAGCAATACAAGAATGACGGCGTCCTCTAGGGGAATTTCGTGCCTCGCATAGGCGTCAGAACTGTTCTTTACCCACTCCGGTAGGCCGTCTTCGTGCGAGCGAAACGCGGCGCAGAGGAGACGGATAGCACTTTGTGGTTTTACGTGGACTTCGGCATCCGGCGTAAATGAGATTTCGTCTGCCATAAATTCTCCTATTCGAGCCGGAATCCGCTGTCGCTGTCGGTCGCCTCGTTTTCAAATCGCTGCCTTGAGGTTTTGATTTCGGTATTCAGCGTACGAAAAATCTTTTCCACGTCGGCCTGCGTGTACGAATAGTTCGACCTATTGGAGAGATTCCCAATTACCTTGATGGCCTTGATTGCTTTATTGACGCGCGCGGTAGCAAGACGCACGAATTTTTCCCTATCTGTCTCGGCCATTTTCAATCCCTACAAAATAATTTATAGTAGATTTTCATAATCTACGTTATTATGCAAGCGAAATATTGTTCAAAATATACGGACGCCACACCCAACCTCGAATATCCACAAGAACGGCCCGACGGCATAGTCCGTGCTTTCAGGCTGGATTTCGTTGTGATATGCCATGAACAAATGGGGAACTTCGGATTCCGGCACAAGAAAGCTGTGTCGCCATAAGGGCGAATCCGATAGGCCCTCACTAACCTACTGCTCTCTTGGAGTTTATGGCCCTTTTGACCGCAGCCAGCGCCGACTACTTGCTTACCCAGGGGACTTCGTAATGGGGCAGCAGAAAAGCGACCTCCCGTTTGGCAGCGAATTTTCGCCGTCTCAAATCGACCTGCCAAAACTGCTCGAAATCGTCGAGCGGAATCAGGGCAAGTGGAAGAAGCTGGAAGCTGAAATTCTGGCGACCTATTTCTCCAAACATGGTGCTGCCGGCACCAAGGAAATGGGGAGTTACAATCGCGGTAAGCTCGCCAACAACTGTAAGCTCGGGATGATTGCCTACGGTCTCATTGATCGCGAGGCCAATTTTACAGATTTCGGGCAACGTCTTTATGCGACGCGCGGCAAGCCGAAGGCGTTATACGCGGAGCTCGCGCGACACATTTTGCTGAACCTGCATGGGATGCAACTCGTCCAGTGCATTCAAGACATGACAGCAGCGGGCGAGGAAGTGAACCTCACGACGCTGCGAGATGGATTGGCAGCGCGAGGCGTTCACTATCCATCCGGCGGTAAGCATCCGAGCATAATGCGACTGTGGCTGGCGCTAGCTGGCGTCGTATCCGGCAATCGCTGGCAGATCGACGAAATGCGACTGCGCGAAGTCCTAGGGACAGACACCGACGAGTTCGAGAAACTTAGTCGCTTCACAATCGAACAACGAGCTTTTCTCCGCGCACTTGCCAACTCAGGCGTAACGGCACCACAGCCCGCCAATGCCGTGGCGGCACTGGCCGCAACAACCTACGGCGTCAAGTTTCCCGAGAAAAGCCTTCCGAACCTCGTACTGAAGGCGCTCATTGAGGCTGGATACATCACAGCCGAGAAAACGACTGGGGGCCGGGGCGCTAAACCGTTCTTGGTGGCACCGACAAAAAAATTGGTCGCCGAGCTGATCGAGCCGTTGCTGGAGCAACTCAAGAAGCAAATCGACCCAAAACTCATCGCGCTATTGAAGCGTCCCTTGAAGGACATTTTGGCGGAGATCCATTCAAAGGACCGTTATGTCTCTGGCCTCGCATTAGAAGCGCTCGCCTTCAAGCTGATGCGGCTACTTGATGTGACGTATGTCGCCACACGGCTTCGCGCGGAAGCAACCGGCGGTGCCGAAGTTGACCTCATATTCGACAGCTCGCGCCTCGTGTTTTCTCGCTGGCAGGTGCAGTGCAAAAACACGGGCCACGTTAGCGTTGATGACGTGGCCAAGGAAGTTGGCCTCACGCACGTCCTGAAGAGCAACGCAATCATTGTCGTTACCACCGGCGAAATTGGTTCGCAGGCGCGACGCTTTGCAAACAAAATTATGGCGGATTCAAATCTCGCCATCGTCATGATAGAAGGCACGGACCTGCAACGCATCGAAGCGAACGCCGCAGCGATTGTCGATGTGTTCCAGCGCGAAGCACGCAATACCATGAAACTGAAGGCCATCGAGCCAGAGAGAGGCTAAAATGAGCGCGTCGAAAAAGCCTCGTCCATTCTTCCAAACGAAACTCGGCAAAGTCGTCCACGGCGACTCCCTTGATGCGTTGGCTAAACTTCGCCCTGGCTCGGTGGACCTTATCGTCACAAGTCCGCCGTTCGGGTTGGTGCGCAAAAAAGAATATGGAAACGTCGATGCCGAGGAATACCTTGATTGGTTCAAGCCGTTCGCCAAGGCTTTTAAGCGCGTTTTGAAAGAGACGGGCAGCCTAGTAATCGACATTGGCGGCGCATGGAATCAAGGCATTCCCACGCGCAATCTTTATCATTTCAAACTGCTGATTATGCTCTGTGAAGATTTTGGTTTTCACTTGGCACAAGATTACTATTGGTGGAACCCATCGAAACTGCCGACGCCCGCGGAGTGGGTAACAGTGCGCCGCATCCGCGTTAAGGACGCAATCAACACCGTTTGGTGGCTTTCTCCCTCGCCGTGGCCGAAGGCTAGCAACCGGCGGGTCTTGCAGCCCTATAGCGCGTCAATGCAACAGCTATTGGTGAATGGCTATCGCGCAAAGAAGCGTCCTTCCGGTCACGACATTAGCGAGAAGTTCTCGATCGACAATGGTGCAGCTATCCCACCCAATCTGATTGCGCTGCCGAATACCGAGAGCAACAGCCACTACATTCGCTATTGCCAAGAGCACAATTTAGCCCCGCATCCGGCGCGCTATCCAGCGGAGTTACCCGAGTATTTCATACGCATGTTGACGGATCGCGGAGACATGGTCGTTGACCCATTTGGCGGGAGCTGCATCACAGGTGAGGTCGCCGAACGGCTGGGTCGCAAGTGGCTTTGCGCCGAGCTCGTGGAAGATTACCTAAAGGGCGCACTAGGGCGGTTTAAGCCCCAAGCTGGCGCTAAACAGAAGGCACCTTCGGCCAGCGAAGATAGCAATTTCTACCGCGTATCGCGGCCCGGAATACTTTGGAATGGTGCCCATGACCCCGAGCTCGCTGCGGACGGGGGGCGTAAGCGTCCTGCAAAGCTGGCACCCAAACAGGTAGAGGCGTTAAGCCAAGAGCCGGGTCGGAAAGAACGCTACGCGGCTGAATAGACGTCGGAAGCACACGTAGGCGATATTTCACCTTGAATTTTTGTAGATACTCCTCCTGCCTCAAACAGACATCTGCGCGGGGGTGTCGGGGGGTGCGCCCACCTCCCGACCTGGGTTCAAGGGACCGGTCCCTTTCCGTCGAGACCGTCGCCGGTCGAGACGGACTGCCGGGGTGAAATGGGGGTGGCACGGAACCCCCTAAGCCCTTGTTTCCCCCATGAGCCGGCGTCCGGTTCGATACCGCACAAGGCGAATATCTTCAGCCGAACTCTACCCAAAAGCGAGTTGTCCACAGGGCACACATTCGCTAGAATGTATAAGTGCACACATAGTGTTTTTAGCTTCCTTTCTGGTGGATTCGGCAGACCACGTAGTGAGGGGGAAACAGCGCCTTGGCTATCTATCACCTACGACTCAAGGTGATCTCACGAGCCCTTGGTCGCGCGGCCAAAGTGGGCGGCGCAACCCGCCGCTCGGCCGTTGCTGCGGCAGCCTATCGGTCGGGTGAGAAGCTATACGATTCGTCTCAGGGCAAGTGGTTCGAGTTCGACAAGCCCGATGTCATCCACAAGGAGATTATCGCCCCTGACGGCCCCTCGGTGCCGGAGTGGGTATTCGACCGGCAGACGCTCTGGAACATGGTCGAGCGGTCGGAGAAAAGGGTGGACGCCCAACTCGCCCGCGAGGTCGAAATCACGCTCCCTCGGGAGCTGACCAAGGACCAGCTCGTCGAGCTGGTCCGGTCCTTCGTCCGGGACGAGTTCGTCAGCAAGGGCATGGTGGCGGATATTGGCATCCATCGCCCCTCGGCCTCGGACGGCGAGGAGCAACCCCACGCGCATGTTATGCTCACCATGCGCCGTCTCGACCCCGCGTCTGAAACGGGGTTCTCCCCTACCAAAGAACGCGACTGGAACGAGCGGGAGGACATCGCCCGGGCCGTCGCGGAAGCCCGAAAGCGCTTCAACAATACCGGCCTGGACGCGGACAAGGCTGCACTGGAAGCCGCCGAGGCAAGACGCAATGTGAATGTCTGGCGGGCGGAATGGGCCGCCCACGCCAACCGGAGCCTGAAGGAGGTCGGGTCGTGGGCGCGGATCGACCATCGGACCTTGGAGGCCCAGGGCATTTTCAGAACGCCCCAGCCCAATATCGGTCTCGCCCGACATGTGGAGAAGGCTTACGCCTACCTCAAGGACCGCGTGACCCAATGGGTTGCGGTCAAGAAGCGTTCGCTTATCTATCAGGAAATCGAACAGTACCAACGCCGCGACCCGGTGAAGCTCGCGGAGTTTGTCTTGCGCCTCACGGATATGGCCGAAGACATTGCCTCGCAGTTCAGGCGAACGGGGCCTATCCCGGAGGTGCCCATTGAGCGGTGACGATTTCGACAAGGTGTTTGGCTCCAAGCCAAAACCGCCCTCGTTCGCGGATCGCGTTGCGAAGCCGGACGCTTCTTTGGCGGAGGGGGAAGCAACCGCCGGGTCGGGGCCTTACAAGCCCTACGGCTTTCTGCCGACCGCGAACATGAATCAAACCTGCGACGTGCAGCGCTGGCTTGAGAAAACTGAAATCGCCGAAGGCATCGAATTCCAATACCGCTTCCTGATGCAGATTGGTTATGTCGGTGAGGAACAGATAAAGCTGTTCCTGCCCGACTGCATCGTGGTGATCGATGGAATGTACCTGCGCGACCTTCGTAAGAAGCTGGCGCGCCGTCAGGTCACATTCATCCAGCAATACTCTGCGAAGGTCTGGCCGACTCCGCCGCCCAAGGGCGAACCTGTTATCGAGAAGATTGAGGTCATTCGGCCAGATCCCGTCGTCAGGCTCGGCAAGAACAGTTAGGCCTTTTTGTTCTTCCGAAATGCGACTAGCTGTTCAAGGAGCGACGTGCGCGGATGCGTTCCCATGTGCTGCTTCACATAGTCGAGTGCACCGTCGTCGGTCGCATAGACGTACTTTACCGCATGGCCCGCGATGAAACGATTGGTCGCCTCAACTCGCTCCGCCGGGTCGCGGGCTTCAATTCTCTTCTGTGTTGCCTCATCGTTGACGGCGACAAACAGGGCCTTCGGCCCAATGGGCAAAAAGATATAGGCATTTTCTTCCGTTAGCGTCGTCGTCATTATCACCGGACGATCCGAAGTCAAAAACTCTCCCACACCCGAAGTGATACGGACAACAAGCCAACGCATGTTGTTAATCAGTTCGCCAATTTTTGCGTGGTCCATGAGTTTTGGACCAAGCGCCATAGCCATTTGCTCCGCCTGATGGGGGTCCATTTTCGCCAAGTATTCTTCAACGGTCGGTGGGTCGTCCGGTCCCTTTCTTGCCTCATACTTCTCTTGAAGCTCGGGAATGCTGTCCGCCCACTCCTTAAGAACGCCGCTCTTGAGCGCAGCGATATCCTCGGGCGTGCGCATGAGAAGCGTCATGATAAAGCGTGACCACGCACTGCGCGGCTTCGACTCGCTCAGAATGCGGGGATCGCTGGTCTCTAACATCGCCAACGCCTCCGCTGCGAGTGTGTCGGCGGGCTGCATGAATTTTTGTTCTATTTTCTGAGCTTCTTCCGGCGAAAGCCCTGGCATTTCATACAGGCCTTCGACGTAAGCGGTTTGGGCGGGGTATTTTCGCTTCGGCACAATCTCTTTGAATGGGCGACTGAATTGGCATAGGCGCCCGTCTGCGCCCACCCAGCGCTTGAGATAGAAAATCGGAAGATGATGATGTTTGAGCGGAATAGACATGACGCTCATCTAACACAGCAATGGAACGAGTGATATTTCGATTGTTCAATGCGTGATCGGCGCATTCCTGCTCTCATTGCGCTCAAAGAGCGGCGCACAGTATTCGGGCAGCGCAGCAAATGCCTGCGACACGCTCGGCGACTGCTGGGGCTTCACGCAGAGCGTGACCGGCACGTCGCGTATCTCTGCCTTCTTCGCCGCGGCGGGAGCGCGATTGCGGCGAACCAGCCGGTAAAGGCCGCCCAATATCAGCACCAGCGTGCCAACCCAGAAAAGACCAGCGGCTGTCTGTCCTCCCGGCTGGTTGCCGATCGTCAGAGCGCCGTATGCGAAAACGCACCAGATCGCGCCGCCGATAACGAACCGGAATCCAGGCTTTTGCATCAAGTCGCCGGTCACTGTGCCGGTCGTCACAACGCCGTTCATCGCCTCCCACTCACGCTTCCAGAGGCGATACTTATCGATGCGCGCATAGGCATTCGATGCCGATATGGCAGCGATGCCGGTGATGATGGGGAGAATTCCGGGTCCGCCGTTGGCGTACCACTGATAGGAAAGGAACGCGGTAAGCAGCCACGCGCCGATGAGGCTGAGTGGATTGCCGATGAGATAGGTGAATGGACTGGGCCGGTTCATTGCACAAACCGCGTGAGCAGGTAATTCCTGCGGCTGTCGTTGAACGTCTTTCCCGCCTGAAACCAAACGGCGGTGACGTTGCGATTGTTCGCGGGGCCACCTGTTTTCAGTGCACGGGCGAAGTCTCCCGGCTCAATCTCATAGTCCATTGTTTCGCTGTAGCCGCCGCTGGTGCTTTCGCCCGTGTTGCGACCGCGATTGCGGCCCCAATTTTCGCCGCCGCCGCTGGTGCTGCCCCAATTCGAGCCGGAAGAATTGTTGCCGCGTCCATCGGTGGATGAACTGGAGCCGCTGCTACTGCCCCAACTCGAATTCTCGCCTGCGTTCATACCCAGCGAGCGGCCCGACGTTTGCCCTTCACTATAGGTGCCTCGACGCTGAATGATGCGTCCGATGGTGTCAGCCGCCCATCGGTTCGTCTCGGGGTCGGCGTTGTTATGAAATACCTTAGTGACAAAGTTGGCGAGAAGCATGTCAGCACGGTGCTTGGCCTGTTCTCCGCCCATCTTGGCGTAATAGGTCGGCAGGGATTGAGTGAGAAAGACCGTGCAGGCCTTGGCCGAACGGCACGTCGATTGAAAATCCGTGTCGAAAGAATTGACGAAATACTGCGCCTCGTCGGCCCAGAGGAATACGGGGCGGTCGCGGTGCCGGGGATGGAGCGCGTTGCGCGACAGCACCGCGCGCTGCCACATGAATTTGAAGAGTTGCTGGGCGATAACGCCATCCTCGTTCCAGGTCAGCGCCGACATATCCATGACGATGATCGCGCCGTGGAACGTCAGCTCGGGAACGAGCGTCGTTTCCGTACAGAAGGCCTGATAGAGCCGACCACGATTAAAGCGGTCCAGCGCGGTCGAGAGTGAAATCGAGATGTTGCTGCGCGTCTTCGGGTCGAGTTGGGCGAACTCGTCCCGCCAGTAGCTCGCGGTCTTTTCAAAGTCATCTTCGCGCAACGGACGAAGAGGGTTTCTCTTCGCCGCTGCCAGCGCGGCAAACATGAAGGACTGGCCCTGCCAGTCCGCGTTGTGAAGCTGATCGAGGCTCATGGGAGCCGAGGCCACAAAGCGGATGATGTCAGGGATACGCACTGCGCCGGTCGCGGCATAGAGAATGGGAATGGTGTTACGCAACACTTGGCGCGTCGCGTCCTCCCAAAAGGGTTCGCCGCCTCTGCCGGCGTTGGGATTGGATAGGCGCGCCGCTTCAAGAATACGCATCAGGCATTCGACGACGCTGCCGGTGCCGTCCGCGCCTTGGCGCGCCAATTCATAGGTGATGAAGTTGAATCCGCCGCCGCCACGCTCGCCGAACAGGATCAGCGAGTTGGTGCGGCCATGCTGTTGCGCGTAGCGTATCCACAAGTCCACTTCCTCGGGCTTGGCGGCCAGGACAAGGCCGCCGAACCCCGCGCGCAGGTAGGCGGCGGCGATGGCCTGCCCGGAGCCGGAAGTCTTGCCGCTGCCAATGCCACCAAAGACGTGCACGCCCTGACAGGCGTCCCGTAAAGTAAATTTGTCCGCCGCCGATATTTGCAGCAGCGGCGTTTCCAGATCGCTGACATACGTCATTGGTTAACAGCGCTTTGATGTCCCCGGCGCCGACCAAGTTACGGCGAATCCCCGCTCTGGAAAAGCAGCACCTAAAAATCATAGTATCGCTGCACTGCTGCTCACAATCGAAGGGGACCACGATGAGCGGGGATACCAGCAAGCGACCGCCAAGCATCGGCGAATTTCTGTTTAACGAAATCCGTTCTGCCTTCCAGGACATTCGGCAAAAGGTCGTCGAGGAAGGCTGGTTCGGTCGTGTAACAACGCCCAAGCCCGTCGTCGGTCTTGGCAAGGACGGACCGGAGGCCATCGGCCTTGGCAACGGCCCCACGATCCATGAGGGGCTGGGCGAACGCCGCCCTTCTTTCGAGGAGCAGTGGGCACCGCGCGAACGCTCTAAGGAAGCTGCCGACATTCAGAAAGAATACGGGCACGACTTCGACCGCTGAACTCATTGGGGAACAGGATGAGTGCCGTTGCGAAGCTGCGCGAGGATAAGAACGCCGCGCCTGTGTGGTGGCACGGTCCGGAAGGCGAACTGGGCACCGGGCCTGTGCAATGGGACAAATTTTGGGGCCTGCTGCTAGTCGTATGGCTGCCAGGGTTGGCCGCCATTTTCTACTTCTTCCCTTTTCAATGGGCGATGGTCCTGACCGGATTCTGCGCCATCTTCGTCATCGTGAGATTTTCTCGGCTCGACGGAACCGAAGAGTTGGTTCTGCAAGCGATGAAGTATTGGGGGGTGATGTTCGGCGGGGCCTCACTTGCCCTCTACGTGGGCGAGCGCGTCGACAACGGCTCGGACTCGTTTCTCGAAGTCGTGAACTTCCTTGGCGGATTGGGATACGTCTATGCAACGACGATCTACTTTACTTCACAGCGGCTGATAGCGTGGGAGCCCAAACGTAGTAAAACGGTGGCGCCGCGCGACATCCCACTAGCCGACCTCAAGAGAATGGGAGAGGAACTAACCCGAGCGCAAACAACGTTGCTCTCCCTGCCGGTGTTCGACTCAAAAACCGCAGCATTGGCTAACGCATGGGCGGTCGGTGACCCGGAAAACATCGCCGACATTCTGCAACGTGGAAACCAAACGACCCAAGAGAGTTGGAAGCGCGCTATCACCTTGCACAATCGCGCGGCGACCTATGTGGACCATGCGCGAAGCAAGCTGAATCAGTTGCTGACGCAGGCAGAACAGCGACTGGCGCAGCTCAACCTCGATTACAAATCGTTGGAAATCGAGCGGAGCAAGCTTGGACAGGTAGAGTTCGCCAGAGCCATACCGCAACAACTGACGGTCAAGCGCATCAATGCGCAATTTAACGCCATCGTCCAAAGTCCCGGCAGAGTGTTGGCGCAGGTCTTAGGCGGCAGATATCCGCCACTGGCAATGTTGTTCGCAGTTCCCTTGGCGATCATAGCGCACTTCGTCTACAAGAGCCGCACGCTGCGGCGCTTGAAGGACGCCGAAGGGCAGTTGGCGGTAAACGCTGAGGCGGCGCGAGGAGATTTCTCGACCATTCAAACCATCCTGACGACACGGACCATTCCACAGTTTGACAGCATGATGGTTCTTATCGTGCGGTTAGACGGCGGCCTGCACGATCTTGTGTCCGACACGAACATGCCGACTACGACACAACGAGACAGAGCGCTCCAGCTCGCTTTTGTCATGATCGAGGGCAAGAAGCTGGTAGCCACAACGGCGGGTGATTGACATGGCAAAGATTGCAGACGAATCCGCCGCGCTACTCGCGGCGGCTCGGGAGCGGGGAAACAAGGAGATTGGCGCGACGGTCATCGCGCCGGGCCTCGACCATTTCACCGCATATGTTGGGCTAATCAGCAGCGCACTTGAGCTGGGAAAACTTATTCAGACGGAGGAGCGCGACCTGAAAGTGATCGGCGCTCACCATGAAATCGAAATGAGCCGGATCAACGCAGCATTCCGCGAAGTGGAAGCGGCGATGGTCGTGGATTTCCAGCGCGACGGCTCGCTGCGAGACAAGACGTTTGAATCCATCAACCTGCTTATCGCCGCCGGTCAGCACGACATTGCGCTCAAGTTCTACGAGCGGCTGATGGACGGCTTCAAGCGTGGCGCGCTGGAAACCATCATCGAGCACCGCAACCAAATTGCTGCTCCGAGCACGGCGACCCTTAAGCTCAAGTGATTCAAAAGCCCTGAGAATCTCGGTTCGGCAAACTTCCCGAAACCGTAACAAACAGCGATCTCCACGCATGCTACATTTCTGCATAGCGAGGATATTTTATGAGCGATGTTGTGAAACTTGATAGTTGGCTCGGGGGGAATGGTCCCGTAGCCGTTGGTTTGGCGACGGCGCGCGACAATCATGGCAATAGCATTAGCGGTGTTGTCATGCGTTGCGCTGGCAAGTCTCCGCAAATCCTCAATCCGCTGGACTGGGAGCATATTATTGAGCCTCTAAAGGAGGGCATGTTCCGATTTGACGGCGTGGTTCAAATGGCGGACGGCCATCCAAGCCCGTTGCAGCAATTCTGCAAGAAGGGCGGCATGCTTAGCTTCCTAGGCCTTTAGTTCATCGCCAACGGCGCGCCAAAGGCGTTCTGCAAAAGCGTTTTCTTCCCGACCTACTGCCTGCTGATAAATGGCTGTCGTTTCAAGTTTGGCATGACCTAACCATTTCTGCGTCGTCGCCATCGGCACGTTCTGCTCTGCACTGGCTACGCCAAAACCGTGCCGTAGCCCCTTTGGCATGGCATGGCTGCCAGCGATGCCCGCGTCCTCCATAACGCGTTTAACGCGCCTCCATGCCGTCTGACGGCACCATGTCCACAATGGCTGCTCCGGCGCGTGCCTCTTCGCAAGTTGGCCCAACAGATCCATGAGTTCTGGTGGGACGGGCACGGCTCTAAACGCCTGTCGTCGTCTCTTTAATGTGCGAAAGATAACCCGCCGCGTGTCAGGGTCGAGCCGCGATGGGGACACGTTCAATGCTTCGCTAAGGCGACATCCAGTAAAGGCAAGAAGATGGCAAAACGCCTTGGTTTCGACATCCGCGCGGGATGCAACTTTGAGAAAGCGCGGAAGTTCGCTTGCGCAGAGATACTTCCTGCGGCCGGTCTCATCGTAAAGCGTTAGCTGGTCGGCGTGCATCAACCAGGCCCATCGCATGCAACAGTCTGGGGAATAGTGTTGCAAGAGTCAGAAGGCGGAAATGCACTGAAAGTACGCGAAAATCTTCTGACGTGTTTACCTGTCGCATCGCTAGCATAGAGAAGCATCATGCAATTACGCCTGATAGAACTAGGCCATCACCGCAACAGAATTCCCCATAGTGTTACAGAACCCTTGCGATTTCTCTCTTGGAGATCGAAGGGATGTTGCAGTTTCGTCGCATCGCAATTGGAACGCTTACGGCATCGCTCTGCTTCGCTACCCACGGGAACGCAGGAAGCGACGCCGACACACGCGCGGCGTATCAGGCCGCGCTCAAATGCTTCGTGGCTAACGGTAACGCCGAGGGCGAGCGGCGCCGGGCGGGCGATCAGACCGGCGCAGCCCGTTACGATGCCACGGCGAAACAGTCTTTCGACGGTGCAGTTAAGCTCGGTCAGATGCTTGGCCTGAGCAACCGGCAAATGAATGATGATCTAGATGCGGCTCAAGCGACCGAGTTGCCAAGGATGATAAAGGATCGTGCCTATTTCATCGACGCCGTAGCCTCCTGCAAGGGCCTAGGCCTCATGTGAATTAGATGGTGCGGGTCGGCGTTGCGGATTGAACTGCCTGAGTGCTGACGCCGTGTCCAACATTATCGGGTTGAGGTTTGGAAATACCTGCTGCAATCAGAACGGCGACAGCTCCTTTCGTTTCAGGCGACTTGGCCCCGACGGAAGCTAGCGGATCGGCGGTTCTGTCGACCGCTGCGGATTGCTCTGGCCGCTGCTCAGTGACGTTGTGTTTCGCCGCGATGGCGCGCGTTAGATCGTCACCACTTTTCAGAAGAGCGTCCATATGGCGCTTATATTCTGGGCTTCTGTCTGCGCCATGCGTACCTGCATCTTGCAACTGATCGATGGCAAGCTTGTTTGCCTTCAAGTTGCCTTCCGGCGTACCTTCCGCCATCGCTTTGTCGATGGCCTGTTGCCGCTCGGCTTCGCGGCGGCGATAGGCTTCTTCGTCCTCGGCGGACGCAAACCGCAGGTACGGATCGAAGATGCGCCGCCCGTAGAAGTCGCGCTCGAAGTCGGACACGGATTGATGGGAGGTGGCGCTTGCTTGTTGTAAAGCGGCTTCTGCCGCTTGCGCGCCGTTCGTTCCCTGCTGTGCTTGTTGGACGACGGACTGCGTAGCGGCGACGGAAGCAGCAACTTCGCTGGTCATGGCCATCAGGCCGGTTACGCCCGCGCGGGTGATGCGCTGCTGTAACCGTGCAAGGCCTTGTAATTGGTTTTGAGCCTGATTAATTGCCGCGCTGCTCGTAGCGGTTGGCATGGCATTGCGCAGTTGCGTGAGCTGTTTATCCAAATCGCTTTCTGAATTGGCGATCTGCGCTAAAAGTTGCGCGCGGAGGCTAGCCTCCGCGTCCTGCGGTGACGCAGGACGTACCCCAGAAGGAGCATCTGTAGGCTCAAGGCTAATAAGTCCCCGTAGAAATACAGTTATACATCATGCAATTCTAGATTGTGGGCGCTAAGAATTCGTTAACTTTTTAGCCAATTTGCAAACTGCTGATTTTTGAGAAGAAACGGAGGCCAAAATCTATTTGGGTCGGGATTGCCTCACGCCGCCCATCGCGAAACAAGAGGCCAAGCAAAACTTGCCACTACAAGAATCCCGGCGGCCCCGACTGCAATTGACAGCTTTGTCTTTTCGCGCTGTTTAAAAGCTTCGACGTTTCTCACGGCGGCGGCGATGCGACCAAGCTGCTGCTTCCTGACCTGCTCCTCGGCGTATTCCTGTGCCTTTTTCCGCCTATCTTCATTTTGCAATTGAACTCCGAAGAGTGCGCAAATTCCAACGACCACAGCCAGTAGCGCCCAGCCCGGTGGCCCGAGCACCGCAGCGCCAGCCAGCACCGTCCCGTTGAGGACCATCCCTCCCCAGCCGACAGCGCCCAATGCTGCCGCTAGCGCCGCACCTTCAAGCGCGTTGATGTCATCCGCTTGGGGTTCGACGGGTTCAAGCTTACCGTCCTTCGCCAACTGCATCTGGTACTTCGCGACGACCGCCACGCTGTTCCAGTAATAGAACGCGATACCGGCGACCAGCGCGGCGACATACGCCAGAGCAAATCCCCAGAGAGGTACTTTCGAGAGTGCAGGGATTAGTTTGATAATCTCGTGCCGAAACTCCCTAGTTGGAAATAACAAGACCGACCGCCAGTGCAGAATATTCGAAATGAAGCTGATGAGGGCTAGCGGCAGCGTAAGCACGGTCCAAAGCACAACGAGGATTGAAAGTATTTGCCGCCCGAGCGGAACGATGCGGGCCGAGACGTGGTTCGCCATGCTATCCCCCAGCGATCACCAAATTCTTGACGATATACAGTTGCTTGGTTCCCTGCCTAGTACCAGGGCGCAACAGACCCGAAATCGTAACAGAAGCTTGTTAGAATAGTTCAGAAATGGAGGTTGGCCGATGGGAGATATTCTAAAATCACAAAACGGCATGATCGGCGGGCAAGGAAATGGTGCATCCGAATGGGGTCTCGTCACGCTGCGCGACAATCATGGCAACAGCACAATTGGAAATGATCTCACGTGCAAAGGCAGAGCCACGATTCAGATGACGCCGACGCAATCCAATGATTTGCACGATGCAATCGCACCCAGTGCCGAAAGGGCTTGGAATCTGCATGGCGAGATTCCGTTGGGAGATCTCGAAAGTCCCCTGCAAACGCTCTGCCGTCAGATTGACGCTGAAAATCGCTACCAGGCGCAACAGCACCGAACTCGACACCGCTGACACCCATAGCTAGCTGACTCAAGTGCACAATGAAAAGGGGCGGCCTCGCGACCGCCCCTTCCTGTTAGCGGCTCCATACGAGCAGATGACTGCCGTCGTCCCTGCCGACGAGGCGGCAGAAGATGGAGCCTGCGAAGCTCGGGTCATCGAGCTTGATGGAGAGATAGGGCTTGTTGGCCTCGCTCTTCTTCGACCACGCCGCGCCGATCTCGACGCCGGACGCGTAGACGCGATAGTCGGGCGCGTTCTCGACCGTCTTGGCGTTGGGCTTGATTGCTGCCTTGGCCTTGATGGCAAGGGTTGCGATGGTTCCGGCGAAGCCGTCGCCGTCGCGAGTGAATGTGCCGATGGTCGTCATAAGAAGTCTCCTTGCGGTTTTGAAGCCGCCCATGCGGCCTCGGATGCGCTCCGTAAGGAGCCGCCCGGCGTGGGCGGGTCATGCTTTAGCTGTACGGGAATTTTGGAGCGTCAGCGTTCGCGAGGAATGGCGAAGCCAGGGGAAAACTCTCGTTGACCCGGACGCGCAAGGCTCCAGGTTGCGCGATCTTACGAGGTCGTTGTGGTCGGCTCATCGCAAGGGGCGTGACGTTCGCCAGAGGCATCACCGCAGGCAAAGGCAAGTCCATCGCCCTTGCCATAGCTACAAGCAGAAAATTCCACGCAGGCGGTCCGAGCGTCCCCCATTTGGACGCGCCATGCGGCATGGCTTGATCGAATAGCGCCTTGGTCGGCGTAGGCCAGCAAGTGCAAGCACTCCTTCTCTGACGTTCCGGTCGCAGGCGATGCGGCTGCCTTCTTCGGCGCAGGTCTCCGGCGCATGGCCGCGATGGTCGCGGTCGCAAACAAAGGAGGACTTATGGAACCACTGACTAAAATTGAACTTGGTAGCGCCACATGGCTGGGGCTTCTCGCCATTGCCTGTGCGGTTGCTGGCGAACTGCTCACCCTTGCGGACAACCCGGAAGGCAAGCGCGCCTCGTTCGTTGAACGCGAACTGACGCGCCGCGCTGCGGGCCAGCCGCAAACTCGTTCCCGTTAGGAGACGGCGATGCGCGCCAAGCAAACGGCATTGCTCTTGGCGGCAATCGCACAGGTGATTGCCGCCATCGCTCAGCTAATCGGAGCGATTCGGTTGTCGCCGTGAGCGCGAGTGCTCTCATCAACCTCACACCGTTCCGGCGCGCATTAGCTTGCAGAGCATTTCGGCTATAGTGTGTGACTTTCCCGGAAATCTCTCGGCAGCCAGGAGGCCGGTTTGAAGTCTGTCAGGCGCCTCAACAAGCTCCTCATAGAAACTGCGGCATGGCCAAAGAAATTTCGTGGGCCTCTCACCGACCTGCACTTTAAGGGCTTCGCGGATGACTACTCTGCGGCGATCGCCAACGAGAGCGGACGCAAGCTCTTTGTAGCGGCCAGCCGAAGTGAAGATGTCGAGGCTAGGATTCGGCCACTGCTCCTGCTCGCCGATACCATTGTCTTCAATCCATCCGACTATGACCCGACCCCGAAGATCACAAAATTTCCAGTGCCGGATAAACTAAGAAGTCCTGCTCTTGGCGTAACGAGTGTGTGGGATGGAAAGGGTGAGAGATTCCCCACCACATACGAGATGTCATGGATGCTATTGGCGAAGTCGAGTAAGGTCGCTGGAACTGGGCCTTCTGAAATGCTCGGCTATAACTGGGAGAACCCGGAACACACATGGCAGAGAACGGAGTTCACCCGAACCTCGGACACGATGGATGGTTTCGGAAAGCGTCACCACGTAGCGTTCGGATTTTGCTATCAGTACCCCGACTATCTTTATGATTGGCTGTTTGGGGATGCTCGCCAGCTCTTGCAACTGGGCAGAATTGCGTTTGCGCCATTTGTTCGCCCGGGCGAACAAACTCTAGCCGAACCGATCCTGAAGGCCGATTTATTGGGAGGCACTTTCATTTCTGACGGTCGCCTTCATCTCCCCAATGCCCGACTTCATCCGCTTGAGGGCGTGAAGGTTCCTTATCTAGATCAGGCCCCGCTTCCGCTACTAGCAAAAATCGTTGAGGACGAAGCTGAATCGCTGCGCGCGTTCCGAAAAATTGTTGATCGCTGCATCGAAGATGTTTCAACACTGACCGAACCTCAGGAAATAGAGCGCGAGCTAAAACGTTTGAAGCGTGACCTATTGGAAGACGAGATGTCCAAAGTCGAAGCCACTTGCCGCAAGGCTTTGAGAATGAGGACCATCGCCTCTTCGGGAGCATCACTGGCAACAGGTGCGCTGGCGATGGCAGGGATTGAGGGGTTAGCAGTTCCGTCAATGATAACCGCTGGAGCGGCTGCGAGCATTACAATCGCAAATCAGTTCTGGCAGGCATACGAAGAGAAAAGAAACGCCAAGCGGAATCCCATGTACTTTGCTTGGCAGTTGAAAACTAAATTGGGAATATGATGGTGCCCGAGGTCGGAATCGAACCGACACACCTTGCGGTACGCGATTTTGAGTCGCGCGCGTCTACCAGTTCCACCACTCGGGCATTGAGGATACCTATAGCGATGCCGTTGGCGTTCGCCAACAATTATTGGCGGGATTTCGGGTGCCCTCCACTCCGCCCCTTCCTCGCGCCTTTGGCGTTCGCCGTGCGCTGCGGACCGCGGACGTTCGTCCGCTTCTCAGTCGTATCCTTCTTCGGCTTTTTCTTCATGACGTTGACTGCCGCTGCATCGATCATATCCTTGATGTGCGATGCGTAGAACTTCTCGATCATCTCGACGCTGGTACGGCAGTTCTTGGCAATCTGATAGATGTCGGCTCCTTCCATGAGCCGCAGGCAGATGTAGGTGTGACGGAGCGAATAGGCCGTGCGGACCTGCCCCTCTCTGTCTGTCTTGAGAGACAATTCGCCTAGAATCTTATTGAGCAACTCCCGATGGTCATTGGGAAAGAGCCGGTCGGTCGGTTGGGGCAATCGTCCGCTCGGCGGAATCTGTATTTCAGGCGCGGCTCCAGTCAGTTCGGCCTCGGCTGCCAATACAAGCGCCGGACGCATCCGCCTCTGGAGCCTTCGGAACGGTTCGACCGCGCCATTCATGCTCTTGCAATAGCCGGTGCCGCGCTTTCCGCGCACGCTGATCTCCAGAATTTTTTTGTTGCTCGTGGGTCCGTCCACGATCTCCACGTCACGAAATTGGAGGTTCCTTGCTTCGTCGGGACGCAGGCCGGTGTTGACCATGAACAGAACGAAGTCGTGAAGCTGCTCGCATTGCCAGCGCCATTTTTTATGCGGCGGGTTGGCAGCCCTCTTGCCCGTGGCCTCGTAGAGGGTCTGATATTCCTTCGGCGAAAACCATGCGCGATGCGAGATTTTGCCGGAAGCCTTATAGGGGGCGGATATATCCGGCAGGAATGGAAGCCAGCCATGCCGCTCTGCGGTTCTCAAAACGTGTCGTAGCGCGATAATTTCCTGATGAAGGGTGCTTCGCGCAGGCGGTGTCCAAGGCTTCCTGACTTTTACTTCCTCGCCATTCGCCCTTTTCTCCTTCGCCTCCTCCGCCTCCCTTTTTTCTCGTTCCTCGATTTTCTTCGGCTTGGTCATGCGATGCAGGCGGTATTCCTGCACCAGCCCAGGCGTGATCTCGGTCACGACCTTGTTGCCAAAAAAGGACATCAGGTGGCCGTGAATACGGTCCTC
The DNA here is from genome assembly GCA_050728855.1 of Rhizomicrobium sp. Classification (GTDB taxonomy): domain Bacteria; phylum Pseudomonadota; class Alphaproteobacteria; order Micropepsales; family Micropepsaceae; genus Rhizomicrobium. Next base: position 14,198 of record JBOHKI010000016.1, on the reverse strand, counting down.
CTGTAACTGGACATACTTCGGGCTGCGCTCGCCAAAAGTGATGACGTTGAATTCTTTGATGAACTGTTCGGCGGCGTGAGAGAAGGTCTTGCCGACCTTTAGCTCGCCGTTGCGCGCCTTCCCCCTAAGGCCGAGATACCAGTCCTCGGCAAAGTCCTTGGCGTGGGAGAGGCTGTCGTCCTTCGTCGAAACGCGCCAGTTCTTGCCAGCGATATACGCCGAGCACTGCCAATTGCTGCTGTTCTCACGTCGGTAGACGTGGAGCTTTCCGCCCATCAATTCGTGATGCTCTGCCATGCCTTTTGCTCGAATTTGCGTGTAAGAATGTGCAAATTGTGTAAGACATGTGTAAGTGATTTTTCCCTTGGTGTAAAGCATTAAATCATTGTTTCAGTTAGTATATTTTTATTTCTTGGATTTTTTTGAATCCATTTTGAGTCTGCCGCGTCTACCATTCCGCCACAGGGGCTGGTCGAAATTCGAATGGCGGCCGGGACTATAGCGAGGCAGAGTTCGGGGTCAACAAACCGGCCGCGGCCCGAAGACGGCCTCACCCCGCGAGATTTCCATGAAGCTCTATGACGAAGACTACCCCGCGCCCAACCCGCGCAAGGTGCGCATCTATCTCGCCGAGAAGGGCATCGAGGTGCCGCGCGAGCGGGTGCGGATGATGAAGCGCGAGCACAAGGCGCCGGAGCACATCGCGCGCAACTCACTGGGACAGGTGCCGGTGCTGGAGCTCGACGACGGCACCTTCCTGTCGGAGTCCATCGCCATATGCCGGTATTTCGAGGTGCTGCATCCCGAGCCCGCGCTGTTCGGGCGCGGGGCGAAGGAGCAGGCGCTGATCGAGATGTGGACCCGCCGCGTCGAATTCCGGCTGTGGGCGCCGATGGGTCAGGTCTGGATCAACGACGATCCGCGCACGGCCATCGTCAATCCCAACCAATTCCCGGACTATGGTGCGCGCAACCGCAAGATCGTGGCGGGTGCGATGAAGTGGCTGAATGGCGAACTGGCGGATGGGCGTCCCTGGCTGGTGGGCGACGAATATTCCATGGCCGACATCGTGCTTCTGTGCGGCATCGACTTCGCCAAATTCGTCAATATGGACATGCCGGCTGAGGCGGAGAGACTGCAGGCGTGGCATGCCCGCGCCTCGGCGCGGCCGAGCGCCGGCGCCTGAGGCTCAGCCGCGGCCGTTGGATGTCGTGGCGATGTGTTCCGGGTCGTCCTGCTGGCCGCGCTCGAATTTGAGGAAGTCGTAGTAGCCGCAGCGCGGCGCCTCGGGATAGATGCGGCACGTCTTGGGCCGTGCCTCATAGACGGTACAGCGGCGCGCCTCGGTGTCGAAGAACTGGCAGATGCGGCCGAAATGCACATCGGCCTTGCGGCGCATGGCGTAGGTTGCTTCCGGGTCCTTGAAAGTGAATTTCCTGCGCGCGGCGCGGAAGCCCAGTCCGAAGTGCGCGGCGAGGCGCTGCACGTCCTTCCGTTCCAGTTCGATCAACGGATAGGAACAGCAATAGCCGGGACATTTCGAGCAGTCGTACGGACGCTTCTTGGTCGAGGCCATTACTCACTCCGGGCGGGCGCGAGAATCGGGTTTAGCGTATCGCGTCCCACAATACCGCAAAATTCGCCGCGGCCTGCGTCGATGTCGCGGTGCGGGGGAATACGACGATGGGAACCTTCGGAACGAAGCGCGCAATGGCGGCGGACGTGTCCTCGAGCGGCACGGCGCCGTCGCCGGTCTCGCTGATGACGATCGCGCTCAGGATCAGCTTGCGGCTCTTCATGCAGTCGATAGCGGTCAGCGTATGGCTGATGGTGCCCAGATAGCTGCCGGTGACCAGTATGGTTTGCCGGTTCAGACCAGCCATCCAGTCGAGGACGGTGCGGCGGCGATCCAGGGGAACCATGACGCCGCCCACGCCTTCTATGAACATGGTGGCGGGCGCGGCTTCGATGGCATCCCGGCAGAAGTTCACCAGGACATCGACGTCGATTTCCTTGCCCTCGCGCGCGGCGGCCATGTCAGGCGATAGGGGCGCGGTGAACCGCCAGGGTGCGACGCGGTTGAGCGTGGCGGGCGTGACCTCTTCGCCCATGGCGGCGAGCAGAACCCCGGGATCGCTGCCGGCCGCCGTTTCGCGATCGAACCCGCTCACCACCGGTTTGATCGCGGCCGCCGGCATGCCCTGTCCCCGCAGATGGCGCACCAGGCCGGCGGTGACGAAAGTCTTGCCGATATCGGTGCCCGTGGACGTGACGAAATAGGCGCTCATGCGGCCATCGGCAGGATACGTTCGCGGACCAGCGCCGCGAGGCGGGCGACATCGTCCTCGGCGTGACCGGCGGTGAAGGCCAGGCGAAGCCGCGCCGTGCGGGACGGCACGGTCGGCGGACGGATGGCGATGGCAAGGAAGCCCTCGCGCTCCAGCATCTGTTGCGCCTCGAGCGCGACGATCTCGTCGCCCAGGACGACCGGAACGATGGGGCTCTGCGCCAGCGGCAGATTGCAGGCGCGGGTGAAGCTCTGCGCACGGGCGAGCGGCCGCGCGGTCAATTCTGGATCGGCCTCGATGATATCGAGCGCGGCCAGCGCCGCCGCCGCATTGGCGGGTGGGAGGCCGGTCGAGTAGATCAGGGTACGCGCGCGCGTCTTGATGAGATCGATGACGGCCTGGGATGCGCAGACATAGCCTCCATAGGATCCCAGCGCCTTGGACAGCGTGCCCATCTGGAGGTCGACTTCAATGCCGCGCGCGGCGCCACGGCCGCCATTGATGACGCCCAGTCCATGCGCGTCGTCGGACATCAGCCAGGCATCGTGGGCGCCCGCCAGCACGGCGAGTTCGGCCAGTGGCGCCCGGTCGCCGTCCATCGAGAACACGCCATCCGTCACGATCAAGGCATTGCGATGCTTGGACCGCGCGCCTGAAAGCAGTTCGGCCGCATGCGCCACATCGTTGTGGCGGAAGGTGACGACGGTTCCATGCGAAAGCTGCGCGCCGGCCCACAGGCAGGAATGGGAGAGCGCATCGACCAGCACCAGATCGCCCTCGCCGATCAGCGCGGGGATGATGCCCGCATTGGCGAGATAGCCCGAACCGAAGACGCAGGCGGCCTGTGTCCCCTTCAGGCTCGCGAGCCTTTGCTCGAGCGTGTCGAACAGCGGATGATTGCCGGTCACCAGCCGCGAGGCGCCAGCGCCCGCGCCATGCTCGGCGATCGCGGCCACGGCGGCGGCCTTCACGGCCGGGTGATGGCTGAGATTGAGATAATCGTTGCAGGAGAAGGAGAGCAGCCCGCGGCCACCGCGCGTGACCCACAGACCGTCCGCGCGCGCGGTCGCAACCATCCGGCGGCGCAGATTGCGCGCGTCGAGTTCCGCGAGCTTGTCCTGTGCAAAGCGATCGAGCGGCGGCATCTTGCGTGGGTCCCGGGCCCCCTATAATGCCTTGGCGAGCCCGGATAAAGGACAGCCCATGAACGCTCCCGCGACCATCCCTGACGGCGCATTGAACTTGGACGGCCGCACCGATTGGTCGCGAGAGGAGATCGCGGCGCTGTTCGACCTGCCATTCAACGATCTGCTGTGGCGGGCCCAGGGCGTGCATCGCGCGAATTTCGACCCGCGCGCGGTGCAGATATCGACCCTGCTCTCGATCAAGACCGGCGGCTGCCCGGAAGACTGCGCCTATTGCCCGCAAAGCGCGTCCTACGAGACCGGCGTGAAGGCGGGAAAGCTGATGGATGTGGGCGCCGTGCTGGCGGACGCGAAGGCGGCGCACGAGGCGGGCGCCACGCGGTTCTGCATGGGCGCGGCCTGGCGCCAACCCAAGGACCGCGACCTCGATGCGGTGTGTGCGATGGTTGAAGGCGTCAAGGCGCTGGGCATGGAGACCTGCGTCACGCTCGGCATGCTGACCGGCGCGCAGGCGGAGCGGCTGAAGGACAGTGGCCTCGACTACTACAACCACAATCTCGACACCTCGCCGGAATATTACGGCGAGATCATCACCACCCGAACCTATCGGGAGCGCCTCGACACGCTCGCGCATGTGCGTGAGGCCGGCATCCATGTGTGCTGCGGCGGCATCGTCGGCATGGGCGAGAGCCGCGCTGACCGCGTTGGCATGATCCACGCACTGGCGACGCTGCCGGTCCATCCCGAGAGCGTGCCGATCAACGCGCTGGTGCAGGTGGAAGGCACGCCCGTCAGCCATGGCCAGCCGGTCGACGGAATCGAATTCGTGCGGACCGTCGCCGCGGCGCGGCTGACCATGCCAAAATCGATGGTACGGCTATCGGCCGGACGCGAAACCATGAGCGAGGAATTGCAGGCGCTTTGCTTCCTTGCCGGCGCGAACTCCATCTTCTACGGGCCGAAGCTGCTGACCACGGCCAACCCCACACAGGACCGCGACCGCGCGCTTTTCGACCGGCTGGGTTTGAAGCCCATGGCGATCGGATGAACCACGACTGGTACGAGACCGGTCTGCCGCACATCTGGCTTCCCTACACGCAGATGAAGACGACGCCCGCGCCGCTGGCGGTGGCCGCCACGACGGGCTCGCGCATCCTGCTTCAGGACGGGCGCGAGTTGATCGACGGCATCGCCAGCTGGTGGACGGCGTGCCACGGCTATAACCATCCCCACATCCGCGCGGCGGTCGAAAAGCAGCTGGCCGATCTCCCGCACGTCATGCTGGGTGGGTTGGTGCATGAGCAGGCGCTCACGCTGTCGCGGCGGCTTGCCGAAATCCTGCCGGGCGGCCTGGAGCGCGTGTTCTTTTCCGATTCCGGTTCCGTCGCGGTCGAAGTCGCGATGAAAATGGCGACGCAATACTGGCTCAACAAAGGCGTTCGCGGGCGGACCAAGTTCCTCGCCTTCAAAGGTGGCTATCACGGCGACACCATCGCGACCATGGCGGTATGCGATCCCGAGGAAGGGATGCACGCGCTGTTCGCGGGCCTGCTGCCCGAGCATCCCGTGATCGACCTGCCACGCGACGAAGACAGCATCGCCGCGTTCGAAACCTTTCTGGAGCGCCATGCGGACGGACTTGCCGGTATTCTGGCCGAGCCGCTGGTGCAGGGCGCGGGCGGAATGCAGTTCCACGATGGGCGCGTGCTCCGGCGCCTTCGCCGCGCCGCCGACAAATACGACCTCCTCCTGATCTTCGATGAGATATTCACCGGTTTCGGCCGCACCGCCGCGATGTTCGCGATGGAGGCGGCAGAGGTGACGCCGGACATCGTCACGCTGGGCAAATGCCTCACCGGCGGCACGCTGCCGCTGGCTGCCACGGTCGCCACGCGCAAAGTGTTCGACGCGTTCTGGTCCGACGATCCGGCGCACGCGCTCATGCATGGACCCACCTACATGGGCAACGCGCTCGCGTGTGCCGCCGCCAACGCCTCGCTCGACCTGTTCGCGCGCGAGCCGCGGCTGTTGCAGGCCGCCGAAATCGGCAAGCAGATGGGCCGCGAACTGGGCCGCTGCGTGGGGCTGCCCGGTGTGAAAGACGTGCGCGTCAAAGGCGCGATCGGCGTGGTCCAACTGGAGCGAATCGCCGACCTCAACGGCTTGAAGCGCCGCCTGGTCGCTGAAGGCGTTTGGGTGCGTCCATTCCGCAATATCGTCTACCTGACGCCGGCCCTGACCATCGCGCCGGAGGATCTGTCCAAACTCACCGGCGCCATCGTGAAGGTGATCGGCGCCGGGTTCTGACGGCCATCAACGCTCCTCGCCCCGCGAAGTCAGCCAGCGTGTCGGCGAACCCTCGGATGAAATCGGCGAGCGCCGCGCAATCCGCGGCAGGCCAGTCGGCAAGCGCCCTGCCAAGGAGGCGCCGGGGATTGGCCGCTGCCGATGGATGACGAGCCCGGCATTCCGGCGCTGGCAAGCTACGACCATGCGCACACGCGGGGCGTGGAGCAGCAAGATTGCGGAAGCCCCGCCCTTTGTCTTCGTGACGCCGCAGTACAATTGGGGCTATCCGGCGCCGCTGAAAAATGCACTCGATCATCTCTACAAGGAGTGGTCGGGAAAACCCGCGATGATCGTCACCTATGGCGGGCACGGCGGGAGCAAATGCGCGAGGCAGCTGCGCCAGGTGTTGAAGGGACTTCACATGAAGCCGGTGGCGACGATGCCGGGATTCGTGCTGTCGCGGGCAGTATCGAAGCGAACGCCGGAACCATCGACCCGCCGGTCTCGTTCGCCCGCCAGCGCGGAACCTTGCGGCGGGAATTCGAGGAATTGGCCGCGGCACTGGCGCGGGGACGTCCGCGCAAACGAATCCGGTCATGGATATCCGCAGGGGGCTGATCGTCGCGGGGCTGGCGATTCTCGCGGTGGGCGTGTTCTGGCCGTGGATTGCACGGCTGGGACTAGGACGGCTGCCGGGCGACGTCGTTGTCCACAGGCAAAACTTCACCTTCTATTTTCCAATCGTCACCTGCGTGATGCTGAGTGCGGTCCTCACGCTTCTCTTTTGGCTGTTCCGGAAGTAGGACGGTGCCCATGCAGGTGCTGGGCTGGCTGATCATCATTCTCCTGGGCGCGGTGGTGTTCCTGCCGGTCGTCGCCTATTTCGACTTCGCGCCCCTGCCCGGCGACATGCACCTGGCTCTGGGCGATTGGCACGTCTATGCACCCTTCACCACGTCGCTGGTCACCAGCGTCGTTCTGACCCTTCTCTTTTGGCTCCTGCGGCGATAAGAGCGGGCGAAATCGCCACGCCCGAGTCCGTCCCATGACGCTCCGCCCCGTCCGCCGCGCGCTGCTTTCGGTTTCCGACAAAACCGGCCTGATCGACTTTGCCAAGGGCCTCGCCCGCCACGGCGTGACTCTGCTCTCCACCGGCGGCACGGCCAAGGCCCTGCGCGAGGCGGGCCTTGCCGTCACGGACGTTTCGGAGGTCACCGGATTTCCCGAGATCATGGACGGAAGGGTGAAGACGCTGCACCCGAAGATCCACGGAGGTCTGCTGGCGTTGCGCGACAAGCACGCGGACGCGATGAAGGCGCATGGCATCGAAGGGATCGATCTCCTCGTCTCCAACCTCTATCCCTTCGAAGCCACCGTCGCGAAGGGCGCGGATTTCGAGGAGACCATCGAAAACATCGACATCGGCGGCCCGGCGATGATCCGCGCCGCATCGAAGAACCACGATTGGGTGACGGTCGTGGTCGATACCAACGACTATGCCGCGGTGCTGGCGGAGATGGACGCGAACAAGGGCGCGACCACGGCCACATTGCGCCGCAAACTCGCGCAGATCGCCTATGCGCGCACGGCGGCCTATGACGCCGCGGTGTCGGGCTGGCTGGCAGGCCATCTCGAAGACAAGACCCCGCCGCGCCGGCGCACGCTGGCCGGCAGCCTCCGCCAATCGCTGCGCTATGGCGAGAATCCGCACCAGGAAGCGGCGTTTTATGTGACCGGCGAGACGCGCTTCGGCGTGGCGACCGCCGAGCAGCTCCAGGGCAAGGAACTCTCCTATAACAACATCAACGACACCGACGCGGCTTATGAACTGGTGGCGGAGTTCAACCCGAAGGCAGGCGCGGCCTGCGCCATCATCAAGCACGCCAACCCTTGCGGCGTGGCGCTGGGTTCGAACCTTGCCGACGCCTATCGCAAGGCCCTGGCCTGCGATCCGGTCAGCGCCTTCGGCGGCGTCCTCGCCTTCAACCGAACGCTCGACGGCGCGACGGCGGAAGAGATCTCCAAGCTCTTCACCGAAGTGATCATCGCGCCGGATGCCGACCCCGATGCGCGGCGGATTCTTTCCGCGCGGAAGAATCTCCGGCTGCTGATCGCGGGCGGCCTGCCCGATCCGTCGTCGGCCGGCTGGTCGATTCGCACGGTGGCGGGCGGGTTCCTCGCGCAAACGCGCGACAGCGCCCACATCGCGCGCGATGATTTGAAGATCGTGACCCGGCGCAAACCCAGCGAGCGCGAGATCGTCGACATGCTGTTCGCCTTCACCGTGGGCAAGCATGTGAAGTCCAACACCATCGTCTATGCGAGGGACGGACAGACCGCGGGCATCGGCGCGGGGCAAATGAGCAGGGTCGATTCGGCGCGAATCGCGGCGATCAAGGCGCGCGAGGCCGCACAGACGGCGGGATGGCCGGAACCGTTAACCAAAGGATCGGCTGCCGCATCCGATGCTTTCTTTCCGTTCCCTGACGGACTTCTTGCCGTCGCCGAGGCGGGCGCGACCGCGGTTATCCAGCCTGGCGGCTCGATTCGTGACGACGAGGTCATCAAGGCGGCCGACGAAGCAGGCCTTGCCATGGCATTCACGGGAGTGCGCCACTTCCGCCACTGACCCACAACTCCCCGACTCCCGGGCCGTGAACCGACGTGTTAAGGTAAGCGCGGGTTGGACGGCCGTGCGCAGGCACGGTTGCGTTGGGTAACGAGCTCCAAAATGGAGCGCAACGGTCGGGGGATTGGCCGTGGTCGGGGTTTTCAGGTCGGGCCGGACGTGGGCCTTGGTTATCAGTCTGACCGCTTCGCTCGCGGCGGTTGCGTTAACCGCGGTGCCGGCGCGCGCGGACTATACGGACGGCGCGGTCGCCTTCACCCGGATCAGTCCCGAGGCGGGCATCAAGATCTGGCGCCAGGCAGCGTGGAAGGATGACGACTTCCTCTCCGAAGTGCGCCTCGGCGACATCTATGGCGACGAGCGCGGCGACAGCAAATACTACGATCCGATCGAATCCTACGTTTGGTACTACCTCGCATCGCAGAGCGACCGGCTCGCCGAACACATCGGCGATCGCTACGCGCGGCGCGTGATCGCGGACGATTTCCACCGCTCGCTGGTGCAGCAGCAGAAATTGATGCTGCTCATGACCGCCGACCAGCGCGAACAGGCGCGCAAGCGGATCATCTACGTCCTGTCGTGCCGCGGCGCGGACGGCTTCATCAAGCTGGGCCAGATCCACACCGCCAATTACGGCGACGACGTCTCCGCCGCGCCGGCGGGACCGCCAGCCTGGAATGCGCATGGTCCGAAACAGACCTATACCCCGCCGCCGGACACCTATGGCTCGCTGGGCAATGTGTGGGGCTCGGTTCACCGTTTCCACGACGATGCGTGGAACGAATTCGACAGCGGCGATGCGGCGACGGCGCGCCGGCAGATGGGCATCGCCTCGGATTCGGTGATCCAGGAGAACAATGGCGAGGCGCTGACCTATTTTCACGTCGCCGACAACATGGGCGATCCACTGGCGCGGGAGTATCTGCGGCAGCTGGACTACAATGTGCGCAATTCGCGCTGGCTGGGCCCGCGCGTCTCCGCCGAAGCGGCCGAGAAGGCCCAATATTGGGTGCCGCCTTACGAATTCTATCCGCCGGACGGAAACGCGAGCGGCGTACCCTACAGCGACGAATGCCATATGGGGCTGGACCGCGAACGCGCGCTTGCCGTGGCCCAGGCCGGCATCCCGCCGCACGACGTGCAGCAGGCACTGTGGTTCCTCGGCTGGTCGAGCGTGCCGTTCGCGCGCTGGGCAGCGGCGCAGGGCGGCTCGGAATACAAGGCCATCGCGCGCTTCCAGGCAACGATGGGCGACGAACCGACCGGCAAGTTTACGCCGCTCGAAATCGTGCGCGTCATCCAGACGGCGGCCATCAAAGGCGACGCGTCCTCGCAGAACACGCTGGGCGTGATGTACGCCAAGGGCATCGGCGTGCCGCTGAACTATGCACGCGCCGAGCACTGGTTCCAGAAGGCAGCCGACCAGCGCTTCGGCGCGGCGCTCTATCACCTGGGCGTGCTCTACAAGGCGGGCCCGCCGGGCGTGAAGCAGGATTTGTCGAAGGCCAACGATTACATGACCGCGTCCGCGCTCGCGGGCTTCAAGCCGACGATGAACCAATTGCGCGACTTGCTCGACCACGCCAGCGCCGGCCCCCATCGCGAAGGCCATTGAGGAGAGTGCCATGACCATCGGTTCGGGACTGCGCAAGGCAACGATGCTCGCGGGCCTCGCGCTGGGATTGTTCTTCGCGCAGGCGCCGGCCACGCCGGCGGCGGCGGGCGTTCCGGGCGACGACGCGGTTCTGCTCGATCCGTTCGACCCGGTGCCGCAAATCGGCTTCCGCCACCCGGACTGCTTCGATCCTTGCGGTTATCATCGCTGCGAGCACGACTGCCGCCGGGTGCGCCACCGTTGCGAGCATGAATGCTGCGACGAGATGTGCCTGGAACTCTACTGGGCGCATATGGAAGCCCTGCACCGCTACTGGCAGCAGGCCAACACCTACGACATGCTGCTCGGCATCTACATGGACGAGCTCAGGGCCTATGACCTGACTTATCTGGACGGCACGCATTTCCGCGAGCTGTGGCACCGTTACGGCGTTCGCGCCTTCCACGACGGCCCGCCGCCAGACGGCTATGACGGCCCGCCCGAGGAATACTATCGCCAACACAATCGCGACGGCGAGGGCCCTCCCGGCGACGGCGGCTGGCACGATGGCGATCGCCCTGACGGGCGCGATGGCGATCGTCGCGATGACGGCTATCACGACGGCGACCATCACGACGACGGTCATCACGATGGCGATCGTCGCGACGGCTACGATGGCGATCACCATGATGACGGCTACCATGATGGGGATCATCATGATGGCGACGGGCACGATGGCGACCATCACGACAGCCACGAGCATGACGACGGCTGGTACGACAGGGACGGCCACTGGCACGACGGCCCGCCGCCGGGCGCCTATCCGCACTAACCGGCGCGTCACGCCAGCGTCGTGCGCTCTTCCTTGACGAACAGCATCAGCACCAGGCCGATGCTGAGGAACAGCGTCTCGCCCAGCAATCCGATGCGCTGGTTGTGGGCGTAAAGCGTCAGCCAGCCGATAAAGCCGGTGGCGAGGAAGCTGGTGGACTGGCCCGACAGCGAATAGAGGCCGAAAAACTCCGCCATCTTCTCCGGCGGCGCGATGCGGGCGAGCATGGTGCGGCTGTTGGCATAGCCCGCGGTGATCAGCACGGCGATGAAATTGACCATCAGCAGGAAGATGATCTCCGGCCAGGTGTTGAAGAACGGTCCCGACCAGACATGCGGCAATGTGGTGTCGTAGGGGATGAACCAGAGGATGCGGTCCGGTCCCATGGTGAGCACCAGCAGGCCGACCAGCGTGGTGCCGCCGACGCTGATGAAGATGGCGTTCTTTGAACCGAACTTGTTGTCGATCCAGCCGCCGAAGAAGCCGCCGAACACCGCGAAGATGCTGAGCTCGATGCCGTAGACCAGCATCGGGATCGGGCCCCAGTGGAAGGTGGTGGAGGCGTAGATGCCGCCGAACACCAGCACCGCCGTCATCCCGTCGTTGAAGAACAGCCGCGCCAGGAGATAGGCGCCGACGTTGCGATAGTGCCGGAGCGACTTGATCGTGGCGATGACGCTCTGCACGCCCTGCCTCATGGCGGTGAACAGCGGCAGATTGGCGGAAGGCTGGTCGGGCGTGAAGAAGAACAGCGGCAGGCAGAACACCGCCAGCCACGCCGCGCAGACCGGGCCGGAGAGCCGTTCCGGCTCGTGCAGCGCCTGGCTGATGCCGAACAGCGGATGGGCGGGAATGAAACTCCACCCCACATTGCCCGGCAGCGAGAAGGCGATGAGCATGAACAGCAGCAGGATGATGCCGGCCGCGTTGCCGAGCGACAGGCCGAGACCGGAGAGCCCCGCGATGCCGCGCTGGCTGGCGATCGTGGGCAGCAGCGAATTGTGGAACACGGCGGAGAATTCGTAGGAGATGTTGGCGGCCGCGATCAGCGCGCCGACGAAGACGATGCCGGCCATGCTGGAATGCGGCATGGCGAACCACATGGGCAGCATCGCCGCGATCAGGATGACGACGTAGAGCGCGAGCCACGGCTTGCGGCGGCCGCCGCGATCGGCGATCGCGCCCAGGAATGGCGCGAGGATGGCGATGCCGATGCCGCTATAGGCCTGGATCAGCCCGGCATAGCCCTGCCCCACCACCGGATCGCCGACGACGTGCTTCACGAAATAGGGCGAGAACAGGTAGATCCAGACCAGCAGGATGTAGGGATTGCGGGCCCATTCCAGCATCGCCCATGACACCTGGCCGAGCCGGGGCGCGATGGCGCCGCCCACCGCGGATTCGCCGGGCGGCGTGTTGAGCCAGGCTGCCAGCCCCGCCGCCTCGACACCGGCGTCGCCCGCGGGCAAGCCACCTTCGCCCGCCTGCGGCGCGTCGTGATCCGTCATACCCACTCACCTCGATAGCGTTTGGGCCACCTTGCCACTTCGCCGGGGATCGGCAAGCCCCGGCGTCCCGCTTTGCCGGTTTCGTTGCATCTGCTAAGAGGCGAAGGACCGGAGTTCATTTCCCATGCCCGCCGAAAAGCCGCTCGTCATCGTCACGCGAAAGCTTCCCGACGCGATCGAAACGCGGATGCGCGAGCTGTTCGACGCGCGGCTCAATCTCTCCGACACGCCGATGACGCAGGCCGAGCTGGTCGAGGCCGCGAAGACCGCCGACGTGCTGGTGCCGACGGTGACGGACCGCATCGACTCCAAGGTGCTGGTGCGCGCCGGCGAGCGGCTGAAGCTGATCGCCAATTTCGGCAACGGCGTGGACAATATCGACGTCAAGACCGCGCTGGAGAAGGGCATCACCGTCACCAACACGCCCGGCGTGCTCACCGAGGACACCGCCGACATGACCATGGCGCTGATCCTTGCGGTGCCGCGCCGGCTGGTGGAGGGCGTCGAGGAACTCAAGGCCGACCGCTTCACCGGCTGGAGCCCGAACTGGATGCTGGGCCACCGCATCTGGGGCAAGCGGCTGGGCATCGTGGGCATGGGGCGCATCGGCCAGGCCGTCGCCCGCCGCGCCAAGGCCTTCGGGCTCCAGATCCACTATCACAACCGCAAGCCCGTGCACCGCGAGATCGAGAAGGAGCTCTCCGCCACCTATTGGGAGAGTCTCGACCAGATGCTGGCGCGGATGGACATCGTCTCCATCAACTGCCCGCACACCCCGGCGACCTATCACCTGCTATCGGCGCGGCGCCTGAAGCTGATGAAGCCGTCGGCCTATATCGTCAACACCGCGCGCGGCGAGGTGATCGACGAGAACGCGATGGCCCGCATGCTGGGCGCGGGCGAACTGGCCGGCGCGGGGCTCGACGTCTTCGAGCATGAACCCGCCGTGAACCCCAAGCTCCTCAAGCAGAAGAGCGTGACGCTGCTTCCCCATATGGGCTCGGCCACGCTCGAGGGCCGCATCGACATGGGTGAGAAGGTCATCATCAACATCAAGACTTTCGCCGACGGCCACAAGCCGCCCGACCGCGTCATCCCCGCGATGCTCTAGTTCCGGTGCCTTTCGCTGGAACGGAGAGCGAAAGATACGACGAAGCCCTGTCCGTATCGCGAATACGCCAGGGCTTGCCGTGATCTCGCGCGGGCCGGCCGCGTGCGCCATCCCAGACGCCGCGCGCATGCCCTGTTCGATCACCACGGCTTGAACAGGACCGACGGCCTTCGCCCCGGCATCCCCTGCTGCGGCACCGCATTTCCCCGTCCACCTTTGGTGCAACACGGGAGAGCGCTTGCCGCGAGGCGGACGCCTGATCCGGCCTGGAATCCGAGCGAACCGGTCGCTCGAAAAGGCCTGAATCCGGCCTTTCGGCCATCGAATCCTGCACGGGCGCACGCGAGCTTGCGCCCCAGCCTGTCTGGTCTCGCGGTGACGTCAGGTCAGCACGGATGAAACTCCTGAGTGTGGTCGACACGCAGAAGTAGAGCATTGGAAGGGGGATTACAAGGGGTACGAATAGGATTTTTATGATATATTGTCAGTACATTGAGCATGAAGGGGCCAAAACCCGCGAAACCGTTGGCGGCGATACTAGATCTTGGACAGCTTACGTTCGGGACGCGATCCGATTCTGGCGCGTCGCTCTTTGTTTAACTTGGCCTCCCATGTTTCAATTTCGTTGATATTGGCGTTTCGCTTTCGTTGGCGTGCTGCAACTTGACTGTTGATGCTGTTGACCAGGGGCGAAGCAATAGGACCCATTTTGTCGACGGCTTTACGTTTCTTGTTTGCCCGTGCCGACTTCGCGTTCATTGCCTTACTTTCGGCCTTCCATCTTGCTAGCCGTTCGTCGTGC
>JBOHKI010000015.1:0-53073 GCA_050728855.1 Rhizomicrobium sp. | reverse complement strand
AGCTTGGCCTCGCAGGGCTTGGCGCGGCCGAGCACGCGCTTCTCCACGACGTCGGCCAGCGACACGCTGGACAGGAACACATGGATCTGCCGGCCCAGCTCCTCCCACAGATCGTGGGTGACGCAGCGGGTTGACGTCCCCGTGCAGCCGACGGGGCTGCCCGGCTGGCAGCGCGTGGCCGTGATCGGCTCGTCGACCGCCAGGATGATGTCGGCGATGCGCACGTCGCCGGACGGCCGGCTCAGGCGGTAGCCGCCGCCGGGCCCGCGCACGCTTTTGACCAGTCCGCCGCGGCGGAGCTTGGCGAACAGCTGCTCCAGATAGGAGAGCGAAATCTCCTGCCGCTTGGCGATCTCCGCCAGCGACACGGGCTTGCCGCCGCCCTCGTGGCCGGCCAGGTCGGCCATCGCCATCACGGCATAGCGGCCCTTGGTGCTGAGTCTCATGGGAAAACTCCCGCCTCTTTCGCGCTTTTCCTTGCTTTTCGGGGTGGCTCCCGTGTTAACAGAAGCGGCCCCAAATCAAGGCGCACATGGTTCTCTACTGCGCTGCATATAGATTCACCGACTACCATGGTCAAGAATTCGGCGCGCATGGCAGGGCGTCTATTCTTAAGCCATTGATACTAAACAGGTTATTGGATGCGTCCAAAAGCCTCAATCCCCACCTGCCCGCTTGGAACGCCTAGATGCCCGACATCATCCTCCCAGGCCCCGCGGGGCGAATCGAAGTCCGCTACCAGCGCCAGAAAACCCCCGGCGCGCCGATGGCGCTGGTGCTGCATTCGCACCCCCAGTTCGGCGGCACGATGAACAATCCGCTGGTCTACGACCTCTTCCACATGTTCCACGGGCTGGGCTGCACCACGGTGCGCTTCAATTTCCGCGGCGTCGGAAGGAGCCAGGGAACCTTCGACAGCGGCGCGGGCGAATTGTCCGATGCCGCCGCGGTGCTCGACTGGATGAACACGCTTTATCCCAATCCCTCCTTCGTCTGGGTGTGCGGCATTTCGTTCGGCGCCTGGATCGGGATGCAGCTGCTTATGCGCCGGCCGGAGATCACGGGCTTCATCTCCATCGCCCCGCCAGCCTCGATGTACGACTTCAACTTCCTCGCGCCCTGCCCGGCCTCCGGCCTGATGGTCCACGGAACCCGCGACCAGGTGGTGCCGGAGCTCGATGTCCAGAAGCTCGTCGACCGGCTCTCGGCACAGAAGGGGATCAAGATCACTTATGAGAAAATCGAGGGAGCCAACCACTTCTTCGATCATCATGAGGCCGAGGTGGTTGAAGCGGTGAAGGATTACGCCTCCCGCACCATGAGCGGCCCGCGCGAGGGCCGCTGAACAATTGACATGCTTAATGCCCGCGATTTCGCGTGGCGCATTTTCGCCCGATTGGTTCTATAATCGCATCGCGAGTGATTTATCGCAGGGGCACATGAAAACCAGACTGATCGCGGCGCTCGCCGTCGCCGCCGCATGCATTCCGCTGAGCCAGGCCGACGCCCGCATGGGTCTGGCGGCAGGCCAATGCATCAACAAATACCACTCGCCCGAGGATCGCATCGAATATTGCCAGTCCTACGCGAAGGACGGCGTGAGCACCGACCAGTACGCCGATGCGGAATACGCGCTCGGCCTCGCCTATCGCCTGGCCGGCCAGTATCCGCAGGCCGAGGCGGCGCAGAGCCAGGTGATGCTGCTGGACTCGACCTGGCTCAATGCCTGGCTCGAGCGCTCCACCGCCTATGCCGAGGACGGCAAGTACGATCTGGCGCTGGGCGACGTGGAGTTCATCGCCACCCATGTCGACGATCCGGCCATCGCCGACATGCAGCGCTGCTGGGTGCGCGCCGTCGCCGGCAAGGATCTCGATCTCGGCTACTCCGACTGCAACAACGCGATATCGACCCATCCGGGCGATTTCGCGGTGCTCCTGGCGCGCGCCCTGATCAGCTACAAGCGCGGCGACATGAAGAACGCCATCGCCGATCTCGACAACGCCGTCGCCGCGCGTCCCAAGGGCGCGGGCGCCTACTATCTGCGCGGCATCGCCAAGGCTGCCATCAACGATGCCGGCGCCGCCGATGACATCGACAAGGCCAAGGACCTCGAGCCCTATATCGACGAAGAGTTCGCGGGCTACAACGTGAAGCCCGCCGCCCCGGCTGCGTCCAAATGAGCCGCGCGGCCGCAATTTGGCCATCGCGAGCTTCTCCGCTGCCATCGGCAACGACGCCGGCGACGCACCGTCCTACGGCCTGCGTGCCAAGGCCTACGATCATATGGGCGACTCGGCCCATGCCGCCGCCGATCGCGCGAAACTGAAAGAACTCGACCCCGAAAACGAATACGGGCTGCAGTGACTCCTTCCACCTGCGCGAGAGCGGGGCAGCTTATTTCTTGTGCAATCTCCCGCCCGTCATCGGTTCGCGCACGCCCGTCGTCGTGGGCAAGCTGATCGGAAGGCCCTTCGCCGCGCGCGCGGCCAGGTAGGCGAAGGCTTCGGCCTCGATGAAGTCTCCGCGCCAGCCGGCGTCTTCCGCGCTGAGCACCGGCGCATTCACCCGCGCGCGCAGCTCGCCCATCAGCACCGGGTTGTGCCGCCCGCCGCCGCACACGATCCAGGTGTTGGGGACTTCCGGAAAATGCTCGCGCGCACGGGCGAGCGAGGCGGCGGTGAAGGCGGTGAGCGTGGCCGCGCCATCCTCCGGCGACAGGCCGCGCACCGCGTCGGCCGTGAAGTCGAGGCGGTCGAGGGATTTGGGCGGCGCCACGTCGAAGAACTGGTGCGCCAGCATGGCCTCCAACCTGGCATGGTCGACCTTGCCGCCCCGCGCCAGTGCGCCGTCATGATCGACCGGTTTTTGCGTATGCGCCATCGCCCAGTCGTCGATCGGCGCGTTTCCCGGGCCGGTGTCGAAGGCCAGGATGTCGGTCTCGCCGACATAGGTGACGTTGGCCACGCCGCCGATGTTCACCAGCACCACGGGCTTCTCGAACCTGCCGGACTCGCGCACCAGCGCGGCATGATAAAGCGGCACCAGCGGCGCGCCCTGCCCGCCCGCCTTCACATCCGCCGAGCGGAAATCGTTGACCACGTCGATGCCGGTGAGCCGCGCCAGCAGCGCGCCATCGCCGATCTGCCAGGTCCAGCGCACGTGCGGGCGGTGCAGGATGGTCTGGCCGTGGAAGCCGACCAGCGCCACGTCGCGCGGCGCGAGCTTCGCCCTGTCCAGCAGCGCCTTGACCGCCTCGGCATGCGCCTCGGTAAGGCGGCGTTCGGCGTCGCGGATGGACCACGGCACCGGCGCGCCCTCGGCCACGCCGCACGCCTCCTCCAGCGCCGCCCGCAGCATGGCCCGCGTTTGCGCATCATAGGGCACCGCCAGCGTCGCGCCGGGGATAGCCACGTCTTCGCCATCGGTCTCGACGAGTGCCGCGTCGATGCCGTCCAGCGAGGTGCCGCTCATCAGGCCGATGACGTTCTGGACTGCTTTATCCGAACTTGGCATTCGTGCTACACACCCGGCCCGTTTTCGAGGCCCTTATAACATGACTGCCCCGCCGCAATTCCGCTCGGAATTTCTCCGCACCTTCGTGGAGCGCGGCGCCTATTACGACTGCTCGGCACCGGGCGACCTCGATGCCCTGTTCGGCGAGAAGCGCGTCACCGCCTATATCGGCTTCGACTGCACGGCGCCCAGCCTGCATGTCGGCAGCCTTGTCCAGCTCATGACGCTGCGCCGCCTCCAGCAGGCGGGCCACCGGCCCATCCTGCTCATGGGCGGCGGCACGACCAAGGCGGGCGACCCCTCCGGCAAGGACGAGACCCGGCTGATCCTCACGCCGGAGAAGATTCAGCAGAACAAGAATTCCATCGTCGCCGGCGTGAAGCACCTGCTCAAGTTCGGCGACGGCCCCAGCGATGCGCTCCTGGTCGACAATGCAGACTGGCTCGACAGGCTCGAATACATCCCGTTCCTGCGCGAGGTGGGCCGGCACTTCTCCGTCAACCGGATGATGGCGATGGAGAGCGTGAAGCTCAGGCTGGACCGCGAGCAGCCGCTGTCATTCCTCGAATTCAACTACTCCATCATGCAGGCCTACGATTTCGTGGAGCTCTACAAGCGCTATGGCTGCCGCCTGCAATCGTGCGGCTCAGACCAGTGGGGCAACGTCGTTTCCGGCATCGATCTCGGCCGCCGCATGGAGAACGTCCAGCTCTTCGGGCTGACGACGCCGCTCATCACCACCGCGTCCGGCGCCAAGATGGGCAAGACGGTGGCGGGCGCGGTGTGGCTCAACGCCGACCAGGTGAGCCCGTACGACTACTGGCAATTCTGGCGCAACACCGAAGACAGGGATGTCGGCCGCTTCCTGCGCCTGTTCACCGATCTGCCCATCGGCGAAATCGCGCGGCTGGAATCCCTGCAAGGCGCCGAGCTGAACGACGCCAAGAAGATTCTCGCCACCGAGGCGACGGCGATCCTCCACGGAAAGCAGGCCGCGAACGCGGCGGCGGACACGGCGCGGCGCGCGTTCGAGGAAGGCGCGAGCGCCCAGGGCCTGCCGACGATCAGCGCGAAGCTTCCGGAGGGCATCCTCAACCTCGCCGTCGCCGCGGGCCTCGCCTCATCGAATTCGGAAGCCCGCAAGCTGATCGCCAACAACGGCCTGAAGCTGAACGACGAGACCGTGTCCGATCCCAAACTGATCGTGGACGCCGCCGCGCTTTCTGCCGAGGGCGTCGCCAAACTCTCCCTCGGCCGGAAGAAGCACGTACTGGTGCGGCCCGCCTAGGCTCCGGGCGGCAAATCGCGATGTCCCAAAACCTGCACAAATTGAAATATTAATACTCCGGAATTTCCAGGTTTTGCTTGGCAGCGTGACGCTGGTGTGCTAGTTTTGTTCTATTCCCTCGAATTGGGTCTGGACCGCCGCCGCCGCTTGCCGGATGGCCGCCGGAATCCGGACCTCCAATCCATCAGCCCGCCGGCCATGCGCACGCGTCGCGCCTGGCCGCGCATGGCTGATCAACAGGAGCGAACGCACATGCTCATGCAGGAGTTCTTCTAGCCGCCGCGGCGGCGCGGCAGGACTTACCATCGCGAAAAAACTGCGCTCGGGAGGAGGACTCGAATTGCGTCCGGAGGCCTTCGCGAACACTATTGCTGCTTTTCCGGAGACGGCGGCGTGGTATTGGCCTGGGCCGGAGCCGATGGCGTCTTGCCCTCGAAGATCCGGCGCAGGATGCCCGGCGCCAGCACCGACAGCGGATTCATGCTCACCTCCGGCGAGTCGAAGCTGCCCGTGGCGCTGTAGGTCATGCCGAGGATGCCCTCGCCCTTCTTCGACACCAGCACATTGCCGAGCAGCGGTATCGCGCCCAGCACGCTGTTGAGCCCGTAGGCCGGCGCCACCGCGCCCTTCAGCGCCAGCGTGCTGGTGCGGCGGTCGAGATAGCCGTCAGCCGTGATGCCGATGGAGGGGCCGGAAGCCTGCGCGTCGCGGATGTCGATCACGTCGCCATGGGTGGTGAACGGCACGTCGGCTTTGTCCAGCACGACGCCCTCGCCGCGCATCAGGTTGACGAAGCCCTCCAGCGATCCTGCCGTGAACAGGCGCGTCAGAAACGGCTGGTTCAGCACGCGCACGTCTCGCAGCGACAATGTGCCGGTGTAGTCGGGCGTGCCCGCGTCGTTGCGCGCCGCCAGGGCCATGGGCGGAAGCTTGACGGTGACGGCGAGCGTCCCGCCGCGCACGCTGTCCATGCCGAACATCCCCTTGAGCAGCTGCCCGGCGTCGTCGGCCGACAGCGTCACGCGCCGCCCGCCTTCGTCGGTGGCCAACGAGCCGGAGACCTTTGCGCCCTTCGCCCCCATCGTCGCGGACAGCGACATCGCCTGGGGCCGGTGACCGAGGCCATTGAGTTCGAGCGAAAAGGGCGCGAGCACCACGCCCTCCTGCAGCACCAGGCGGTCCACCTTGACGCTGGCGTGGAACGGGTCGTTGGAGTCCGTGGGCTGCGGCTTGGCGGGGCCGCTCGCGGTGACTCCGGGATTGTGCTTGCCCAGCGCCGAGCCGTCGAAGGACTTTCCATTGATGGTCAGGCTGACGATCGGTCCCTCGACCAGCGTGATGGCGAAGTCGTTCGCCGGACCCGCCTTCACCATCGGCGCGTCGAGCCGCAACAGGTCGCCGTTCGCGTCTAGCGTGGCGGTTCCCTTCGCGGTGAGGCCGGGGCCGTTGATCTGGAAATCCGCCGACCGCACCGAACCGTCCGGTGCGAAACGGGCATTCGCGGTACCGCCCGCCTGTGTGCCGGGCGGCTTCTTGTAGTTGATGAGGTCGTAGCCAACGCTGGCCTGGGTCAGATCGAGCGTCGCCTGCGCGGTCTGGAGTTCGCCGCGGCGGCCCAGCAGGACGGCATTGACGCCCA
Source organism: Rhizomicrobium sp. (assembly GCA_050728855.1). Lineage (GTDB taxonomy): Bacteria > Pseudomonadota > Alphaproteobacteria > Micropepsales > Micropepsaceae > Rhizomicrobium. The sequence goes on along the minus strand of JBOHKI010000015.1, from coordinate 46,630 downwards.
CCGGCCCGTCGATGAAATCGCCAAGCCGGAAGCCGAAGGAATCGCGCGCGGCGTTGTCCATCACGCCGCGGGCGGTGACGCGGGTGGTTATCGGCGTGTCCTTGAAGGTCTCGGTCCAGTCCACGTTCATCTGCACGCCGCCGATCATGACCGGCCCGGTGGCGTGCAGCGAATTGTTGTCGATGACGAAGGTGGCGATGCCGTCGGTGATCTTTGTGTGGTCGCTGAGCGCGATGGCGAGGCCCGACACCGTGGTCTTCACATTGATCCCGACATCGTCGATCGGCACGTTCTGCTTGGTGGGAACATGAAATGTAAGATCGGCCTCGACCTGCCCGCGTGCGCCCTTGGTGTTCAGATGGAAGCGCGTGGGATAGCGCAGCGGCTTCTCGTCGATCAGCGCCAGGACATCGGGAAGGCCGCCGGAGACATGGGCGGTGATGTCGGCGGGAGCGTCGTCGATGTGAAGATTGGGGATGGCGATATTGCTGATGCCCACGGTGATGCGGCCGACATTGCCGGATGTGATCTCACCCTTGAAATTGTCGCCGCTGAGGACCGCCGTGCCGGCCACGTTCGTCATGTGGTCCAGGCCGTCGACGTAGTTGATCGTGGCGCCGGTCAACGGGAAGGAGACGTTCACGGCATCGTCGGGCAGCGCCGGCTGGTCGAGCTGGCCGGGCAGGATATGGGCGTGGAGCAGAACCGGCCCGAGCCGTCCCGTCGGGACATTTGCGTCGATCCATTCGCGCGCACCGCCGGCAACCTTGAGCGGCCAATAGCGCAGCAGGTCGCGGATGCCGATGGCGGCGATCTTGCCATCGACATCGATGCCCGGCGAGGCGTCGCCGGCGAGCGTCACCTTTCCGGTCAGGTTGGCCTGGAGCGGCCCGCCGGAAATCACCGCCTGGCTGACGGCGATCGTGTTGCTCGCCGCGTCATAATCGGCGCGCAGCCCGGCGCGGGCGATGGCCACGGTCTTCATCGTCACCGTGGGCACGTCGAAGACGATCTTGTCCATTGTGATGTCGAGCGACGCGGAGGTGAGCTGGTTGTCCTTGTCGAAGAACACGTCGCCCGAACCCTGGAGGTGGGCCTGCGCTTCGGCGCCCGCGAGCGAACCATCGTCGATGAGCAGCCGCCCGGTCTTGCCGTCGTAGCGCCCGACCAGCTTGAGCGATTTGACAGGCAGGGCCTTGGGTCCCAGACCGTTGACGTTGCCCGTGGCCCCAATCCCGAAATCGGCATAGACGAGCTTGGTGCCGTCCAAAGTGAAGCTGCCCGAGATGTCGGTCACCAGATTGAAGGGCGCCAGCATGGACAGGAGCTTGCTGTTCGCGCTCAGCGCCGACAGTTCGAGGCCCTTCATCGAGATGTCGCCGGTGGTCGGGCCGACCGGCGGCAGCCGCAGCTCGCCGGAGATCTTCGCACGGCTTCCGGAAATCTCGATCTGCGCGTCGACCGCCGCGATCAGCGCGCCGTCGAGCGTGTTTCCGTTGGAGAATTGCAGGCTGGCGTCCGGCGCGACGACGAAGAGGTGCGTGGCCTCGTCGTAAAAGGCGAGCCGCGCATGACGCACGGCGAAACTCTGGAGCGAGGAGCCGCCCTGCCCCTTTTCGATGGCATCGCGGATGCGGTCCAGCGCATCGCTGTTGCCATGGTCGTTCTCGACGCCCAACCGCAACTTGCCGTCTTCCATGCGCACGAAGTTGAGTTGCACGCCGACCAGCGCGATGCGCTTGACCTTTACCTTGCCGCGGAAGAATGCGCCCGCCGCCAGCCCGACTTCGGCCTTGGGCGCCTGCGCGACGATGCGATGCCGGTCGTCGAACACCCGCGCGCCCAGCACGACCAGGTTGATGCGCCCTTCCTCGCGCGACCATTCGAGGGCGGCTTCGTCGTAACGGACCTTGAAGCCCGGCAGCGCGTCCGACACCGACGCCGAGATGGTGCCGTTGAGCAGGCTGAGCGAAATCGGCCCCACAAGGACGCGCAGGAACGCGCCAAAAACGAAGCAGACGATGAAGACGGCGGCTGCTGCGGCGAAAAATCCGGCCCGGCGCACGTGATGCCGGCGGGGCCTGAGGAATTCGAGGCGCGGCAACTTCAGGTATTTGAGATACGCGTCCACCAGACCGCTTCTTCCACCGTGTTTTTGCTACTAGCTGTGGGGCCTGTGCCCGATTCGGGCCCGGCCTCTTGCGTCTGACCGCGCATCAGCTTATCGCCTAACCGTCCGCTCTGGTAAACGCCAGAGTGGGGGCCTCGTTAATCGCATACCGGAGACCTTGATGGCCAAAGAGCTCGCGCCCGGCGACCGGGCGCCCGCCTTCCGGATGTCAACAGACTCTGCAGGCGAAATTTCGTCCGCCGCCCTCAAGGGCAAGCCTTACGTCCTCTACTTCTACCCCAAGGACGATACCTCCGGTTGCACCAAGGAGGCCCTGGAATTCACCGCAGCCAAGAAAAAATTCGACGCCCTCGGCGTGGAAATCATCGGCGTGTCCAAGGACAACCCGATAACTCATGACAAGTTCAAGACGAAACATAAGCTGAAAATCACCCTTGCGTCGGATCCCGAGAAGGAAATTGCCGAAACCTATGGCGTCTGGGTGCTCAAGACGCTATATGGCCGCAAATACATGGGAATGGACCGGGCCACGTTCCTGGTCGACGCCAAAGGCGTCATCCGGCACATCTGGCGCAAGGTCAAAGTGCCCGGTCATGTGGAGGCCGTGCTCGCCGCGGCAAAAGCCCTGTGACCCGCCCGGATGCGCCGTTCGGCCCGAGATTAACCTCGGGTTCTTTTTTCTGGGCTAAGAGCTTGAACAAGCGCCCAGAAGTAGGTGAAATGCCAACTTCTGGGGTCGGCGCGAAAGACGCCAAAGAGGGAAGTAACGGCATGGCCGGAACGCTCGTCGAGCGTGCGTGGGCGTGGCTTCATGCGACGTTCCCGGAACGTCAGATCTACATCCGCTCGGACGGGCGGGTTCAATTCTTCACCTTCGGGGCGACGCTACAGGCGACTCTCGCCGGGCTGTCGCTGATCTTCCTCGGCTGGGTGGCATTTGCGTCCGTCAATGTGATTTTCAAGGACCGGATCATCGCCGCCAAGGACCATCGCTATCAGCAGATGCAGTCCACCTACGAGAACCGCGTCGCCGATTTGCAGGTGTCCTACGACGAGTTGAACGGCGCGCTGATCGGCGCCGAGGACAAGTTCAAGCAGACCGCAGACGAACTCGAGAACAAGCAATCGACCGTGTCCAAGCTCCTTGGCCAGAAGCAGGCCGTGGACCAGACGCTGAGTTCGATTTCGACCGGCGCGGTCCTGCGCCAGGGATCCGATACGGGCGGCGACGACGAAGTCCCGGCCTCGGCATCCGGCGCGGGCGCCAGCGACAGCGTCGATGACTCCTCGGGCGCGCATGCCGGCGCGTCCCAGCTCAATGTTATGCCGCAGAACGCCGAGCCCCAGCCGCGCACCGCGCGTCCGGCCGGGGGCAAACAGAGCATGCTGGAGAACGAACCGTCCGATGCACCGCCGGTTCAGCAGATGGCCGACGCCGATGCGCCCGCCCCGGCTGTGATGCAGGCACAGGCGGCCTCCGGTCCGAGCCTGATCGACCAGGCGATGAGCCGGATCGCCGGCGCGCTGTTCCATCCGCGCAAGCCCGCTCCGGCGGCGCATGTGCCCAACGCGCCGGCCTTCCGCATCCTTGCGGCGCAGACCGGTCGCATCCGCAGCATGAGCGGCCAGGAAACCGCGCTGCTCGTGGGTGTCGACCACCAGGTCAGCTCGCGCATTTCGGCGCTGGAAACCGTCCTGCACCGGGTGGGCGTGAATCCGGAGCCGCTCGAGCAGCCCGCGGGCGGCGTCGGCGGACCGTTCATTCAGATCAGCGGCTACCATATCGACGGCATCGCGGATCAGACCTTCACCCAGGCTTACGTCGGCGCGATCGCCCATTCCAAGGAACTGGAATCCCTTTTCGCCGCACTCCATCACGTGCCACTGACGACGCCGGTGCACGGCAGCGAATTCGAGCGGACATCCGGCTTCGGCCCCCGCATCGATCCATTCACGCACCGCATCGGCTTCCATCCGGGTGTGGACTTCGCCGGTCCCTGGGGCTCGACCGTTTCCTCGACCGCCGCCGGCACGGTGGTGTGGGCCGGTCCGCGCGGCGGCTACGGCAACATGGTCGAAATTGACCATGGTTACGGATTCAAGACGCGTTACGGCCATCTTGCATCGATCCTTGTGAGAGTTGGCGCTAAGGTTCAGAAAGGCTCGCCCATTGGGAAACTCGGATCCACCGGGCGCAGCACGGGGCCGCATGTCCACTACGAAGTGTGGCTCGCGGATGTCGTGAGGAATCCGAGCACGTATATCGAGGCTGGCCGCCATGTTCTCCAGTAAGAGTAAAGACGTCGAAGTCCCCGCGATCCCTTCGTCGGCGGCTCCGCAAGCCAAACGCGCCGCGCGCTCGTCGGCGCCGTCCATCATCAGCGCCGACCTGGTGGTCCAGGGCACGCTGACCTCCACGGGCGACATCCAGATCGACGGCCGCGTCGAGGGCGACGTGCGCTCGTCGGGCCTGGTGATCGGCGACAAGGCGTTCATCCAGGGCGAAGTCTTCGCCGAGGACGTGACCGTGCGCGGTCGCATCCAGGGCGGTATCCGCGCCCGCAAGGTTCTGCTGTGCACGACCTGCCACGTCGAGGGCAACATCCTGCACGAAGCCTTCGCGGTCGAAGCGGGGGCCTTCTTCGAGGGCAATTGCCGGCATTCGGACAACCCGCTGTCCGAGGAGGCCCGCCGCCCAACCGAATTCAAGCAGGCCGCTCCGGCCCCCGCTGTCGCGCCATCGATCAAGCCGGTCGAGCCCACCGTGCCGCGTCCCGCCGCCGCCGCCGCAAGCTTCGCGCCGCTCAAGACCGGCGGCTAAGACTTCCTCCCCTTGGAGGGCTGGAACCCCGTGTCGCGAGAGCGGCGCGGGGTTTTCGATTCCGGCCTGCGCCAGCCGCCGCATTCCGCGGGAACAGCAGCCGCGGGCGTTCGTTGTAACCCGGAGTCCAGGGGGAGCCCGCCATGCCCGCAACCACAGTCGTCACCGACGACGCCACCATATTCAGCGAGACGGACGCACAGCCTCCGGTGCTGGAAGGGTTCTCGTGGAGCGCGGCCCTCGCGGGCACCGTGGTGGCCGTCGCGGTTACGGCATTCCTGCTGGCACTTGGCTCTGGTATCGGGCTGGCGCTGACGACCACGCCAGACTTCCTCCATGGCGCGACGCCCACCTTTCTGACGCTGGGCGCGATCTATTTCTTCGCCGCCCAGGCCTTCGGTTTCGCCGTCGGTGGCCATCTGGTCGGACGCCTGATCGGACCTGCCGCGGAGAACGACAAGGAAGAGGAGTTCCGCGCCGGGGCGAACGGTCTGGGCATGTGGGCGGTCGCGGTGGTCGTCTCCGCGGTGATGGCAATTCTTGCGTCCGTCGCCGCCCAAGGCTCGGCGCCGATGGCATTGAGCGCGCTCGTCCCGTCGCGGCAGGCGCCGGGTCTGGCGCCGCTGGCGACTGGGTACTTGACGGACACCCTGTTCCGGGGCGCGACGCAGATCCAGGCTTCGCTCGCCGGCGCCCGCTACGCCCAGGCCGAACCCACGACCGGAACGGACGCCACACCTGTGCCGGGCGGCACGCCGCTCCCGTCGGGCACCGATGACCAGTCCGGCAGTACGGTCGTCACGCCGCTGCATCAGACCGCGGCGCCCAGCGACATCCAGATCACGCCCGCGACACCATCCGGTGCGGCGATCACGAACACGGCGGTCAGTCCGGACATGGCGCCCGGCGCGGCCGCCGCGCCTCCAACGGCGCGCAACCTCGCAGCCGACAAGGCTGAAGCCGGCCGCATCCTGGACGTCGCCATGCTCAACGCGGGGGACCTGCCGTCGGACGACCGCGTTCAGCTCGCCCAGCTGGTCGCTTCGGATACCGCGATGAGTTTCGCGGCCGCGCAGCGACGCGTCGACAACGTCATGGCCCGCTTGCGGGCAGTCGAGACCAAGGCGGCCGAGACGGCGCGCAAGGTCGCGCGCAACGCGAGCCTGTGGGCGGCGTTCTCGCTGTTGTTCGGCGCCATCGTATCGGTCATGGCCGCGATCTCGGCGCGCTGGGAAGACGATCGCATCCGCTTGTTCGGACGCTGAATTATTCGATGTCTTCGATCTTCTCTTTGGGCTTGCCGCCGACGGCTTGCGCCAGCGCGGCAGCCATGAAGGGATCAAGGTCGCCGTCGAGAACGTCCTGCGGCAGCCGGCTTTCGACGCCGGTCCGCAGGTCCTTGACGAGCTGGTAGGGCTGCAGGACGTAGGAGCGGATCTGGTGGCCCCACCCGATGTCGCTCTTTTCGCCGACAAAGGCGCCCGTTTCGGCCTTCTTCTTTTCGAGCTCGATCTCGTAGAGCCGCGAGCGCAGCATGTCCCAGCAGATGGCGCGGTTCTGGTGCTGCGATCGCTCGCTCTGCGAAGCCACCGCGATGCCGGTGGGCAGATGGGTGATGCGCACCGCGCTTTCCGTCTTGTTGACGTGCTGGCCGCCGGCGCCGGACGCGCGATAGACGTCGATGCGCACATCCTTTTCGGGAATGTCGATCTCGATCGACTGATCGATCACCGGGTAGACCGTAACCGAGGAGAAGCTCGTATGCCGCCGCGCATTGGCGTCGAACGGAGAGATGCGCACCAGGCGGTGCACGCCCGCCTCGCTCTTGAGCCAGCCATAGGCGTTTTCGCCCTTGACCATCAGCGTCGCGGATTTGAGGCCGGCGCCCTCTCCCGCGCTCTCCTCGATGAGCAGGAGCTTGTAGCCGTGCCGCTCCGCCCAGCGGGTGTACATGCGGAACAGCATTTCGGCCCAATCCTGACTCTCGGTCCCGCCCGCGCCGGCATGGATTTCGAGATAGGTGTCGTTGGCGTCAGCCTCGCCCGACAGCATCGATTCGAGCTTGAGCTGCTCGGCCTTGCGAGCGAGATCGTCGACCGACTTCTCGGCGTCGGCGACCATGGCGGCGTCTTTCTCCGTCTCGGCCATTTCGAGCAAGCCGGTCGCGTCGGACAATTCGTTCTCGAGCGCGCGCACCGCGCCCAACGACTTTTCCAGCCGCTGGCGCTCGCGCATGAGCTTCTGGGCGTCCTGGGGCCTGTTCCAGATCGCGGGGTCTTTAGCCTTGGCGTTCAGCTCGTCGAGGCGGCGGTGCGCGGCATCCCAGTCAAAGATGCCTCCTCAGCAGGGCGATGGCCTGCTGGATATCGTCGACGCTGCGTTGGACCTCGGGGCGCACAGGACTCTCCTCTGCGCCCCGATATGGCGATCCATGAGCTGCTTGTAAAGCGGATTACGGGTTCGACTTCTTCTGGGCGTCCGGCGGCAAGGTGTAGCCGATCTGAAGTTGCGCCCAATCGGACACCGGCTCGCCGTTCTGCATCGCCGGCACGAAACGCCAGTTCATCACGCTCTGGATCGCCGCCAAGTCGAGATCGGCGTAACCAGTCGACTTGACGATCTTGACCCGCGTTGCGCGGCCATTGGCGCGAACATAGGCCTCGACCTTCACCAGGCCCTGTTCGCCCGACGCTTGGGACGAGGCCGGATAGATGGTCTGGTTGTCGTGGGTCGTGTCGATATGCGGCTTGGAATAGCCAGCCATCGCCGGCGATGCCGCAAAGGCGGCTGCCACAACCGCCAACGAAATCAGGGAAATCTTGCGCATGCTTCGTACCCCCATAAGTCTCCGGTCAGGGATCATAGCCCCTATCGCCCTTCGGGCAATTCCCCCGTTTGCCGCGCGCAATAAACTTTCTGTGTGCTTGGATGGGGGCCACGACTTATTTCAGTAAAGCCCGCCTGTGCCTTGGCTTACGTCGGCGGCGGGGTTGTTGTTGGCGTTGTTGTCCAGAGGGCCGTTGATGGCGAGGCCAGGCTCGGTTCCGGCCTTGAATGCCTCGAGCAGGCTGTGCGGGTCGTTCGGCGATGTCATGGCGCCTGTGACCCGGTCGACCGATACCAGATCGATGCCGGGCGGGACCCGGAACGGCGTCGCCGGCTGGTCGGCCAATGCGCCCTCCATGAAATCGCGGAAAATCGGCGCCGCCACGGTGGCGCCCTGCTCCATCCGTCCCAGCGTGCGGGGATTGTCGAAACCGACGAAGACGCCGCAGGCGAGGTCCGGTGAGAAGCCGATGAACCAAACGTCCTTGGATTCGTTCGACGTGCCGGTCTTGCCCGCAATCGGCTTGCCCACCGCCTTCACCGATACGCCGGTGCCATATTGCACGACGCCCTCCAGCAGCGAAACGATCTGGTAGGCGGTGCGCGGGTCGATGATCTGCTCGCGCGTATCGGGAAGCAGCGGTTCGTCCTGGTTGTGCCAGGTGGGCTGGTTGCAGGATTGGCAATCCCGCGGATCGTGGCGATAGACGTTGAGGCCGTTGCGGTTCTGGATGCGGTCGATCAGCGTGGCATTGATCTTCTTGCCGCCGTTGACGAACTCCGAATAGCCCGTGGTCATGCGGATCAGCGTGGTCTCATAGGCGCCGATGGAATTCGACAGGTAGGGCGGGAGCTTGTCGTAGACGCCGAAGCGGATCGGATACTGCACGACCTTGTCCATGCCGACCGCGGCGGCGATGCGGATCGTCATCAGGTTGCGCGACAATTCGATTCCGCGGCGCAGAGTGGCCAGCCCGAGAAAGTGCTTCTCGAAATTCTTGGGCGTCCACATCGGCAGGCCCGGCCCCTGTGGCAGCGACACGGGCGCATCCAGCACTTTGCTGACGGGCGTGAAGCCGTTGTCGAGCGCCGCCGCATAGACGAACGGCTTGAAGGACGAACCGGGCTGGCGTTCGGCCTGCATGGCGCGGTCGAACTGGCTGGAGGCAAAGCTGAAGCCACCCGACATCGCCAGCACGCGGCCGGTATGCGGATCCATCGCGACGATGGCGCCATTCACTTCTGGCACCTGACGCAGGCCATAGTCGCCTTTCGCCGCGACGGGCTCGACATAGATGACGTCGCCCGGACGCACGACCTGCTGTGGCGAGGTGGGCGCCGCGCCAACCGACGCGCTGGCTTTGATTTCGGGCCTGGCCCACGCGAGTTCGCTGAACGGAATCGTTCCATGCGTGCCGTTATCCAGGCCGATGTCGACGGACTTGTCCACTCCGTATCCGAGCACGACGGCGATGCGCCAGGTATCGATGCCCGACTGGTTGCCCATGCTGGCGAGCGCGTCCTTCCAGTCGCCCTGGATGGAGATGTTGTTGGCCGCGCCGCGCCAGCCGTGACGGCGGTCGTACCGCACCAGCCCCGTGCGCAGCGCGCTCACGGCATAATTTTGCAGCCGCGTGTCGAGCGTGGCACGCACCTGAAGTCCGCCGTCATAGAGCGCGTTCTGGCCATATTTGTCGTAGAGGAGCCGGCGCACCTCTTCGACGAAGTAGTCCGCGTCCTCGGCCTGGCTGCCCAGCGGGCGCATCTGGGTCACCAGCGGCTCGGCGATGGCGGCCTTTTCCTGCTCGCGGGTGATGTAGCCATTGTCGGCCATCTGACCGATCACCCAGTTGCGGCGATCGAGCGCGGCCCGCTTGTTGTAGCGCGGATCGTAGTTGCTCGGCGCCTTGGGAAGTGCCGCCAGGAAGGCGCATTCGGCGATGTCGAGCTGGTCGAGCGACTTGCCGAAGTAGTTCAAAGCCGCGGCGCCAACCCCATAGGAGTTTTCGCCGAGAAAGATTTCGTTGAGGTAGAGTTCGAGAATCTTCTGCTTGGAATAGGTCGCGTCGATACGAACCGCGAGAATGGCCTCGCGGATCTTGCGGGAGAACTTCTGTTCGCTGTTCAGCAGGAAGTTCTTGGCGACCTGCTGGGTGATCGTGGAGGCGCCCTCGAGGCGCTTGTGCTCCAGCACGTTGATCACGTCCTTGCCGGCCGCGCGGAGGATTCCGCTGGGATCGACGCCGGGATGGCTGAAGAAGTTCTTGTCCTCCGCCGACGTGAAGGCGTTGATCACCTGCTTGGGCACGAAGGCGATCGGCACGAAGATGCGCCGCTCGCGGGCATATTCGCCGAGCACCGTTCCGTTTCCGGCATAGACGCGGGTGGTGACGGGCGGCTGGTAGTTCTGGAGCGTCTCCACGCTCGGCATGTCGCGGGTGAGCGAGTATATATAAATCAGTCCGCCCAGCAGCACGACGGCCACGACGCCGCCCAGGGCAAGCCCTCCATAAACCAGAATACGCCGGAACATGACTGATCGGCCCTGCTGACGAAGCCCTTGATGCCCCTCGATTATGACGCCCTCAAGGCGTCCCGTCACTCGCGATCGCCGGGGCTTTCTGGGCGAAATGGCGGTCGACGGCCGCCGCAATAGCCGAAGCCGTGCGGTCGCGCCAGCGGTCCGTGCCCATCTGGGCACAGTCGCCGGTATTGGAAAGGTAGCCCAACTCGATCAGGACGGCCGGAACATCGGGCGCCTTGAGCACGACGAAACCCGCCGAGCGATGGGGGTCACGCGGCAAAATGTCCGTAACCGTACCCAGCTGGCCGACGGCCGTCTCGGCGAACCGCGCCGAACGGTTGATGGTGTCGCGCTGGGCCAGGTCGATCAGAATATGGGAAACGGAGTCGTCCTGATCCTTCAGGTCAACGCCCGCGATGATATCCGACTGGTTTTCGCGCCGCGCCAGCGCCGCGGCTTCGGCATCGGAACCATGCTCGGACAATGTATAGATCGACGCACCGCTGACCGACGGATCGGGATTGGAATCCGCATGCAGCGAGATGAACAGGTCCGCGCCATAGCCACGTGAAATGTTCACCCGCTCACGCAACGGGATGAAAATGTCGCTGTCACGCGTCATGTGCACGGTATAGCCGCGCGCCTTGAGGTCCTTGGCGAGACGCTTGCCCTCGTCCAGCACCAGGTCCTTCTCGAGGCTCCCATTGGAGCAGATCGTGCCGGAATCGATGCCGCCATGGCCCGGATCGATGACGATGATCTTCTTGCCATGGGCCGGTTCCTGCGCCGCGGTCCGGGCGATCAGCGCGTCGATGGTGTCGTCCTGTTGCGCCTCCCGCGCGCGAAGATCGGCCGGCCAGCCGGAGGAATTGTCGAACTTGGCCTGGCTAGCCGGAAACAGGTCCACCACGATGCGGTAGCCGTACCCGTCCGACGGCGGCAGGATCATCGCCTGCGAGGGCGTGGCGGGTGCATTGAGGTCGATGACAAACCGGGAATCGCCTGGACGGAACAGACCGTACCGGTAGCTCTTCACGGCGCCGGTTCCCGTCGGCTTCTGCGGTCCGGACAAACGCCATAAGACCTGCGGCAGGTCGATCACCACCCTGTCCGGGTTGGTCAGCGTGAACACCCGAACGGCCAGGGGGTCGGATACCTCGATCACGAACCGGGTGCGGTCTTGATGCTCGCCGATTCGCGCGTTCAGGACTACCGGGGGCGCGCCCGAAGGGGCGGCAGGGGCGGCTTCCGCAGGCGTTCCGGGGGGATACCATTTTGCTGCCGGGCCCTGGGCCACGGCCATGGTCGCCAGGCCGGTAGCCAGGAAAATGCTCAGAAATCCAACAAAACGCATGCGATCGCCCGTTTCGGTCCACCCAGCCTGCCCACAGTCCGTCTACGCTTGGTTAGCATGTCCGAAAATTATAATGAATCCCGGGCCCTGCCCTTGCGGCGATGGGGGTCCGTACATAAAAGAGATGCAATCCCGCTTCGCAGCGAGGCATCGGCGGCCCGGGCGGCCATTGGTCCCCAAGCGCCATAAGGTATTCGCAAACAGGCAGGATTCCGGCGGCACCGTCGCCAAACGACCGAATTGAGTATGAACGATATCGCTTTTGCTCTTCCCGTTCAGCCTGCGGCCCGGCCGCCGATGAACGCGCGCGAGCCCCACCCCCAGACAATGCGACCTGACGCCAGGGCCGGACAGGTTCCGCGGGCGCCGTCGCGCGGAGTACCCAATGCCCAAGCGCATGCTTATCGACGCCAGCCACCCGGAGGAGACCCGGGTCGTCGTTCTCGACGGACAAAAAGTCGAGGAATTTGATTTCGAGGCGGCTTCCCGCCGCCCGCTCAAAGGAAATATCTATCTCGCGAAGGTCACGCGCGTGGAGCCCTCGCTCCAGGCCGCCTTCGTCGAGTATGGCGGCAACCGCCAGGGTTTTCTGGCCTTTTCCGAAATTCACCCGGACTACTACCAGATCCCAATGGCCGACCGTCAGGCGCTGATCGAACAGCAGCAGGCGGACGTGCGCCGGCGTGCCGAAGAAGAGTTCGAGCCCGTGGAAACCGGCACCGCTGTCGTCAGCGACGAACAGCTTGAGGCCAGCGACGAGCACGACGATGCGTCCAATTCCGCCACGGACGAAGCAGGTTCCGACGGCGATGCATCCGCGAACCCGGATGGCGACGAGGAGATTTTCGACAACAAGGCCGGGTCTGACGAAGAAGAAGACGACTCCGACGACGACGATTCACCTGAGGAACTCGCGGAATCCAACCATCACGACGATGCTCAGGACGACGGCACCGAAATGTCAGCCGACGCCGAGAGCGACGCGGAAATGCCTTCCGACGAGGACCACGCGCCGTCGTCCGGGAACGAAGAATTGCCGGGCGATCCGCATTCCGACGACCCATCGGAACCCGATGCAGCGGTCGACCATGCGTCAGGCGAGAAGCCGGCCCAGGCGCTGCACGCCCAGCGGCCCTCTCAGCGTTTCCTGCGCCGCCGGCACTATAAGATCCAGGAAGTGATCAAGCGGCGCCAGGTCATCCTGGTGCAGGTCGTGAAGGAAGAGCGCGGCAACAAAGGCGCGGCGCTAACCACTTACCTCTCCCTCGCCGGCCGCTATTGCGTTCTCATGCCCAACACGCCGCGCGGCGGCGGCATCAGCCGCAAGATCACAAGCGCCAACGACCGCAAGCGCCTCAAATCGGCGGCGGCGGCGCTCGAATTGCCGGAAGGCATGGGCCTGATCATCCGCACCGCGGGCGAGAACCGCACCAAGGTCGAGATCAAGCGCGACTACGAATATCTGCTGCGCATGTGGGATACGATCCGTGAGCGCACACTGCAATCGAACGCGCCCACCTGCGTGTACGAAGAGGGCGACCTCATCAAGCGCGCCATTCGCGATCTCTACAACAAGGATGTGGCGGAGGTCGTCGTCGAAGGCGACGACGGGTATCGCAACGCCAAGGACTTCATGCGCATGCTCATGCCGAGCCATGCCAAGAACGTGAAGCCCTACAAGGAGCCGGTTCCGCTCTTCCAGCGCCACCACATCGAAGCGCAGCTGGACGCGATGTTCCAGCCGACGGTCACGCTCAAATCGGGCGGCTACATCGTCATCAACCAGACGGAGGCGCTGGTCTCCATCGACGTGAATTCGGGACGGGCGACGCGCGAACACTCCATCGAGGAAACCGCGCACAAGACCAATCTCGAGGCGGCAGAAGAAATCGCACGGCAACTCCGCCTGCGGGACCTCGCCGGTCTCATCGTCATCGATTTCATCGACATGGAAGACGGGCGCAACGACCGCAACGTCGAAAAGCGGCTGCGCGACGCCACCAAGAACGATCGCGCACGAATCCAGATCGGAAAGATCAGCCAGTTCGGCCTGCTCGAGATGTCGCGGCAGCGCCTGCGCGCTGGCGTGATCGCCGGTTCGACGGTCCCCTGCCCGCATTGCGGCGGCCAGGGCATCGTGCGTTCGGTGGAATCCACCGCGCTCAGGGTCTTGCGCGCGCTCGACGACGAGGGCCAGAAGCAGAAAGCCGCCGCCGTTACCATCCGCGTGCCTTCGGATGTCGCGATCTACACGCTCAACCAGAAGCGCCGCGAATTGGCCCGTATCGAGACCGACTACGGGATGATCGTGAGCTTCCTGCCGAAGGATGACGTCCTGGCCGGAAACTTCGAGATCGAGCGCACGGCTCACCGCGCTCCCGAAGATCGCAAACACTTCCCGAGCGATGCCCCGCCCGCACCCGAAGAGACGCTGGCGGAAGCACCCGGCGACCTTGCGGAGGCCGTCGACGAGGAGGAAGAGCACGAGGACGTCACGCACGCCGAACCACCTTCCTCGCCTGTGCAACGACATGGTCAGTCAGACGAAGCCGGCCAAGGTGAAGGCGGCCGCCGCCGTCGCCGCCGTCGCCGCCGCGGGCGCGACCGGGATCGCGGGCCGACGAGTGGCCAACAGCCGGAACGGCCGCATGCCCACCAATCGCAAAGCGAACCTCTCGGCGACAGCCGATTCGGCTACAACGACGACATCCCCGACACGACACCGACGGATACTTCGTCTGAATCCGGAGTACCTTCGGTGCGTACGGAAGAGAGCAGTCCGTCGGATCATCGCGCCGACTCTGCCGACGGATTCCATGCCGATGGCAGCCCGCGCCGACGACGCCGCAGGCGCCGCGGACGCCGGCGCGACGGCGATCGCTTCGGCGCAGCCTCGGATGCTCAGTTGGAGGGCGTCCCGGTCGATCCCAGCGTTCGTGATGAAGGCGAAGAGATCGTCGGTACGGCGGACGACGGGGTCGAGGCGGACGCCGTCGCCGCTCGCGCCGACGCACCGGCCGTGATCCCGAACGCACCCTCGGCGCCTGTGTGGTCGCTAACCCCGGAGGCGCGCGCAGAAGCCGTAAAAGTCTCGCCAAGAACGGAGCCGTCAGTATCCGCCATGCCGGTCACGATGGAAACCGTTACGGCGGTTGCAGCCACACCGGAACCCGAACCGGTCGCTGCGGGGCCCGCGCAGCCCACACGAAAAGGCTGGTGGCAACGCACATTCAAGGGCTGACGGGCAAACGCTGACGACAGCCTGTTGGCAATCGTCAGTTGCCCGGCACTCCTCCGGCCGCGGCGCCCAGGCCGTGGGCCTGCGGATCTGGCAGCGTCGCGCAGTAGCCGCCCTGACAAGCGATGATGTTCACTGTGTCGTAAGGCGCGATGCCGGTCGAACGGATCGATCCTGGCTGAGTCATGTCCTCACCTCGCGCCAGTTTCAGCAGCGTGTATGCGATGGCGGCCGTGCCGTTCGGCCCCCCCGCCCCCGCACCGGCCAGCGATACCGCGCCATCGCGTCCGTCTGTCG
Source organism: Rhizomicrobium sp. (assembly GCA_050728855.1). Taxonomy (GTDB): domain Bacteria; phylum Pseudomonadota; class Alphaproteobacteria; order Micropepsales; family Micropepsaceae; genus Rhizomicrobium. Next base: position 31,439 of record JBOHKI010000015.1, on the reverse strand, counting down.
CCAGCGCGGGCGTCAGGAACGCCGCGGCCATTCCGGTCTGGCCTGACGATGGCGAGCGCGCGAGCGTGACACCTGTGCCTTGTGCCGTGTGGCCCGAGCCGAAGGGACCGTTGAGCGTGACGGCGCAGGAGACCGCCTGGCCTGAAGTATCGATCGCCGCAAATCCCGTCGCGCCCAGATCGCGCGGCAGTTCGGATATTCCGAATTGATCGAGAGCTGCCTTCGTCGCGGACGCCGTCGCGGACGCCGAGTGTTCGCCCGCCACGATGTTGCCCTGGCTGTCGATCAAGCGTGAAAGCAACATGCCCGCGAATGCGCCCGCGCCGATCCGTTCGGGTGGCAGGTACCCAATCTCGTTGCCCAAGGCGACAAGGCGCGGCGCGTCGCGATGCGGCTCGTAGCCCGCGAGCTCCGCCGTCGTGATGGCGCTATTCTGGGTGGATGCATAGGCCGAAATCCTGGCCGCGATTTCGCCTCGATAGAATGCGTTGGAGCCGCCCATCCGGATCGAAGATAGCGTCGTGGCCAGCGCGGCATTCGAGACGATGCTGCCGGCCGGCCTCACCCTGCCCGATTCATCGAGGAATTCCGCTGCCAGACCGGCATCGAGACGGATGACGTCCTGTGTGGACGCCAGCCGATCCGCTAACGCGCGCGAAATCGGAAATCCGATCGCGGCATATTGTTCTCCCGGCGACACGTCGCGCTGCCAAGGCAGGCGCCCATAGTCGGCCTGAAGTGCCGCGAAGCCCGCCACATTTCCCGGAATCGCGAAGGGCCCCGGTGACGCCGTGTCGCGCGCGAGAAAATCGAACACCTCGCTCCGCCCGGACGCCTGATCGTGAACGATGCAAATGCCGCCCCCGCCCAATCCGGCCGCGACCGGATAGGTGACCGACAGGGTGAAATACATCGCCGTGACGGCGTCGGACGCGCTGCCGCCCTCGGCCAGGACCGAGGCGCCCGATTTGACCGCGAAGGGCTCGTCACCGACCACATAGCCGCCTGACGCGGGCGCAGCGGCGTTGTCGTCACCGGATGAACAGGCCGTAACGATCAGAAACCCTGCGGCGCAGGCGATTGGAAGGATTCTTCGCATGTAAGCAACCAATGTCCTATAATGGTTACCGGAAGACGCATTGGCGCTTCCGTTGACGCCCAGACGGCACGCACCTACCGTCCCGGCAGGATGGGGATCGCGGGGTCAGAGGAGAGTTCAAGCCTTGGCAATTTGCAACCCTTCTCGAACCGTCCGCCTCACGCGGTGGATTGGCCGATTCCGCAAGACGCTGTTCTTCCTTCCGGCGCTGGCCTTCGGTCTGAGCTTCGCGAATACCGCGTCCGCGCAGGGTATCGAGATCATTCGCGACACCGAGATCGAGCGGGTGCTCAAGAGTTATGAGGATCCAATCCTCGTAGCGGCGAACATCGATCCTGCGACGGTAAAGCTGTATATTGTCAGCGACCCCGAAATCAACGCTGAAGCGACGCAGAGCCCGATCGCAGCAGAAAGTGAAGACATCCTCGTCAACACCGGCACGTTCCTTCAACTGAACTCGCCCAACCAGATCATCGGCATTCTTGCCCACGAAACCGGCCATATCGCCGGCGGCCACCTTGTCCGCGACACCGCGGCCATGCAGAAGGCGAGCATCCCCATGCTTATCGGCATGGCGGTCGGCGTCGTCGCGATGGCGGCAGGCGCGGGCGATGCCGGTATGGGCGCTATCATGATGGGCCAGCAGGCCGCGCAGTCGCAGTTCCTCGCCTTCAGCAGGGCACAGGAAGCCACCGCCGACCAGATGGGCCAAAAGTTCCTTCTCAGAACGCATCAGTCCGGGCTCGGGATGCTGCAGGTATTCGAGAAGTTCGCCAACGACGATGCGATGTCGGCCTATTACCAGACACCCTTCATCTCCGACCATCCTGCCGACCGCGAACGAATCGACCTGTTGCAGCGCGAAGTCGACAGCTCGCCTTACAAGAATGTGCCGGACAGTCCCGAGGTGACGCACGAATTCCACATGATTCAGGCAAAGTTGGCGGGCTACCTGTCGAGACCCGATGCGGTGCTTCAGCGCTGGCCGATGTCGGATCAGAGCGAAGAAGCGCATTATGCCCGCGCGATGGCCTTCTTCCGCCAGCCCGACATGCCCAAAGCACTGGCGGAGATCAACACGCTGGTGAAGGAAGAGCCGCAGAATCCGTATTTCTGGGAAGTTCTCGGCCAGATTTACGTCCAGATGGCGCAGCCCCTCAAAGGCATCGGTCCGTACCAGAAGGCCGTCACGCTCCTGCCGGACGCGCCGCTCATCCGGATCGATCTTGCCGCGGCCCAGCTGGCCACCGAACGGCCTGACTACGCGAAACTGGCGCTTCAGAATCTCAAGACGGCCGTACAACAGGAAAGCACCAACACCTTCGCATGGTACGAGCTGGCGGCTGCCTATAGCCAACTCGGAAACGAACCGATGGCGAACCTGTCGACCGCCGAATTCAATTACAACATCGGCAATATGGGCCAGGCGGCTCGCTTCGCGACCATGGCCGCGCACGATTTGCCGAAGGGCACGACGGATTGGCAGCGCGCGAACGACATCATGGCGGTGATTGGTCCGCAGCAGCGTCGCGGGCGCGAATGACGGGCCGTTTGGGGGATACATGAACAACTGGAAGCAGGCCGTCGCCGGGGCATTCGGCGGCGCGGCGCTGGCGCTCGTCCTCGTGTTCGCAGCCGCGCGTGGTGGAATGGTTCCCGCCAGTGGCAGCGCCATTCACGACTACCTGCTCGCCCATCCCGATATCCTCATCGACATGACCAACAAACTCCAGGCCGATCAGGAAGAGGCCACGAACCGCGATCGCCAAACCGCGGTCACCAAGATCGGTACCAAGGCGTATTTCGATCCGAGACTCGCCTTCATCACCGGACCGGCGAACGCGAAGACCACCATGGTAGAGTTTTTCGACTACAACTGCCCCTACTGCCGCGGATCGCTTCCCACGGTGAAGAAATACTATGAGGCGCACAAGAACGACACACGCTTCGCCTTCATCGAGTTTCCGATCAAAGGGCCCGCTTCCGACGTCGCCGCCCGCGCCGCGATCGCCGCGCGCAGGCAACCCGACAAATACCTGGCCTTTCACTTCCTGCTCATGAGCGAGGAGAACCTTGTCGACGAGGATCTGCTGTTCGCGGACGCCCAGAAGGCCGGTCTCGATCTCGACAAATTGAAAGCCGACATGAACGATTCCTCGGTCAATCTCGCCGTCGCGGCCGCCCATACACTGGCCGTGGCCTCCAAGATCGACGGGACACCTGCCTTCATCATCAACGGCAAGGTTCATGAGGGCCTTTTGGAGCAGAAGACGCTGGACAAGATGCTCAAATCTTGATTGGCCAGCGCTTCTGAGAGACCAGAGCCGTCAGAACTCATCAGAGGAATGCTCATGCGAACACAACCGCAAAAGACCCGCGAGCTGGAGAGCCATCACTTCGATTCGACGATCTGGAACGATTTCAAGTTTCGCGATGACTACGTGATCGTCGCGACCTACGCGAAATCCGGCACGACCTGGACGCAACAGATCGTGGGACAGATTTTATACAACGGCGATGAGACGCTCGATGTCGGCGCCCTTTCGCCCTGGCTCGACCTGCGGATTCCACCCAAGCCGGTCAAGCTCGACGCGCTGGAAGCGCAGACCGGCCGCCGCTTCGTCAAGACCCACCTGCCCGTCGACGCGCTCGTGTTCTGCCCAAAGGCGAAATATATCTATATCGGGCGGGACGGGCGCGATGTCGTCTGGAGCATGTACAACCACCACGTCAGTGCCAACGACATGTGGTACGCGGCGTTGAACGACACGCCCGGTCGCGTCGGGCCGCCGATCGAACGCACCGATCTCGATGTGGTTTCGTATTTCCGCCAATGGCTCGACAAGGATGGCTTTCCGTTCTGGCCGTTCTGGGAAAACGTGCGAAGCTGGTGGGCGCTGCGCAATCTACCGAATGTGAAATTCATTCACTTTGCCAATCTCAAGCGCGACCTGTCAGGACAGATGCGCGAGATCGCCGGATATCTCGGTGTCGCCGTCGATGAAGCAAAGTGGCCCGGCATCGTCGAGCATTGCACGTTCGACTACATGAAGACACATGCGGCCCGGTCGGCGCCGCTTGGCGGAGTCCTGTGGGAAGGCGGCGCGGAGACCTTCATCAATAAGGGCACGAACGGCCGCTGGCGCGACTTTCTTACGGCCGAGGACAGCGCCCGCTACGAAGCGCGCGCCCTGGAGGAACTCGGACCGGAGTGCGCCCGTTGGTTGGCGAGCGGGGAGCTCACCTAGATCAGCCCGGCAAGTGCAACGGCGATCCGGCGTTTCAGATCGCTGTGCTTTGCCTCATCGAAAGCATATTCCGGCGCCGACCATTTCTCCGGACCGTATTCCCAGATCGGCCGCGTGACACGCTCCGGCGGCTCCCAATCGTAGCGCGGCACGACGTGCGCGTGCACATAGGGATCGGTGTTTCCGTAGATCGAATAGTTCACCCGGCGCGGAGAGCACGCTTTTCCAACGGCCTCGCCCAGAAGGCCCATGTCTTCCAGGAATCGGGCGCGGCGGTCGCGCGGCATGTCTTCCAGACGGCCTGCTTTGGGCACGCCGAGCAGCAGGCTGTAGCCGGGCAGGAATTGCGACCAGCCGAATACAGCGAAGCCCGAACGCATGCGGGCAAGCACGGTCGGGTTTTCGCCCCGCTCGGCCGCACCGATCGGATCGCGCATCCAGATTGTCAGCTCCGCCATCAGATCAGCCCAGCCAGCGGGCTCGACGGATCGGCATAGCGCTTCTTCGGCATGCGGCCCGCGAGATAGGCGAGCCTGCCCGCCTCGACCGCAAGACGCATGGCCGAGGCCATCATAATCGGGTTCTTCGCTTCCGCGATGGCGGTGTTCATGAGGACCGCGTTGCAACCCAGCTCCATCGCGATGGCTGCGTCGGAGGCCGTGCCCACGCCCGCATCGACGATGACCGGCACCTTCGCCTCTTCGATGATCATCCGGATGTTCACCGGGTTCTGCACGCCGAGACCAGAGCCGATAGGCGCCGCCAGCGGCATGATCGCAGCAGCCCCCATATCCTCGAGCCGCTTGGCCATCAACGGATCGTCGCTGCAATAGACCATGACTTGGAAGCCCTCCTTGATGAGAAGCTCCGTCGCCCGCAGTGTCTCGATCATGTCGGGGTAGAGCGTCTTGCGGTCGCCCAGCACCTCCAGTTTCACCAGGGACCATCCGCCCGCTTCGCGCGCGAGACGGAGGGTGCGCACGGCATCCTCGCCCGTGAAGCAGCCGGCCGTGTTCGGAAGATACGTCACCGTTTTCGGATCGATGAAATCGACAAGCCGGGGCTGCTTCGGATCGGTGAGGTTCACTCGCCGCACCGCGACCGTCACCAATTCCGCGCCGCTGGCCTCCAGCGCGCGCGCATTCTCTTCGTAGGATTTGTACTTGCCGGTGCCGATGATCAGCCGGGACTTGTAGGTCCTGCCCGCGACAATGAACGGCTTGTCCTCGCGTGGCGGCGTGACTGGCGCATTGCCACCGCCGACGAACTGTACGATCTCGATGCGATCGCCCTCGCCCAGCCGGATCGACGCGTATTCCGAGCGCGGCACGATCTCCAGATTGCGCTCGACCGCGACCTTGGCCGGGTTCTGGCCCAGCGAGGACAAAAGCTCGTGAATGCTGAGCGCCGCCGTGAACTGCCGCGCCTCGCCATTGACGGTGATACCGATAGTCATGCCTGCCTCTCCCTACGCCGGTACGAACCGGATCAGGTTCAAAGGGACTCGGCCCAACGCCGATCTCAGCCCTCTCGGGCGCCCCTGGGATGCGGGGATCGTCCCCAAGCCCGCGCCGAAGTCAATAAACCCAAGAACCAGCAAAAGGTTTTCGTCCGCCGCAGGGCGGACTATAAGGCCCGAAGCACCCGCCCCCGGAGTCCCCGTGGCCCGAAAAGCCAAGCTTTCCCTGGTCTATGTCCTGAACGGCCCAAACCTGAACCTGCTGGGACAGCGGGAACCTGAGATCTATGGCCGGACCACTCTGGCCGAAATCGCGAGGCTGGTCGCGGCCCAGGCCAAGAGCCATGGCCTGACTGTGGTGTTCCGCCAGTCCAACCACGAGGGCGAGCTGGTGGACTGGCTTCAGCAAGCCCGTGCAGAGGCTTGCGGCGTTATTCTCAATGGCGGCGCCTACACGCACACTTCGGTGGCGCTGCTGGACGCGGCCCGTGCGCTGGACAAGCCTTTGATTGAAGTTCATCTCTCAAACCCTTATGCACGCGAACGATTCCGCCACCGCTCCTACATCAGCAAGGTTGCGACCGGCGTGATCTGCGGCCTGGGCGTCCAGGGCTACCTCGCCGCCATCGACGCTCTCGCGCGTTACCTCAAGGACCGGTCCGAATGAACATGAAAGACATGAAGTCCATCGGCGCGCGCCTCTCCAGCAACGGCCAGAAATCGCGCTCCTCCGTCGATGCGGCGGCAATCCGTGAGCTCGCGGAATTGCTCGCCGAGACCGGCCTCACCGAAATCGAAATCGAGCAGGCGGGCATGAAACTTCGCGTCGCCCGCCAAGGTACGGCCGTGTTCGCCCCTGCCGCGGCCTCCGCAGCCCAACCGGCGCCCGCAACCGCCGCACACGAGCAACCTGCCGCCAAACCGTCCGGTCCGGCGCAGGGCGCGGTGCCCTCGCCGATGGTGGGCACGGTCTATGTGGCGCCGGAACCGGGCAAGCCGGCGTTCGTGAAGGTGGGCGACAGCGTGAAGGAAGGCGACACGCTCCTGATCGTCGAAGCGATGAAGACCATGAACCCGATCCTGGCGCCGCGCGCCGGCACCGTTAAGGAGATCTGCGTCCGCGACGCCCAGCCCGTCGAGTTCGGCCAGACCCTCCTGATCATCTCCTGATGTTCGAAAAGGTCCTCATAGCCAATCGCGGCGAGATCGCGCTGCGCATCCACCGTGCCTGCAAGGAGATGGGAATCTCCACCGTGGCGGTCCACTCCACCGCCGACGCCGACGCCATGCATGTGCGCCTTGCGGACGAAAGCGTGTGCATCGGCCCGGCGCCGGCCACGCAGTCCTACCTCAACATTCCGGCGATCATCTCGGCCTGCGAGATCACCGGCGCCGAGGCCATCCATCCCGGCTACGGCTTTCTCTCCGAGAACGCGCGCTTCGCCGAGATCGTGGGCGAGCACGGCATCACCTTCATCGGCCCGACGCCCGAGCACATCCGCATGATGGGCGACAAGATCACTGCCAAGCAGGCAGTGAAGGAGGTCGGAATTCCAACCGTCCCCGGTTCGGACGGCGCCGTGCCGGACGCGGATGCGGCGCGTATCGCTAGCGAGATCGGCTACCCCGTGCTCATCAAGGCCACGGCTGGCGGCGGCGGGCGGGGCATGAAGGTGGCGAATTCGGCCGCCGAGCTTTCGCTGGCGCTCTCCACCGCGCGCCACGAAGCCAAGACGGCGTTCGGCAACGACACCGTCTACATGGAAAAATATCTCGGCCGTCCGCGTCACATCGAGCTCCAAATTCTGGCCGACTCGTTCGGCAAGGTGATCCATCTGGGCGAGCGCGATTGCTCGCTCCAACGCCGCCACCAGAAGGTCTGGGAGGAGGCCGGCTCGCCCGCCCTCAACGCCGCCCAGCGCGAGGAGATTGGCGGCATCGTTACCCAGGCGCTTTCAAAACTCGGCTATCTCGGCGCCGGCACGATCGAATTCCTGTTCGAGGACGGGCGCTTCTACTTCATCGAGATGAACACCCGCCTTCAGGTCGAGCATCCCGTCACCGAAGCCATCACCGGCATCGACATCGTGCGCGAGCAGATTCGCATCGCCGCCGGCGGGGCGCTGGAGATGAAGCAAGAAGATATCACCTTCTCCGGCAACGCCATCGAGTGCCGCATCAACGCGGAAAATCCCTTCACCTTCACCCCGTCGCCCGGCACGATCACGACCTTTCATCCGCCTGGCGGCCTGGGCGTGCGCTTCGACAGCGCGCTTTACACCGGCTATCGCATCCCGCCCTTCTACGACAGCCTGACCGGCAAGCTCATCGTACACGGCAAGAACCGAAATGAATGCCTGATGCGCCTGCGGCGCGCGCTGGACGAGATCGTCGTGGGCGGCATCGAGACGACCATCCCCTTGTTCCAGCAGCTCGTGCGTGAGCCGGACATCATCAACGGCGATTACGACATCCACTGGCTGGAACGCTGGCTGGCGGCTCACAAACCCTGAGCTATCGCGCGTACGGCACCGCCGGCACCGGGCAGGTCTTGACCTCTTCCGGATGCAGCTGCCGAGGGTCGCCAAGATTGCTGCTCAGGGCATTGCGCCAGCATTGGTCGAGAACCGAGCAATAGCAGATGCGATACGTGATGTCGTGCAGCTGCGCCTGATTGAGCGCGTTCCACACCGGCGTGTTGTCCTGCGCCAGGGGAAGCATGACGAAGGCTTCGGACTCTCCCGCGCGCAAGACCAGGCCCTGAACCGTGCCGGTGAGGAGGCGCGTGTGATGGTCCTGGTCGGGCAGGATCGGGCCTCCCTCGCTCTTCAGCCCGCAGCATGCCGTCAAAAGATCGCGGCCGGAGCGATAGGGCTTGCCTTTCAGGAATACTTCGAAGCTTTCGACCTTTGCCGGGCCGACGCCGCCATTGACCACGTTGAATTTCAGGTAGGCCTTGCCCTCGGGCGTTGCATTGTCGACCTGCACTTGGAGGAACGGCCAGGTGCTCGCCGCGACGAGCTGTTCGTTGGCGTTCTCCGTGCGGATCGCGACCCAAAGCGAAACCGCGGACACGAACAGCGCGGCCACCGCAAGCACCGCATCGGCCACGCCTCTCCTCGGCATCTTCATTCGTTGCCTCCTTGCTCAAGTTGCCATCCGTAACGCATCACCGAGCCAAGACGCCTAGCATGAGTTATACTAGCCGCATGCACGGCCGCCCTGTAATCAGCACCGACATCCTGCTCCGCGCCTATGCCGAGGGGATATTCCCCATGGCGGAGCGGCGCGAGGACGACGATCTCTACTGGGTCTCGCCCGATGCCCGCGGCGTCATCCCGCTCGATGATTTTCATATCTCCCGCAGGCTCGCCCGCACGGTGCGCAGCGAGCACTTCCACGTTACCGCCGACATGGCCTTCGGCGATGTCATCCGCGCCTGCGCCGCGCCTGGCCGCGGCGACCGGCGCCAGTCCTGGATCAACGCCGAGATCGTGCGGCTCTACACGGAACTTCACGCCATCGGCCGCGCCCACTCCATCGAATGCTGGCGCAACGGGGTCCTGGCCGGCGGGCTGTACGGCGTCAGACTGGGCGCCGCCTTCTTCGGCGAAAGCATGTTCAGCCGCGAGCGCGATGCCAGCAAGGTCGCTCTTGTCCATCTCGTGGAACGCTTGAAGCAGGGCGGCTTTACGCTGCTGGACGCACAATTCCAGACCGAACATCTTGCCCAGTTTGGCGCCATCGAAATCCCGCGCGAAGAGTATCTCGGCCTGCTGCAGGCAGCGCTTCAACGGATAGCGATATTCTGATCGACCTCGCCGGGTCGCGAGGCGCATCTCGCGGCTACTGCCCCGAATCTTCCGGCAGCGTCGGCATCTGGTCCTTGGCGCCGGCATCAGGCGAAGCGACTTTCACCTTGGCGGTCGACGCCACCGTGGGCGCCTGCTGGCCGGGCAGGTTTGTCATGCAGCTGATCACCCAGACGTCATAGAGCGGATGCTGCAGCCCGTTGAGCGACGGACTCGAGGCCAGCATCCAGCCCGAGAACATCTTGCGCGGCGGCTGGTCGGGCCGGTTGTCCGTGATCTGGAGGAACGCAGTGGTTTCCGGCGGCTCGCTCTGCGGCGTCGAATAGCAATAATCCGCGGTGATGGTGAGTGTGGCGAACTTCACGGGGACGCCGACCGGCGCATAGATGTTGGCCGGCCGGCCAGTGATCTTGTCCAACCCGCGGAGAACCAGGAGTCGCTTGACGCCGTCCTTGCCGGGCTTGGCGTCGGCTACAGTCAATTCGTGCGCGGCCGGTTCGGCGACGGGCGCAGCCAGCGCGGGCGCGGCGATGGCGGACAGGCAGACAGCGAGGATGAGCTTCTTCATTTCGTGCCGCTCCCACCGCCCATGACCGCACGGCCGATCAGGCCCATCAGATCGACGGAGCCCTGCGTGTTGGTCAATTCGCCGCCCGGCTTGATATTGCGGTCGCTGCCGCCGGGCTGGATCGCGACATAGGAACTTCCGAGCAGGCCCGAGGAGGTGATCTTCACAGCCGAATCGTCCGGCACCTGGATGTCGTTGCGGATGCTGAGATGGGCCACCGCGTAGTAGGTCTTCGGATCGAGGGTCAGGCTGGACACGGTGCCGATCTTGATTCCATGCAGGCGGATATCCGTGCCCGGTGTGATTCCGTCGGCGCTAGCGAATTTCGCGGTTATCTCGTAGCCCGACACGCTGCCCGAGCCCGCGGACGTGTAGGCGAACCACAGGAATATCGCGGCCACGGCCACGACGATGGCCCCGATCAGGGTCTCGACTGTATTGTTCCTCATGAACCTTACTCGGGTTTCCAGGCCTGGTAGTCGCCGGTCGCCGGAGCCCTGGTGCCATCGCCCGCGAGGCTACCTTGGGGATGATAGGCGCCCGGCGTCCCGGACATGTTGGGTTGATGCTCGCGCTCCCAGCTTTTCGCCGGAAACGGCGCCGACGTCGGCGGCTCGCTGAACGTCTTGTGCAACCAGCCATGCCAGTCGGGAGGGACGCGGCTGGCCTCCACCGTGCCGTTATAGAGGACCCAGCGCCGGCCACTCTTGCTCTGGTAGTAGCGGTTGCCGAACTTGTCCGTACCCACGGGCTCGCCCGTCAGCCAAGTCGTGACCAATGTGCCCAGCGTGGCGCCGCGCCACCAGACGAAGATCATGCGCAAGAACGACATAGAGGGCCCTGGAGGCGATTCCGAGGCACTATACCGGCCCGTGCCCCGGCCCGCCACGGAACGTGGTGGCGCAGGCCAGGGCCCTCAGGGGGTTCCCGAGCCGTCATCTGTCATCTGCGTGAAAAAAATATTTGCGCGATTCTCGGACCCCGCTTGACTCGTGGGTTTTTGGCGCAAGTCCTACCCCCTACATCTGGTGGGTAAGAATCTGTTTACCACTTTTGGCTTGCACCACCCTCAGACGCGTGTCCATACTTCGCCCCTGTCGCCTCTCGCGACACAAAATCTGGCGGACGGAACCAACATTCTGCCCGCCGGCGGTCTGGCCACACAGGCTATGCCCCGGCGGCGGGAAAACTGTCCCCGAAATGGTGCGAGAGGCGCGCGGGAACAACGGCTTAAGGATCATCAGGGGGCGAAAGACATGCGTATTCGGCGTCAGTTCACGACGGAAGGCCGCTCGGCGTACGAGAGCATCGCGTTCACGACGGTCTCCAGCGAAATCCGCAACCCCGACGGCTCGATCGTCTTCCGCCAGACCGACATCGAAGTCCCCGCCGACTGGAGCCAGGTCGCCTCCGACGTCCTTGCACAGAAATATTTCCGCAAGGCCGGCATCCCGGCCGCGTTGAAGCCCGTGCCCGAGGAGGGCGTCCCGGCCTGGCTATGGCGCAAGGAAGCCGACAGCGCGGACACCGCGGGCGAGAATTCGGCCAAGCAGGTGTTCGACCGCATGGCCGGGACCTGGACGTATTGGGGCTGGAAGGGCGGCTATTTCGACACCGAAGCCGATGCGCGGGCCTTCCATGACGAGATGTGCTTCATGCTCGCGGCTCAAAAAGCCGCGCCCAATTCTCCCCAATGGTTCAATACCGGCCTGCACTGGGCCTACGGAATCGATGGCCCCAGCCAGGGCCACTACTACGTCGACCACGTCAGCGGCCGCATGGTGCGCTCGGCTTCCTCCTATGAGCATCCGCAGCCCCACGCCTGCTTCATTCAGGGCATCAAGGACGATCTCGTCAACGAGGGCGGGATCATGGACCTTTGGACTCGCGAGGCCCGCCTCTTCAAATACGGTTCGGGCACGGGCACGAACTTCTCTGCGCTGCGCGGCGAGAACGAGAGATTGTCGGGCGGCGGCAAGTCTTCCGGCCTGATGAGCTTCCTCAAGATCGGCGACCGCGCGGCCGGCGCCATCAAGTCCGGCGGCACCACGCGCCGCGCGGCCAAGATGGTCATCGTCGACGTCGATCATCCCGATATCGAGCAATTCATCGACTGGAAGGTGATCGAGGAACAGAAAGTCGCTGCCCTCGTTGCCGGCTCCAGGCTCTCCGAGAAGCACCTCAAGGCAGTGCTCAAGGCTTGCATCAATTGCGAAGGCTCGGGCGACGATTGCTACGATCCGAAAAAGAACCCGGCGCTGCGGCGTGAGATCAAGGCCGCGCGCAAGGCGATGATCCCGGACAATTACATCGAGCGGGTCATCTCCTTCGCCCGGCAGGGCTTCAAGGACATCGATTTCCGCGTCTACGACACTGACTGGGATTCCGAGGCCTATCTCACCGTCTCCGGCCAGAACTCCAACAACTCGGTCCGGGTCAACGACGCCTTCCTCAAGGCGGTCGAGGATGACGACGAGTGGAACCTGACCACCCGTCGCGACGGCAAGATCGCCAAATCGCTGAAGGCGCGCGAGCTGTGGGAGAAGATCTCCTACGCCGCATGGGCCTGCGCCGATCCGGGCATCCAGTTCCACACCACCGTCAACGACTGGCACACCTGCCCGGCTGGCGGCGACATCCGCGCTTCCAATCCGTGTTCGGAATACATGTTCCTGGACGACACGGCCTGCAACCTGGCCTCCCTGAACCTGATGGCGTTTCGGAGGGAAGTCGACGGCAAGAAGCAGTTCGACGTTGCGGCCTTCGAGCATGCGGTGCGCCTTTGGACCGTCGTCCTCGAGATCTCCGTGCTGATGGCGCAGTTCCCGTCGAAGGAGATCGCGCAGCTTTCCTACGACTACCGCACCCTCGGCCTCGGCTTCGCCAATATCGGCGGCCTGCTGATGGCGGCCGGCATCCCTTACGACAGCCGCGAGGGCCGGGCGATCGCCGGCGCGATCTCGGCGGTCATGACCGGCGTCTCCTATGCGACCTCGGCCGAGATGGCGGGCGAACTCGGGCCGTTCGCAGAATATGCGGCCAACCGGGAGTCGATGCTGCGCGTCGTCCGCAATCACCGCCGAGCCGCCAACGGCGAAACCATCGGTTACGAGAAGCTTTCCACCCTGCCCGTTCCGCTCGACCTGCCCGCCATCGCCGACAAGGCGCTGGCCGATGCCGCCAGGCAGGCCTGGGACGACGCGCTGTCGCTGGGCGAGGATTTCGGTTTCCGCAACGCGCAGGCCACCGTCATCGCGCCCACCGGCACCATTGGCCTGGTCATGGACTGCGACACCACCGGCGTCGAACCCGACTTCGCGCTGGTCAAGTTCAAGAAACTGGCCGGCGGCGGCTACTTCAAGATCATCAACCGCTGCGTTCCCGAGGCGCTGGCGACGCTGGGCTACAATCAGGGCGAGATCGACGACATCGTCGCTTATGCCGTGGGCCACGGCACCCTGGAGAGCAATGCCGCCGGCGTCACCCATGAGCGCCTGCGCGCCAAGGGTTTCGGCGACGAGGAGATCGGCAAGATCGAGGCGGCGCTGGAAAGCGCCTTCGACATCCGCTTCGTGTTCAACAAGTGGACGCTGGGCACAGCCTTCTGTGCCGAAACGCTCAAAGTCGACCCCGCCGCGCTCGACGCGCCGGATTTCGACATGCTCAAGCTGCTCGGCTTCGCGCGCGCCGAGATCGACGTGGCGAACTTGCATGTCTGCGGCGCCATGACGCTCGAGGGCGCCCCGCACCTCAAGGAGAGGCACCTCGCGGTGTTCGACTGCGCCAATCCGTGCGGCCGCATCGGCAAGCGCGCGCTGTCGGTCGAGAGCCACATCCGCATGATGGCGGCGGTCCAGCCCTTCGTCTCGGGCGCGATCTCCAAGACCATCAACATGCCGAACTCCGCCTCCGTAAAGGAATGCGGCGAGAGCTACATGCTGTCGTGGAAGCTGGCGCTGAAAGCCAACGCGCTCTATCGCGACGGCTCCAAGCTCTCCCAGCCGCTGGCGGCACAAGTGTTCCAGTTCGACGACGGCGAAGACGAATTGGACGACGTGCTCGCCGCACCGCAGGCCGCGCGCACCACCATCGTCACGGAGCGCATCGTCGAGAAAGTCATCGAGCGCGTGGCGAGCCATGATCGCGAGAAGTTGCCCACCCGCCGCAAGGGCTATACCCAGAAGGCCATCGTGGGCGGCCACAAGGTCTATCTGCGCACCGGCGAGTACGAGGACGGCCGGCCGGGCGAGATCTTCATCGACATGCACAAGGAAGGCGCCGCCTTCCGCAGCCTGATGAACAATTTCGCCATCGCGATCTCCATCGGTCTTCAATACGGCGTGCCGCTGGAGGAATTCGTCGAGGCGTTCACCTTCACCCGCTTCGAGCCCGCAGGCATGGTGATCGGCAACGATTCGATCAAGAACGCCACCAGCGTGCTGGACTACATCTTCCGCGAGCTGGCGGTGTCCTATCTCGGCCGCAACGATCTGGCCCATGTCCAGCCGCATGAGGATGAGGATCTGGGCGGCGGCATCGAAGAAGGCGGCGCGCCGCGCGAAGTCGCGATCTCGCGCTACGCCTCCACCGGCTTCATGCGCGGGCAGCTCAAGACGCTGGCCGTGTACAAGGGCGGCGCGGCGCCGAAGATGGTGGCGGTCGAGGAACATCTGCATTCTCACGAGCATGAACATGCGGTGGAGGCCCAGGAATTCTTCGCCGAGGAACCGGTGGTGGCCGACGCGCTGAGCGAAATCCGCGCCGGCGTGCTGGCCGAGGCGGGCGGCAATCCGGTGGGCGACATGGTATCTGCGATCGGCGCCAGCCTGGCCCAGCGCGCCAGCGCTGCCGCCGACAAGGCCGGCAAAGCCCGCGAGCTCGCCGCCAAGCGCGCCGCCGAGGCCCGCATGAAGGGCTACGAGGGCGACGCCTGCGGCTCCTGCGGCAACTTCACACTGGTCCGCAACGGCACCTGCATGAAGTGCAACACCTGCGGCTCGACGAGCGGGTGCAGTTGACGCGTCAGGTCCGGCCCGGACGAAGCCGATGCTTCGTTCGGGCTGGCAGGCGGCGTGACGAGGCCCGGCCGCGCTGGGTTGTCGCGCGGCTGAATTCTACGCACAGTTGTCGAGAGCATCTGCAATCTAGCGTAGCAGCGTCACGCTGTCAAGGATTCCGCCATTTCCGAGAGGAATAATATTTCAATTTGTGCAGAAAGACTTAGCGCGATTCTGGCCGCCCACCGCCCCTTCCGTCCGCAATCGGAACGCGAATCGGGGGAGGCTCGTTGGCTGGGGGAATTGGATACGGGCAGCGGCATGACACGGCAATTGGTGGAAGTGATCGGGCGCGACGGACACGTCGTCCACGTATGCGTGGTCGAGATGGAGGGCGAGGATTGCGTCAATGCCGAGTTCGAGGAAGTAGCACTCATCCTCGCGGAGAAAAGCGGCGACGTGACCCGACGCGAATATGTCCATCTCCGCGCCCGCTGCGTGAAGTGAGCCTAAACGCAAACGGCCCGGCGCTTGCGCGAGCCGGGCCGCTGGGAAATCCGAAAGTGCCGAACTATTCCTCGTCGTCCGCCGTGCGCGGCTCGACCGGGCCGGAGTCCTGGCCCTTGGCGCTCTCGTCGCGGTCGACGAACTCGATGAAGGCCATGGGCGCGTTGTCGCCATGGCGGAAACCGGCGCGCAGCACACGGGTGTAGCCGCCCGGGCGAGTGGCATAGCGCGGGCCAATCACGTCGAACAGCTTGGTGACCTGCGTCTCGTCGCCGACCTGGGCGATGGCCTGGCGGCGGGCGTGAAGGTCCTTGGCGCCGCGGCGCGACAGGGTGACGAGCTTCTCCACGACCGGGCGAAGCTCCTTCGCCTTGGGCAGCGTGGTTTTGATCTGCTCGTGCTTGATCAACGCCGCGGCCATGTTGGTGAACATGGCCTTGCGGTGAGATGCGGTCTTGCCGAGCTTGCGGCCGGAATTGCGATGACGCATGGCGGTCCCCTAGTACTGGTCCTCGTAACGCTTGGCGAGGTCTTCAATGTTCTCCGGCGGCCAGCCCGGCACTTCCATGCCCAGATGCAGGCCCATCTCGGCGAGCACCGCCTTGATCTCGTTGAGCGACTTGCGGCCGAAATTCGGCGTACGCAGCATCTCGCCTTCGGTCTTCTGGATGAGATCGCCGATATAGACGATGTTGTCGTTCTTCAGGCAGTTGGCGGAGCGCACCGAAAGCTCGAGCTCGTCGACCTTCTTGAGCAGAACCGGGTTGAACGCAAGGTCGGGCTTGGCTTCCTCGGCAACGCGCTCGCGCGGTTCCTCGAAGTTGATGAAGACCTGGAGCTGATCCTGGAGAATGCGCGCGGCATAGGCCACGGCATTGTCCGGCGTGACCGCGCCGTTGGTGTCGATCTGCATAGTGAGCTTGTCGTAGTCCAGCGACTCGCCTGAGCGCGTGTTCTCCACGCGGTAGGAGACCTTCTTCACCGGACTGAACAGCGAATCCACCGGGATGAGCCCGATGGGGGCGTCTTCCGGGCGGTTGCGGTCGGCGGGCACGTAGCCCTTGCCGGTGGCGACCGTCAGCTCCATGCGGAAATCGACCTTCTCGTCCAGCGTGCAGAGCACGAGATCCGGATTGAGGATTTCGACGTCCGCCACCGGCGTGATCTGGCCGGCGGTGATCTCGCCGGGGCCGGAGGCGCGCAGCGACAGGCGCTTGGGGCCTTCGGCGTGCATGCGCAGCGCGATCTGCTTCACGTTGAGGACGATGTCGGTCACATCCTCGCGCACGCCGGGGATGGAGGAGAATTCGTGCAGCACGCCCTCGATGTGGATCGACGTCACGGCCGCGCCCTGGAGCGAGGACAGCAGCACGCGCCTGAGCGCGTTGCCCAGCGTCAGGCCGAAGCCGCGCTCGAGCGGTTCGGCGGTGAGGGTGGCCGACTTGCCGGTCTCGTGTCCGGCTTCGATCTTGAGCTTTTGCGGCTTGATCAGCTCTTGCCAATTTTTCTGAAACATCTCGTCTTTATCTCCATCGTTTCCCGGACGTGTCGGATCACGTCCATTCCGTATCGACGGTTGCTAGGTCCGAATACGCAAACTTGTCAGACGCGGCGCCTCTTTGGCGGGCGGCAGCCATTGTGGGGGATCGGCGTGACATCGCGGATCGACGTCACGGTCAGGCCCACCGACTGCAATGCGCGCAGTGCGGATTCGCGGCCCGAGCCGGGGCCGGAGACTTCCACTTCCAGCGTGCGCATGCCGTGATCGACGGCCTTCTTTCCGGCGTCCTCGGCGGCGACCTGGGCGGCATAGGGCGTCGACTTGCGCGAACCCTTGAAGCCCATCATGCCGGCCGAAGACCACGAAATCGCGTTGCCCTGGGTGTCGGTGATCGTGATGATCGTGTTGTTGAACGTCGCGGCCACATGGGCGACGCCGACGACGACGTTCTTCTTCTCTTTCTTGCGAGCGCGGCCGGCGCCCTTCTTCTCGGGAGCAGCCATGTTATTTCGTCACTTTCTTTTTGCCGGCGATCGCCTTGGCAGGACCCTTGCGCGTGCGCGCGTTGGTGTGCGTGCGCTGGCCGTGGACCGGCAGTCCCTTGCGGTGACGCAGGCCCCGGTAGGAGCCCAGGTCCATCAGGCGCTTGATGTTCATCGCCACTTCGCGGCGCAGATCGCCTTCCACGACGAAATCGCGGTCGATCACTTCGCGGATCTGAATCACTTCGGAGTCCGTCAGGTCGGATACCCGGCGGTCATGGGAGATGCCCACCTTGTCCAGAATCTCCACCGCGTTGGTCGGACCGATTCCATAGATGTAGCGCAGCGCCACGTCGACGCGCTTCTGGGTCGGGATGTTCACGCCTGCGATGCGGGCCACGGGAACCTCAGTCTAAGCGGTTGAAATCTTTAACGTTTTACGCTGCGGCAACACGGAAACCCTGCCCGTTTTGGGGCCGAAACCGCCAAACTGACAGGATGGAGTCGCCGCAAGGGCGCGGATATTACTCATGGCGGACCGCCAGTCAACACCCCATAAGACCGGATTTTTGGCTGGCAACTCAGGGGGTTAAACCGGCCCCTCCAGGCCGGGAGATTTCCCTGACGCCTTACTTCGCTTTCGCGTTCACCGCCGCGTCGATGGCCTTGGTCACCTCGGCGATGGGGGCCATGCCGTCTATGGTGGCGACCTTTTTCTGGCGGCCATAGTAGACCAACAGAGGCGCGGTGTTCTTGTAGTAGACCGCCAGGCGGGCCTTCAGCGTCTCAGGCGTATCGTCGGCGCGGGGAGTGGCGCCGGCAGCGATGGTGTCTTTCGCGCGCTGCTCGGAGCGGCGGATCAGGACCGCGTCGTCGACTTTCAACTCAATCACGATGTCGATTTTCTTATCACGGCGGGCGAGCAAATCGTCCAACGCCTCGGCCTGAGGGATGGTCCGCGGGAAGCCATCGAAAATGGCGCCGAAGCGGCAGTCGGGCTGGTCGTAACGCTGGCCGATGATGCCGATCACATCGGCATCGGGCACCAATTCTCCCTTGGCCAGGATCGCCTCGACCTTCGTGCCCAATTCCGTCTTGGCGGCGATGGCGGCGCGCAGCATGTCGCCGGTCGAAAGCTGGGGCCAGCCATGCTTGCCCTCAAGCAGCTTGGCCTGGGTGCCCTTGCCTGCGCCCGGTGGACCGAAGATGACCAGGTTCACCGCTTCATGCCCCTGAGCTTGGCCTTCTTGATGAGGCCCTCATATTGCTGCGCGATCAGGTGGCTCTGGATCTGCGCCACCGTATCCATCGTGACGCTGACCATGATGAGGATCGAGGTGCCGCCCAACGGAATGGCATAGGACCCCCGCAGCGATTCCGGCACGAGGCAGACGGCGGCCAGATAGATCGCGCCGATCACCGTGGTGCGCGTAAGCACATAGTCGATGTATTCCGCGGTCTTCTTGCCCGGCCGGATGCCCGGGATGAAGCCGCCATACTTCTTCAGGTTCTCGGCTGTCTCCTCGGGATTGAAGACGATGGACGTGTAGAAGAAGGCGAAGAAGACGATCATCAACCCATAGAGCAGCAGATAGAGCGGCTTGCCCGGGCTGATATAGAGCACGACCGTCTGCAGCCAGTCCCATATATTGGCGCCGTAGAAGGCGGCCACCGTCGTCGGCATGAGGAGGATCGAGGACGCGAAAATCGGCGGGATCACGCCCGCGACATTCAGCTTCAGCGGCAGGTGCGAGGATTCGCCGCCGAACATCCGCTGGCCTACCTGTCGCTTGGGATATTGCACCAGCAATCTTCGCTGCGCCCTTTCCATGAAGACGATGACCATGACGATGCCGATGATGCCGATGATGACGGCAACGATCGCCAGTGGACCGACAGCCCCGGTGCGGGCGGATTCGAAGAGCTGCGAGATCGAGGTGGGGAAGCGCGCCACGATGCCCGCGAAAATGATGAGCGAGATGCCGTTTCCGACGCCGCGCGCCGTTATCTGCTCGCCGATCCACATCAGCAGGATCGTGCCGCCGGTCAGCGTGATGACCGCGCCGATGCGGAATGCCCAGCCGGGGTCGATGACGACGCCATTCATCCGTTCGAGGCCCAGCGCGATGCCGAAGGCCTGCAGCGCGGCAAGGCCCACCGTGCCGTAGCGGGTGTACTGGTTGATGGTCTTGCGGCCTGCCTCGCCTTCCTTCTTCAGCGCCTCGAGCTCGGGCACCACCGTCGTCATCAGCTGGATGATGATCGAGGCCGAGATGTAGGGCATTATGCCCAGCGCGAAAATCGCCATGCGGGTCACGGCGCCGCCGGCCAGCACGTTGAACACGTCGAGCAGGCCGCCCGACTGCTGCTGGATCATGTGGGCGACGGCGCTGGGATCGACGCCGGGCATAGGAATGAAGGTGCCCAGGCGGGCCACGACGAGCGCGCCCAGCGTGAAGAAGATGCGCTGACGCAGCTCCGTCGCCTTCCCGAAACTCGAGAAGTTGAAATTGGCCGCCAATTGTTCGGCTGCTGAGGGCATCTGCTACTCCGTGAACGCGGTCAGAAACCGGTTACGCCAGTATATAGAGCGTCTTGCGAAAACTCCCACTCCCCTCGCGGGAAGCTTGAATATCAGGCGCCGGCGGGTTGGCCCCGCCGCTCGGCGCGCTTTTCGGCGGCCTTGGCGCGGCGTTCCTGACGCTTGCCCGGGTGGCCCTTCTTGTTGGCCGTGACCTTCTTGGACCAGGTGGTCTTGAGCGTGCCGCCAGCCTTCTCGACGGCTGCGCGCGCGCCCTTGCTGGCGCCCGCGATCTCGATGTCGAGCTTGGCGGTGAACACGCCGGTGCCCAGCAGGCGGATACCGTCGCGGCTCTTCTTCACCAGACCGGCATTCCTGAGCGTTTCCTCGGTGATCTTTGCGCCCGCATCGATTCTCTTGTCGTCGATCGCGTTTTGCAGCCGGCCGATGTTCAGTTCGGCGAAGTCCCTGGCGAAGATGTTGTTGAAGCCGCGCTTGGGCATGCGCATGTGCAGCGGCATCTGGCCGCCCTCGAAGCCGTACACGGCATTGCCCGTGCGTGCCTTCGCGCCCTTGACGCCGCGGCCGGAAGTCTTGCCAAGCCCCGAAGAGGAGCCGCGGCCAAGCTTGGCCTTGCGCTTGCGGGAACCTTCGTTGTTGCGGATTTCGTTGAGCTTCATCGTTGTCTCACTCCTCGCCGACGACTTCGACGAGATGTTGCACGGCGCGGATCATGCCGCGCACGGCGGGGGTGTCCTCGAGCACGCGCTCGCGGCGGATCTTGCCGAGACCGAGCCCGCGCAGCGTTCGGGCCTGGACGTCAGGCCGGCGGGCGGCGCTGCGGACCTGGCGCACCGTCAATGTCTTCTTCGCAGTTTTCTTGTCGGCCATTGTAAGTCTCGTTTCTTCAATCAGCTGGCGGAAGCCTGCTCGCCCTTGCCTTCGCGGCGCGAGATGATCTCGGCGACGCTGCGGCCGCGGCGCTGGGCGACCATGCGCGGGGACTGCTGGTTCTTGAGCGCGTCGAATGTGGCGCGCACCATGTTGTAGGCGTTCGAGGTGCCCAGCGATTTGGCGACAACGTCGCCCACGCCGAGGGATTCGAACACCGCGCGCATCGGGCCGCCGGCGATGATGCCGGTGCCGGCGGGCGCCGGGCGGACCACGACCTTGCCGGCGCCATGATGGCCGCGGGTCTCGTGGTGCAGCGTGCGGCCGTCCTTCAGCGGAACGCGGATCATGGTCTTCTTGGCTTCTTCGGTCGCCTTGCGGATGGCTTCCGGAACCTCGCGCGCCTTGCCGTGGCCGAAGCCGACGCGGCCGCGTTGATCGCCGACGACCACAAGGGCCGCGAAGCCGAACCTGCGGCCACCCTTGACCACCTTCGCCACGCGGTTGATGTGGACGAGCTTGTCGACGAACTCATTGTCGCGCTCTTCGCGATCACGTCCGCCGCGCTCGCGGCGCCCACGCCCGCCACCTTCTCTGTTTTCGTCACGCGCCATGTGCCTGTCCGATCCTCAAAACTCGAGGCCGCCCTCGCGGGCGGCGTCCGCGAGCGCTTTCACGCGCCCGTGATAGATGTAGCCGCCGCGGTCGAACACGACCTGCTTCACGCCCTTGGCGAGCGCGCGCTCGGCGATCTTCTTGCCGACAGCCTTCGCGGCCTCGACATTGTACGCCTTGGCGACCTTCTCGCCCTTCTCGTTCGACGAGGCGGAGGCGAGCGTCACGGCCTGCATATCGTCGATCACCTGGGCATAGATGTGCTTGCCCGAGCGGAAAACCGAAAGCCGCGCCCGATCGGACTTGCGGCCGATCTGGTAACGCGTGCGCCCCTGGCGCCGCTGGAAGAGTGTCTTCGTCATTTCTTCTTGCCTTCTTTGCGGCGGATATGTTCCTCCGCATACTTCACGCCCTTGCCCTTGTAGGGCTCCGGCGGGCGATAGCCGCGGATCTCGGCGGCCACCTGGCCGACGAGCTGCTTGTCGATGCCGGCCACGGTGAGCGCGGTGGGCTTTTCAGCCGTGATCGTGATGCCCGCCGGGATCGGATAGACCACGTCGTGGCTGAATCCGAGCTGGAGGTTCAGGTTCTTGCCCTGCACCGCCGCGCGATAGCCGACGCCGTTGATCTCGAGCTTCTGCTGGAAGCCTTGCGTCACGCCAACGACGAGGTTGTTCACCAGCGTGCGCGACAGGCCCCACATCTGGCGGCCCTTCTCGGCGCCCGCGCGTGGAGCGACGGTCACGCCATCGGCGCCGGTCGTCACTTCGACGTCCTTGACGAGATTGACCGAAAGCTCGCCCTTGGGGCCCTTTACCTTCACGACCTGGCCCTGGACGGACGCGGTCACGCCCTTGGGCAGCGGAACGGGTTTCTTGCCGATGCGTGACATCAGAACACCTGACAGAGGACTTCGCCGCCGACGTTCTTCTCGCGCGCGGTCGCATCGGTCATCACGCCCTGCGGCGTGGACACGATCGACAGGCCGAGACCCTGGCGGTGCGGTTTCAATTCGTCGACTCCGGCATAGACGCGGCGGCCGGGCGTCGAGACGCGCTTCAGCTCGCGGATGACGGGCCTGCCTTCATGGTATTTGAGCTCGATCTCGAGCTCGCGCCGTCCGCCCTTGAACTCCACCTCGGCATAGCCGCGGATGAAGCCTTCGGACTGCAGCACGTCCAGCACGCGCGTCCTCAGGCGCGAGTTGGGCGACTTGATCTTCGCCATGCCGCGAAGCTGCCCGTTGCGGATGCGCGTCAGGAGATCGCCAATGGGATCCGTGATCGCCATATCCTGTATTCCTTTCCTTACCAGCTGGCCTTGGTCATGCCAGGGATCTGGCCGAAATTCGAAAGACTGCGAAGCGCGATGCGCGAGAGCTTGACCTTGCGGTAATAGCCCTTCGAGCGGCCGCTCAGTTCGCAGCGGTGATGGATGCGCGTCTTGGACGAGTTGCGCGGCAGCTCGGCCAGCTTGAGCTGGGCGGCGAAGCGCTCCTCGGCCGGGACCTTCATGTCCTCGGTCTTGGCTTTGAGCGCGGCGCGGCGGGCGGCATACTGCGCTACCAGCTTCTCGCGCTTCTTGTTCCGGTTGATCTGGCTCTTCTTTGCCATGTCTCTCGCCTCAGTTCGCGAACGGGAACTGGAAGCCCTTGAGAAGCGCCTTGGCTTCCGCATCGGTCTTCGCAGATGTGTTTATGACGATATCCATGCCCCACACCGTCTCCGTCTTGTCGTAGTCGATCTCGACGAAGATCATGTGCTCCTTGAGGCCGACGGCGAAGTTGCCCTTGCCGTCGAAGCTCTTGGCGTTGAGGCCGCGGAAGTCGCGCACGCGCGGCAGCGCCATGGTGATGAAGCGGTCCAGGAACTCGTACATCCGGTCCTTGCGCAGCGTGACCTTCACGCCGATCGGACGGCCTGTCGTGATCTTGAACTGCGCGATGGCCTTCTTGGCCTTCGTCACGATCGCCTTCTGGCCGGCGATCGCGGTCAGGTCGTTCTGGGCCTGCTGGATCTTCTTGCCGTCCGAAGCGCCCTCGCCCGCGCCGATGTTCAGCACGACCTTGTTGATCTTGGGCACCTGCATCGCGTTCTTGTAGCCGAATTCCTTCATCAGGGCCGGCTTGATCTCGTCGTTGTAACGCTTCTTGAAGCGCGGAACGTAGTTGGGATCGCGCGAGGCCTCGCCCACGGCCACCGCGGTGCCCGCGTCCTTCTTGCCCTTCTTTTCCTTGGGCACGCCGCCGCCCCTGGGCTTTTCGCCCTTCGCGGCTTTCGGCTCTTTTCCTGACTCAGACATCGATGACCTCACCGGACTTCTTCGCGAAGCGCACCTTGCGGCCGTCGCCCAGCACCTTCCAGCCGACGCGCGTGGCGGCGCCGGACTTGGGGTCGACATGGGCGAGGTTCGACAGGTGAACCGGCGCTTCCTTGTTGACGATCCCGCCCTGGCTCTTGGTGCTCTGCTTGGTGTGACGCTTCACCATGTTCACATTGGAGACGAGCGCGCGGTCTTCGCTGGGGAACACCTTCAGCACTTCGCCCTTCTTGCCCTTGTCGCGGCCGGTCGTGACGATGACGCGGTCGCCCTTTCGAATGGTCGCACCCATCACAGCACCTCCGGCGCGAGCGAGATGATCTTCATGTGGTTCTTGGCGCGGAGTTCGCGGGTCACCGGCCCGAAGATGCGAGTGCCGATCGGCTCGTTCTGCGCGTTGACCAGGACGGCGGCGTTGCCATCGAAGCGGATCAGGCTGCCGTCGGGACGGCGCACGCCCTTGGCGGTGCGCACGACGACGGCCTTGACGACCTCGCCCTTCTTCACGCGGCCGCGCGGGATCGCTTCCTTGACGGAGACGACGATGGTGTCGCCGACGTCGGCGTAGCGGCGCTTGGAACCGCCGATCACCTTGATGCACATCACCAGCTTGGCGCCGGAATTGTCGGCGACGTCCAGCTCTGTCGACATTTGAATCATGGTCTAACTCCGGTGCTCCCGCCGATCACTTTCCGACGCGCTCGACGACTTCCCAGCGTTTCAGCTTGGAAACCGGCTTGCACTCGCGGATGCGAACGACATCGCCCGCCTTGAACTCGCCCTTCTCGTCATGGGCATGGTAATTCTTCGACCGGCGCACGGTCTTCTTCATCACCGGATGCGTGAAGCGGCGTTCCACGTTCACGACGACGGTCTTGGCGTTCTTGTCGCTGACCACGGTGCCTTGCAATACGCGCTTGGGCATTGTCTTCCTCTTAGCCTTGCGCCGACTTGCGGCGCTGTTCGGTCAGCACCGTCGAAATCCGCGCGATGTCCTTGCGCACCTGGCGCACGCGATTGGTCTTCTCGAGCTGGCCGTTGGCGCGCTGGAAGCGGAGATTGAACGCCTCCTTCTTCAGCGCCGCCATCTGGGCGGACAGCTCATCCTCGGTGTGGCCGCGGAACGCATCGGCCTTGGACGCGTGTTTCGCCTTCTCGGTGGCCGCGGCCTTCTTCTTTTTCGTCTTTGTCGCCATAGCCGGTTCCTACTTGCTGTGCGGACGGGCGACGAACTTCGTCGCGATGGAGAGCTTGCGCGCGCCCAGCCGCATGGCTTCCTTGGCCGTCGTCAGGTCGACGCCGTCGATCTCGAACAGGATGCGGCCCGGCTTCACCCGCGCCGCCCAGAATTCCGGCGCGCCCTTGCCGGCGCCCATGCGGACTTCGGCCGGCTTCTTCGACACCGGAACGTCCGGAAAGATGCGGATCCAGACGCGGCCGGCGCGCTTCATCTCGCGCGTGATGGCGCGGCGCGCGGCTTCGATCTCGCGGGCGTTGAGCCGCTCCGGCTCCATGGCCTTGAGGCCATATTCGCCGAAGTTGAGCTGGGTGCCCGACTTCGCGGCGCCGTGAATGCGGCCCTTGAACTGCTTGCGGAACTTGGTGCGTTTGGGAGACAGCATGGCTCTATTCCATCACTCCGCCGGCGCCGGGACGGGCGTCGGCTGACGCGAGCCCTTCTGTTCTGCGGCTTCGGCCTGACGCTTTTCGACGGCCATGGGATCGTGCTCCATGATCTCGCCCTTGAAGATCCAGACCTTCACGCCGCAGGTTCCGTACGTCGTCATCGCGGTGGCGACGCCGTAATCGATGTCGGCGCGCAGCGTGTGCAGCGGCACGCGGCCTTCGCGATACCATTCCACGCGCGCGATTTCCGCGCCGCCCAGGCGGCCGCCGCAGGTAATGCGGATGCCGAGCGCGCCCAGCCGCATTGCCGACTGCACCGCGCGCTTCATCACGCGGCGGAAGGCGACGCGGCGCTCGAGTTGCTGGGCGATATTCTCGGCCACCAGCTTGGCGTCGATCTCGGGCTTGCGGATTTCAACGATGTTCAGGTGGACTTCGTCGTTGGTGTATTTCTGGACGTCGGACTTCAGCTTTTCGATGTCGGCGCCCTTCTTGCCGATGACGACGCCGGGGCGGGCCGAGTGGATCGTGATGCGGCACTTCTTGTGCGGACGTTCGATCACGATGCGGCTGACGCCCGCCTGCTTGAGGCGCTCGCTCAGATGCTCGCGAATCTTGATGTCCTGCTGCAGCAGGCGGCCATAATCCCGCTTGCCGGCATACCAGCGCGAATCCCACGTCCGGTTGATGCCGAGCCTCAGGCCGGTCGGGTTGACCTTCTGACCCATCAGGCCGTCTCCTTCTTCGCGGCCGTCTTCTTCGCCGCAGGTTTCTTGCCGCCGGACGACTTCTTCGCCTTTGGCCGTTCCTTCTTCTCCTCGCGCTTCTCCTCGACCACGATGGTGATCTGGGCGAAGGGCTTCATCACGGCGGCGCCGCGGCCGCGGGCGCGGGCGTGGAAGCGCTTGAGAACCATGTTCTTGCCGACACTGGCCTCGGTCACCACCAGATCGTCGACGTCGAGATCGTGGTTGTTCTCCGCGTTGGCGATGGCCGACTGGAGCACCTTCTTCACGTTCAGGGCGACGCGCTTGGGCGAGAATGCCAGCGTGTTGAGCGCGGCTTCGGCGCGCAGGCCCCGGATCGACTGCGCCACGAGGTTCAGCTTACGCGGCGACGTGCGGATATTGTATCCGACCGCCTTGGCCTGATTGTCCGCAAGCACACGGGCGCGAGACTGCTTGCCCATTTAATCCCTCTTCGCTTTCTTGTCGCCGCCGCCGGTGTGGCCGTGGAAGGTGCGGGTCGGCGAAAACTCGCCGAGCTTGTGGCCAACCATTTCCTCGGTCACCAGGACAGGGATGTGCTTCTTGCCGTTGTAGACTCCGAAGGTAAGTCCCACGAACTGCGGCAGGATCGTCGAACGGCGCGACCACGTCTTGATCACGTCCTTGCGTCCCGAACCGCGCGCGCCATCCGCCTTCTTGAGGAGGTAGCCGTCGACAAACGGACCTTTCCAGACTGAACGAGCCATGAATTACGATCCCTGCTTGCGGCGGCGCACGATGAACTTCGTGGTGCGCTTGTTCGTGCGTGTCTTGTTGCCCTTGGTGCCCTTGCCCCACGGCGTGACCGGATTGCGGCCGCCCTTGGTGCGGCCTTCGCCGCCACCATGGGGATGATCGATCGGGTTCATCGCGGTGCCGCGGACGTGCGGGCGCTTGCCCTTCCAGACGTTGCGGCCGGCCTTGCCGATCACTTCGTTCATGTGATCCGGGTTCGACACCGCACCGACCGTCGCCATGCAGACGAGCTGCACGCGGCGCACCTCCCCCGAGTTGAGGCGCAGGATGGCGTAACCGGCGTCACGGCCGAGATACTGGGCATAGGTGCCGGCCGAGCGGGCGATCTGGCCGCCCTTGCCCGGCTTCATCTCGATGTTGTGGACGATGGTGCCGACAGGCATGGCCGACAGCGGCATCGCGTTGCCCGGCTTCACGTCGACCTTCGTGCCGGAGACCACCGTGTCGCCGACGGCCAGGCGCTGCGGCGCCAGGATGTAGGCGAGCTCGCCGTCCTTGTACTTGATGAGGGCGATGAAGGCGGTGCGGTTGGGGTCGTATTCCAGACGCTCGACCTTGGCGGGAGCGTCGAACTTCTTGCGCTTGAAATCGACGATGCGATAGCGCTGCTTGTGGCCGCCGCCTTGCCAGCGCACGGTGACGCGGCCGGTGTTGTTGCGGCCGCCATGGCGCGTCTGGCCCTCGGTAAGCGACTTGACGGGGTCGCCCTTGTGCAGGCCGGAGCGGTCGATCAGCACCAGCTGGCGCTGACCCGGGGTCGTCGGTCGGTATTGTTTCAACGCCATCTTACAGCCCCGTGGTCACGTCGATCTGCTGGCCTTCGGCAAGCGTCACGATCGCTTTCTTGTAGTCGCTCTTGGTGTAGCGCCCCGTGCGGTTCGCCTTCACCTTGCCTTTGATGCGCACGGTGTTGACCGCCGTCACCTTGACCTTGAAGAGGTCGCTGACCGCCTTGGCGATCTGCGGCTTGGTGGCATCCAGAGTCACGCGGAACACAACCTGGTTGGCCTCCGTGAGCTTGGTCGCCTTTTCGGTGATCACCGGCGCGATGATCACGTCGTAATTTGGGCCGCTCATGACAGGCGCTCCTCGATGGCTTGCACGGCCGCCTTGGTCAGCACGAGCTTCTCGCTGCGCATGATGTCGTAGACGTTGAGGCCTTTGGCCGGCAGCAGCGAGACATGGCTGAGGTTGCGGGCGGAAAGATGGAAGTTCTTGTCGAACTCGCCGTCCACCACCAGCGCGTGGCTGACGCCCATCTTGCCGAAACGCTTGGCCAGATCGCCGGTCTTGATCGCGGACGACTTCGCCTCGTCGATCACCACGATGTTGCCGTCCTTCGCCTTGGAGGACAGCGCATGGCGCAGGCCGAGCGCGCGAACCTTTTTGGGCAGGTCGAACTCATGGGAGTGGTTGACCGGGCCCATCGCCTTTGCACCGCCGACGTAAAGCGGTGCGGAGCGCGCGCCATGACGCGCCTGACCGGTGCCCTTCTGCTTGTAGACTTTCTTCTTGGTGCGATTGATCTCACCGCGGGTGAGCACCTTGTGCGTGCCGGCGCGGCGCTTGGCGAGCTGCCAGATGACAACGCGCTGGATGAGATCGGCGCGCGGCTCCAGGCCGTAGATCTCGTCCTTGAGATCGACCTCGCCCGAGGCCTTGTTGTCGAGATTGAGGACCTTCGCTTTCACGTTCAGCCCTCCGTCTTTTCGTCAGGCGCTTCGGCGGCGGGTGCGGCCGCTTTTTCGCGCTTGATGACCGAACCCGGCATCGGCGAGTCCTTGTGCGGCTTCTTGACAGCGTCGCGCACCATCACCCAGCCGCCCTTGGAGCCGGGAACGGCACCGCGGATCATGATGAGGCCACGCTCGACGTCGACCTTTGCCACCTCCAGATTCTGGGTGGTGACGCGCTCGTCGCCGTAATGGCCGTGCATCTTCTTGTTCTTGAAGGTCTTGCCCGGATCCTGGCGGCCGCCCGTGCCGCCCAGCGAGCGGTGGGAGATCGATACGCCGTGCGAGGCCTCGAGACCGCGGAAATTCCAGCGCTTCATCGCGCCGGTGAACCCGCGGCCGATGGTGATGCCGGTGACGTCGACCTTTTGGCCTTCGACGAAATGGTCGGCCTTCATCAGGTCGCCCACTTCGAGGAGGTTCTTCTCGTCGACGCGGAACTCAGCCACCTTCTTGCGGGGCTCGACTTCGGCCTTGGCGAACTGGCCGCGATCGGCCTTGTTCACGCGCTTGGTTTTCGCGAAGCCGGACCCGAGCTGAACGGCCGTGTAGCCATCCTTCTCCGAGGTGCGCGTGGCCACAACCTGACAGCCATCCAGCTTCAGGACCGTGACGGGCACATGCCGACCGTCCTCGAGGAACAGCCGTGTCATGCCGACTTTCTGCGTGATGACGCCAGTGCGCATCGCGCTCGTACTCCTTAAAGCTTGATTTCGACGTCGACACCGGCCGCGAGGTCGAGCTTCATCAAAGCGTCGACGGTCTGCGGCGTGGGGTCGATGATGTCGAGAAGGCGTTTGTGCGTGCGGATTTCGAATTGCTCGCGGCTCTTCTTGTCCACATGCGGGGAGCGGTTGACGGTGAAGCGCTCGATGCCGGTGGGCAGCGGAATGGGTCCGCGGACCTGGGCGCCCGTGCGCTTGGCCGTGCTGACGATCTCCCGCGTCGAATTGTCGAGGATGCGGTGATCGAAGGCCTTGAGCCTGATGCGGATGTTTTGACCTTGCATTTTTCACTCTCTCCGGATCGGCCCAGGACCGACGATCATCGATCTCTTACTTCAGGATCTTCGCGACGACGCCCGAACCCACCGTGCGGCCGCCTTCGCGGATGGCGAAGCGCAGCTTCTCCTCCATGGCGATCGGCACGATCAGCTCGACTTCGATCGACACGTTGTCGCCCGGCATCACCATTTCGGTACCTTCCGGAAGCTTGACGATGCCGGTCACGTCGGTGGTGCGGAAGTAGAACTGCGGACGATAGTTGGCGAAGAACGGCGTGTGACGGCCGCCCTCTTCCTTCGTCAGCACGTACACCTCGGCGGTGAAGTTGGTGTGCGGCGTGATGGAACCGGGCTTGGCCAGGACCTGGCCGCGCTCGACGCCCTCGCGCTCGATGCCGCGCAGCAGGCATCCGACGTTGTCGCCGGCCTGGCCCTGATCCAGCAGTTTGCGGAACATCTCGACGCCGGTGACGGTCGTGGAGGTCGTCGGACGAATGCCGACGATCTCGACGGTCTCGCCGACCTTGACGATGCCGCGGTCGATACGGCCGGTCACCACGGTGCCGCGGCCGGAAATCGAGAACACGTCCTCGATCGCCATCATGAACGGCAGGTCGATAGGGCGCTCCGGCTGCGGAATGGCTTCGTCGACCGCATCCATCAGCTTCAGGATCGCGTCGTGGCCCTGCTCCTTGTTCTTGTCTTCCAGCGCCATCAGTGCGGAGCCGCGCACGATCGGGATCTTGTCGCCCGGGAAGTTGTAGGACGACAGCAACTCGCGAACCTCGAGCTCGACGAGGTCGAGCAGCTCGGGATCGTCGACCATGTCGACCTTGTTCATGAACACGACCAGCGCCGGCACGCCGACCTGGCGGGCGAGCAGGATGTGCTCGCGCGTCTGCGGCATCGGGCCGTCGGCGGCGGAGACGACGAGGATCGCGCCGTCCATCTGGGCGGCGCCGGTGATCATGTTCTTCACATAGTCGGCGTGCCCGGGGCAGTCGACATGCGCGTAGTGGCGCTTGGCGGTCTCATACTCGACGTGGGCGGTCGAGATGGTGATGCCGCGTGCCTTCTCTTCCGGCGCCTTGTCGATCTGGTCGTAGGCGGTGAAGCTCGCGCCGCCGGTCTCGGCGAGCACCTTGGTGATCGCGGCCGTCAGCGACGTCTTGCCGTGGTCGACGTGACCGATCGTCCCAATGTTGCAGTGCGGCTTGTTCCGCTCGAATTTTGCTTTGGCCATGATCTTGTCTCCGTAGGCTCGTGAAATTGGTGTGTTGGCTCGTGCGTGGTTCGTTCAGGCGTACTTGGCTTTGACTTCGTCAGCGATCGCGGCAGGCACCTGCTCGTAGTGATCGAACTGCATCGAGTACTGCGCCCGGCCCTGGGACATCGAGCGCAGCGTGTTGATGTAGCCGAACATGTTGGCGAGTGGGACCATGGCGGTCACGACCTGGGCGTTGCCGCGCGTGTCGGTACCCTGGACCTGGCCGCGGCGGCTGTTCAGGTCGCCGATGACGCCGCCGAGGAAATCC
>JBOHKI010000014.1:0-54444 GCA_050728855.1 Rhizomicrobium sp. | reverse complement strand
GTGCTAGCGGCGAAATCATGCGGCAGCGATCCCATGCGTCATGCCCACCGCCTCTAGTCGAAATCGCCTTTCGTGCCTAGGGGCCGTCGCGGTCGGGGAGCGGGAGGCAAGAGGCTCGGTGGCCGGCCGCGGATCCCTTTCATTTTCGCCCACGCCAGAGTAC
Source organism: Rhizomicrobium sp. (assembly GCA_050728855.1). GTDB lineage: Bacteria > Pseudomonadota > Alphaproteobacteria > Micropepsales > Micropepsaceae > Rhizomicrobium. Next base: position 54,281 of record JBOHKI010000014.1, on the reverse strand, counting down.
GTTGCGCCACCTTTGCGGAGACGATTTCAGCCATGTGCGGGTTCAGGACGCGCGATTGATTGCCGGGCCGCCGAAAGGCCGTCCGCGCTTTCGCACCTCGACGTCCTTCCGCATAGAGGGGAGCTTCCCCATGGCCTTCTTCCGCAACACATCCGTCAATCTGCTCAACCTGCATTACGGCATCCACGCGCTGGCGCTGACCGGCGGCGGCGCGTTCTTCACCGTCTATCTCGTGCGCGCCGGCGTGGGCGTGCCGGGCGCGATGCTGGCGCTGGCCGCCATCGTCATGGGCCGCTTCATCGTGCGTCCGGTGCTGGTCGGGCTGGCCGTGCGCTTCGGCACGCGGCGCATGGTCATCACCGGATCGCTGCTCAGCGCCTCGCAATATTTTCTGCTCGCCGACGTGCACGGCATCGGCATCCAACTCGCCGTGCTGTGCCTGGTCTCCTCGCTGGGGGAGGCGCTCTACTGGACGGCCTATCACGCCTATTTCGCGGCGCTGGGCGATTCCGAGCATCGCGGCCACCAGATCAGCGCGCGCGAGGCGATCGCGGCCATCGTGGGCATCGTCAGTCCGCTGATCGCGGGCTGGATCCTGGTCCATTACGGTCCGCGCATCGCCTTCGCCGTGACGGCGATGATCGTGGGGCTGTCTGCCGTGCCGCTCGGCTGGACGCCGGACGTGGCGGTGGCGCGGGTGTCGCCCGGCGCATGGCGCGCGGCGATGAGCGGGCTGGTGCTGTTTCTCGCCGATGGCTGGATCGCGGCGTTCTACTATTTCGCCTGGCAGATCGCGCTGTTCCTGTCGCTGAAGGAGAACTTCCTGGCCTATGGCGGCGCGCTGGCGCTGGCCGCGGTGGTGGGCGCGGTGAGCGGCATGGTGCTCGGGCGATCGATCGATTCAGGCCATGGCCGGCGCGCGGCGGCGTTCGCCTACGGCGTCTTCGCGATCATCGTCGTGCTGCGCGCCACGGCGCTCCACAGCGCCACGCTCGCCGTCGCGGCCAATGCGCTGGGCGCGTTCGGCGCCTGTCTCTACACGCCCACCGTGATGACCGCCGTCTACAACATGGCCAAGCGCTCGCCCTGCACCATGCGGTTCCATGTCGTGACGGAAGCGGGCTGGGATCTGGGCGCGGCCGCGGGCTTGTCGCTCTGCGCCTTCCTGGTGTGGCGGGGGGCGCCGCTGTGGTCGTGCATCCTGCTCTCGCTGGCCGGCGCGGCGGCGGGATTCGTCATGATCTGGCGCTATTACGGGGCCAACCCGTCGGTGGCCGTCCAGCCGGGGATCGTCCCGATTGAGAGCCCGGCGAACCCGGTTTAATCATTCCTTAAGCGGCGGCGGGGCAAGTAAGGATCAGGCAACCATGACGGATTATCCCATGACCGACCTCGATTTCGCGGCCCTTCTCGTCAGCCGGGTGTGTCACGACCTGGTCAGCCCCGTGGGCGCGGTGGTCAACGGTCTCGAAGTTCTCGAAGACGAGCGCGACGCCACCATGCGGGCCGACGCGCTCAAGCTGGTGACCTCGAGCGCCGACCAGGCCGCGGCGCGGCTGCAATTCGCCCGCATCGCCTTTGGCGCGGCGGGCTCGGCCGGCGCGGAGCTCGATCTCAACGAGGTCGGCCGCACCGTGAAAGGCCTCGCCCAGGGCGGCAAGGTTTCGGTCGACTGGCAGGCCGCGCATGTGAACTGGCCCAAGGACTGGGCGAAGCTCCTGATGAATACGGCGCTGCTCGCTTCCGACAGCCTGCCGCGCGGCGGCGCGGTCGTGGTGGAGACGTCGCAGGACGCCGCCGCGCCCAGCTTCACCATCCGCGCCACCGGCCAGGGCGCGCGCGTGCTCGAGGAAGTCGAGAAGGCTGCGCGCGGCGAGCCCGCGGGCCCGCTGGACGGCCGCAGCGTGCAGGCGTTCCTCACCCATCGCCTGGCGCGGGGGCTCAATGCCGGGCTCACCATCACGGCGGGCGAGAACCAGGTGCAGTTCGTGGCGGGTTAAGAGGGGACGCGCGCTCTTCAGGTTGCGTTTACCAAGGGCCGCTAGCATCGGAGGCGATTCCACCCGGGGCCAAGGCCGTGAAGCATTGTCTCGTCGTCGACGACAGCCGCGTCATCCGCAAGGTCGCGTGCAAGATTCTCGAATCGCTGGATTTCGAAACCGATGAGGCCGAAGACGGCCCGACCGCGCTCGACCATTGCCGCATGCGCATGCCGCAATTGATCCTGCTCGACTGGCAGATGCCCAACATGAGCGGCGTCGAGTTCCTGCGCACGCTGCGCCGCGAGCGCAACGGCCAGGCGCCGATCGTCGTGTTCTGCACCACCGAGAACGACGTCGGCCACATCAGCGAGGCGATGGGCGCCGGCGCCAACGAGTACGTCGTCAAGCCCTACGACCGCGACATCCTGAAGGCCAAGCTCGCGCAAGTGGGCCTCGTCTGAGCCGGCCGTGACTCCGGACCGCCTTGCCCTTCTCGCCGACCTGCTCCAGCGGCGCTCCGGCCTCGCCATCGGGGCGGACAAGGCGCGACTGATCGAGAGCAAGCTCGCGCCCGTGGCGCGGCGCTTCGGCTATCGCGGCTGCGGCGAGATGCTGGCGGAACTGCCATGGCCGCCGGAGGAACTGGCCGAGGCCATCACCGACGCGATGACCACCAACGAATCCTCGTTCTTCCGCGATCGCGCACCGTTCGAGCAGTTCCGCGAGCGCATCGTGCCGGCCCTGTGCGCCGCGCGCTCCGGCCGCAAGCGCCTGCGCATCTGGTGCGCGGCGGCGGCGGCCGGCCAGGAAGCCTACACGCTGGCCATGATCCTGGCGGAGATGGGGCTCGCGGCGGACGGCTGGAAGATCGATCTCATCGCCACCGATCTGAGCCGTACGGCGATCGCGCGCGCCCGCGAAGGCGTCTATTCGCAGTACGAGGCTCAGCGCGGTCTCTCGGTGCAGATGCTGGTCGACAATTTCACCCAGGAAGGCGCCAACTGGCGCGTCGCCGAGCGGCTGCGCCGGATGGTGACGTTCCGCGCCTTCAACCTGCTGGACCATTTCGGCTGGCTGGGCGAGATCGACATCGTCTTCTGCCGCAACGTGCTGATGTATCTGGAGCCGCACAGCAAGGCCGCGGTGCTCGACAAGATCGCCGCCGCGCTGGCCCCGGACGGTTATCTCGTGCTCGGCGCCAAAGAGAACGCGCCGGGATGGACGGAGGACAGCGTGCGCGGGATCTATCGCGGGCCGGCTGTTTACGGCGAGCGAAGCGCAATGGTTCGCAAGCGCGCTTAGCAAGCCAAATCTGTCATGCCGGCCGAGCGATGCGTGAGCATCGCGCATCTCCCGGCCGGGACGACATACGTGCCGCTATTCCGCAACACTCATGCCAACGAAGTAAGACCGTTGCGGGCCGCCATAGCCCAGTTCGGGCTGGTAGTTGGCGTTGAACAGGTTCTCGACGCGCCCGAATACGCTGAACCGTTCGTCGATGCGATAGCGGGATGTGAGGTTGACCAGCGTGTAGGCATCGTCGACGAACGCGGAAGGCGGGGTCACGCTGGTGTCGTACTGATCGGCACGGCGCCCGACATGCAGGACGCTGGCGGTCGCGCTCCAGTCTGCAACCGGGGCCCAGGTGAGCGTCAGGCTTTCCTGGATGTGCGGGCGCCGCGTCAGGCTGCGCCCGTCCAGCGGATCGCCGGGCGTGGTGTCGGTCGCGACCAGGCTGGTGTAGCTGGCCGAGATGTCAAGCGTATCGGTGACGGCGCCGGAGACGGTGGCTTCGAGGCCCCGCACGCGGCTGCGCCCGACGTTGAAATAGAATCCGTCGGGCCGCACCGCGCAGGCCGCCGGCGGCATCGACACGAAGCAGCTCTGGAAATCGATCAGGTTGCGCGTGTTGCGCGCGAACCAGGTGAGCGAGGCCCGCGCCCTCCCGTCGAACAGGGCCTGATCTGCGCCCGCTTCCCAGCCGCGGGCGGTTTCAGGGCTGAGGCCGGCGGGATTGTCGAACTCCGAGAACTGCTCGAACAGCGACGGCGCCTTGAAGCCGTCGCCATAGTTGGCGCGCAGGGTCGTCGTGTCCGTCACCTGCCAGGCGCCGGCGAGCTTGAGCGAAGTGCGCGCGCCGAATTGGGAGTTGTGATCGTAGCGCGCTCCGCCCGTCAGCGTTACCGCGCCGATCGTCTTCTGATACTGCGCGTAAACGCTGTCGATCGTGGAATTGCCCTTGTCGTGGGAGTTGGGGAAGAACGAGCTGAAGCTGTCGCCAGTGAAGGACAGCCTCTCGCGCTCCGTGCCAAAGGTGAGTTCGTCGTCCGGCGTGAAATCCGCTATGCCCTGATATTCGAGGCGCAGGCTCTCGCCCTCGTCGTCACCGTTCTTGTGGATGATGTCGAAGGCGGAATCGAAGAATTCGCGATCGCTGTGCGTCGCGGTCACGGCTACGCGGTTGTGCAGCACGCCGTCGAACAGGTCGAAATTGATCCCTGCATAGCCGCCCGCGAAGCGGTTGGTGTTGTAAGCCAGCGAGTCCGACACCAGATAGGGCGGCACGAATCCGGAATTGTCGTCGAAATCGTCGCGCGCGCTGGTGAGATAGCCCCGCAAATCGAGGCTTGCCGCGCCGCCCAGCGGCACGCGCACGGTCCCGGTGAGGCCGAAATTGGTGTAGCCGTCGCTCTCCGTGCCGCTCGCCGCCGTCGACACGCCGTTGGTGTGATAGAAATTCGCCGCCGCGCCGTACTCGACGCCGGACGCTGTGCCGTTGGCCGCGACATTGGCGTGATAGGTGTCGAACGAGCCGCCCTCGACGCTGGTATCGAGTACGAAGGGGGACGGCCCGCCGCGCCTGGTCAGGATGTTGACGACGCCGCCGATGGCGTCACTGCCGTACAGCGTGGATTGCGGTCCGCGCAGGATCTCGACGCGGTCGATGTTGTTGACCAGCACGTCGCCCAGCACGGCGCCCTCATCGGTGAGGCTGGGATCGTTGAGGCGCACACCGTCGATGAGCACGACGGTCTGTCCCGTCTCCGCGCCGCGAAGGCCGATGCTGGTGGGCTGGCCGATCTCGCCGGAACGGTTCACGGTGAGGCCCGGCGTCAGCGCGATGGCGTCGGTCAGCGACACGGTCTGCAAATTCGACAATTCGTCCGCGCCGATTACGGAAATGGATTCGCCGGTGCGTTCGGCCGGCTGCGGCGTGCGCGTGGCGGTGACGACGACGGTCTCCGGCGTTTCGGCCAGCGCGCTCCCGCTCAGGATCGCGACGGCGATAGTTGTGGATAGAATGAGGTTGCGCATGAGGTTCTCCTGGTTCGAGGTCCAGGAGCCGGCGCGGCGGCACGACAGTGAATTTCCATGACAGGCCCCGCGACGACTCCACATGTCGCCGCGACGGTTTCCCCCGCAGTCCCCGGCGCACCCCGGCCGGAAACAGGACGACAGCGCGAGGCAGGTCTCCTGGCTCCCGGGTCAAAGCCGTCATCCGCCTTCCCAAGGCATTCCGCCTCAGTGGCATTCGGATGACCGCATCTCCGGTCACAGTTGCGGGGGCAGCCGCGGCTTCGAACCGCGTTCCCTGATCCCTTCTCGGGAACCTCACGCTTGTTTGAACGCTAACGGTGCAGAGGGTTTTCGGTCAATGCGAAGCGATGGCGGCCGCGGGATTGCCGTCTTTTCGCCACGACGCCGTGTCAAAACTGTCGCGGGTGGTAGGAGCCATGGAACGATTCGCCGCATTCTCGGTGTTCCCGAACAATCGGTATCGCTATGACGCCTACTTCAACCCGCGCGGAACGTTCGGAGAAGCATGCGTCAGTTCAATGGCATAGAGTTCGCCGGTCTCGGGGCGATCTTGCGTCCGCCACGCACGAAAGCGTGTGCGGTGCGCAGGCCCGCTTTCCACAGCCTGTGATCTGCGTTTACCATTTGAGAGGCTAGACCGTGCTTGGAACGGTGGGTACGATGTATAAAATGTTTCACTGTGTGCGCCGCGCCAGCGGCGTTGGGGAAGGGGGACGCGTGAGCCCGGTAGATGTCATCCGGGCCCGGTGCGAATGCGCCGGGTCTCATTTTGTTTGGTGCCCTTGAGCCATGGAGCAGCCTAAACACGATCTTCGGCCGATGACGGCCGCCCAGGCGACCCCCCGCCGTATCGGCACGGTGATCGCCGTCGGAGCCCTTCACCTCGTGCTCATCTGGGCACTGGCGACGGGCCTCGCTTCGCAATTGCTTCACAAGCAGATCGAGGATCTGACGACGGAAGTCATCAAGGACAAGCCGCCGGAAGTGAACAAGGTGCCGCCGCCGCCGCCGCCGGAGATGGTCAAGCCGCCGCCGCCCTTCGTGCCGCCGCCGGACATCAATGTGGCCGTGGAAGCGCCCAGCACCAACACCATCACGCAGGTGACGACGCAGCACGAGGCGCCGAAGCCGGCGATCTCCTCGCCCGCCGCGGTCGGCAGGCCGCACAATTGTCCGCAGGCCAAATGGTATCCCTCGCTCGCCGTCCGCCTCAATCACGAAGGCACGACGACGCTGGGCTTCACTGTGAACACCGACGGCTCGATCAGCGATGTCCATGTCGTGAATTCGAGCGGCCATGAAGAACTCGACCAGGCAGCGGTGCAATGCGCATCGAGCAGCTGGTCGAACTACAAGCCGGCCCTTCAGAACGGTCAGCCCGTCGCGGTGCCGTGGAAGGCAACAGTTCAATGGCGCCTGAACGGATAGGGGTCCGCAGGCGTAAGTCAGAGTGCTTGGGTAGAAATTTACGGAGAATGGGACACATGATCTCGAAGCGTTTGGCGATTGCAGTCGCCGTCATCGTTCTGACCGGCGCGACCGTCGGCCAGGCTCTCGCCCAGCAGGGCGGAACCACGCCGCCGCCGGCTCCGACCATGGCGTCGCCAACCGCGCCCGGCGCCGCTCCGGGTGCTCCCGGCGCTGCTCCTGCCGCCGCCCCGGCCGCCACGCCAGCTCCGGCGCCCGGCGCTCCCAATGCCGGTCCGCCGAAGGAGAATCCCTACGGCATCGCGCAGCTCTGGGCCGGCCAGAACGGCCAGGCCGACTGGGTCGCGCGCGGCGTCATGATCCTCCTGGGCATCATGTCGGTCGGCACCTGGTACATCTTCTTCATGAAGTTCTTCGAGCAGTCGCGCATTCTCGGCCAGGCCAGCCAGGTCGAGCGCCGCTTCTGGTCCTCGAACAACCTCAACGAAGGCATCGACAAGCTCGCCAAGAACAGCGTGTTCCGCACGCTGGCCGAAAGCGGCGTGCGCGCCTCGTCGGGCCAGGGTTCGGGGATCGTGAACCTCAACGACTGGATCGCGATGTCGCTGAACCGCCAGCTCGAGGAGATCAACGCCAAGCTTCAGGGCGGCATCGCCTTCCTGGCCTCGGTGGGCTCGACGGCTCCGTTCGTCGGCCTGTTCGGCACGGTGTGGGGCATCCTGAACGCGCTGATCGCCATCGGCGTCGCCGGCCAGGCCTCGATCGACAAGGTCGCCGGTCCGGTGGGCGAGGCGCTGATCATGACCGCGCTCGGCCTTCTGGTGGCCGTTCCGGGCGTGCTGCTCTACAACTTCCTCGTTCGCCGCAACAAGGTGATCAGCGAGAAGCTGAAGGCCTTCGCGACGGATCTGCAGACCTACCTGGTCACCAAGGGCAAGTAACGGGCGAGTCCCGCGCGGAGTAATGCCTCATGGCCATGAACGTCACCAATCCGGATTCGGACGAGCACGATCTGAACACCACGATCAACACCACCCCGCTGGTGGATGTGATGCTGGTGCTTCTCATCATCTTCCTCATCACCGTCCCAGTGGTGTTGAAGCAAGTGCCAGTGGATCTGCCGAACGCGCGCAATATCCCGACCACGACCAAGCCCGAGAACATCGTGCTGGCCGTGGACAAGAACGAGAACGTCTACTGGAACAACCAGCTCGTCACCGACAACAACGAGATCATCCAGCGTCTCGAGCAGAAGGCGGTGATTGTTCCGCAGCCGGAAGTGCACATCCGCGCGGACCGGGACGTGCGCTTCGAGGCGGTGGGACGGCTGGTCTACGATTGCCAGCGTGCGAGCATCCTGAAAGTGGGCTTCCTGCTCGAACCCCGTAACGAATCCCTTAAGTAAGGACGTATCGCGCCATGGCAATGAATGTCGGAAAACCCGGTGGTGACAACGATGTCATGGTGGAGATGAACACGACGCCGCTGATCGACGTCATGCTCGTTCTTCTCGTCATGCTAATCATCACCATTCCGATCCAGACGCACGCGGTGAAGCTCGACATGCCGAACCCGCACAATCCGCCGCCGCTGACCCCGCCCACAGTGCACAACATCGAGGTCGACTTCGACGGCACCATCCTGTGGGACAACACACCGGTCGATTTCGCCACGCTGGATTCCTACCTCTACGAGGCCGGCCAGCAGGCGACGTCGGACCAGCCGGAATTCCACATTTCGGCGAACCGGCTTGCGAAGTACGACACTGTCGCGAAAGTGATGGCGGACGCGCAGCGCCGCGGCGTGACCAAGATAGGCATCGTCGGAACCGATGCCTATGTTCAATAAGTGAGGGGCGACCGCGCGAGAGGATCATGCGGCCGCGCATGGGCCTCGACCGTCGGCTAACCGTGGAATGAGGACCCGACTCCCATGACGATCAAATTCCTGCGCGCGGCTGCCGCGGCATTTCTCATTGCGGGTGCGAGCGTCGCCGCCGTAGCGACGCTGGCGCCGGTTTCCGCCTCCGCCGCAGGCGTGCGCCCCGCCGTCGGCAACCCCCTCAAGGAAGCGATCTCGCTGGCGGGCTCCGGCCACGGCAGCGAAGCGCTCTCCAAGGTCCACGAAGCGGAATCCGTGCCGGGCCTGTCGGCCGCCGAGCACCAGGCGATCTCCCAGACCAAGGAATACATCGCGGCCAAGACCGGGCAGGGCGGCGGCACCGCGGCCTGCAAGACGAAGTTCGCCAACGACTACAATGCCGGGCGCTATCGCGACGCCATCGCCGACGCGGATTGCCTGCAGAAGAGCGGCAACTACACGAGCCAGGACCGCCAGATCGTGGCGCAGGCCTACTACATGGTCGGCGACTATGCGGCGTGCATCCGCGAGGCCCGCGCCATCGGCGCGCAGGAGCTCATGATGAGCTGCGCCTACAAGTCGGGCGACCAGGTCACGATGCGCGAAGTGCTGGAAGGCCTGATCTCGAGCGGCCACAACCAGTACTGGGCGCAGTATCTGCAGAGCGCGGAGAACGCGCACGGCCTCAACGACAAGCAGACGCTGGACATCTACCGCCTGCGCTTTCTGACCGGGAACATGCGCAGCGCCGGCGACTACGAGCTCGCCGCGGAACTCGCGCTCCAGGTCGGTTCACCGCAGGAAGCCGCCATCATCGTGCAGAAGGGCTTCGACACCAAGGTGCTGTCTGACAACCGCGCCCAGCGCCTGCTCGCGCTCGCCAAGTCGAGCGCCGCCAAGGACCAGGCCGGCTTCGCCGCCGCGCAGAAGGCCGCGGATGGCGCCAAGACCGGCGACGCCAACGCCAAGCTCGGCGAGGAATATTGGGGCTTCGGCAAGTACGACGATGCCGTCAACCAGCTCCAGGAAGCCCTCCAGAAGGGCGTGACCGACAAGGACAGCGCGCTGGTGCGCTTGGGCGTGGCCCAGATGTCCGCCGGCAAGAAGGACGCGGCCCAGAGCAGTTTCTCGAAGGCCTCCAAGGACGGCGGCAACTGGGCCTTCATCGCCCATCTGTGGTCGCTCTACGCGCGCACGCACTGAGTGCCGCCTGACCGATATGCGAAAGGCCGCCGGGCGACCGGCGGCCTTTTTCATGTCAGGCCGCTTCACGCGTTGGCCTTTGCCCCGATCGCCGAATCCACCGTCACCGATTTGACGACCGCATAGAGGCGCAGGCCCCGCGCGATGGCCAGCCGCGCCAGCGAGGCCCGTGTGATGCGCGCCACCAGCTTCACGCCGCCGCAGGCCAGCTGCACGTCGGCATCGATCTCATGCGGCTCCACGGCCGTGACGGTGGCGTGGAGCACATTGTTGGCGCTGATGGCGCGCGGTTCCTCCAGCGCCAGCATGATGTCTTCGGCCCGCAGGCGAACGCGCAGCCGCGTGCCCGCGGGACGCGCGAGGCGCGCCACGATGAGCTCGCCGCCATCGAAGGCAAGCACCGTGAGCCCGTCCTCGCGCCGGGCTTGCACCGTCACGGGGAACACCGCGCCCGGCGCCGGCACCTGCATGGCGCCGGCGAATTCGAGGCCCGAGAGCAGGTCGAACGCCCGGCCGGCGGCGACAACGCGCCCGGCGCGCAGCAGGATCAGATGATCGGCGAGCCGCATCACCTCCTCCAGCGCGTGGGTCACGTATATCATCGGCAGCCTGGCCTCGTCGCGCAGGCGCTCGAGCCAGGGCAGGATTTCGGCCTTGCGCGGGCCGTCCAGTGCCGCCAGCGGCTCGTCGAGCAGCAGCAGCTCGGGCGCGGCCAGCAGCGCGCGGCCCAGCGCCACGCGGCTCTTCTCGCCGCCGGAAAGCTTCGCGGGCTTGCGCGCAAGCAGCGGCTCCAGTCCCAGCATGTCGAGCACGCGGGCGAATTCGTCCGCGCCGGCGCGCGCGGGCGTTCGCCGCCAGCCGAATCGCAGATTGGTCTCGACGCTCATATGCGGGAACAGCCGCGCGTCCTGGAACACTATGCCGATGCGCCGGGCGCGCGGCGGAACGAACGTGCCGGCCTCCGTGTCGAGCAGCACGCGGCCGCCCGCGACGATGCGGCCCTGGCGTGGGCGCACCAGCCCGGCAATCGCGGAGACCAGAGTCGACTTGCCGGCGCCGGAGGGCCCGAACAGCGCGGTGATGCCCGGCCGTTCGACCTGGAACGCCGCATCGAGCGTAAAGCCCGGGAATTCGTGGCGCACGCTGACTTCGATCATCGTCCGATCGCCATGCGCAGGCGACGGCTCGCGAACTCCGCCAGCGTCACGCCGGCAAGCGCCAGCACAATGGAGAGCATCGACAGCCGCGCGGCCTCGGCTTCGCCGCCGGGCGACTGTATCGCGCTGTAGATGGCGAGCGGAAGCGTGCGGGTCTCGCCGGGGATGTTGGAGACGAAGGTGATGATGGCGCCGAACTCGCCCAGGCTGGCGGCGAAGGCGGTGATAAGGCCCGCGACGATGCCGGGCAGCGCCAGCGGCAAGGTGAGATTGAGGAAACGGTCGAACGGTCCCGCGCCCAGCGTCTCGGCCGCCTGTCCGAGCCCGCCGTCTATCGCCTCCAGTGCGAGGCGGATGGCGCGAAGCTGGAACGGGAAGGTGATGAGGCCGGAGGCCAGCGCCGCGCCCGTCCAGCTGAACACGAAGCGGATGCCCAGATGATGCTCGAGCCATGCGCCCAAGGGCGCGCGCGTGCCCAGCGCCACCAGCAGCAGATAGCCGATCACGACCGGCGGCAGCACCAGCGGCAGGTGCAGAGCGCCGTCCACCAGCGCCTTGCCGGGGAAGCGCGTGCGCGCCAGCAGGAGTGCCGCGGCCAGCGCGAAGGGCAGCGCGCAAGCCACCGCGACCAGCGAGACGCGTAAGCTCAGGAGCAGCGCCTGGATTTCGTCGGAACCCAACATGTCCACCCTTATAGCCGAAGCCGAACGTGACGCGGGGGCGACACCCCTTGGTTAAGCGCCGTGCCCGGCCGGGTTCGCCTTGACCCCTCCCGCCCAGCCGCTAGCGTTCCTGTGCCTCTGGGGCGGGGCGAAATGGGGGATGGTGATGGGCGTGCGCGGGCTTGCCGCCTCGCTGGCGATGTGGGCCGTGGCGTGGGCAGCGCCGGTGTCCGCGCAGGCGCCGCCGCCAAAACCCGCCGCCGCGCCGTCCCAAACCGCGCCCCAATCCGCTTCCCAGCCCATGGCGACAGCCCCTGTGCCGGTCGCGCCCGGGGTGTCGACCGCCTTCGGCAGCTCGATCTACGTCATTCGTTACGATCACTGGACGGACGCCGACGAGCGAGGGTTCGGCGAGTTCATCACCGCCATCGGCGAGTCCGGCTGCCGGCGGGTGAACGAATGCCTGCACATCGCGCAGAACCCGTTTCGCGCCTCCGATCCGCCCGGTATCGAATTCCGATCGGACTGCGCCGACCTGCCTTACGTGCTGCGCGCCTATTACGCGTGGAAGCGCGGTCTGCCGTTCTCCTACGAAGCCGCCGTCGAGCCCCGCGGCCACACCCGCGACATCCGCTACACGCCCAACGGCAATGAGGTGGTGGAACGCAAGGACGTGCTTACCGGCTCGGTCTCCGGCTACGAGCTGCTGGACGAGATCCGCGACATCATCTCCTCGGCCAGCTACCGCATCCATCCCGATCTCGATTCTCCGCTGCCGCCCGATCTCTATTCGCCCGCAATCGACGCCAAATCGATCCGCCCCGGTTCGCTGGTCTACGATCCCAACGGCCACGTCGCCACGATCTACAAGATCGATGCGGACGGCCGCGCCGAATATATCGACGCCCATCCCGACAATTCGGTGACCCGCGGCTATTACGACGAGCGCTTCGTGCGCTCGCGGCCCGGCATGGGCGCGGGCTTCAAGAACTGGCGGCCGATGCGGCTGGTCGGCGCCACGCGGCGCAGCGACGGCGTCTATATCGGCGGGCGCGTGGTGCTCGCAGCCAACAAGGACATCGCCGACTATTCGGAGACCCAGTTCTTCGGCACCGGCCCGCGTCCGGCCGAGGACAGCGACTGGGCGAATGGCAGTTTCCAGCTCAACGGCGAATATCTGGACTATTACGACTGGGTGCGCGCCAAGCTTGCCGGCGGCAAGCTCGAATTCGATCCGGTCAAGGAAGTCCACGACATGGTGGAGTCCAATTGCAACGACCTGCACTACCGCTACGACGCGGTGGTGCTGTCGCTCCAGCAGGGCCTGCAGAACCGCGCCGAGCCCGAGCGGCTGCCCGCCAACATCTACGGGACCGAAGGCGACTGGGAGGATTTCTCCACGCCGTCGCGCGACGCCCGCCTCAAGACCGCGTTCAAGGAATTGCGCGACCAGGCCGAGCGCTTCGTGAAGATGTACAAGGCGGGCGATGCCAAGCTGGTCTACAAGGGCCGCGACCTGGTCGGCGACCTGATCGCGACCTACGACCGCACGGCGGAAGCCTGCAGACTCACCTACCAGCGCAGCGACAATTCTCCGGTCACGCTGTCCTATGAGGAAATGCGCAAGCGGCTGTTCGCGATGTCCTTCGATCCTTATCAGTGCGTCGAGCGGCGCTGGGGCGCGAGCGATCCGCGCGAGCTCGCCACTTGCCGCGACGGCGCCGGCAAGCAGGCGTGGTACGCGGCGGAGCAGAACCTGCGCAATCAGCTCGACCGCACCTATGAAGCGGAGATGGACTTCACGTTGGACGAGCTGCGTACCCCGGGCCCCGGCAAGGGCGTCGCCATCCCCCCCGACATCGACACCCGCGCCTATCTGCTGAGCGTGCGCGGTACGCAGCCGAAGCAGGCCGCGAAGAATTAGCCCATCGTCACTACGACCGCGCCGTTGGCTTTCCTGGCCTTGACGTATTGGAACGCGGCCCGCGCGTCCGCGAGGGGGAATTTGGCGGCGATGCGCGGATGGATCTTTTTCTCCGCCGCCCATTTTGCCGCTTCGAGCAGCGCTGCGCGGGCGAGCGCGGGATGGGCCTGCACGGTCACCGGCAGGTTCGCCGCGATCAGGCGCAGGTCGCGGGAGAAGAACGACGGCACGTTGACCCGCGGCACGCGTCCGCCCGCGAAGCCCACCGACACGATCCGCGCGCCAATGGCTGTGGCGGCGATGGCGGCCTCGAAAGCCTCGCCGCCGACCGGATCGAAGACGATGTCCACGCCCTTGCCGCCCGTGAATTCGCGGGCGCGCGTATCGAGCGGCTCGTTCGCGGTGTCGATGCCGTGGTCCGCGCCCATTTCGGAGGCGAGCGAGCCGCGTACTTCGCCGCCCGCCGCCGCGATCACCGTCGCGCCCAGAAGCTTGGCAATCTCCACCGCGGCAAGACCGATCTGCCCGCCCGCGCCCAGCACCAGAACCGTCTCACCCTTCGCCAGCTGGGCCTTTTCGCGCAGCGCCAGGATCGCGCCGGCATAGGCTACCGGCAGGCACGCGGCCTCGGCATCTCCGACGCCGTCATCAATGGGGACGCAGAGTTCGGCCGGCGTCAGCGCCATCTCGGCAAGGCCGCCCCAGGGCAGGAAGGCCGCGACCCGCTGGTTCTTCCTAAGGCCCTTGCCGCCGCCCGCCGCGACCGTGCCGGCCACTTCCAGCCCCGGCGTGAAGGGTAGCTCGGGGCGCGGCGCGCGGTCGCCGGCGAGCGCGGCAAAGTCGGCCAGATGCAGCCCTGCGGCCTTCACCGCGATGGCGACGGCGCCCGCAGGCGGCTCCGGCGCCGGTACATCCTCCAGCGCCAGCATCTCCAGCCCGGCCAGCCTGTGCGCCCTGTATGCCTTCATCGCCCGCCGGTCCCGCCCGATTTTCCATGCGACCCTGACGCGGCGCATTCATCCAGGCAAGCCGCTGGCGCGCGGGGCGGGAAATGATAGGTTCCGCCGCCCGCCATCCTCCCGGTCGTTCCATGCCGTCCCGTCCCCAACGTCTTGCGCCCCAGGAATGGCTGTTCCTCGGCGCGCTGATCCTGGGCTGGGGTGCGTTCGTGATCGCGCTCGGCAAGGACATGTCGTGGGATTTCCGCAATTACCACTGGTACATCCCCTACGCCTTCCTGAACGGACGCATGGGCTTCGACATTTCCGTCGCCCACCAGGCCACGTTCTACAATCCGTTCCTCGACATCCCGTTCTATTGGCTGGCGACCCATACGCCGTCCTGGTTCGCGCTGGGCGTGCTGGGCGCGGCACAGGGCTGCAACAGCGTGCCGCTCTACCTGATGTCGCGTTCGATCCTGCGTGTCGAACGGCCGAAGCTGGTGTCCGGCATACTGACGCTTTTATGCATGACCGGCGGCCTCACGCTCTCGCTCTCGGGCACGACCTATTACGACCCTGTGATGAGCGTGTTCATTCTGGCCGCGCTGGCGCTCGTCATCGTCAAGCGCGACGTGCTGCGCGACGGCACGCTGGCGCAGGGGCTCGTCATTTCGGCCATCGCCGGATTGCTGGTGGGCCTGCCGGTGGGGCTGAAATTGCCGGAAGCGCCATTCGCGCTGGGGCTCGCCGCCGCGCTGGCGCTGCTGCCCGGACGGTGGACGCAGCGCGGCGCGCGGGTGATGGCGGCGGGCGCGGCCGGAGTCGCGGGCGTGCTGCTGACGGCGGGCTACTGGTACGTAAAGATGTATCACGTCACCGGCAATCCACTGTTTCCCTATTTCAACCAGTTTTTCCATTCGCCGCTGGCGCTGACCGCGTCCTATCGCGACGTGCGCTTCCTGCCGCACGATCTGTGGCATGCCTTCATCCTGCCGCTGCTGTTCTCCATCGACTGGCATGTGGCCGACGACCTGCCGTTCCAGGACATCCGGGTCGGCGTCGCCTATGTCCTGGTGCTTGTCACAGTGCCGCTATGGCTCCTCGGGCGCCGGTCGCGCGAACCCTTGATGGATTCGAATGCGGTCGCCGCGCTGTTCGGCTTCGCGGCCGTCTCCTACATCGCCTGGATCGGCATCTTCGCGATCTACCGCTACATCATCCTCCTGGAGATCCTGGGACCGATCCTGATCGCGGGCGCTGTCGGGATGTGGCCGCTTTCGGTGCGGACACGCACGATAATCGCGGGCGTCCTGCTGCTGCTTTGCGCCCTTGCCACGCGGACGGGGATCATGACGCGCGCGCCGCTGGGCGATCCCTATATCCAGGTCTCGATGCCGCCCATTGTCGACCCGGTCCATTCCATGATGCTGATGACCGGCAACGCGCCGATGGGCTTCCTGGCGCCGTCGGTTCCCCACCAGATGCCGATCATCCGCATCGACGGCTGGATGATCCAGCCGCGCGACGGCTCCCGTCTCACCGCCATGGCACGCGCCCGGGTCGACGCCTTCAAGGGCGACCTTTACGTAATCTTCGACACCTATGAGCTGGCCCGGACAATCGACGCGCTCGCGGCCTATGGGCTCAAAATCGAGCCGGCGGACTGCGTCGATATTGAAACCAACCTCACGGGCGACTATCGCTTGTGCCCCTTGACGCGGAAACCCACGCCATGAGCGACGCGCGCATCGCCGTGCTGATCCCCTGCTATAACGAGGAAGCCGCCATCGGCAAGACCGTGCGCGACTTCCGGGCCGCCCTGCCCATGGCCGCGATCTACGTCTACGACAACAATTCGAAGGATCAGACCGCGGCGCGGGCGCGCGAGGCCGGCGCCGTCGTCCGCCTGGAGACGCGGCAGGGCAAGGGCAACGTCGTGCGCCGGATGTTCGCCGACATCGAGGCGGACGTGTATGTGCTGGTCGACGGCGACGACACGTACGACGCGTCCGCCGCGCCCAGGCTCATCCGGCAATTGGTGGATGACGGGCTCGACATCGTCACCGGCCGGCGCGTGCACACCGACGTCGCGGCCTACCGCCCGGGCCATGTGCTGGGCAACAAGCTGCTGACGGGCCTCACCGCGCTGATGTTCGAGGTCCAGCTTCGCGACATGCTGAGCGGCTACCGGATCATGTCGCGCCGCTTCGTGAAGTCGTTCCCGTTCAAGGCCGAGGGCTTCGGCATCGAGACCGAGATGACCGTGCATTCGGTGCGCATGCTGATGCCGATGGTGGAAGTCGACACGCACTACAAGGAACGCCCGCCCGGCTCGGTGAGCAAGCTCAGCACTTACAAGGACGGCTTCCGCATCCTGGTCACCATCGGCACGCTGGTGCGGGAGGAGCGGCCGCTGGTGTTCTTCGGACTGCTGTTCGCGATGTTCGCGGCCGCCTCGCTGGCCCTGGGCTTCCCGGTGGTGCTGCATTTCTGGCGCCACCATGACGTGCCCCGCCTGCCCACAGCAATCCTGTCCGCGGTGCTGATGCTGCTGGCCTTCCTGTCGCTTTTCTCGGGCTTCATCCTGGACACCGTGACGCGCGGACGCTGGGAGCTGAAGCGGCTGGACTATCTCGCCATGCCGGGTCCCCACGATCTCAAGCTGCCGTGACGCTGCGCCGGACGATCGCGCAGTCGCGCTTCCTGCGTTTCGCCGTGGTGGGCGCGGCCGGATTCGTGGTGGACGAAGGCGTGCTGGCGCTGATGCATCTGGTGGTGGGCCTGGGTCCGCTCGCCGCGCGCGCCGTGTCGATCTTTTGCGCGATGAGCTTCACCTGGTGGGGCAACCGCAATCTCACCTTTCGCGACCGCGCCGCGTCCGGTGCGCCCGCGATGCTGGGCGAATGGCTGCGCTTCATTGCCGCGAACAGTCTGGGCGCCGCGGTGAACTACGGTACCTATTTTCTGCTGGTAAGCGTGCTCGGCCCGCCCGCGCCAGGCCAGCTCTATCTCGCCTTCGCCACCGCCGCGGGCGTCGCCGCGGGGCTGGTTTTCAATTTCACGCTGTCGAAGCGGCTGGTGTTCCGGTCGGATCAGGAAGCGTCATAGCCGGCCAAAATTCTCCGGCACGGCCACGCCCTTGGGCGCGTCGACTTCCAAGCGGGCGGTTTCCGTCATGCGCGCCATGGTCATGTAGAAGCCGCAGGTGAGGATGATCTCCACGATCTCCTGCGCGGAGAAATGCGCCTCCGCGGCCTTCACATTGGCTTCGCCGGCCTTGACGTTCCGGATCACGTCCACCGCCAGCGCGAGGCAGGCCGTCTCCTTCGCCGTGAACTCCGCGCCGTCGAAGCGGCCGGTTTCGAGCGCGGCGATCTGATCCATGCGGCAGCCGGCGGTTTGCGCGTTCGGAACGTGCTGCACCCACTCATAGACGCCGCCCTCGATCCGCGCGACGGTGAGAATGACGAGTTCGCGCAGGTCGGCCCCCAGCTTCTGGCGGCTGAGGATGTTGCCGCCGAAGCGCATGCCGGAGACGAAGCAGGCTGGCGCGTTCGCCCACATGCGGAAGATGTTGAGCTTGCGCGGCAGGCCGTCGAATGCCTCACGCGCCTTCTCGGGCAGCGCGTCGATATCGGCGAAGGGGATGAGCGGCATGGCGAGGCTCCGGATTGCGGTTCGGGAGGAAGGTAGCATGCTCCCACGAATTCGCGCGCAATACCCAACCACCCCCTTGCGGGGAGGTGGGTTTGCACACGCGACGCGACTACTCCGGGATCGGCAGGTTCGCCACGAACTGCTCCGTGCAGGCGCGCCAGGAGCGGGTGAGCGCGAAGGCGCGGCAATCGGCGCGGGGGATGGCGAGTGCGCGCAGGCAGGCGGCCTTCAGATCGGTGTCGAGCGCGCCGACCGCGGCGTCGCCGATGACGTCTTTCGGCCCTTGGACCGGATAGGCGGCCACTGGCGTGCCGCTGGCCAGAGCTTCCAGAACCACAAGGCCGAACGTGTCGGTGAGGCTGGGGAACACGAACACGTCGCTGGCCGCATAGGCGCGCGCGAGGTCTTCGCCGGATTTCGCGCCGAGGAATTTCGTGTCCGGATATTTCGCCTCCAGCGCCGCGCGCGCCGGTCCGTCTCCGACCAGCACCTTGGTGCCCGGCAGATCGAGCTTGAGGAACTCCTCGAGGTTCTTCTCCACCGCGATGCGCCCGACATAGAGCCAGAGCGGCCCGGGAAAGGGCAGCGAGGCGTCGGCGATGGGACGGAATGCGTCGACATCCACGCCGCGCGACCAGATCGCGCAATTGGTGAAGCCGTGGCTCTGCATCTCCGCCATCAGCGATTGGGTGGCCACCATCATGGTCGCGGCCTTGCCGTGGAACCAGCGCAGGAAGCCGTAGACCCATGACAGCGGCATGAGGGGAAAGCGCGCCTTGACGTATTCCGGAAAGCGCGTGTGGAAGGAGGTCGTGAACGGGATGCGGTTGCGGAGGCAGTAGTTGCGCGCGCTCAATCCCAGCGGGCCTTCGGTGGCGATATGGATGGCGTTGGGATCGAAATCGGCGATGATCTTCTTCAGGCTGCGGCGCGGAAACAGCGACAGCCGGATCTCCGGATAGGTCGGCATCGGCAGCGTGATCAGGCCTTCGGGCGTGGCGTAGTCCACCGTGTGGCCCATGGCCTCCAGGTCGCGCGCCAGCATCTCCAGCGTGCGCACCACGCCGTTGACCTGGGGATGCCAGGCATCGGTGACAAGCAGGACGCGAAACTGGAACGCCTCAAGCGGCGACGGGGACGCCGCCCGGGAGGGCTGTTGCGGGAGCGGTGTCACGTTGCGGCGCGGCCCAGGAGAGAATCTCCAGTCTTCCGCGCGCATCTTCGACAAGGGCGGTGCAGCTTTCAACCCAGTCGCCGTCGTTGAGGTAGAGCACGCCGCCAATCTCGCGAATCTGAGCGTGATGGATATGGCCGCACACGGCGCCGTCGAGGCCGCGCTCGCGGACGTGGGCCGCGACGGTCTCCTCGAAACGGCAGATATAGTCGAGGGCATTCTTCACCTTCTGCTTCAGCCAAGCCGAGAGCGACCAATACCCAAGCCCCAATGCGCGCCGTCCCGCCCCCCACCATTCGTTCAGCTCGAGGGCGGCCGTGTAGGCCCAGTCGCCCAGATGGGCGAGCCATTTTGCGTAGGCGATGACGCCGTCGAAGCGGTCGCCATGCAGCACCAGCAGGCGCTTGCCGTCGGCGGTTTCATGGATCGTCTCGTGCACGATCTCCACGCCCGCGATGGTGCGGCCGCAATAGTCGCGGAACAGCTCGTCGTGATTGCCCGGCACGAAGATGACGCGGGTGCCGGTGTCGATCTTGTGCAGGATCTCGGCCAGCACGCGGTTGTGCGAGTCCGGCCAGAACCACCGGTGCTTCAGCCGCCAGCCGTCGACGATATCGCCGACAAGGTAGAGCGTGCGGCACTGGTTGGCGGCCAGGAAGTCGGCCAGCATCTCCGCCTTGCAGCCGCGCGTGCCCAGATGGGTGTCGGAGATGAAGATGGTGCGGTGCTGGCGGATGCCGCGCCGGGGCTCGGGCGTGTGGGGGCGGTGCCGGAGCAGCGGCTCGCGGCGCAGCGCCTCGCGCAGCAGGGAATGAGGCTCTCCAGACCAGAGTGTCTCGGCCATCCGGCGGTACTCCTTCGAACGAATCAGTCGGATGCGGCTAAGGCCTTGGATGCCTGTCCAAAACGACGCCACTGTTGCGGCGCGGTAATGGTTTTGTGAATCCTCGCTTTGCAGCGCACACAAAGGCGGCATGTGCCTGGGAAATATGCGCAAGATGCTGAATTCGTTTAGCTATTTTATAAAACTGTCACACCGGCCCGCCGCTTTCTATCTTGCAGTGCGGCAAACACCCTGACAATATGTTGCGGCGCGGTATCTTCGGATGCCGCCTGCCCTTCCTGGGCGTTTCCTCCCTGAACTTGGCCGCTCCTCCGGGAGCGGCCTTTTTCTTTGGGCTGGGAACACGAAGCTTTCGATTGACGGCGCGGGCGCGCGTCTTCAAATCTGGCGCTTCTTTGCGATGAGGATCACGGCCGTGAAATACGAGATCGACTACGTCTTCCTGCCCAAGGGCGAAACCAAGACCGAGGAAATCGGCGGCATCAACGACATGGTGATGGGCGACGAGCACGGCTTCGGCGTGGTTCCCGCGGTCGGCGACTATGTGGAGATTCCCAGAAGCCGCATGGGCGAGCGCGAGGTCTACAAGGGCAAGGTGTGCCGGCGGATGTTCCGTCACGTGCTGGGCTACGTCTATGTCCGCATCGTGCTGGCCGAGGTCGACGACGCCGAGTGGTCCAAGCCGAACTGATTATTCCGCCGCCAGCCCCATCTCGCGGGCACCCGGCGGGACGAGCAGCGCCCGGTTGACCGCCATCAGCGCGCCGATCGCGTCTGACAGCCGCGCCCGAAGATTTTCGTAGCGCGGGCCCGGCTCGATGCGCTCCTCGTCGAGATAGAGCGCGCGATTGATCTCGACCTGGAGCGCATGGATGCCGCGCGCGGGCTTGCCGTGGATATGCGTCGTGTAGCCGCCAGCGTAGGGCGCGTTGCGCGCGCAGGAGAAGCCGCGGGCCTCGAACACGCGTTCGGCATGGCGCATCAGCGCAGGCGAGGCGGCCATGCCGTAGCGGTCGCCCAGCACCACGTCGGGCACGACGGCAGCCGACGGCATGGAATGGCAATCGATCAGCACCGCCACGCCGAAGCGCGCCACCGTCATGTCCATGAGCTTGGTGAGCGCGGCGTGATAGGGCCGGTAAAGCCGCGCCAGCCGGTCCTCCGCCTCGCGGGCGGCCAGCTTGACGCGATAGATCTCCGCCCCATCGCGCACGATGCGCGGGATGACGCCGAGGCCGGCATTCACCCGCGGGCTCGTGGTGTCGATGGCGCCGGCCAGCCTGCCCTCGAACATCGCAGCGTCCAGCTCGGCCGGCGAGCGGTTGACGTCGCAATAGGCCCGGGGGAAGCGCGCGGCGATGAGGGGCGCGCCGAAACCCACTGAGGCGGAGAACAGCCCGTCGACGAACGCGTCCTCCGAGCGCCTGAGGCTGAGGGCGCCCAGGGGGCTTTGGGCCACGAATTCCGGCGGGTAGACACGCCCGGAATGGGGCGAGGCGAAGACGAAGGGCGCCGTCTGGTCCCCCGGCCAGGAAATCCGGAACGGGGCGGCATGAAGCCCGGCAAGGTCTTCGGACATGGTCATCGCCGAAGTGGAGCACCGCCCGCTGGCCCCCGCAAGCCGCCGCCCGAGCACACCCGTTAACCCGCATTTACGCATTGAGGTTTATAGGCTTTAGTTCGCCCACGGGGCGGACGAGAGCGGCGGGTCATGGCGCATATCCTTCTGGCGGAAGACGACGAATCGCTGCGCCGGTTCCTGGCGGCGGCGCTGGTCAAGGCCGGCCACGAGGTCACCGATTTCGGCGACGGGGCGCAAGCGTATGAATGCCTGAAAGGGTTCCGCTTCGATCTGCTGCTGACCGACATCGTCATGCCGGGCCTGGACGGGATCGAACTCGCCAAGCGCGCCGCGGAAATGACGCCCGCGCTCAAGATCATGTTCATCACCGGCTTCGCCGCCGTGGCGCTGCACCCCTCCTCCCAGGCGCCCAAGCAGGCCAAGGTGCTCTCCAAGCCCTTCCACCTGCGCGAGATCGTGGCCGAAGTCGACCGCATGATCGCGGCCTGAAGCCGCCCGCCGCGATCCCGTGCGCCTGCCCGCCGCTCCGCTTGCCTGCCCAGCCCGGCCAAGGCTATAGAGGCCGCCCCGTCAGGCGGGCGCGTAGCTCAGCGGGAGAGCACTACCTTGACATGGTAGGGGTCACAGGTTCGATCCCTGTCGCGCCCACCACTTCCCGATCGCCAGGACGCGTGGATTGCTTGTGCTTTTGTCCGCGCCGGCGCGGATATTTCCGGCTCGCAATTCGTTTTCACGTCAGACGGGACGGGAAACATGCATCACGAGTGGAGGAGCGGAGACCGGCTGCGCTTCATCTGGGCGGACAAGACCGCGCTGATCGTGGTGGCGGCGATGATCCTGGTGCTGGGTGTGCTGGAACTGGTGTTCCTGGTCATCGCCGGCATCCGGGGCGCCTGCCACCTCTACGATTGCATCGGGCCGTGGAGCATCCAGAACGGGGCCATCGCCGCGCTGGCGTTGTGGCTGTTCCTGCGGGCAATCGATTGGGCGGCGGGCGGCTCGACCCGGACGCTCTTGATGCGGCGGACGCGTTCCGGCATGCGCCGCGGGCCGGAGTTTGAGGCGCCCGCGCCGCCCGGCTCCTTGCACGCCTGAAGCGGCGCCGGGACGCGTCCCGCATGGCGCTCCTCTCGCATGGCACCCCACTCACATGGCACCCAAGGCGGCGCCGTGCGAAACTGCGCCGTCTTCGGGGTCCGGTTCATGGACACTTCGCTTTCGCGCCGCATCGCCATCGCCGGGCCTGCCGCGGCGTCCCTCGGCGCATCGCGGGCGTCCGGCGCGGCGCCGGCTGCGCGCGCCGCGCCGCGCATTCCGGACTGAGCGGGCTACGCCATGGTGCCGGGCGGGCGGGTGTGGTGGCGCAGGCTGGGGCAGGGCTCCCGGCCGCCGCTGCTTCTTCTGCATGGCGGACCCGGCATGGGGCACGATTACCTTCTGCCGCTTGCGGCGCTGGCGGCGGACCGCGAGGTGATCTTCTACGATCAGCTGGGCTGCGGATCGTCGGACGCGCCCACGGACCCCGCGCTCTACACCATCGAGAATTTCGCCGCGCGGCTGGATGCGTTCCGCTCCGCCCTCGGGCTCGACCGCGTCGTGCTCTACGGCCATTCCTGGGGCGGCTTCCTCGCCATCGAATATCTCGCGTCGAAGCGGCGCGAAGGCGTGGAGGCGCTGATCCTCTCCAACACCGCGGCCAGCGCCGGCCAGGTCAACACCGGCATCTTCCGCCTGATCCAGTCCATGCCAGACGGCACGCTGCTCTACGGCATAGAGCGCGACGGCGAAACCGGCGGCAGCGACTATACGAGGTTCGCAGCGTCGTTCAACGCGCGGCATTTCTGCCGCGCCAACCCGCCGCCGCCCGAGTTCGCCGCCTCGATGCGCAATGCACTGCGCTCGCCCGTCTCGCGCATCATGGTGGGCGAAGGCCTCACCATCACGGGCAACCTGCGCGACTGGGACCGCCGCGCCGCGCTGCGCGGCATCGGCATGCCCACGCTCATCGTCACCGGCGAGTTCGACGAGATCACGCGCGACTGCCACGAGACGCTGCGCGACAGCATCGCCGGCGCCAAACTCGTCACCCTGCGCGGCTGCTCCCACATGCTGATGACCGAAGCCCCGCGCGCCTACGACGCGGTGCTGGGGAAATTCATCGCGTAACCCACTTGATTGTTCGCGCGCGTTGGCGTACAGCGCCGCGCTCGAAGTCAGGAGTAACAGCGTTGCCAATTTGCAGTGCCCTACAGGCAGCGCCACTTCGCTTCACCGGCCCGCGCGGATAATCCGTGCCCTGCCGGCGGCGAGCCGGCGTCCCTGAGAATGAAAGTCAAACTGGCGCGGAATGGTCCGCGCCTGAACGCGCACGCACGCGGCCATGCCGCGGGCGCGCGCAGGGTCGGGTAATGAGCGAATCTCTAGAAGGCCGCGCGATCGCGGCCTCGGTTGCGAAATTGATGGAGGTGCTGCGGCCGGACAGCGAAGCCGGGCGCAGGCTGAAAGAGTGGGCGCGCGAACGCGAGACCCTGCTGGGGTTCCGCTACGAGGACGTCGTGCGGCCGGGAAAGCGCACGGCGAAGAACGCAGACGCGCCGCTCTCGCGCGCCGCGTGGAAGCGGCTGCGCGAAGGCATGCTGGGCTGCGCGGCGCAGGCGCCGCAGTCGCGCGCGGCGACCAATGCGCTGGCGCTGGCCGAGGCGCTGCGCCTGCCGGAGATCGAAACCAGGCTCTTCGCCACGCTGACCGCGATCCTTCAGGACTCCGCCTTCGAACAGCTGTGCGAGAGGATCGTCGCGAGCCGGGCGCTGACGGCGGAAGAAGTCATCGCCGCCACCGCCGGGCTCGCTGCGGGCGAAGTCGCCGTCGCACTCGCAACGGGCCTGCTCAGCGGGCTCGGTCTCGTCGATGGCCTCGCGGGACGGCCGGGGCATTTCGATCTCTATGTTCCCTACAACATCCTGCGCGCGCTGCGCGGGGCGGGCGGGCTTGCGCAGGTCGAACAGGCGTTGCTCGGCGATCCGGTATCGTCGCCGCTGACGCCGGAAGATTTCGCCCATGTCGCCCGCGAGCGCGATTTCGCGCGCGATCTGCTGCGCGGGGCGCTCGCGGCGCGGGCGCGCGGCGTGCATGTCCTGCTCTACGGCGCGCCCGGCAGCGGCAAGACTGAACTCGCCAAAGTACTGGCGCGAGAAGCGGGCGCGCGGCTGTTCGCGGTCGGAGCGCAGGATCCGGACGGCGAGGAACCCAATCGCTGGGAGCGGCTCGGCGCGCTCAAGCTGGGCGAACGCATCCTGTCGCGGCGCGGCGGCGCGCTCCTGCTATTCGACGAGATGGAAGACGTTCAGCAGTCCGGCGAGGTCAGCATCCACGCCGGCAAGCGCATCCGCCGCGCCGGATCGAAAGCGCATTTCAACCGCTTCCTGGAGAACGCCGCCGTGCCCGTTATCTGGACGGCGAACGTACTCGACGAATTCGACCCCGCGTTCCTGCGGCGGATGAGCTTCGCATTCGAGATGAAAGCGCCGCCGCGTCATGCGCGTGCGCGGCTCTGGGCGCGCAGCGCGCGCGAACGCGATCTCGATCTGGACGACGCCCAGGCCGACGCGCTCGCGCGCCATCACGCCACCGTGCCCGGGCTGGCGCGCAACGCGGTGGCGGCAGTGTCGCTCGCCAAGGCCGATGGATCCCAGCTCGCCTTCGTGGTCGCGGGCATCGCGAAGGCGATGGAGGGTATGGCGCCGCGCGCGACGCGACCGGGCGGAGGCTGCGAACGCGCGCTGCTCAATGCGGACCATGACCTCGAGGCGCTCGAGCGCAACATCGCCTCCATGCCGCGCGATGTTTCGTTCTGCTTCCACGGACCCAGCGGCACCGGCAAGTCGCTCTATGCGCGCGCCCTGGCGGCGCAGATGGGCCTCGACGCGCTGGAGATGCGCGGTTCGGATTTCCTGTCGAAATGGGTGGGCGAGAGCGAGAAGAAGATCGCCTCGGCTTTCGACGAAGCCGCGTCCGACGGCCGCTTCCTCATCATCGACGAGGCCGAAAGCCTGTTCTGGTCGCGCGGCGAGGCGAGCCGCTCATGGGAAGTCTCCCTGGTCAACGAGTTCCTCGTCGGCCTGGAGCACCATGCCTGGCCGGTCGCGATCACGACCAACCATATCGGCCGCATCGATCCCGCTGCGCTGCGCCGCTTCGTCTTCAAGGTGAAGTTCGAGGCGATGACGGCCGCGCAGGCCGCTCTGGCTTTCGATCGCTTCTTCTGCGCTGCGGCACCCGCGCGGCTGGGTGAGGTCGCGGCGCTTACGCCGGGCGATTTCGCGGTGGTGAAGAAGCAGCTTGCCTATCTCGGCGGCGCAGGACCCGAGCGCATCGTCGAGATGCTCGAAGCCGAAGTGCGCGCGAAGGCGAACGCGGCGCGGCGCATCGGCTTTTAGGTCGCGCGGCTCAGTCCCACCGTCAGCGCCCGGAACAGCTCGTCGCGCACCATTTCGAACGTGCAGCCGGGCGAGAATTTGTTGGCGAGTTTCAGGCTCACCACGCCGTGGAGCGCGGCCCAGAAGACGTGGCCGAGGAGTTCGGGATTGCCCTTGAGGATTCCGGTTTCGACGAGTCCGTCGATGTGGCGCGTCATGGTCGTGCGCGCGCGGGCGGCGGCGCGGTCGAGTTCGGGAAAGGTGCCGTCTTCGTCCTGCGTGATCTCGAACATCAGGTGGTAGGCCTGCGGGTTGTCGAAGGCGAAGCGGACATAGGCTTCGCCCGCGGCGTTGGCGCCGGCGATGGGATCGCCCCGGCCCTTGGCAAAGCCCGCCTCCATGGCGGCGGCGAAGCTGTCGAAGGCGCGCGCCCGCACCGCGGCCAGGATCTCGTTCTTGTCCTTGAAGTAGCGGTAGGGGGTCATGGCGCTCACGCCGAGCGCCCCGGCCAGCTCGCGCATGGTGAAGCCGGCCAGGCCCTTTTCCGCGAAAATCCGGGTCGCGGCCTCGCACAGGCGGTCGCGGAAGTCCTCGACTTCGGTCTGGGAGAGGGCGCGCGGCATCGTGAAAAAGAATCTCGTCCGGGGGTCTTGAAAAGCCTATAGCGTACTATATAAATTTACAACGTATATTTCTTGGAGGGTCTGCCATGAACGCCCCGATCCGCCTGGATGGCCGCATCCAGAGCGCCAATCCCTATCTCAACGGCAATTTCGCGCCCGTCCATGCCGAGGACGATTTCGCGGACCTTCCCATCACAGGTGAAATCCCCAGGGACCTCGCGGGCGCGTTCTTCCGCAACGGCCCAAACCCGCAATTCGCCCCGCGCGACGACTTCCATCACTGGTTCGCGGGCGACGGCATGATCCACGGCTTCTTCGTGGGCGGCGGCAAGGTCTCCTACCGCAACCGCTATGTCCGCACGCCGAAATGGGAGTTGGAGAACAAGGCGGGCCAAGCGCTCTACGGCACCTTCGGCAATCCGATGACCTCCGATCCCTCCGTGGCGGGGCATGACAGCGGCATCGCCAACACCAACATCGTCTGGCATGGCGGCAGGCTGTTGGCGCTGGAAGAGGCGCACCAGCCCTTCGAGATGGACCCGCGCACGCTGCAGTCGCGCGGCTATCGCGACTATGCCGGCAAGGCGATGCGCTTCACCGCCCATCCCAAGCTCGATCCGGAAACCGGCGAGATGGTGTTCTTCGGCTATGGCGCGGGCGAGGGCTTCTTCTCCAGCAAGATCGGCTATGGCGTGGCGGACAAGACCGGCAAGGTCACGCGCCTCGACATGTTCGAGGCGCCGTTCTGCTCCATGATCCACGACTTCTTCGTGACGAAGAATTACGTCGCGTTCCCCGTGCTGCCGCTGACCGGCGACCTGTCGCGCGCCATGCGCGGCGGCCCGGCCTTCGCGTGGGAGCCGGAGAAGGGCAGCCACATCGCGGTGATGCGGCGCGACGGCGACGTTGCCTCCATCAAATGGTTCCAGACCGATCCCTGCTACGTCTTCCACCCCATGAACATGTGGGACGATGGCGATCGCATCCATGCCGACGTCATGCAGTACGACGTGGCGCCGCTCTTCCCCACCCTGGACGGCACGATGAGCCGGAACGCGCAGGCCCGCCTGGCGCGCTGGACGTTCGACCTCGCCGCCGGAACGCTGAAGCGCGAATACGTCGACGATCTCGCCGGCGAATTCCCCCGGCTGGACGAGCGCCGCGCCGGCCTCGGCTATCGCCACGGCTATTTCGCCGCCAATGCCAGGCCGGGCCCGGGCAACATCAGCTTCGATTCCATCGCCCATATCGACTGGGCGACGGGCCGGAAGCAGATCCACACTTTCCCCAAGGGCGACAGTCCCGGCGAGCCGGTGTTCGTGCCGCGCGGCGCGGAGGAGGGCGACGGCTGGCTGATCACCACCGTCTATCGCGGCGCCGAGGACCGCAGCGATTTCGTCGTGCTGGATGCGCGCGACGTTGCGAAGGGCCCGGTTGGCGTGGCCAGTCTGCCGCGGCGCGTGCCGTTCGGCTTCCACGGCAACTGGGCGCCGGAATCGGAAATGTAAGCGGGAGATCCGGCCATGATGACGCTCAAATATTTCCTGATCTCGGTCCGGCCGCTGGCGGAGGATCTGCTTTCGGTCATCGTCTTCGCGCTGCTCTATGCGGCGACCGGCAGCCTCGCGCTGGGCATCACGCTCGGCATGGCCACGGGCGTCGCCCAGGTCGGCTATCTCAAGCTGCGCGGCAAGCCGGTCTACATCATGCAGTGGATGAGCCTCGGCCTCGTCATCGTGCTGGGCAGCGCCAGCCTGCTCACCGGCAATGCCCATTTCGCCATGCTCAAGCCCAGCATCGGCGGCGCGGCGGTTGGGTTCGTCATGCTCGTGCCGGGCTGGCAGTCGCGCTACATGCCGCAGATCGTGCGCGACAACCTCTCGCCCTCCGCGCTGCTGTTCTGGGGCTATGCCTGGGCGGCGCTGATCTTCGCGCTGGCCGCGGCCAATCTCTTTGTCGCGCTCACCCAGAGTTATGCGGCATGGGTGTGGTTCACCACCTTCGTGCCGCTTTCGGCGCAGTTCCTGCTCTTCTTCGTCCAGTTCACGATCATCCGCCAGGCGATGGTGCGCAAATTCCGCCCGCAAGCATCGCCGGCGGAGTAACGCGCCGGCCCGGCGTCCGCGGCTCAGATGAAGTTGGCCGTCGTCAGCGTGCCGATGATGCCGGGATCGTTGATCTGGATGACGTAGTCGGCGCCCGCCTGATAGCCCGCCACGCCGTTGGCGTCGATGATCAGGAATGTCTCGCCCTGGCCGGTGCCCGCGCTCGGCGCGAACAGGACGGCGTGATGCGCGAGAAGCTTGGAGCTCGTGATGGCGGCGGCGAGGGTGGAATCGAAGCTGCCGATGTCGTCGGTGAGCGAGCCCGCCGTCACCTTGGCGTCGATCCCGGTGACCGAGACGTTGAGATCGAACTTGTCCGCCGAGGCGAGGAAGTCGGTGATGGCGTCGCGGCTGTAGCTGGTCGATTCCGACACGCCATTGTAGACGAAGATGTCCGCGCCGGCGCCGCCGGAGAGCAGGTCGGCGCCGCCGCCGCCATGGATCGTGTCGGCGCCGTGGCCGGTGGTGATGGTGTCCGCCGACGCGGTCCCGTCCACGGTGAACGAACCGTTGGTTTCGGCCGAGCCGTTGAAGATGAGATAGCTGTTCAGGTTTCCGGCCGACGCGTCGATCGTCATGTTCTGGCCGGCGGCGACATTCGCGTCGTTGGTGGTGATGTTGTAGTGGCTCGACGCTCCCGCCAGGTCGAGATATTCGACGCTCGTCATCGTCGCGGCGCCGAAGGTCATGGTCAGCGATGTGCCGACGCTCACGAAGTCGTTGCCGGCGCCGCCGTCCAGGGTGTTGCCGGTGGCGAAGCTGACGAATTGGACGATGTCGTTTCCGCCGCCCGCCGCGATGTGCGAAGCCGTGGAGTTTGTCATGTCGAAGATGTCCGACTTCGCGCCGCCGGTGAGGTTGTAGGTCCCCGGTCCGGCGAGGATGTAGAAGCTGCCGTCGGTTTCCGCCGCGCCGTTGAAGGTCAGGGTCTCCGTGCTGATGAACTGGGAGGCGTCGATCTCGAGCGAGGCGCCGGACGCCACGCTGTTGTCGACGGTGGTCAGGGAGTAGTCCAGCCCGCCGCCGCCCTGGAGCAGGATCTTTTCGATGCTCTGGATGGTGAACGTGCCGAAGGTGACGCCGGCCGAATAGTCGCCGGAGAGCGTCAGCGTGTCGTTGCCGCTGCCGCCGTTGATCTGGTCGGCGGCGGTGAAGGCGGTGCCGCCATAGATCGTGTCGTCGCCGCCGCCGGCGAAGACGGTGTCGTTGCCGCCATAGCCGATGGAGATCGCGTCGGCCTGGGCGCCGCCGTCGAGCGCGTCGTTGCCGGCGCCGCCGGTGATGTTGAAGGAGCCGTTGCTCTCCTGCGAGCCGTCGAAGTTGAGCGAGTCGCCGGCGCCCAGCGATGAGGCATTGACGTACATCGTCTGCCCCGCCGCCAAATTCGCATCGTTGGTCGTGAGGACGTAGCTGTGCCCGGCGCCGATCAGGATCGTCTCGATGCTGGCGATGGTGGAGGCGCCGAACACGACGCCGCCCGAATAGTCGCCCGAAAGCTGGAGGAAGTCGTTGCCCGCGCCGCCGTCGATGCGGTCGCTGGCGTCGAGCGAGCCGGCCATGTTGATGACGTCGTCGCCGCCGCCGCCCGACAGCGTGTCGGTTCCACCCGCACCCGCCTGCAGCGAGTCGGCCTGCGCGCCGCCGGTCAGCACGTCGTTGCCCGCGCCGCCGATGAGCAGAACAGAGCCGTCGGTTTCGGCCGAGGCGTTGAAGGTGAGGGTTCCGGCGGAGGCACCGAGGCTGACGGCGAGCGTCTGGCCGGCCGCGATCGTCGCATCGTCGGTGGTGAGGTTGTAGCTGTAGGTTCCGCCCAGCGAGACCTGCTCGACATTGGTCATCGTCGCCGCCGAGAAGGTGAAGCCCGCGGAATAGTCGCCGTTCACGTAGAGCGTGTCGTTGCCCCCGCCGCCGTCGATATGACTGGTGGCGGAGAACGCGCGGGCGAGCGAAACCGTGTCGCTGCCGGCGCCGCCGACAATGTCGATGGTACCGTCGGTCTCGGCGGAGCCGTCGAACACCAGGGCGTCGGCGGCGCCGAGCGCGGATGCGTCCACGGTCATGGACTGGCCGGCGGCCACGGTCGCGTCGCTGGTGAAGAATTGATAGTTGTGGCCGCCGCCGAGCATGAGCGTCTCGACATTGACCATGGTGGTGGACTGGAAGGTGACGTCGAAGTCGCCGTTGAGCCGCACGATGTCGTTCCCGGCGCCGCCGTCGATCTGCGACTGGGCGCTGAAATCGCCGATCAGCGTGATCTGGTCGTCGCCTGCTCCGGCGTTCACCGTGCTGGTGAAGCCCGCGGTCGAGAGGCTGAGGTCGATGACGTCGGCGCCCGCGCCGGTGGTGATGGTGTTGTTGGCGGCGCAGCCGATGACGTTGAAGCTGCCGTCGGTCTCGGCCGAGCCGTCGAACGTGAAGTTCGAGGTCAGCGCGGCGTCGGCCGACGCGTCGATGCGCATCGTCTGGCCGGCGGCCACCGTCGCGTCGGCGGTCACGATGTGATAGCCCGCGCTTTGCAGCAGGTCGAGGGTCTCGACGTTGAGCATCGTGGTGGCGTTGAAGATCAGGCCGGAGGTGTAGTCGCCGTCCAGAGTCACGACGTCGTTGCCCGCGCCGCCGTCGATGTGGTTGGAGGCATGCACCGAGCTCGCGAATGTCAGCGTGTCGTCGCCCGCGCCGCCGATGACGTTCACGCTGCCGGTGTTGAGGTTGGCGGCGTCCAGCGTCAGTGTGTCCGCGGCGCCCAGTGTCTTGGCGTTCACCGTCACGATGCCGCTGCCGACGCCGTGCTCGAAGTGCACCAGGTCGTAGCTGTGGCCGGCCTTGAGCAGCACGGTTTCGATGCCCTGCACCGAGAACGTCGCGAAATCGGCGCCGCCGGAATAGTCGCCGTTCAGCACCATCTTGTCCGTGCCGTTGCCGCCGTCGATGAAGTCCCCGGCGCCGAGGCTGGCGCCCATGTTGATGGTGTCGTTGCCGTCACCGGCATCGACTGTGTCGGCGCCGCCGCCGGGCGTGATGACGTCGTTGCCGTCGCCGCCATGGATCGTGTCGGCCATGGCGCCGCCGGTGATCTTGTCGTTGCCGCTGCCGCCGGTGATGGCGAAGCTGCCGTCGGTCTCGCCGTGGCCGTTGAAGTTCAGCACATCGCTGGAGGCGGCGAGGCCGGAGGCATCCACGGTCAATAGCTGGCCCGCCTTGACCACCGGATTGGTGGTGGTGAGACCGTAGCTGAAATCGCCCTCGAGCTGGATCTTCTCGACGTTGATCATGGTCGCGAACTGGAAGACGACGTTGGCGTGCTCGTCGATGACGACGGTGTCGTTGCCGTTGCCGCCGTCGATGCGGTCCTGGGCGTTGAAGCCGCCGGTCTTGCTGAAGGTGATGACGTCGTCGCCGTCGCCGGCCTTGATCGTGTCGTTGCCGATGCCGGCGTCGATGCTGTCGATGCCACCATTGGTCTTGATGAAATCGTTGCCGGCGCCGCCGAAGATGACGTCGTTGCCGTTGCCGGTGGTGATGCTGAAGCGGCCGTCGGTCTCCGCCGAACCGTCGA
This sequence comes from Rhizomicrobium sp., assembly GCA_050728855.1. Taxonomy (GTDB): domain Bacteria; phylum Pseudomonadota; class Alphaproteobacteria; order Micropepsales; family Micropepsaceae; genus Rhizomicrobium. The sequence goes on along the minus strand of JBOHKI010000014.1, from coordinate 21,850 downwards.
ACGTCACGGTATCGCCCGCGCCCAGCGTGCCGGCGTTGACGGCGAGGATGCGGTTGAGGGCGACGTTGGCGTCGTTGGTGGCCAGGTCGTAGCTGAAGCCCGCGCCCAGCACGAGTTTCTCCACGCCGATCAGGGTGGCGGCGCCCAGGGTCAGCCTGGCGGAATAATCGCCCGCGATGGTGACGGAGTCGTTGCCGCCCTGGCCGTTGAGCTGGTCCGCCGCCGTCAGCGTCGCGCCCATCTGCATGACGTCGTCGCCGGCGCCGGCCTTGACGATGTCGTTTCCGCCCTGGGTGAGGTTGAAGAGGTCGTTGCCGGCGGTGCCGACCAGATTGTCGTCGCCCGCTGTGCCCTTGATGTTCATGACGCTCACTCCTGCTGAATCGGAAAACCGGCGGCGAACCTATGGGCGGCTCCGGCGGTGTTCTTGGCGTGGAGCGACCGGCTAGGCCAAAAGCGACATGGGGCTGCGATTGCCGGCGCGGAATGTTGCGCAAAAGCCTTGCGCGACGGGGATTTCGCGCGCGCGCGAGGATCCGTTTGCCAATCTGCGGAAACGCCTTGCGCCGGCCCAAGCCGCCCCTATGCTCCGCACGGGTTCGATCTGACCGGCGCCATGGGAGGCGGCGAGCACATCGAAGGGTTGCGCGTATGGACGGTCCTCCGCCGGACTTCAGACTTTTGAGGTTTTCCTCCGATCGCTATGCCGAAAGCGATCGCCGCGAATCGTGGGAGCGCATCCTGGGGCGCAAGCTGCTCCATGTCCGCGTCGAGGCGCTGTCCGACGCCCCGTTCCGCGCCAATGCCAGTTTGCGTCTGCTGCCGGGCCTGCGCTTCGGCATCGGCAATTTCGGGGCTTCGCTCAACCGCCGCGACCGCAGCATGGTGCGCGACGACAATGACGACTTCTCCATCGTCATCAATCTCGAAGGCGGATTGACCGCCCGCCAGCGCCGGGACGAGATCGAACTGGAAGCCGGCGATGCCTATCTCATGGCCTGCGCGGACGAGGGCGTGTTCGCGCGCCCGTCGCGCGGCCAGATCATGATGGCGCGGTTTCCCCACAAGGCGCTGGCGCCCCTGGTGCCCAGCCTCTACGACCGCGTCGCAAGGCCGATTCCGCGCACCACCGAGGCGCTGCGCCTGCTCACCTCCTATTTCCGCGTGTTGGAGGACAACCAGGCGCTGGCGACTCCCGAGCTGCGCGGCCTGGTGGTGCGCCACTGCTACGATCTGATCGCGCTGGTGCTCAATCCCTCGCGCGACCAGACCGCGGTCGCCCATCGCGGGCTCGCCGCCGGCCGGCTCAGCGCCATCAAGTCCTTCGTCCACGACAATCTCGCGCGCCACGACCTTTCGGTGCAGCACGCCGCCCAGCAGCACCGGCTGTCGCCGCGCCAGGTGCAGCGGCTGTTCGAGGGCGAAGGCATGACGTTCTCGGAATATGTCCAGCAGGAGCGGTTGCGCCGCGTCCATGGCGAACTAATCGATCCGCTCAGCCGGCGCACCATCAGCGACATCGCCTACGACTCCGGTTTCGGCGACGTCTCGCATTTCAACCGCGCCTTCCGCCGCCGCTACGGCGCCTCGCCCAGCGAAATCCGCCACCGCGACGTCGTCACCCTCGAAGAAGCCCGCGCCAACACGAAGCCGTATTGAACGGCGAAGAGTGAACGCCGATGTGGCTTGCGTCACCTCCCCCTCGCGGGGAGGTCGAAAAACGCGCGAGCGTTTTTCGGGCGGGGGGAACGCGCTCTCTGTCCGCACCGCGCCCCCCACCCGAAAAACATTCTCGCTGCGCTCGAATGTTTTTCGACCTCCCCGCGAGGGGGAGGTAAGTTGGAATGCGAATGCCCCTTACACGAAATTCGCGGCGCTCAGTCCGGATAGCGCGGGGTTCGAGAGGTCGATGACGAGGTCGGCGCCGGCCTGGTAGCCCGCGGTGCCGTTCTGGTCGATGACGAGGAACGTCTGGCCGGCGAGCGTGCCGGCGTTGGGGGTGAACACCACGGCGTGGCTGGCGGCGAGATGGCCGGCGTTGACCGCCGCCGCGAGATCGGTGTCGAAGCTCGCGGTGGACAGCATTCCGCTGGCGACCGTGGCATCGACGCCCCCGATGGTGCCGGCGACGTCGAATTTCCCGCGCGCGGCGCTGAAGCCCAGGATCGTGTCGTAGCCCGCGCCGGTTGAGTCCGACGCGGCGCCATAGACGAAGGTGTCGTTGCCGCCGCGGCCCTGGAGCGTGTCGGCGCCCGCGCCGCCCTGCAGCATGTCGTTCCCCGCGCCGCCGACCAGGGTGTCCGCGCCCGCCCCGCCGATGAGCGTGAAGGTGCCGTCCGTCTCCGCCGTGCCGGTGAATGTCAGGGTGTTCGATGCGCCGAGCGCGGCGCCGCTCACGATCATGTTGGCGCCGGCGGCGACGTTGATGTCGGTGCTGGTGATCTTGTAGCTGTGGCCGGCGCTGAATTCGAGTTCCTCGATGTTGAGGAACCCCGATCCCAGGGTGAGGCCGGCGGAATAGTCGCCGTTCAGGATCACGAAGTCGGTGCCGTCGCCGCCGTCGATCCGGTCGCCGGCCTTCAGGTTGCCCAGCATGAAGAAGAAGTCGTTGCCGCCATTGCCGAGGAAGGTATGCGTTCCGCCGCCCGCGGTGATCACGTCGTTGCCGATGCCGCCGTTCACGGTGAGGACGGCGTTGGTCTCTGCGCCGTCGTTGAGGATGAGCCGGTCGCTCGCGCCGGCGTAGTCCGCGTCGACCTGGAAGTGCGCGCCGCTTTTGAGGTTGGCGTCGGCGAGGGTGAGGTTGTAGGAGAAATCGCCGTCTACCGTCAGGCCTTCGACGTTGGTCATGGTTGTGGAGCCGAACACCACGCCGCCGGAATAGTCACCCTGGAGCAGCAGCACATCGGAGCCTGCGCCGCCGTCGATGGCGGCGCCGGCAGTCAGCGGGTTGGCGAAATACAGGATGGCGTCGTCGCCATCGCCACCGCTGACCTTGTCGTTGCCGCCATCGGGCTGGATCTGGTCGTCGCCCGCGCCGCCGTCGATCGTGTCGGCATGGGTGGTGCCGGACAGCAGGTCCGCGCCGGCGCCGCCGTTGAGCACGAGCTTGCCGGTCGTGGCCGGGAAAGCGTTGAAGCTGAGCACGTCGCCCGCGCCCAGCGCTGTGCCGTTGACGGTGAGCGTCTGGCCCGAAACCAGATTGCCGTCCATCAGCAGGAAATCGTAGTCGTGGCCCGCCCCTAGCACGATGTGCTCGACGCTGACCAGCGAACCGGCCGCGAACGGGACCAACTCGGAGTAGTCGCCGTTCAGCTGCAGCGAGTCATTGCCCGCGCCGCCGTCGATGGCGCCGCCCATGTAGCTCGCCTTGAAATTGAACACGTCGTCGCCCGCGCCACTCTTGATCGTCAGCACGCTGTGGACGTTCTTCGACGCATTGAGCGTGAGATCGTCGCCGCTGGCCAGCGCCGTGGCGTCGAGCGTGTAGTTCTGCTGGTCGAACTCGTCCGCCGTGGTGATGGCGTAGCTGAAGCCGGTGCCGAGCACGAAATTCTCGATGTTGTTGAAGGTGGAGGTGCCCAGCACGAGCGCGTGGCTGCCGGTGTAGTCCCCGGTGATGTTGACCTTGTTGGTGCCGCCATTGCCGTCGATGGTGTCGGCGCCGGTGAGCGCCGCGCCGAAATTGAAGGTGTCGTTGCCGCCGCCGCCGCGCGCGGTGTCGTTGCCGCCGTTGCGGTCGTAGAAGACGTCGTTGCCCGAGCCGCCGGTGAGCACGTCGTTGCCCAGGCCGCCCTTCATCGTGAAGTGGCCCTGGGTCTCGCTCGAGCCGTCGAAGGTCAGCGTGTCGGTGGCCGCAAGGTCGCTGCCATCGACCGTCATGTTGGTGTTGGCGGCGATCAGCGCGTCGGCGGTGAAGAAATTGTAGCTGTGGCCGGCGCCCAGATGGATGACCTCGATGCTCGTGATGGTGCCGTCGGCGATGTAGGTCTGGCCGGCATAGTTGCCGTTGAGATTGAGGGTGTCGGTGCCAGAGCCGCCATTGATGGTGTCGAGCTCGTTGAACTGGCCGCCGAAATTGAAGGTGTCGCTGCCCTTGCCGCCGCTGACGGTGTCGTTGCCGCCCTGGCCCATGTCGAAGATGTCGGCGCCGCTGGTGCCGGTGAAATTGTCGTTGCCGGACGTGCCCGTGAACTTCATGGCCTTCTCCCAGGAAGGCCCCAGCCATGGCTCACGCTAGCCCGGATTTGCGACGCTTGCCACAACCCGCGAGCTTCCCGGCCATCGTGCGGACAAAATCCCGCGCGAAGCTTTGCATCCGAATTGCCGCATGCCGCGTGCGGGCGTAGGCTGGCGATCGTGCCGCCGGGCTTCAGTCAGGGCCGGGGCGCTGTCGGGGGATTTTCATGGTCAGGCGGCTTTTTCTCATCGGCGCGGGCATCGCCGGTGCCTTCATCCTCATCCTGGGCACGCTGTACTATCTGGGCGGCAGGGGCGCCGGCGGGGGATCGGGCGGCTTCTTCGAGCGGCTGGCCAAGGGTGTCACGTCCGTGACGCATGTGATGACGCCGGCGGAGATGGCGCAGGCCCCCGAATTCGCCTTCCACCGCCTCGAGGTCGACACCACCAAGGCGCAGCCGGAAGCCTGCCTGGTCTTCACCCGCGATCTCGATGTCTCCGGCCACACCCATTACGAGGACTATCTCACCGTCGATCCCACCACAAAGATCGTCGTCCACGCCATCGACGCGCGGCTGTGCATCGCCGGCTTCACCTTCAACCAGACCTACAATCTGACGCTGAAGCCCGGGCTGCCGGACGCGGCGGGCGAGAAGCTGGCGCAATCGGAGACCGTTCCCGTCACGCTGGCCGACAAGCCTTCCATCGTGCGCTTCACCGGCGGCATCGTGCTGCCGCGCGACAATGCCGACGGCGTGCCGGTCACCACCGTCAACATCGCCAGGCTCGACATCAAGCTGATCCGCGTCGGCGACCGCCTGCTCTCCCAGATCGAGAGCGGCACGGTCGACGAGACCACGCTCTATTCCTATGACGAGCAGCAGCTGGAGAACCAGCAGGGCTCCGTCGTGTGGAAGGGCACGATGGACGTGGCCAACGTCAAGAACGATTCCGTCGTCACGCTGATCCCCATCCACGACATGCTGAAGAACGAGCAGCCCGGCGCCTATGTGCTGGTGGCGATGGACGCCGCCAAAGCCAAGCCGTCCGGTGATAGCGGCGAGGACGAAACCGGCGACAGCGGCGAGGCCGCGACCCAGTGGATCGTGGATTCCGACATCGCGGTCACGACGTTCACCGGCGCCGGCGGGCTCACCGTCTTCACCCGCTCCTATGCCAGCGCCGCCCCGCTCTCCGGCGTCAAGCTCACGCTGGTGGCGCGCGACAACAACATCCTGGCGACCACGACCTCGAATTCCTCCGGCCGCGCCGATTTCGATCCCGGCTTCTTCAACGGCAAGGGCGGCGACGAGCCGGTGGTGGTGATGGCGTACAATGGCGGGGATTTCAGCTTCCTCGACCTGCGCCGCCCGGTCTTCGACCTCACCGACCGCGGCGTCGGCGGCCGCGCCGTGCCGGGCCCGGTCGACACCTATCTCTACACCGAGCGCGGCGTCTATCGCCCCGGCGAAAGCGTCAGGCTGACAGCGATGATGCGCAACGCCATCGGCGCCAGCGTCGATTCCTCGCCGCTGACCCTGATCGCCACGCGCCCCGACGGCGTGGAATTCTCGCGCGTCACCGTGCCGGCCAGCGCGCTGCACGCCGGCGCCGCCAACTGGACGCTGGCGCTGCGCAAGACCTCGCCGCACGGCCGCTGGCAGGTCGCCGCCTATGTCGATCCCAAGGGCGACGCGGTCGGCCGCGTGCAGTTCGACGTGGCCGATTTCGTGCCGCAGCGCCTGAAGGTAGTGCTGACGCCGGAGGAAAAGGTCGCCCATCCCAACAGCGACTTCCACATCAAGGCGGAAAGCCGCTTCCTCTATGGCGCGCCGGCCTCGGGCCTGTCGGGCGAGGGCACCGCCACGCTCACCGCCGATCCGCAGCCCTTCCCGGAATACAAGGACTACCAGTTCGGCCGCGTCGACGATTCCTTCTCCGACGTGAAGCTCGATCTTACCGTGCCGGACAGCGACGGGGCCGGCGTGACCGAGGCCAGCGGCACCATCGGCGACGTGGCGCAGACCACCCTGCCGCTGAAGGTCGACGTCACGGTCTCGATCCACGAGCCCGGCGGGCGCACGACCGACAAGAGCGTGTCGATCCCGTTGCGCACCCGCGACGTGGCCATCGGTTTGCTGCCCGCCTTCCATGACGGATCGGTGGCGGAAGGCACGGCGGCGAATTTCGAGGCCATCGCGGTGGATGGCAGCGGCAAGCGCATCGCGCTTTCCAATCTCAGCTTCACCTGGGTGCGCGAGGACACGACCTATCAGTGGTACCAGGACAGCGGCTCGTGGAAGTACCAGTCCGTCACCCGCGACCGGCTGATCACCTCCGGCCATCTCGACATCGCCGCGGCAGCACCCGTGAAACTGGCGCAGGCCATGCCGTGGGGCACCTACCGGCTCACCGTCACCGATCCTGCGTCGGGCGCGGCCTCGTCCTACCGCTTCTATTCGGGCTGGGCGGCGGCGGAATCCGGCGACCGGCCGGACCGCATCCCCGTGGCGGCCAACAAGCCTGCCTACAAGCCGGGCGAGACCGCCCATGTCGCGATCAAGCCCACGGCGGACGGCAAGGCACTGGTCGTGGTGGCGGGCGACAAGATCTATTCCTCCGAGGTGATCGACGTGCCGGCCTCCGGCGCCAGCATCGACGTGCCGGTGACGGCGGATTGGGGCGCGGGCGCCTATGTGCTGGTCACCGACTACCGCCCGCTCAACGACGCCACGGGCCGCGAGCCGGTTCGCTCCATCGGCGTGGCGTGGCTGGGCGTGGACAATTCCGCGCGCACGCTCACCCCGCTCATCGGCGGGCCGGACAAGATCACCCCGCGCCAGCACATCGTCGTGCCGGTGACGGTGAAGGGGCTCGACAGCGGCGAGGAAGCCTACGTCACGCTGGCCGCGGTGGACGAAGGCATCCTCCAGCTCACCGATTTCAAGTCGCCCGATCCGGTCGGCTATTATTTCGGCAAGCGCCGGCTGGGCGTCGGCATGCATGACGATTACGGCCGTCTCATCAAGGCGATGAAGGGCCCCGTGGGCGCGATCCGCGAGGGCGGCGACAGTTTCGGCGGCCGTCCGCTCGCCGTGGTGCCGACCCAGACCGTGGCGCTGTTCTCCGGCATCGTGAAGGTGGGCGCAGGCGGGCTGGTGCAGATCCCGCTCGACATTCCGGATTTCAACGGCGAGCTCCGCCTGATGGCCGTCGCCTTCACCGGCAACAAGCTGGGCGAGGCGTCGCGCCCGCTCACCGTGCGCGATCCCGTCGTCGCCGACATCGTGCTGCCGCGCTTCCTGGCGCCGGGCGACCGCGCCGACGCCGCGCTCAACATGAACAATGTCGAAGGCGGCACGGGCACCTACACCGCGACCGTCACCGCGTCCGGCCCCGTCGGCCTCGATGCGGGATCGAAGCAGGATGTGATCACCCGGCCGCTGGCGAAGGGCCAGCGCATCCTCGTGCCGGTCGGGCTGAACGGCACCGGCCTCGGCATCGCCGGAATCCATCTCACCGTCACCGGTCCGGGCGGCTTCAAGGTGAGCCGCAGCTGGCCCATCGAGGTGCGCGCGCCGCAGATGGACGTGGCGAGCGAGGACGTGGCGCCGCTCGCCGCGGGCCAGAGCTGGCGGGCCGACGGCACGCTGGTCGCCAGCCTCGTGCCTTCCACCGCCGCCACCACCATCGCGGTCTCGTCGAGCCACGGTTACGGCGACGTGCCGGGGCTTCTGAAATGGCTCTGGAAGTATCCCTATGGCTGCATCGAACAGCAGACCAGCCTCGCCATGCCGCTGCTCTACTTCAACGACATGGCCGGTCTCGCCGGCCTGCCGCAGGACCGCGCGCTGCACGACCGCGTCCAGGATTCCGTCGACACCGTGCTCGACATGCAGAACTACGCCGGCAATTTCGGGATGTGGAGCGCGGGCAGCGACGCGGACAATTTCATCTCCGTCTTCGCGCTCGATTTCCTCTACCAGGCGCGGCAGAAGGGCTATGTCGTGCCCGGCGAGGCGCTCCGGCGCGGCGCGGGCTGGCTGAAGGAGCAGTCGACAGCGGATTCCAACGACGACCAGATCCGCGCCTATGCCTTCTACGTGCTGTCGCGCGAGGGCCAGGTGAACCTCTCCGACCTGCGCTACTTCTCCGACACCCGCGGCTCGGAATGGAACAACGCCATCGCCGCCGCGCTCACTGGCGCCGCCGCCGCCCAGGCCGGCGACCGCAGCCGCGCCAACTACGCCTTCAACCGGGCACTCGCGATCCTGAACGCCGCCAAGCGCGACACCTACACCACCGACAACTACGGCTCGCTGCTGCGCGACCTGGCGGCGACGACGGCGCTGGCGATGGAAGGTGGCGATCCGGAGATCGTGCCGGCGCTGATGCGCAAGACCGACGAGGTCGACATGCGCCTCAACGACACCACGACGCAGGAAAAGGCGTGGATGCTGCGCGCCGCCTATGAGCTGACGCGCGAGCGCGCCACGCTGAACATCGCCGTCAATGGCCAGCCGCAGAAGCCGGTGGACGGCGCGGTGCGGCTGGCGCCCAGCGTCGCGGCGCTGAATGCGGGGCTCACGTTCCTGAACCGCGGCGACGCGGGCGTGTGGCGCGACGTTTCGGTGCAGGGCACGCCCAACGCGCCGCTGCCGGCTTCCGCCAACGGCCTGACGCTGAAGAAGACGGTGTGGACCATGGCGGGCCAGCCCGCCGATCTCGCTTCGCTCAAGCAGAACGACCGCGTGATGATCGTGATCGAGGGCCAGATGACGAGCTCGTATTACCGCCAGATGGGCGCCATCGACCTGCTGCCCGCGGGGCTGGAGATCGAGATGCCGATCGCGGGCGACGACGGCAAGCCCTATGCCTGGCTCGGCACGCTCAACAGCGTCACCATGGAGGACGCGCGCGACGACCGCTTCGTCGCCGCCTTCGACGTCGGCTCGCAGTACCAGGAGAAGCCCGATCCCAAGAAGCCGCCGCCGCCGCTGCCGTCGTTCCGCCTCGCCTACATCGCCCGCGCCGTCACCGCCGGCCGCTACACCATGCCCGCCGCGGTCGTCGAGGACATGTACGCCCCCGCCACCCGCGCCCGCACCGACCTGGGAACGGTGACGGTGGCGCAGTGAGTTTTCCTCCCCCGTTTACGGGGGAGGATGCGAGCGCAGCGAGCCGGAGGGGGACGTCCTGCGTGAGGGAGAGAAAAAGGCCCAGGAAAAGGCGCGCGAGTTGCGCGGCAAAATGCCCAATGCCGAAGTCATCCTCTGGTCACGCCTGCGACGAAACGCGCTTGGCGGCCTCCGCTTTCGCCGCCAGCATCCCATAGGTCCCTATATCGCCGATTTCGCCGCGCCGCTTGCGCGCCTGGTGATAGAGCTTGACGGCGGATCGCATGCCACCGACGAAGCCCACAAGTTCGACCAGGTGCGCGACCGCTACATGCGCAGCCGGGGCTGGCAAGTGCTACGGTTCCGCAACGACGAGGTCTACCAGAGCCTGATGTTCTCACTGTCATTTCGGCGAACATTCCCCCTCCGGCGCGCGGAAGGCGCGCGCCTCCTCCCCCGTAAACGGGGGAGGAAAGGACGGGCGTAGCCATGGCGCGCGCGACCTATGAGTTCAAGGACATCCGAATCCCGGATGCGGCGCTGCTGGCGGAATGGTACCGGCTCTACAAGGCCGCGTTTCCCCATCCCGACGAGCAGGAGCCGATCGAGTTCTTCCGCCAGAACCTGGTGATGAACGGCGACAGGGAGCTGCAGTCGCGCTTCGGGCCCTATCGCGAGTTCGTCGTCGCCATGCGCGACACAGCGACCGGCGAGGTGGTGGCGGGTCTGAATTTCGGGGTGACGACGAGCGAGGCGCACCGCGCGGCGGGCGTCGCCGCCTCCGTCCACGTCGTCTTCCTCTTCATCGCGCCGGAACATCGCGACAGGATCAGCGGCCGGCGCAAGTTCCAGGACGCGATCCGCGAGCACGCGCTTGCCGCCGTCGCCGAATGGGGACAGCCGGCGGGCGAGATCTGCACTTTCTTCGAGGTCAACAATCCCCTCGACATGAGCCCGGACGAGCTGACGTCGGATTACGCCAATTCCGGCACCGACACGTTCCACCGCTACATGTCCTGGCTCTCGGTCGGCTGGCCGCTCGATTTCCGCTACGTCCAGCCCGCGCTCAGCGCCGACAAGGGGCCGGTCGAGTTCCTGCACCTGTTCTATGACGGCCCCGGCGTGCATGACGCGATCGCGTCGGACATGTTGTGGCATCATCTTTACAGCTTCATCTCGCTTTCGGTCTTGAAGGGCGGCGACGCCGGGCTCGATCCGGATTTCCGCCGCATGGATTCGGTGCTGAAGCAGACCCGCACCATCGGCTTCCTGCGCAAGGACGACCGCGACATCGCGCGTATCGCCAACGAGGACGAGGCCCGCTCCAGCCTGCGCCGCGCGCGCCGTGCCCGTGGCACCTGCGGCGAGAAGCCGGTGGAATTCCCCGTGACCGCCGACGCCTTCGCCCGCGCGGGACTGTTTAGCCGCATGGGCAGCGAATTCGCCGGGCTTTTCTATGGCGCATCGCGGCGGTTCTTCGGCATGTTCGAGCGCTCCCATGCCCGCATGGCGATGATCGAATTCATCGCGCTGATCGTGGCGCTCGGTGCCGGCGCGTTGGCGCTGCGCTTCGATCTCAAGCTCTTTTACGAATTGAGCATAGAATCGGCGAGCCTGAGGAACGAGTTCATCGTAACCGCGATCGTCAGCGCGATCGAAGTCATGCTTTTCATCGTCTATGGCGTCTACATCGCCAGCCGTTTCTTCGTTTCCCGCCGTCGCTCGCATCTGGGACCCAGCCTTCAGGCGGTCGCCTCGAACATGAAGGCGCTGACCAGCCGCGACCAAGGCGACGACGCGGCGCAGGACTGGCTGTCGGCCGCGCTTGTCGAGAGGACGAAATATCTCGACGCCTGCGGCTTTCTCGTCGGCGACACGGTGGATGTCGAGCTGCGCGACCCCCGCCTGCGCAAGCTGGCGCAGTATGCGTCCGGCTTCTATTCGGAGCGCATCTGGGACGGCGTGGACGAGCAGTTCGCCGACCGCGAATATGGCCGCCTCAAATCCTCGCTGGAAGCCTTTCCGCAAGGCGCGTGGGGCGCGAGCTTCGCCAACTGCCCGGACCGTGTATTCGCGAGCCTGATCCTGCCGGTGGTGCTGCCGACGGCGCAGGCCGTGCTCGATCTCGACGCGCCGCTGATCGATGCCGTGCGCGCCCGCGAGCTCTCGGGGCGGCGGGCGGACGGCGCGCCGGTCAGCGAAATCCCCTGCCTGCTGGTGCTGCGGCAATTGCCCAGCGCGCCGCTCAAGGGCGCCAGGCCCAGCCGCCGGCTGGACCAGCAGCTCGATCTGCTGCTCACCACGCTGCTGCATCTGGCCGACATGCTGGAGAAGCTGTCGCATGGCGGCGACATCCAGGAAGGATTGGAGCGCGTCTCCATCCTCTCCATCGCCTCCAATGCGGATGCGCGGCTGCTGCTCGAAGGCTTCGGCTTCAAGCTGCTGCAGAGCCCGGCGGGCGCCAACGCGCTGCCGCAATCCGGCCATGACGACCGCTCGCATTTCAGCCTCTACGCGCTCGCCGTCGAGAAGGCCGGGCGCGGCGCGGAGGCGCAGCGCTTCCTCCAGCTCCTGTCTCAGCTCCAGCGGGCCCGCTATGCGCGTGCCGGCTAGCCTCGTCACCATTGTCTTCGCGATCTTCGGCGCGCTCTGCGCGCTGGCGGCCGCGGATGTGGCCAATCCGCCGGACATGGCGCGCTACGAAACCGTGTCCCCCGAAGTGGTGGCGCGGGACGGCACGCTGCTCAGGCCGTTCCTGTCGCGGGACGGCACCTGGCGGCTGCGCACCCGGGCGCGCGATGTAAATGCGCGCTATCTCGCGCTGCTCAAGACCTATGAGGACAAGCGGTTCGACGATCATTGGGGCGTCGATCCCGCGGCGCTGGCGCGGGCGGCGCTTCAATACGCCGGCGCGGGCCGCGTCGTCTCCGGCGCCTCGACGCTGACCATGCAGGCCGCGCGCCTGCTCGAGCCGGAGCACAAGCGCGGGGTCGCGACCAAGCTGTTGCAGATGGCGCGCGCGGTCCAGCTCGAGGAGCGCTATTCCAAGGACGAGATCCTCTCGATCTATCTCACCCTCGCGCCGGAAGGCGGCAACCTCGAAGGCATCCGCGCCGCCTCGCTCTCCTATTTCGGCAAGGAGCCGGCCGCGCTCGATCTCTCCGAGGCGGCGCTTCTGGTTGCGCTGCCGCAATCGCCGGCGCGGCTGCGTCCGGATCGTCATGGTCTCGCCGCCATCGCCGGGCGCAACAAGGTGCTCGCCCGCATGGTCGACGAGGGCGTGATGACGAAAGGCGACGCGTCGGTGGCCGAGCGCGAAGGCGTGCCGTCGCTGCGCCTGGCCATGCCGCTGATCGCGCCGCATCTGGCTCAGCGCCTCGCCCACAGCCACGCCAACGAGGCGCGCATCGTCACCACGCTGGATGCGGGCCTGCAGCAATCGGTCGAGCGCATGGCGGCGCGCGAGCGGGGCTATTTCGACGATGCCTCCAGCCTCGCCATCGTCGTCGTCGACAACCGCAGCCATGCCGTGCTCGCCTATCTGGGCGGCACCGATTACTGGGGCAAGTCCGGCCAGATCGATCTGGCCCGCCGCGCGCGCTCGCCCGGCTCCGCGCTCAAGCCCTTCATCTACGGCCTCGCCTTCGACGATCTCATCCTGCATCCCGCCTCGATGATGGAGGACGCGCCGACGCAGTTCGGCGATTACGCGCCGCGCGATTTCGAGGGCGAGTTCCAGGGCGCGGTGACGGCGCGCGATGCCCTGCGCATGTCGCTCAACATTCCCGCCGTCGCGGTGCTGGAGCGCGTCGGGCCGCTGCGCTTCACCCTGGCGCTGTCCAACGCGGGCGCGCATCTCGCTTTCCCGACCAGGGGCGACGCGCCCAGCCTGCCGGTGGCGCTGGGCGGGCTCGGCATCAGCGTCGCCGACATCACCATGCTCTATTCCGGGATCGCCGATGGCGGCGAGGCCGGCGCATTGCGTTACCTGCGGGATGCGCCGGCAAGCGCGCCGCACCGGCTCTTCGGTCCGGTCGCGGCGTGGTACCTGCGCGACATCCTGAAGGGCGTCACGCTGCCCGAAGGCTGGGCGATGGGGCAGGGCATCGCGCGCGGCCGCACCATCGCCTTCAAGACCGGCACGTCCTACGGCTTCCGCGATGCCTGGTCCGTCGGCTTCTCCAACGACTACACGGTGGGCGTCTGGGTCGGCCGTGCCGATGGCGCGCCCAGCGCCGGGCGCATCGGCCGCGAGGCGGCGGCGCCCATCCTGCTCAAGACCTTCGAGCTCTTGCCGCGCGACACGCGTCCCGATCCGCCGGTGCCGGCCGGCGCGCTGCTGGTCGCGACCGATCAGCTGCCGCAGGGCCTGCGCGTCTTCAAGCGCGAGCAGGAGGCGGCCGCCGCCCCGCGCGCCGTGGCGATCCCGCCGCCGACGATCTCGTTTCCGCCCAACGGCGCCACCGTGCCGCTTCCCGATGCCAAGGCCAGGGACAAGACCATCATGCTCAAGGCCGATGGCGGCGAGGCGCCGCTCACCTGGCTGGTCAACGGCAAGCCGCTCGGCCGCTTCGACCGTTTCGTGCCGGCGCTCTACTATCCCACCGGCGAAGGCTTCGCCCGCATCACCGTCGTCGACAATCGCGGCCGCAGCGACAGCGCCGAGGTGCGGTTCAAGCGCATGAAGTAAGTCGCCTTCCACGCTCCGTGACGCCGCCCGAGACACTTTCCGAGAGACATCCGTGTCCACCCCCATCCCCGAGCCCGAATCCCCAGCCCGCCACGCGGCCGTGATCGCGGAGGAGTATGCGGTTGCGCGCGGCTTCGCGAGCGTGACGACGCCGGCGGAGCGCAGGCGGGCCTTCGCCATCCTGTTCGCAAGCCTGCTGTGCATGGGCGCGGGGCAGTCGGTGATCAATCCGATCCTCCAGGCGCTGGGGCCGAGCCTGGGGTTGCGGCCGGTCCAGGTGACGTCGATCTTCGCCTGCTCGGCCCTCATCTGGATCTTCTCGTCGGCCTTCTGGGGCGTGCGCAGCGACATTTGGGGGCGCAAGCCGGTGATGCTCCTGGGGCTGGCCGCTTTCGCCGTGTCGTTCGCGGCCTTCGCGGCGATCCTGTCGCTGGGTTTGCACAAGGCGGTCGCGGCGGCGGCGATCTTTCCGCTGCTGATCCTGTCGCGCTGCATCTACGGCACCTTCGGCTCGGGCACTTCGGCCGCGGCGCAAGCCTATGTCGCGGACCGCACCACGCCGCGCGAGCGCCTCTCGGGCGTGGCCGTGATCTCCATGGCCTTCGCGCTCGGCACCACGGCGGGGCCCGTGGCGGGCGCGCTGCTCATCTATATCGACGTGCTGGCGCCGTTCTATTTCGTCTCGCTGGCCGCGCTCGCCAGCGCCGCGGCGATCTGGTTCCTGCTGCCGGAGCGCACGCCGCCCAAGAGCCACGCGCGCAAGACCAGCACGCTGCGCTGGTACGAGCCGCGGATGTTTCCCTTCGTCTGCTTCGGCGTCGTGCTGAGCCTGGTGGGCTCGATCCCGCTGCAGATCTTGGGCTTCTTCCTGCACGACATGCTGCATGCGAATACCGCCGACGTGGCGCGGCTGGGCAGCATCGGCTTCGTGATCTCCGCGCTCGCCGCGCTGTTCGCGCAGTTCGTGGTGGTGCGGCGCTTCCGCGGCTCGTCGCGCCGGCTGGTGGCCGCCGGCATCGTGATCGCGGCCGGCTCGAACCTGCTGTTCCTCGCGGCGCGGGATTTCACGCTGGTCGCGGCGGCCATGGCATTGTCCGGACTGGGCCTCGGCATCGCGCGGCCGGGATTCACCACCGGGGCTTCGCTGTCGGTGGCGCCGCACGAGCAGGGCGCGGTCGCGGGATTGCTGGGCACCGCGGGCGCGGCCGGCTTCATCTTCGGCCCCGCGATCGGCTGGCTCTACGAACTCTCGCCCGCGATCCCGTTTGCCTGCGGCGCCGTGGTGATGCTGATGCTGCTCGCCGCGCAGTACCTCTCCCCCGTGCTGAACCGCGCCGGCGACATCCCGCCGGAAGCCGAAGCCACGGAAGAACCCCTCGAGACGACGGTGCCGGAGGGGTGAAGGCCGCTAACGGACAGTGAGTTTCTTCACCAAATCGCCGGTGGCGCTGTAGATCGACGTCCGTCCCCGCTTCGACTTCTTCAGCAATCTCCCAGCCACGAGGGCTTCCAGGTCGGAGCGAGCCGTCAGGTAGCTGACGGCATTGCGGTTCTCGTGTTCCGCGATGGTCACAGCCGCGAGACGGCCGCGGGCGAATTCGTTCAGGAGCCACGATTGGCGATGATTGAAGGCGTCCGGCCTGCGCCTGTCCGCCAGCCGCTTTTCGAATGCGGCGAGCTCTTCGCGCTTGCGCAGGGCAAACGCCAGCAGCCGGTCGAGCGCCATCTTCAGAATGCGGGCGTGATAGATGAGAAAGTAGGTGGTGTCGGCGCCGTCAGTTTCCACGTCGAGAAATGCCTTGCCATATTGAATTTCCGCGTCGGCAATGACACTCGAAATGGAAACGTATTCGACCAGCCAATAGCCTTGCCTGAGTGCCGACCAATAGAACAATGCCCTGGCGACGCGGCCATTTCCATCGACGAACGGATGCTCGTAGGAAAGCAGGAAGTGAAGAAGGAAGGCTCGAACCATTGGGTGAATCCAGTGGCTGGCGCCATCACTTTCGTTGGCGAACCGGATCAGCCGTTCGAGCCGGTCCGGCAATTGCGCGGCGGCGGGCGGCTGGTGGAGAATCTCGCCGCTCGCGTCGTCGATCACACGCACGTCGTCGGTGGCGCGAACGCGGCCGGCATCGGCGGGATCGTCGAGCGTGTCCTGCGTCACGAGTTTGTGGAGTTCGAGGAGAACCGGCAGCGTGAGAGGATCGTCCTTGCGGGATTTCACGAATTCGAGCGCGCGGTAGTTGTTCCAGACCATGCGCTCGTCCTTGGTGCGGGGCGTCCTGTCGCCGAAGATGAGTTTCTTTGCGATCTGTCGCGTCGTCGCCGCGCCCTCGATCAATGAACTCGAGAACGGTTCCTCGGCCAGTGAGCGGGTCAGGTATTTCTGGCCATCGCTGCTGGACAATGCGGTGACGTCCGAGGACAGCGCGCCGCCGGCATTCATGTCGAGGTCGCGAAGCGCGGCTTTCAGCATCGGCGGCTCGTAGAAGCCGAACACGTTGTCCTGCGAATCGGCGAGCGGCAGCTTCTGGGAAGCCATGCGGCGTGCGAGCCTGGTCACGGCCCACCACTCCTCCGTCGAAAGTCCCGGTGGCGGCTTTCGGAATCGCAGTTCATCCCAGGACAGGTATCGGCCCCGTTCGTCCACTTGGCTCGATGGCGACATGAAGCCGAATATTCGTCCCTCGTCCTTCGCGACCGACGCCTTGAAGAGCTTCTCGATGTCTGGGGGCCGAGGCGGAATTTTCATCTTTATAGTATATAAACATCGCCGGCGCGCCGCCAATGCGCGAACGCGGCGGCGGACGAAGGTTTGTTATAGACTATAAACGTCAATCCCCGATGACACGAATTTACGTTCAATATCAATATGATGCACGTATGTACCCGGTCGGCGACGGCTAGCCCTCATTGCCCCTTGGCCTTAGCCTCCATCAGGATCTGGCCCAGCACCTGTTGCGTGGGGAAGCCGTCGGCGGGCAGGCCGTGGGCTTTCTGGTAGAGGCGCAAGGCGGCGCGGGCCTTGTGGCCGAGGATGCCGTCGATATCGCCGGTGTCGTAGCCCAGGGCCTTCAAATCGGTCTGGAAGGCGATGCGGTCGTCGGGGGTGAGCGGCACCTGGTCGCGCGGCCACGACGCGACGAGGGGCACCGCGCCCGCGATGCGTTCGGCGAGCAGGCAGACGCCGAGCGCATAGGACGCGGCGTTGTTGTACTTGAGCACCGTCTTGAAATTGTCGAACACCAGGAAGGCCGGTCCGCGCGCGCCGGCGGGCAGATAGATCGCCGCCGGCTCCTCGCTCCTGGACAGCGCCGCGCCGCCCGCCTTGATCACGCCCAGCTTCTTCCACTCCGCGATGGAGCGCGCGGTCTCGCCGTCGGCCAGCGCGTAATCGAAATTCGCGGGCAGCGTCACTTCCATTTCGCAGGGAAGCCCGCGCTCCCAGCCGGCATCGGCCAGCAGCGACGCGGCGGAGGCGAGGGCGTCGGGCGCGGAGTGCCACAAATCGCGGCGCCCGTCGCCGTCGCCGTCCACCGCGTGGGCGAAGAAGGCGGTGGGCACGAACTGGGTGTTGCCGAAGGCGCCCGCCCAGGACGACGTCATCAGCTGCGGCTGGAGCGCTTCCTGCTGCTCCATCCTGAGCGCGGCGATCAGCTCCTTGCGGGCATACTCCACGCGCGGCCCGTCGTAGGCCAGCGTCGCCAGCGCCTCGAACATGTTGTAGTGGCCCATCGCGGTGCCGTAATTCGACTCCATCCCCCAGATCGCCACCAGGATCTCGCGCGGCACGCCGAAGCGCTGCTCGTCGTTGGAGAGGTAGGCGGAATACTGCGCCGCCATCTGCTGGCCATGCGAAACGCGATCTGCGGAGACCGCGGTGTCGATATAGCTCCACACCGGCTTGACGAATTCCGGCTGCTGCGAATTGGCCTGCTCGACATCGGTGTTGCGGTGCAGGCCGGTCATCGAGGCGTCGTAGATCGCGGGCGAGACCCCGGCCTTGATGGCGGTGTCGCGGAAGTCGCGGATGAAGGCGGCGAACTTCGCGTCCTGCTGGGCCGACAGCTGGGCGGCGGTGGGCCCCGGCGCGACGGTCGGCACGGCGCCGGGCGCGGGCGTGGCGGCGGAGTTCGGCGCGGGCGCCGGAACCGGAGGCTGGGCCAGCGCGCCACTGGCGCAGATCATCAAGCAGAAGCAACAGGTTAACAGGCGCACGCGCGGCAATCCGGGTCGAATCCCGCACCCATGATATGGCGGCGATTGCGGCGTTGACAGGGCGGCGGAGCGTCACTAGGTTCCGCGCCTCTCCGGCGGCACTAAGACCAAGGCCTGACTATGAAAGTTCGCAATTCGCTGCGCTCGCTCAAGAAGCGCGACAAGGACTGCCGCGTCATCCGCCGCCGCGGCCGCACCTACGTCATCAACAAGAAGAATCCCCGCTTCAAGGCGCGCCAGGGGTAGTTCAAGCCGTCCGACTCCGGCATTCGCAAATTCCCTCAACGTCCCCTCTGGGCCGATAACGTCAGCTGTCCGCACACTTCGCGGAATTGGCACCTGGCGCTGTCGTCAAGTGGTACCTCACGCGAACGTCACCGATGCGGTGTAGCGCGCGCGCTACGCTGCCATCTCGTGAAGCGTTCACGCGGGAATGGGGAGGATGGATTATGCCGATCACGACACTGTCGCGCCGGAGCATGTTCGAAATGGGTGCGGTTGCCGGAACGGCCGTGCTGGCCGGCGCGCATGCGGCGAGCGCCATGCCGGCGAATGAAATCGTCGTGCGCAAATTCTTCAAGGCCTGGGAACAGAAGGAATGGGGTCCGTTCGATGCCATATTGGCCGACGACTTCACCTTCACGAGCCCCAACGGCGACGATCACATCAGCAAGGAATCGTACAAGAAGAATTGCTGGGAGAGCCAAAAGGCATTCGTCGTGAATTTCGACGTCGAGGACGTGATGGCGAAGGGCGACGACGTGTTCCTGAAATATCTCTGCCATACGACGAACGGCAAGTCGTTCCGCAACATGGAATATCACCGGGTGCGCGGCGGCCGGATCGTATCGATCGAATGCTATTTCGGGGGCAAGTCGACGTTTGCCTCCGCGGTGGGATCGCAAAAGGCCTGATCGGCTTCTCCCCTGCCGTTCCGCCGCCGGGAGCCCCGGCGCGGCGTGGCGTCCCTGCGCGAGAGTGGCGTAAGCTCGCGCCATGAATCTCACCCCCGCCGATCCCGCCATCCTGGCGCGCCGCGCCTCCATCGTCGCGGCGTTGCGCCGGATCGTGCCGGATGGCGTGGTGGCGGACGAGGCAGGGCTGGCGGCGTATGACGGCGACGCGCTCACCGCCTATCGCCAGGCGCCGCTGGTCTGCGTGCTGCCGCGCACCAGGGAGGAAGTCTCCGCGGTGCTGAAGTTCGCGGCCGCGGAAAGCGTGCCGCTGGTGCCGCGGGGCGCGGGCACCTCGCTGTCGGGCGGCGCGCTGCCGCGCGGCGACGCGATCCTGTTGTCGCTCACCCGCATGAACCGCATCCTGGACATCGACTACGGCAACCGCCGCGTCGTGGCCGAGCCCGGCGTGACCAATCTCGCCGTCACTCGCGCGGTGGAGGGAAGCGGCTTCTATTACGCGCCCGATCCGTCCAGCCAGATCGCCTGCACGGTGGGCGGCAACGTCGCGGAGAATTCCGGCGGCATCCATTGCCTGAAATACGGGCTGACGACGAACAACCTGCTGGGCGTCGAACTGGCATTGGCCGGCGGGGCGCGCGTGACGCTGTCGCAGGACGATGGCGGGCTCGACCTGCTGGGCATCGTGGCGGGCTCGGAAGGGTTGCTGGGCGTGGTGGTGGAAGCGACGTTGCGCATCCTGCCGAAGGCGCCGGAGACGCGCACGCTGCTGGCGGCGTTCCGCGACGTGCCGGCGGCGGGGCGCTGCGTGGCCGAGATCGTCGCGGCCGGCATCGTGCCCGCGGCGATGGAATTCATGGACCGGCGCTGCATCGCGGCGGTCGAGGCCTATTGCGCGCCGGGCTATCCGCGCGACGCCGACGGCGTGCTGATCGTGGAGCTGGACGGGATCGCGGCGGATGTGCGCGACGCCACCGCCCGCGTCACCGCGATCGCGCGCGGCGCCGGCGCGCATGAGGTGCGCGAGGCGCGCGACGAGACGGAGCGGGCGCGGCTGTGGGCGGGGCGCAAGGCCGCGTTCCCCGCCATGGGCCGGCTCGGGCCCGACATGCTGTGCATGGACGGCACGATCCCGCGCGGCGCGCTGGCCGGCGTGCTCGCCCGCATGGCGGAGATGAGCAAGGAATACGGCCTCGGCTTCTGCAACGTCTTCCACGCGGGCGACGGCAATCTGCATCCGCTCATCATCTTCGACGTGATGAAGCCGGGCGAGCTCGAACGCGCGGAGGCGTTCGGCGCGGAGATCCTCAAGCTCTGCGTCGCCGTCGGCGGCGTGCTCACCGGCGAACATGGCGTCGGCGTGGAGAAGCGCGACCTGATGGGCACGATGTTCAGCGAGGCCGATCTCGCCCAGCAGGGCCGCGTGAAATGCGCCTTCGACGGCGCAGCGTTGTTCAATCCCGGCAAGGTTTTCCCGACGCTGGCGGCCTGCGTCGAAGGCGGCCACATGCATGTGAAAGACGGCCGCGTCCCCTTCCCCAACCTGCCGCGCTTTTAGGATCGCTTCGGCATGCAACGATTCACACATTCCGTGTCACGGCCCGCGACTGCGGGCCGCCCAGTTGGGTTCTGCACCATGGTGCGAGCGGCACCTCGATGGCCCGCAGTCGCGGGCCATGACACATGGGCGGAGTGTGTGAACCGGAACGGACCGGCATGATCCGCGCCACGAGCGAATCCGATGTCATCGACGCGGTGCGCGCGGCGCGTGCGGCGCGCACCACGCTCGAGATCGTGGGCGCCGGCACCAAGCGCGGATTCGGCCGCAAGACCGTCACGAACGACACGCTCGATCTCTCCGGCCTGTGCGGCGTCGTCGCCTATGAGCCGGCCGAGATGATCCTCACCGTGTGGCCGGGAACGCCGGTTGCGGAAATCCGCGACCTGCTCGCCGCGCACGACCAGCAGCTCGGCTTCGATCCGCCGGACTGGGGGCCGCTGTTCGGCGCCGGCGCGAACCGCGGCACCATCGGCGGCGCCATCGCGGCGGACGTCTGCGGCAGCCGTGCCGTCCGTTACGGCCGCGCCCGCGACCACCTCCTGGGCTATCGCGCGGTGAACGGCCTGGGCGAGGCTTACAAGGCCGGCGGCAAGGTGGTGAAGAACGTCACCGGCTTCGATCTCTCCAAGCTGATGTGCGGCGCGTTCGGCACGCTCGGCCCGCTGACGGAGCTGACGCTGCGGGTGTTTCCCGAGCCGCCGCTGAGCGCCACGCTTGCCGTTGCCGGCGTCGATCCCGCGGATGGGTTCGCGCTGCTCGGCCGGGTGTGGTCGAGCCCGCTGGAGGCGACGGGGCTGGCTTACGTCGCGGCGGAAGAGGCCGCGGTGATCCGCATCGAGGGCGCGCGCGAGCCGCTGGCCGAGAAGCTCGCGCTCCTGCGCGCGCTGCTCGGGGAGCATACGCTGCACGCCATCGACGGCGGCGACGCCGTGTTCGACGAGCTGGGTTCCGGCGCGCCCTTCATCGGCACCGCGCTTGATGTCTGGCGCATCGCCGTGCCGGGCACCGGCGCGGCCGCGCTCGCATCCGAAATCGCCGCGCCCTTGTGGTATGCCGACTGGGCCGGCGGCGTGCTCTGGCTCGGAACGAACGATATGGATTTGCACGCGTCCGCCGCCAAGGCCGGCGGCCATGCGCGTCTGGTCCGCGGCAACGGCGTCCCCTTCGC
>JBOHKI010000013.1:0-56437 GCA_050728855.1 Rhizomicrobium sp. | reverse complement strand
GCCTGACTGCAAGAGCGACGGCTCAAGCAGAGACGAAAGTCGGTCATAGTGATCCGGTGATCCCGCGTGGAAGGGTCATCGCTCAACGGATAAAAGGTACGCCGGGGATAACAGGCTGATCGCACCCAAGCGTCCATAGCGACGGTGCGGTTTGGCACCTCGATGTCGGCTCATCACATCCTGGGGCTGTAGCCGGTCCCAAGGGTATGGCTGTTCGCCATTTAAAGTGGTACGTGAGCTGGGTTTAGAACGTCGTGAGACAGTTCGGTCCCTATCTGCCGTGGGTGTTCGAAACTTGAGAGGACTTTTTCCTAGTACGAGAGGACCGGAAAGAACGTACCTCTGGTGGATCGGTTGTCATGCCAATGGCACAGCCGAGTAGCTAAGTACGGACGAGATAACCGCTGAACGCATCTAAGCGGGAAACTCACCTCAAAACCAGGTTTCGCTCGAGAGCCGTGGAAGACCACCACGTCGATAGGCCAGGTGTGTAAGCACAGCAATGTGTTGAGCTTACTGGTCCTAATCGCTCGATTGGCTTGATCGCCAAGCACTTCGTTTCATGTCTGGAAACAAGACCAGACTACGTGACAGCACAACAAATCTTCTCGGTGTCTTGAACTTTGAAGCGTCCTTCGTTGGACTGGTGGTCCTAGCGGGGGAATTCTACCCGATCCCATTCCGAACTCGGCCGTCAAAGCCCCCAGCGCCCATGGTACTGCGGCTCAAGCCGCGGGAGAGTCGGTCGCTGCCAGTCCTACCAAGGACGCTTCAATTGCCCGCCTTCACACCGCATGCGAAAATCCCGCGAGAGCAATCTCGCGGGATTTTTTCATGCGCGTCTTCGATTTCACCCACGCCATCGTGCGCACGCCCGGCCACAGCGTCGTCGACGGATTGCGCGACGACGCATCCGTCACGCCCACATTCGAACGCGTGCTGGCGCAGCACACCGCCTATGTCGCCGCGTTGCGCGGCGCGGGCCTCGCGGTCGACGTGCTGCCGGCGCTCGAAGCGTTTCCCGATTCCGTTTTCGTCGAAGACCCCGCCCTCACATTCCCGCAAGGCGCCATCCTCATGCGTCCCGGCGCACCCAGCCGTGCCGGTGAGCGCGAGGATATGCGCCGCGTGCTGCGTCGCCATTTCGATCGCGTGCTCGAGCTCCAGGACCACGAGCATGCCGATGGCGGCGACATCCTCGTCACGCCGCACACCGTCTTCATCGGCCTCTCCGCCCGCACGACCCAAACCGGCGCCGAAGCGCTCGCCCGTAATCTCGCCACGCTGGGCCGCAAGTCCCGCATCATCGAGGCGCCCAAAGGCGTTCTGCACCTCAAAACCGCCGCCTCCCTTGTGAGCGAGGACACGATGCTGGTCATGAAGCAGATGATCCCGGGCGGCGTCTTCGCGGATTTCAGGCTGCTTTCTCCGCCGGCCGGCGAAGAAGCCGCCGCCAACTCGCTGCGAATCAATGATGAGATCTTCGTGGGCGAGTCCTATCCCGGCACCATCGCGTTGCTGCGCCAACACGGCTTTGCCGTTCGTCCGCTCCCCGTCGACGAAGTCGCGAAACTTGACGCTGGATTTTCGTGCATGTCGCTGCGCTGGTGATCCGCTGACGCGTTGCAGCCGTAGCATCCCGCCATGAAGCCGAAAACCATCACCGTGGAGAAGAGAGACCCACTACTCAACGCGGCTGGTTCCAGTGGTATTGCCGCTATCATACGGGCCGCCGCCATGAGGACGACGCCCGGCAGATCCGGCGCCGGAGACAGATGGCGCGTCACATCGCGCAGCTCAGGCGGCATTGCGAACCGGGCGACCCGCATTGCCGCCCGAAGCAGCGCCAGGCGCTACTCCATTGGGCCTATGACAGCCGGAAACTGTGAGGATCAGGCCGACGGCCGCGCCGAGACGAAGCCCTTGATCGGATAGGTGCGCGCGCCCCACTCGTTGTCCCGCGGATTCCACACCCGAACCCGGCTCCAGTCGTTGTCCGGGCTCACATCCATCACCGGCACGTTGAGATAAAGCTTGCCGTCGCGCATCCAGTTGGCGTGGTCGACGATGATTTCGCGGTCGGAGACCAGCCGGGCCACCACCGCCACATGGCCGCGGCGCATCTTGCGCGTCGCCGCGAACACCATGACGGCGTCGGCGGAGGGCGCGGCCGCGCGCGTGTAGAGGCCGTAGGCATGCTCCCACCACAGATGGGCGTCGCCCTGGATGGCGAAGCCGGTGCGCTCGCGCACATAGGCGACGCAGTTGAGCCGCTCGTCCGGCGTCTCGATGCGCGGCGCGTCGTCACCCGACAGGTCCGGCATCGGGGCGGCCTGCGCGAGCCGGTCGGCGGATACAGCGTCGGAATCATCGGCCGTGCGGTCGTCGCCGGTGTCGTCGTTGGCGGCCTCATCGCCGGTGGTGTCGCCGCTGGCGTCTTCGTTGGCGGCCACGTCATCGTCCCGTTCGGGCCGGGCGATCGGCACCGGCACGTCGGCGAGCGCCAGAGCGGTGGCCGGCGCCGCATCGGTGTCCCGCTCGGGGCGCGGCTGCGGCACCGCGATATCGGCAGTCTTCAGGGCGTGGGCATACGGGCGCGGACGGGGAACCGGAACGGCGGACGAGGGTTGTGAGAACAGCGCCAAAGCGCATGCAAGCAAAGCCGCCCGTCCGAGAAGATGCCGCATTCCGGTATCCTTGTAACGGGCCGGGACCAGCCCCATGCGCGATTCTGCGCCGGGCTTGTCTAGCGCACGGGGCGCGCTTTGCAAACCCTCGGGGCGGGGCTTTGGGCGCCACCCCCTTGCTCATTGCCGTTCCGGCTTTATTCTTGCGCCGGGATTCGAGCAGCCGGGAGACGCGAAATGGCCAATCGCGAACAGCGCAGCAACAAGGAAAAGAAGAAGCCCAAATCGGGCGACAAGGCGAAGGAGAAGTCCGCAGCGCCGGTCTTCGTGATGCCGGAACTCGTCCGCAAGCCCCACAAGGGCAAGCCGCCGGGCTGAACCGCCTCGCGTAGATTTGCGATTCGGCAACAAGTGGGAGAAATCCGGCTCGGATAGCCCAGAGCTCACGCGTTGGGTGCTGACGAAAACTCGCCTGCCGCTATATGATTTCGACAATTTCGAACTTGCAGCCAATTTTAAAAGACGGATTGCAAAAATGTATGAAATTTCCAGTTACCCGCGTCGTTTTGCCGACGATGAGCGCGGCGATCATTCGAATGTAACGCCAGCACCCGCGTTCGGAGGCGCAGGAGGCGGCTCCGGGTCCGACAAGGCGCAACGACTTGCAGAACGCCTTCATGATGAAGCAAATGGCATCAATGAGGCATTCACGAAATACGCGTTCCAAGCACTGAGCATTTGCGGTGTAGCACTGGGCGCGATAATTGAATTTATGTTTTTTTGGCCGCTAGTTCCGCCGGGCCAACATGACAAGATCGGGGCGAAGGCTGCGGCTGCGGACCAAATCGGCCAGTACATATCGCACGGACAGCCGCTGCTTGGGCTTGCAGCGCTCCCGATACTCGCATTTGCTCTCTCGGTGTGCCGGATGGGAACCTACAACCTGAATGACGCAAACAGGTTATTTGGATTTGAACTCCACCTTGCCAGAGTAAGAAACATACCGACGAACAAATCTCCGCGCTGGAACGAGCGATATCGCGACATCGACTGGGAAGAGGCCATGCGGGCGTGGCGGGTGATTCAGTCGACGCTGTTCAGAACAATCTGTACCAGACCAAGCTGGCCGAGCAGGCACAAATACAAGCCAGAGTTCAAGCCATCGCGCCGGACTAATCCGGTATGGTATTCCCAAAGAACACTGTTTGGCCCGGATTCGAAGGCGACATGGTACGCTGGCAAATACCTCGATACGATCCAACGTTTGTTGTTGTTTGTCGCACTTCTTGCCGCAATTTTGCTTTGGATTGTGCCACTATTTGCCAGCTTCGACGGAGTTGCGCTGATATTTTATCTGATAAGCTTTCATCACTTGAGCGCTTCGCCGGCGGCATACATCTTCGCGATATTGCTGCTCTCCGTCGGTATTTTTGCGCTAGCTTTCGTAGTTGATAGACGCAACGAAGCTCGCCGCGCGACAGCGATATGGTCTGTCACCAGCATATTCTTCCTTGGCTTGGCCGCATATACGCTCTTGAGCGGTCCGCTCTCGCAGCAACAGACGCTTGCCGGGACCGCGTGGCAATTGAAGGACCTGTTTACGCCGGATCCTACGCCGTCAGATTCGCAAGGCAGACTGTTCGCGATCCTGTCTCTCTTACCTGCCATCATCGGTACGATATTTCTCTGGATCAGTGCAAGAAACGAAAGGGCTCGGCGTGCGCTTCTGACCGACGGCATTCTGTCGATCCATTCATGCGCCGTCATATGGCAGGCGACCGTCGTTGGGCACTACTCTGCGATCGATCGCGCACGTCATTGGGGTATGGATTCTCGCGAGCTTTCTCGAATTGCAGGTCAACTTGGCAAGAGTGAGAAGCGCGCTCTGCGAGCCGGAGATCGCACCTTCGATGAGATATTGAATGCCAAGGGCTATCGCCCTTCGCAAGGGCCCTGGCGCGACGGCGCGGGCCTAAGCGGATATATTTTTTGGTTGGGGCAGGAAGCAGAATCGCTTGCGCGTTGGCCCATGGACGTACCTTCGTGGGTTGGCTTGGGCGAGGTGGGACTGCGCGAACTGCGAACTCGAAACGATAATGCCGGCTAGAGTGCTCGAGTCGATATAATGTCCTTGCCGCGCACGAAGGGCAGGGCGAACAGCACCAGCACGAACAGCGCGCCGAGCACGACCCAGGCTTCGTTGAACGATTGCACCATCGCGGCGCGCTGGATCATGGGCTCCACGAAGGCGCGCATCGCGGGATCGACGGGCCCCATGTTCTGGCCGTGGAAATACTCGACCGGCAGGCCCACTAGCCGCGCGATGTTCGGGTCGCCATGCTGCAGCCTGTCGACGATGTGACTGGCGTGGGCGGCGGTGCGGCTCTCCAGGATCGTGTCGATCAGCGCGATCCCGATGGCCCCGCCCAGATTGCGCATCAGGTTGAACAGGCCGCTGGCGTCCGCGGTTTCCTCCACCGACCAGTTCTCCATGGCCAGCCGTGTCGACGGCAGGATGCACATCATGATGGCCACGCCGCGCAGGATCTGCGGCCAGAAGAAGTTGTCGTAGTCCGACTGGTAGGTGGTTTGGCCGTTGAGGAACAGGCCGATGGCGAAGATGCCGTAGCCGAGCCCGATCATGACGCGTCCGTCGATGCGGCTTTCGGCCAGCGCCACGATCGGGGCGGCGATGAGCTGGGCGATGCCCGCCACCATCATGATGCCGCCGATCTCCAGCGGCGTGTGCTGGCGGACCAGCCCCAGGAACACGGCCACGATATAGGTCGAGCCGTAGAGTCCCATGCCCAGCACGAAGCTGAGCAGGCAGCCCACCGCGAAGGGCCCGTGGCGGAAGCGCGTGAGGTCGACGAACGGATTGGGGCGGCTGAGGCAGAAATAGGCCGCCAGCGTGCCGGTCGCCGCGCACAGCGCGAACAGCCCATAGACGAAGCCGCCGCTCCAGTGATGCTCCGGCGCCTGCTTGAGCAGCAGCTCGAGGCTGCCCAGGAACGCCGCCGCCAGTCCCACGGTCGCATAGTCGATCTTGCGCAGGAGGGCGAGGTCGGGCTTGCCGGTGCGGATCGTGGCCGCCACCACCAGCGCCACCAGCACGCCCGGGGCGATGTTGATGAGGAATATCCAGTGCCAGGAATAGTGCTCGGTCAGCCAGCCGCCGACATAGGGGCCGATGGTCGGCGCGATCATCGCGAAGACGCCGGCCATGGTGGTGGCCAGGATTTCGTGCTTGCGCGGCAGGATGGTGAAGACCGACGTGAACACGGCCGGGATCAGCATGCCGCCGAAGAAACCCTGAACCACGCGGATCGCATCGAGCACGCCGCCGCTGGTGGCGAAGGCGCAGCCCAGGCTCGACAGCGTGAAGCCCACGATCGCGCCCACGAACATCCAGCGCAGCGACAGCGCGCGCGTCAGCATGCCGGTCAGCGGAATGGCGATCACCTCGGCGATGAGATAGCCGGTCTGGATCCAGGAAATCTTGTCGGTGGGGATGTGGAGCGCGTGCTGCACGACGGTCAGCGAACTGGCGACCACCTGGATGTCCAGGATCGCCATGAACATGCCGATGCACATGGCGACGTAGCCGATCCAGGTCCTGATCGTGCCTGTCATCCTGGCTCCGGCATTCCCCCGCTGCGGCTCCCATCTCAGGATTGTGCGCGCCGCGCGGAAAGCGCCGCGTCTTCCTGCCTGATTCGCCAGAAAAGCATGATGGCGTTCAAGAGGGAAAAGACAATCGCGACCATGGTTTCCCCGAAAACCAGCGGCAATACGGCGATTTCGACCACCACCACGGCGTAATTGGGATGGCGCATCAGCCGGTAGGGCCCGCGGCGGACCAGCGGCGCGCCGGGCAGGGTGATGATCCGCGTGGTCCAGTAGGGCCCCAGCGTCGCCAGCACCCAGACGCGCAGGGCCTGGAGCACCACGAGCAGGGCGAGCAGCGGAAGGTTTATGGTCGCCGGTTGCGGCAGGTAGAGCAGGATGGCCGCCAGCCACGCCACGTGCAGCACAACGATCAGCGGGTAGTGCGCGCGTCCCGCTTCGACGGCTCCGCGCGCCTGAAGCGCGCGCGTGTTGCGCTCGGCGTAAACGACTTCCGCCAGCCGCTGGACCGCGACGAGGCCGACGATGACATAGGCCCAGTTCATTGCGGGTTGAGGACGAGGAAAGCGGTGGAGAAGCCCGGGCCCAGCGCGCTCATCAGGGTGCGCTCGCGCTGTTCACGCGGCCTCATGCGCTCCAGCACGACCATCGCCGTCACCGCCGACATGTTGCCGTAGTCGCGCAGCACGCCGCGGCTTTCGGTGAGCGCGCCATTGGCGATGCCGAATGCCTCCTCCAGCGCGTCCAGCACCTTGGCGCCGCCGGGATGACAGGCGAAGCGCTGGATGTCGCCGAGCCGGATGTCGTTCTTCTGGAGGAATGCGTGCAGCACCTTGCGGAATTCGGTGCCGACCAGCGCGGGGATGCTCTGCGAGAAGATCGCCTTGAGCCCATCCTCCTGCACGTCCCATCCCATGATGTCGAGCGAATGCGGCCAGGTGTGCTCGCCCGAGGCGCCGAAAGCTGGGCCATCGCCGGCCGTCGACAGGATCGCGCCGGCCGCGCCGTCGCCGAACAGCGCCGCGGCCACCACATTGCTCTTGGTCAGATCGTCCTTGCGGAAGGTCAGCGCGCACAGCTCCACCACAAGGAACATCACCCGCGCGCCCGGCATTGCGCGGGCCAGATCGGCCGCGCGCGACAGCCCGATCACCCCGCCGGCGCACCCCAGTCCGAATACCGGCAGACGCTTGATGTCGCGGCGGAGCTGCATGCGCTCGATCACCAGCGCGTCCAGGCTGGGCGTCGCGATGCCGGTGGTGGAGACCACGACGATGGCGTCGATGTTGTCTTTCTTCAGGTTCGCTTCATCGAGCAGTTTGCCGGCGACCTGTTCGAGCAGGTTGACCGCGTTCTCGACGAACAGTTTCGTGCGGTCCGTCCAGCCATGGGGCTCCAGGTACCATTCGATCGGCACGCAGGAATAGCGCCGCTCGATTCCGGTGTTGATGAAGATGGGCATCATCCGGTCGATGTCGCGCCGCCCGGCGAACAGCGCCCGGGCGCGGGCCGCGGCGTCTTCCTGCTCGATGGTATGGGGCGGGACGGCGGATTTCACCGCGAGAAGTCGGGGCTCCATGCGTCGCTGCTACCCTTCGTGCTGATGCCCCACACATCTGTACCATAACGCGGGAACCGGCATTCCGGCCATCTCCTTGTTTTCAATCCCCAATCGGCGCCTGTATTTCCTCACACCTTCGTGCGCGTGCGGTCCACCAGACCGGCCAGCAGCGCCAGCGCCCCATAAGCGGCCAGCGCGGTCTCGGCCTCGCCGGCGGGCGAGGTGGGCCCGGGCCCGAACGCGCCATAGAGCTCCACCGCCGCCATGGCCGCCACGAACAGCCACAGCCAGGTGTCGCCGCGCGAGGTCTTGGCGGGCGCGGCGCGGCGGTAGATCCAGGCGCCGGCCACGAGCAGGACAAGCTCCAGCGGCAGGCTGATCCACAGCCAGCGCCACAGCCCGAAGCCGAGCTTCACCCCGTCATAGATCCACAGGTCTGGCGCATGCACGACGAGGTCGAGCAGCCAGTGTGAGAACGCCGCCAGCGCCACCACCCAGAACACCGCGCCGCGCCCGGCCCGGAAGAACCACGCCACGATCGCGCCCAGCAGCGCCGACAGCGCCAGCGCGCCGAACAGGCCGTGGGTATAGGGCATGTCGTAGAGCACCAGCGAACTCGCGGCCATGAAGCCCCGCTGGATGCGCATGTGCTCCACGCCGGTGAGCACGAAGATGGACCACCAGACGTCGAGCCACTGCACCGCGACGAAATAGACCCACAGCGGCACGCGCCTGACCGCGGCCTTGGCGCCGAAGGCGGGTCCGTAATGCCCGATGAACATGGCCATGCTCCTGTTGCGTTCACAGTGAGGATAGGGCGCTGGCCGGTCGAACGAAATCGCACAAAAGTGGCGAATTGATATACAATATTGCATGATGGAAAACTGGGACCTCTACCGCAGCTTCCTCGAAGTCGCCCGCCGCGGCAGCCTGTCGGAAGCGGCCCGGGCGCTGGGTCTGGCGCAGCCCACCGTCGGCCGCCACATCGCCGCGCTGGAGGCTCAGCTGGCCGCCAAGCTCTTCACCCGCTCGCCGCGCGGCCTCGAAGCCACCGAGACGGCGGAGGGGTTGGTCCGCCACGCCGAGGAAATGGCATCCGCCGCGGCGGCGCTGTCGCGCGCGGCCTCGGGCGAAACGCGCAGCGAGCGCGGCACGGTGCGCGTCACCGCGAGCCACTTCGTCAGCGCCGAAGTGCTGCCGCCGCTGATCGCCGCGGTCCGCCGCGCCCATCCCGGCATCGCACTGGAATTGGCGCCGACCGATCGCAGCCAGGATTTGCTGCGTCGTGAAGCCGACATCGCGGTGCGGATGGTGCGGCCGCATCAATCGGGCCTCGTCGCGCGCAAGATCGGCGACGTGCGCATCGGGTTGTTCGCGCACAAGCGCTATCTCCGTTGGGCGGGCACGCCGCATACGCTGGAAGCGCTGCGCGGCCACAGCCTGATTGGATTCGATCGCGACGAGAGCGTGCTGCGCGCCCTCAGCGCCTCGATCGGCCTGGTCAGCCGCGACGCCTTCGCGTTGCGCTGCGACAACGACCTGGTGCAGCTCGCCGCCCTGCGCGCCGGCGTCGGCATCGGCGGCTGCCAGGTCGCCACCGCCAGGCGCGACCCGCATCTCGTGCCGGTGCTGGAACAGGCGCTGAGCTTCAGTTTGGAAATGTGGCTGGTGCTGCACGAGGATCTGCGCGGCCACCGCCGCATCCGCCTGCTCTATGATCGGCTGGCCGAAGGGCTGGCCAGCTATGTGGCCGAGGGCGCCGCACGCCCGATGCCCGCTCTAGGCCCGGCCGGGCAGCTGACCGCGAAGACCGGCCGCAACGCCCGGCCAATAGCTCGCGATCGCGATCGAAAATCCATCTGATTCAACGCTTTGCGCGGGGTGGACACGCTCCCGCGGATAGCCTATACCCGCCGACCTTGCGCGCCGGGCACCACGTCCCGCGCGCGCGGACATGACGCGGGGTGGAGCAGCCCGGTAGCTCGTCAGGCTCATAACCTGAAGGTCACAGGTTCAAATCCTGTCCCCGCAACCATCGTGACTATGCGATCTTGGGCCCGGCATTGCTGCCGGGCCCAAGTCGTTTTGGCGAACACCGTCCCCGCGCAGGGGGTGCGCGCCACAATGCGCTACGCGGCGGACACTCGTCTCACGATCCATGGCCGCGCTTTCCGGCGCCTCGCACCACACGTCGCGGATATCGTCCGCTTACGGACGAATGTGCGCCTGCGAAAGGCCCCTCGCGCGGCTTGCCGGGAAGGGCCGATGGGATTGTCAAGGGCGCGTTGACGATAGACGCCGCGGAGCGCCGAACACCCTACCGTGATCGGCAATTCCGCGTGCCGGTAACCGTATCCGGAACGAATTGGCGCCATTGCATGGGCTTCGGCTGGACGCGCGCGGCCCCGTGCGCTAAGGCCAAGGGGCTGGAGCGTATGGAATGGGTATGGGTTCGGTTACGGAGTTTCTGCTCGCGCATCCGACAGCGACGCAGATTTTTCTCTTCGGAATGATCCTGACGACGGCGTGGGTGGCGGAGAAGCTCTATTCGGGGCAGACCGCGCGCGACAAGCTGCGCCACACCGGCATCAACGCGGTGTTCATGTCGGGCGTGCTGCCGGTTCAGCTGGTGATGACGACCGTCAGCCTCGCAGCCGCGCATTGGGCCACGAGCCATCAATTCGGCCTGCGCTTCCTGCTTCCGCATCCCGACAATCCGTGGATCAGGCTTGGCGTCATGTTCCTGGCGCTGGATTTCCTCGATTACGCCTATCACTACCTCGCGCATCAGACGCGGATCTGGAAGCTTCATCTGGTGCATCACACCGATCAGTCGGTGGACGTGTCGACCACGTTCCGCGAGCATCCCGGCGAGACTTTCGTGCGGCTCGTGTTCTTCTCGCTCGCGGTCCTGGCCTGCGGCGCCTCGCTCGAGGTGCTGGTGTTGCGCCAGACCGTGCAGTCGGTGGCCAACATCCTGCAGCACACGACGTTCCGCCTACCGCCGGGCCCCGCGCGCATCGTCGGCTGGCTGTTCGTCACGCCCAACCTGCACCACACCCATCATCACTGCCGGCTGCCCGGCACGAACTGCAATTACGGCGACGTGTTCAGCATCTGGGACCGCCTGTTGGGCACCTTCGTGGAGATCCCCTGCGAGGAGACGGTGTTCGGCCTGGACACGCATATGGACGCGGGCGCGGACAGCCGCATCCTCCATCTCCTTGGTTTCCGGCGTTAGCTCTGCTAAGCCGGATTCTCCGCTTTCGTCCGGCTCCCGCAGAGAAGCCCGTGACCGATCCCGCTTCCCAACTCGCGCCCGGCAAGACCGCCACCATCATCAGCGCGCTCGTGGCGCTGATCATGCTGGCGGCGTCGGGCTACGTGCTCATCCGGCAATTTCACGGCGTCTCGCCCGGCGCGGTGGCGGCGGCCATCGCCGCGCAGCCGGCGGGCAACGTCATCGCGTCGCTCCTGTTCACCGCGGTCAGCTTCGCGATCCTGTCGTCCTACGACGCATTCGCCGTTCACATGGTCGCGCCCAGGCGCGTGCCCCTTCGCACAGCCGTGCTGGCCGGCGCGTCCGCCAATGCCATCGCCAACGTGCTGGGCTTCCATGCCATCACCGCCACGGCGGTGCGCCTTCGCATCTACGGGCGCGCGGGCCTGGCGCTTGGCGATATCGCGCGCGTGATCTCGCTCTCCGGCGCGGCCATCGGCCTCAGCTTCGTGACGACCGTGGCGTTCGCTCTTCTGGCGCCGCGGGCGGCGGGCGGGACGTTCCAGTATCCCGATATCCTGCGGCCTCTTCTTGGCGCGAGCCTGCTGGCGGCGCTCGTGCTGTTGCTGGCATGGCTTGCAAAAGAGCAGCGCACGGTCACGTTTTTCCGCTTCCGGATCGTGCTGCCGCCGGCGCGGCTGGCCGCGATCCAGATGGGCGCGGGCGTGGTGGAGATGACGGCGGCAATCGCCGCGCTCTATGTGCTGCTGCCCGCGGATTTCGCGCCGCCATTCGCCGCGTTCGCCGTGGCCATGACGGTGGCGCTGGCGCTGGGTGTCGCCGGTTCCACGCCGGGCGGCGTCGGCGTGTTCGAGGCCGCGGTGGTGGCGATGCTGGGCATGAAGGGGCGGCCCGACCTGCTGGCCGCCCTCATCGTCTATCGCCTGGCCTATTACGTCCTTCCGTTCGCGCTCTCGCTGGCGGCGCTGGGCATCCATGAGATCGCGGCGGCGCGGCGGCGCTAGCGCGTTGCAGGAGGCGCGGGTTCTCCCCCACAATGGGCGACCGCTATCCGGAGCCTCGCATGGCCGCCAACATCATCCTTGATACTCTGGCGTCGCTGACGCCTAATCCCAACCCGCCCTCCATCGGATCGGCGCTACGCGATCTGGCGGCGGCGAAGGGCGACGCGCCGGCCCTGACTTGCCGGGACGAAACACTGAGCTGGCGCGACCTGCACGGCCGCACCAACCGCATCGCGCGCGGCCTGCTCGCGCGTGGCGTCAAGCATGGCGATTTCCTCACCATCGCGCTGCCCAATTCGCCGGGCTTCGTCGAGGCCTGCTTCGCGGCGTGGAAGATCGGCGCGATCCCGCAGCCGGTGTCGTGGCGGCTGCCGCTGATCGAGATGAAGGCCATCGCCGATCTCGCGGAGTCGCCCATCGTGATCAACGACGCGCCGCTGGATATCGGGCGGCCGGTGGTCTCCATCACCGAGCTGCTGGCGCTGTCGGATGACGCGAGCGACCTGCCCGACACGGTGTCGCCCTCGTGGAAGGCGCCGACGTCGGGCGGCTCGACCGGCCGGCCCAAGCTGATCGTCGCCGGCGCGCCGGGCGTGAAGCAGGAGATCGGCGCGGCACTCTGGCGCATCGCGCCGGACGACGTGGTGCTGATGCCGGGCCCGCTCTACCACAACGGACCGTTCGTGACGGCGCTTCCCGCTCTGATGATCGGGGCGCGCGTCGTGATCATGCCGAAATTCGACGCCGAGGAAACGCTCGCGCTGATCGAAAGGCATCGCGCCAGCTGGATCTATCTCGTGCCCACGATGATGAGCCGCATCTGGAAGCTGCCGCCCGAGGTGCGCGCGAAATACGACGTGTCCTCGCTCAAGACGCTGTGGCACCTGGCTGCGCCGTGCCCGGCCTGGCTCAAGGAGGAGTGGATCGGCTGGCTGGGGCCGGACGTGGTGTGGGAATTGTACGGCGGCACGGAAGGCGTCGCCGCCACCATCATCAGCGGCACCGAATGGCTCGCCCATCGCGGTTCGGTGGGCACCATCGCGCTGGGCGGCGAGATCGAGGCATTCGGGCCCGACGGCAGGATGCTGCCGCGCGGCGAAACCGGCGAGATCTTCATGAAGCTGAAGACCGACCAGCCTTCGACCTACCGCTATGTGGGCGCCGAGACGCGCGCGCTGGACGGCGGCTGGGAATCGATCGGCGATATCGGCTGGCTGGACGCGGATGGCTATCTCTATCTCGCCGACCGCCGCACCGACATGATCCTGGTGGGCGGCGCCAACGTCTATCCCGCCGAAGTCGAGGCCGCCATCGACGAGCATCCGCTCGTCATGTCGAGCTGCGTCATCGGCATCCCGGATGACGACCTCGGCGCCAGGGTCCACGCCATCGTCCAGCCGCGCGAGGGGCTGACGGAGAGTGTGCTGGAAGCCCATCTCGCCGACCGCCTCGTCCGCTACAAGCGCCCGCGCACCATCGAGTTCACCACCGAACCGCTGCGCGATGACGCGGGCAAGGTGCGGCGCAGCCAGCTGCGGGCCGAGCGCATCGCGAAACGCTAGCGCCCGGCCCGCCGCCGTTACGGCTTCGGCATCTGGATCTGCGGGTACATGGGATTCCAGAACGACTCGTTGGAATCGGGGAAATAGGGCTGGTTGGGCGCGACGGCGCCGTTGCCATAGCCCGTCGCCTCAGGCGCCAGCGTGAAGTCATAGCGCGTGAAATCGGCGCCCGGCGCCAGCGGGTTCTTCGCGAACGCGACCCAATCCGCCGACATGATCCTGGCGAGCGCCTCGTCGGAGGGTCCGCCCTGATACATCGGCGCGGTGGCCAGCGTGTCGAACACGTATGGCAGCTCGTTGCCGTGGCAGACATGGTCTTGATTGGGCCAGCAGGCGCCATGGTCGACCCCGATCGCGTAGAGGTCGAATTCCGGCTTCTGGGTGAAGACGTAAGCGAACACCGGCGGGACGAACGCGCCTTGCGACTCCCGCGCCATGACGAGATTGCCGGTGGCGAAGGAATAATCGGTGAGGACGTTCGCCAACGACTGGCCCCAGGAACTATAGTAGCAGAACGGGTTGGGCGGGCTGTGCTGGTACTTCTTGTTGTAGCAATAGCTGCCGGTCGAGATGTCGTAGAGGGGATAGCCCGCGATGGCCGAGACATTGCCGCTGCCGTATTCCAGGCTCAGCATGTTGTTGTAGTCGCCTTGCGACGGCGCCGAACCGTTGCCTTTGGCGGCGCCGGCCGCGAACAGCACGCCCTCATCGCGGTTGACGCCGAAGACGAATGGTTTGGCGTGACTGCCTGCCGCGTAGCCGTCGAATGGCTGGTTCATCACGACGGGCTGCGGATCGCTCGCCAGGTCGATCACCGGCGCCCACAACAGGCCGCGCGCATTGAGGCCGATCTGGACGGACGAGAACTTGGCCTGTTCGGTCAGGATCTGCTGCGTCGTCACGGTGCTTTGGAACCAGGTCTGGTCGCATATCTTCGCGGGATTGGTATTCACGCACAGCTCATAGAGGAATTTGCTGCCGGCCGGTTTGGCGGCGGCCTTGGTGTTGTAGAAGATGCCCACCGGATTGCTCTCCATGATCGCCGCGTTGAACAGCGTGTCGCTGGTCGGCACGGAGAACAGGTGCAGGCCGACCGACATCGCGCCGGCGCTCTCGCCGAAGATCGTGACGCGGGTCTTGTCGCCGCCGAAGGGCGCGATGTAGTTCTGCACCCATTGCAGCGCGTTCTGCTGGTCGATCAGGCCCATATTGCCGGGCGCGACGATGCCCTTGTGGTCGCTGACCAGGAAGCCGAACGGGCCGAGGCGGTAGTTCAGCGACACCACCACCACGCCCTGCTGCGCCAGCGCGCTGCCGTCATACATGGGGCTCGAGCCGTGGCCCGAAACGAACGCGCCGCCATGGATGAACACCATGACCGGGAGGCTCCCGGCCACGGCGCCTTGCGGCATCCAGATGTTGAGATTGAGACAATCCTCCGCCATCGGCGGCCAAGTCGGATTGGAGCCTTCCTGCGGACAGATGTTGCCCGGCGCGTTCGCCGTCATGGTCGCCGGCGTGTTGAGCGTGGAATTCTGCCAGCGCGTCTGGGTCGCGTAAGGGATGCCCTCAAAGACGGCAACCGGTGAGGTGCTCCACGCGCTCATGCAGCCGGTGAACACCGCACCGCTGACGGTGACTGTCGGGTTGGTGGCGCAATTGAGGTTGGGCGTCGGCGTCTGCGCCTTGGCCTTCATATGCGCATTGAGCCCCGCATCCGGCACGCTCGCGAACGGCGCCGCCGCGGCGGACGACACGGCAAGCAATACCGCGCAGGCGGCCAGCGCCGCCCGTTTCAAGTTCGTCATGACATTTCCCTCCCACCGCGCGTCGCTCGCGCGTTTGAGAAGGCAACCTATGCCTGTGTTCCAATATCCGCTGTCGCCGGAGCGACAGTGGATCGCTTTTTATTGTTCGAGACGGAAACTGGACTGTATTCAGGCGTAACTCTCTGTCATCGCTGAGTAAACAAGCGTCCGCAGGTCGCGGCGCAAGGTCAGCCGCGCATCGGTGCCCATGACCTGAGTCATGAACACGACCGCCAAATCTTCCCTGGGGTCGATCCAGAACGCGGTCGACGCGGCGCCGCCCCAGAAGAACTCGCCGGGGGTTCCGGGAACCAGCGTCAGGGCCGGGTCCATCGTCACGCCGCAGCCGATGGAGAAGCCGATGCCCTTGTAGCCGGCCTCGCTGAACAGGCCTTCGCCGGCGACCATGTCGGTGAGCAGCGCGTTTCCGGGCAACAGGTTCATGCCGAACATCGCCACCGTCTTGGGCGAAAGGATTTGCACGCCGTCCAGCGTGCCGCCGCCCAGCATCATGCGGCAGAAGCGCATGTAGTCGTGCGCGGTGGAGACCAGGCCGCCGCCGCCGCTTTCGAGTTTCGGCGGCTCGGCATAGGTCGATTTCCCCGCATCGTCCTGAAGCTTCAGCCCGCCGCCCTTCTTGGGCATGTAGCAGGAGCAGAAACGGTCCATCTTGCCGGCCGGCACGCTGAATGCGGTGTCGGTCATACCCAGCGGCTCGAACAGACGCGTGCGCAGGAACTCGCCGAAGGTCTGGCCGGAAAGCTTCTGCACGAGATAGCCCATCACGTCGATGGCGACGGAATAGTTCCAGTGCTCGCCCGGCGAGAAGTCGAGCGGGATCTGGGCGAGCTGCTCGACGAAGGCGTCCAGCCCGCCCGGCGTCTGGACGTCGCCCACCTTCTGGCGGCGGTATTCCGCGTCCACCGCCGTGCGCATCATGAAGCCATAGGTGAGGCCCGAGGTGTGCGTCACCAGGTCGACCACCTTCATCCGCCGCTTGGGCGGCAGCGTGATGAACTGGCCGGCGGTGTTCTCAACCAGGCTCGGCACGCCGCTGGCATAGACGCGCAAATTCTTCCACGACGGGATGTGGGTGTGGACGTCGTCCTCCAGCCCGATCTTGCCTTCCTCCGCCAGCATCATCAGCGCCACCGCCGTGAGCGGCTTGGTCATGGAGTAGATGCGGAAGATCGCATCCTCGCGCATCGGCTTGGCGCGCTCGATGTCCATCACGCCGCTCATGCCGGTGTGCACGACCTCGCCCTTGCGGCAGACCTGGGTGAGGATGCCGGGCAACAGGCCGGTCTCGACGTAACGCTCGGTCATCACCCGGTCGAGCGTCTTCAGCCGCGCGGCGGACAGGCCAACGGATTCCGGTTTGGTCATCGCTCACTCCCAATGTCGTCTCGCGAATGTTGCGCATAAGCCGGTGGCGAGGTCGAGGTTGTTCTTCCTCCCCCGCGAGAGCGGGGGAGGAAACGGGGCCTTCCATACCGCTTTTTAGAAAACGATTGCCCGCTACCCGACTGCCCCGCTAACCTCGCCTCCGACAGACACAGGAGCCGCCCATGGCCTGGGACTTCGAGACCGACCCTGAGTTTCAGAAGAAGCTCGACTGGATCGACACCTTCATCGACGAGGAGGTCGAGCCGCTGACCCAGCTGGGTGTGGGGCTGGGCGGGGTGAAGTCCAAGACCTATCAAAAGACGGTCCGTCCCCTTCAGCAGAAGGTGAAGGAGCAGGGGCTGTGGGCCTGTCATCTCGGGCCCGAACTGGGCGGGCAGGGCTACGGCCAGATCAAGCTGGCGCTGATCAACGAGCGGCTGGGGCGCGTGGGGCTCGCCCCCGTCGTGTTCGGCTGCCAGGCGCCCGACACCGGCAATGCCGAGATCATCGCCCATTACGGCACCGAGCAGCAGAAGAAGGATTATCTCTGGCCGCTGCTGAACAACGAAATCACGTCCGGCTATTCGATGACCGAGCCGCAAGGCGGCTCCGATCCGCTGTCGTTCACCACCCGCGCCGACCTCCAGGGCAACGAATGGGTGATCAACGGCGAGAAATGGTTCACCTCAGGCGCGCGCAATGCCGAGGTGCTGGTGGTCTATGCCGTCACCGATCCGGACAACAAGGATCCCTACCGCCGCATGAGCATGTTCCTCGTGCCGCGGCGGACGCCGGGCGTGGAAGTCGTGCGCTATGTCGGTGTCGGCACGGAGCGGGCGGGGCGCGGCTCGGAAGGCTACATGCGCTACACCAATGTGCGCGTGCCGTACGACGCGCTGCTCGGCCCGCGCGGCGAAGCCTTCGTCATCGGCCAGACGCGGCTGGGCGGCGGACGCGTGCATCACGCCATGCGCACCGTCGGCCAGTGCAAGAAGGCGCTCGACCTGATGTGCAAGCGCGCGGTGTCGCGCACCACGCGCGGCGGCGGCAAGATCGCCGATTACCAGATGGTGCAGGAGCAGATCGCCGACAGCTGGATCCAGCTGGAGATGTTCCGCCTCTTGGTGCTGCAAACCGCCTGGAAGATCGACAAATACAAGGACTATCGCAAGGTCAGGAAGGACATCGCCGCCGTGAAGGTGGCGATGCCCAAGGTCTATGCCGACATCGCGTCCAAGGCGATGCACATCCACGGCGCGCTGGGCGTCTCCAACGAGATGCCGTTCACGTCCATGCTGATCGGCGCCATGGTGATGGGCATCGCCGACGGCCCCACCGAAGTCCACAAGATCACGGTCGCCAAACAGGTCCTGCGCGACTTCAAGCCCGACAACGACCTGTTCCCGTCCTACCACCTCCCCAAAGTCCGCGAAGCCGCCAGGGACCGCTTCCCCGACGTGGCGGAAATGCTGAAGGACGAGTGGAGGGCCCACGCGGAGAGCATCGACGCGCTATGAACAGCCCTCGCCCCGCGTGCGCATGCGCAGGGGCGAAGCCGCGTCTGGTGACATTCGCGTGTAATCCTTTCCTTAACCCGGCGAATGGGAGTATGAAGCGGCCCGGGCGTGTGTACTCGTGTAAGGGAACTGTCCTTGTCCAAACTTGAACCGGCCGCCGGCGAACCGTCCGCCGCGGAGTGGATCGGCATCCTCAGCCGCTATCGCGATCCCAATGTGGCTCGCAGCACTTTCGAATTGATCGTGACCGCCGTGCCGTTCGCGGCGCTGTGGCTGGCGATCTGGGCGGCGTGGCATTTCGGGTTCTGGTACGTGTCGCTGCTCCTGGCGGTGCCGGCGGCGGGGTTCCTCGTGCGGCTGTTCATGATCCAGCACGATTGCGGCCACGGCGCGTTCTTCAAGCACCGCGCCACCAACGACTGGGTCGGCCGCGTCATCGGCGTGCTGACGCTGACGCCTTACGACGCGTGGCGCCGGGCGCATGCCATCCATCACGGCACCTCGTCCAATCTCGACAAGCGCGGCATCGGCGATCTCGACACGCTGACGGTGCGCGAATACCAGGCGCTGCCGCTGCTCGGCCGCTTGCGCTACCGGCTCTACCGCAACCCGCTGGTGCTGTTTGGGCTCGGCCCCATCTACATGTTTGTGCTGCGCCACCGCCTGCCGCTCGGCCCCACGATCCGCAACTGGCGCGCCTGGATCAGCCCGATGGCGACCAACGCCGCGCTCGCCGCGGTGATCGTGGCGGCGATGTACTTCGCCGGCGTCAAGGCGTTCCTGCTGACACAGGTCCCGATCACGCTGATCGCGGGCTCCATCGGGGTGTGGCTGTTCTTCATCCAGCACCAGTTCGACGACACGTTCTGGGCCGCGGACGGCGCGTGGAACCCGAAGGACGCCGCCCTGCGCGGCAGCTCGTATTACGTCCTGCCGGGTTTCCTGCGCTGGCTCACCGCCAATATCGGCATCCACCACGTCCACCATCTCTACGCGCGCATTCCCTTCTACCGGCTGCCGCAGGTGCTGCGCGACCAGGCGCGGCTGGCCAACGTCTCGCGGGTCTCGCTGTGGCAAAGCATCCGCTGCGCGCGGCTGTCGCTGTGGGACGAATGCGAGAACCGTCTGGTGAGCTTCCTCGAAGCCCGCAGGGCCGCGAAGACCTAGACGCGCGAATTCCGCGGCTCAGTCCTTCTTGTTGCCGTCCGTCTTGGGCAGGTACATCGGGGCCAGCGCGGCGTAGACCTCATCGGCGTTGAAGGCGAGCCAGCTCTCCGAGGCGTATTGCGGGGGCAGGGCCGCGAGGTCGACGAACAGAACGTCGAACTCGGTCTGGTAGCCGTCCGGATCGGTGCGCAGCGTCTGGCCGTAATAGGTGGTGTTGATCGCGAATTTGGTGTCGTGTCGCGCCGTCACGATGAAGCCGGTCTTGCCCTTCTCCTTCGCCAGTTCCGCCACGCGCAGCAGCGCCATCTCCTCGACGATGGAGTTGGTGCTCTTCACGCCGCGGAAGCCCACCGTCGTGACGCCGTCGGCTTCGCGCACGCGCCAGCCTTCGGTGTCGCGGTCGGCCTGCGAGCCGGTCATGGCGAAGAACGGTTTGGTCGCCTCCTCGTATTTGGGCACGCGGCCAGGGCTTTCGGGCTCCGGCAGGATCTTGAAGAGCGCGTTGGTGGGATCGCTGTCCGCGGCCGTCGGCTGGGTGATCGCGTTGATGACCAGCGGCTTCCTGCCCCTGGGCATCTTCGCGGCGACGGCTTCCATCAACTCGGTCGCCGCCCAGGTGCCGGGGAGCGGCGTCGCCTGGAACGACTTGAACACTTCGGCCGCCTTGCCGGCGTTGACCGCGAGGCGGTCCTCCACCAGCGTCGACCACTGGTCGATCAGCGGGCTGGCCGCCGCCAGCGTCTTGGCGCGCATCGTCGCGGTGAGCGCCTGCGTGCGCACTTCGGTGTCGTCGTTGGGATCGAAAGCCGGCGGCGGCGGCGCGGTCGCCTGGGTCAGCGTGTCGCGCGCGCCCGCGATCGTCACGCGCGCCAGGTCGTCGCGGCCCAGCACGGCCAGCGCATAGGCGTATTCGCCCGCCGTATAGGCGCGGAAGATGTCGGCCTTCTGCGTGTTGCGCAGATCCTGAACGTTGCGCACCATCGCCGAAGCGCTGTCGATTCCGGGATCGTAAGGCGGGGACAGCAGCGGATAGAGCGCCACCGCGTCGGCGAATTGGCCGCGCCGCAGGGCCTTGGCGAACAGCCGCGTGCGTTCCTCCGGCACCAGCCGGGCGATGCCGTGCAGGATCGTGTCCTCGTCGGCCTCGCTGGCGCCGGGTTCGGCGGCCAGGAATGCCGCGCTCAGCGTCTGGCGGGTGTAGGGCCGCTCGGCGAGCGCGGCCATTGCCAGCGTTTCGGCCTTGGCCCGGTCGCCTGCCTTCTTGGTGGCGTAGGCGCGCACGATTTCCAGGCCCCAGCCCAGGCTGCGTGCGAAATAGGGTTCCGCCGGGTCCTTGATGGCCGCCTGGGCGAGATCGAGATCGGCCAGCGCCGGCTGGGTTTCGCCGGCTTCGAGATGATGGATGGCGCGGGCCCGCAAGAGGCTCACGGTCCGCATCCAGTGTGCCGGCGGAACGTCGGTCAGCGCCTGGTCGCAGGCCGCCACGCCGGGAGCGCCGCTGTAGGTGTCGCTGCGCGCCGTGGTGCCGTAGCCCGGCGGGTTGAAGATGCCCAGGATGTCGGCGTACTCGGTCATGCCGTCGCCCGCATCCGACGGCGCGCCATAGCCGTCGCAGCCGCGATACTGCGTCGACGGCACCGCCAGCGCCGGCGCCGCCGGAACGGCCAGCGCGGCCAGCATGGCTGCAACCGCGGCGATCCACACGCCGTGCACACGCGCAAATCGTCTCATTCAAGTCCCCTGACACCCCCGCGCCTTGCGGGGCTCCGCCCGGCCGCTAATCTAGCCCATGGCCACCTCGCTTTACAGGAGCGCGGGGCGCGGCCGCCATTGGAAATGATCAGGACGGACCGGTCTCCACCATGACTCTGCCCCACAACTGGCCCGCCCTGTCCATCGCCGAGGCG
Organism: Rhizomicrobium sp.; assembly: GCA_050728855.1. Classification (GTDB taxonomy): domain Bacteria; phylum Pseudomonadota; class Alphaproteobacteria; order Micropepsales; family Micropepsaceae; genus Rhizomicrobium. The sequence goes on along the minus strand of JBOHKI010000013.1, from coordinate 35,030 downwards.
CACGCGAAGCTGACCACGCCCGGCACGCCGCTCGAGATGGAGACGGTCACGATCCGCGGTGTTCCCACGCGGGTGTGGAAGAACCTGCCGCCCACCATCCGCGAATTGCTGGTGGCGGCGCGCGCGGCGCACGGGCCGAAAGAGTTCCTCATCTACGAGAACGACCGCGCCACCTTTGAGAGCTTCTATCGCGCCGCCGTCGCTGTCGCCAACGCCCTCATCGCGCAGGGCGTGAGGAAGGGCGACCGCGTGGCGCTGATCATGCGCAACCTGCCGGAATGGCCGGCGATCTTCTATGGCGCGGAGATCGTGGGTGCGATCGTCACGCCGCTCAACGCCTGGTGGACCGGGCCGGAGCTGGAATACGGCCTCGTCGATTCCGGCACCAAGGTCGCGTTCGTGGATGCGGAGCGGCTGGAGCGCATCTCCGAGCATGTCGTGAACTGCCCGAACCTGAAGCGCATCTATGTCAGCCGCTATGCGGACGAATTGCCCAGCCCCATCGTCACCCGGCTGGAAGACGTGATGGGCAGCGTCAACGACTGGATGAAGCTGCCCGGCGCGCCGCTGCCGCCGGTGGCGCTGGGGCCGGACGACGACGCGACGATCCTCTACACCTCGGGTACGACCGGCAAACCCAAGGGCGCGCTCGGCACCCACCGCAACATGCTGTCCAACATCATGGCGTCGGCATCGGTGGCGGCGCGCAATTTCCTGCGCCGGGGCGAAGCCCCGCCCGCGCCCGATCCCGATGCGCCGCAGCGCTCGTCTCTGCTGTCGGTGCCGTTCTTCCACGCCACCGGATGCTTCGCGGTGATGAATCCCTCGATCGCGGCGGGCGCCAAGATCGTGCTGATGCGCAAATGGGAGCCCGAGCTCGCCATGCAGCTCATCGAGCGGGAGAAGATCAATTCCGCCGGCGGCGTGCCGACCATCGCCTGGCAGCTGATCGAACATCCCAACCGCGCCAAATACGACCTGTCGTCGCTGGAGAGTGTGGCCTATGGCGGCGCGCCCTCGGCGCCGGAGCTGGTGAAGAAGATCGTCGAGACGTTTCCCAAATCGCTGCCCGGCAACGGCTGGGGGATGACGGAGACCTCGGCCACCTGCACCTCGAACAGCGCGGAGGATTACGAGAACCGCCCGGATTCCTGCGGCCCCGCGGTCGCGGTGTGCGACATCAAGATCATGAACCTGGAGGGCACGCACGAGCTGCCGCATGGCGCGGTGGGCGAATTGTGGGCGCGCGGGCCCAACATCGTGAAAGGCTACTGGAACAAGCCCGAGGCCAGCGCCGCCACCTTCGTCGACGGCTGGGTGAAGACCGGCGACCTCGCCCGCATCGACGATGAAGGGTTCTGCTTCATCATCGACCGCGCCAAGGACATGCTGATCCGCGGCGGCGAGAACATCTACTGCGTCGAAGTCGAGAACGCGCTTTACGAGCACCCCGCCGTGATGGACGCCGCCATCGTCGCGGTCCCGCACAAGACCCTGGGCGAGGAGCCCGGCGCCGTGGTGCATCTCAAGCACGGCATGCACACGACCGAGGACGAACTGCGCCAGTTCGTCGCCGGCAAGCTCGCCGCGTTCAAGGTGCCCGTGAAGGTCGTGTTCTGGCCGGAAACGCTTCCCCGAAATGCCAACGGAAAGATTTTGAAGACCGAGCTGAAAAAGATTTTTGCGGAGCAGGCGCGGACCTAGACGCCCGCGCGGCCTTTTGCTAGTGTCGGCGCGTTCGCACCCTGACCGCTCCGGTGACGGTGACGACGACCGAGGAGTCGTGCGTCATGACGTTCACCCAACCCAACATCGATCAATTCCTGACCAACGGCTACGTCGTCCTGCGCGACGGCTTTTCGCGCGCGGTGGCTGAGGCCGGACGAACCTTCATCTGGAACCGCATCGGCGAGACGTGGGAGGGCTGCCAGACCTCTGGCCAACCGATGATCCATCTGCAGCGGAACTTCAAGGGCGCACCGTTCGATCAGATCATGAACCCGCGCCTGACCCAGGCAATCGACGAATTGCTCGGCGCCGGCCGTTGGAGATTCGATGAAGGCTATGGCTGGTGGCCGATCCTGTTTCCGGGATTCCCCGGTCCCGGCGGCTGGCATATCGACGGACTTGCGCGCCATCGCCTCGCCGAACCTGAGAAAGGCCTGACGACGCTGTTCCTGTTTTCGGATGTCGGCGCGGATGACGGCGGGACGCCACTCGTGCCCGGCTCGCATCGCACGATCGCGCGCCTGCTCGCGGCCGCCGAGCCGTCCGGATTGAGCGGCGCAGAATTGTCCAAGCTGCTGCCACAGGCGCCCGAGCCGGTCGTCAGCGTCGCCGGCCGCGCAGGCGATGTCGCGTTTCTTCATCCGTTTCTTCTGCACGGCTTCGGACCGAACACCGGCGGTCGCATCCGCTTCGCCTGCAATCCGCTGATCCGTCTCGTATCCCCCCTGAATTGCCGGCGCGCCGATGGCGCACATTCGCCGGTCGAGGAAGCGGTCCGGCGCGCGGTGCACGATTCTTGAGGCGGCAAGCTCGCGGCGTTCAAGGTTCCGGTGAAGGTCGTGTTCTGGCCGGAAACCCTGCCGCGCAACGCCAACGGCAAGATCCTGAAGACCGAATTGAAGAAGATATTCGCGGGGTGAGTATGTGAGCGAAGCATATTTCGGTGGGGGGCCTGCCACGCTTTCACCGCAGCACCGCCACCCGAAAAATCTATCGCTGCGTTCCCGATTTTTCGACCTCGCCGCAAAGGGGAGGTGGCGCGGTCGCTGCCTGCGCTACTTCGTGAACAGTCCCATCAGCATCGGCTTGGCGTAGAGGGTGGCGGCTTCGTCACGGGTGGCGCCGCCGACGACGTCGAGGAGCGAGGCTGCGGCGTTGAGCGTGGCATTGAGGAGCTGCGCCGCGATCACCGGATCGACCGGGCGCAGCGAGCCTTCGGCGATGCCGTCGGAGATCATGGCGGAGAAGCGGTCGGAGATGCGGCTCCATTGCGCCAGCATGTCGGCGCGGATCGGCTCGGGCAGGGCGCTGATGGCGGAGGTGCGCAGGAGCGGCCCGTTGTCCGACACCTGGTATTGCGCCAGCGCGGCGGCGGCCGACGACAAGCGGTCCCAGTGATCGCCGGTCTGGCGCATCGCCGCGGACTGCACGCGCTTCATGATGTCGAAGCTGCGGTCGAAGCAGGCGACGACGAGATCGTCCTTGTGCTCGTTGTGATGGTAGAACGAGCCCTTGGTGACGTTGAGCTGGGCCGAGATCTTCTCCACCGAGGCGCCGCGATAGCCGCACTGGTTGATCAGCCGCGTCGCCGCGGTGAGGAAGGTCTCGCGCGCGCTGTCCACTGCCGGCATCAGCCCCGGCGCCGGCCCGGGCGACCATTGGGCGCCGTCCGGCGCCAGGCCGCCGGCCAGGATGTCGAGCATGCGCTCGGCGATGCGCGGATAGTCCTCGACGTCGTAGCGCCCGAGCCAGGCGACCGACCAGAAGATCTGCTCCATCAGGACGTGGGTGCGGGCGGTCGCCATCTTGCGGCCGATCCACGGCGTGGCCGGCGACAGGAACAGCGTGCGCACCTTGCGGAAGAGGGCGGCGTAGGGCTCGGTGACGCGGGCGAGATAGGGCTCCTTGAGGGCGCGCACGTCGTTGAACATCGCCATCGGCGCTTCCTCGCCCAGTCGGATGCGGCGGTTGAGCTCCAGATAGAGCACCAGGAAGCGGCGCAACCGCTCCACCGGCTCGGCCGGTCCGAGCGCCGCGGAGATCAGCGTGTCGAAGCGCTCGATGGAGGCCAGGAAGCAGGCGACGGCCAGGTCTTCCTTCTTCTTGAAATAGTAGGTGACGGAGGTGGTGATGAGGTCGACGCTCGCCGCCACGTCGGCCAGCGTCATGCCCTTGACGCCGCGCCGGTTCATGATCCCGGCGGCGGCGGCCATGATGGCCTCCTTCTTGCGCGCATAGCGCCCGGTGGAGACGGGCGCGGCCCCTTCGCTGTCCATGCCGCCAGTCTAGCGGCGACGGGGCAAACTTGGAACGCCCCGCTCAGGGCCTGTCGTCGCCGCGCTCGATGGCCAGCGCCACGGGCTCATTGGCCTGCGCGAACTCGCCCGCCAGCTTCCTGAGGTTCTCGTTGTGGGTCTCGCGGCTGATGGGAAAGCGGGACAGTATCGCCATGCCGAGCAGGTAGAGCGCCATCACCACCACCAGATAGACGACGGCGAAATGATGCACGATCGCGGGATCGACCTTCCCGGGAATGGCCGCCGTCGGAAACCCGGTGAGCCACAGCATCAAGCCCGATCCGAACACCCCAAGGCCGGTGACCGCCTTGGCGAGGAAAGAGTTGCCGGCGAAGAACAGCCCTTCGCTGCGCCGCCCGGTCTTCAGCTCGCTGTCCTCCACCACGTCGGTGATCATGGCGACCACGGGGATGGACGCGCCGATGGTGAGCGAGCCCGATGCAATGGCGAATCCGAGCAGGATGGGCACCAGATGCGGCATGCCGGGACTGAACACGATCCCCATGAGGCCGAGGAGAAGCGGCATCACCGAGATCGCGAATCCAACCAGGAACAGCAGAAGCGTGCCGCGCACCTTTCCGAACATGCGCGACACGGGCGGGCCGATCAGGAAGGCGAAAAAGACGGTGATGAAGCCCGAAAGCGCCAGCATGCCGATCTCGCGCGTGGAAAGAAGCCAGTAGAACGACAGGATGTAGTAGTTGAGCGCGAACACCAGGCCGGTCGCGAAATTGAGGATGACGATGGCGAGCATCAGGATCAGGAAGGCGCGGTTCTCCAGCGTCTCGAACATTTCCTTCGCGTATTGCCACACAGTGAGCTTGCGCACCGGCGGCTTGCGCAGCCAGCGGATGAATTTGTGCGTGCCCCAGGAGGAGATGAGGATGGCGGCGAACATGACGAGCGCCGAGGTGAGGCCATAGCGGCCATAGCCCGCCTCGTTGAGCTGGCCATGCGGTTGCGTCTTGGTCGGCACCAGGAAAATGAACAGCGCCAGGACCTGCATGCCGAGGCCGCCATACCAGGCGAACAGCGTGCGGAAGCTGAGGAACGAGGTGCGCTTGTCGTAGTCCGGCGTCAGCTCGGCCACCAGCGCGGAATTGGGGATCTCGAAGCAGGTGATGAAGGTGCGCACCACGATGGCGACGACGATGAGATAGACAAAGGTGGCACCCACCGACCAATGCGGCGGATTCCATAGAAACAGATAGGACGCCGCGACTGGAAGCGCGGCCGCGTACATCAGCGGATGACGCCGGCCCAAGGGCGAACGCAGATTGTCCGAGAACTGCCCGACGATGGGGTCGAGGAAGGCGTCGAAGATGAAGGCGATGGCGATGGCCAGGCCCACGAGCTGGGCGGGGATATGGAGCACCAGCTGGTAGAACGGCAGCAGTATCGTCTGGAAGCCGTTGTCCTTGATGCCGAAAGCCGAGGAACCTATGCCGTAGAAAACCTTGGTGCGGGTACTCTCCATCTTCCGCGTCACATCGGCATCGGTCATCCTGGATCCTTCCCGGGCCTCCGCTTTTGCGTGGGCGGATTGTTTGGAAAATGTGGTATGGCGCGGGCGGGGCGTCAACCCGGGCTCTCTTGCGCTGCCGGGGGCGTGATGGTGAGTTCGCGCCGGCGGCGGCTTTGCATGAAGTTTCGGCGACAGGCCCCCGGGGCTCGCGCCCGTTGCATAAAATAGCGTCACGAATCTCTTGAAGCAGGACCCATGGCGAGGCGGATCCCGGACTGGAGCGCGGCAAGGCTGGCCGCCTGGGGTATCGCCCTGGGCCTGGCGGCGGGCGCCCTGCTCGTCACATCGCGCGTGCCGCGCGGCGCGGCGGTGGCGGCCGTCTGCGTGGCCGTCGCGGTGGCGGTGGCCCTGTTCGCCGGGCGCAGGCTCCGCGGCAGCATCGCGATCACCGCGAACGGCGGCGGCGATCCCCACGCCGCCGCGCTGACGCCCCTGGCGCGGGAATTGTTCGAACGCCTGCCCGATCCGCTGTTGCTGCTGGATGCCTCCGGCCGGGTGGTCTTCGCCAACCGGGAGATGGCCAACGCTGTGGGCACCGATCCGCGCAACAAGCCGGTCTCCGCGGTGCTGCGCATGCCCGCTGTGCTCAACGCCGTGCAGCGCACGGTGGAGACCGGGGAGCCCGCCTCGGTCTCGTTCTCCTTTCCGGTGCCGGTCGAGCGCCACTACCAGGCCTATGCCTCGCGCACCGAGCAGAGCCCGCGGCTGACCGCGCTCCTGCTTCACGACGTCACCTCTGTGATCCGGGCGGAGGAAGCGCGCGCCGATTTCGTCGCCAATGCGAGCCACGAATTGCGCACGCCGCTGGCCGCCCTGTCGGGCTTCATCGACACGCTGAAAGGCCATGCCAGGGACGACGAAGGCGCCCGCGAAAAATTCCTCGACATCATGACGCAGGAAGCCGGCCGCATGCGCCGGCTGATCGACGACCTGCTCTCACTCACCCGCATCGAGCTGAACGAGCACGTGCCGCCATCGGGGCTGGTGGACATCGCCGCCGTCGCGAACAACGCCGCCGCCGCCCTGCAGGGATTGGCGCTGGTCGACAACGTCACCGTGTCGGTGGCGGAGGCGAGGAACCTGCCGCAAGTCCGGGGCGACCGCGACGAGTTGATCCAGCTGTTCCAGAACCTGATCCACAACGCCATCAAATACGGCCGCGAGGGCGGGCATGTGTGGATCGGCTTCACGCTGGCGCCGGATGCGGCGCCCGGCCGGCGCGGCGGGGCGATGCTGGCGGTCTCCGTGCGGGACGACGGCGAGGGCATTCCGCGCGAGGCGATCCCGCGGCTGACCGAGCGGTTCTACCGGGTGGACGTGAAGCGCAGCCGGGAGCGCGGCGGCACCGGGCTGGGCCTGGCCATCGTCAAGCACATCGCCAACCGGCACGGGGGCAAGCTCTCCATCGAGAGCCGCCCGGGCGAGGGCAGCACCTTCACCGTGCTCCTGCCGGCGGCGGGCGGGGCCATCCCGGCCATTTCCGCTGTCACGGAAGTGTCGTAAAACCGTCGCATGAATTTGGCGCGCTGCCGCTAGGCAGGCGTCCATGTGGTTCCGGCGGCGAAAAAAGAGTGCAGACGCGCCGCCTCCGAGAGGCGAAATGACCGATCATACCGTCAAGGCATTCAGCGATCAGCTCGAGGCGCTCGCCACCGGCGTGGCGCAGATGGGCGGGCTTGCGGAAGCGCAGCTCGCCGACGCCATCGAGGCCATCGCGCGGCGCGACAACGCGCTCGCGGAATCTGTCATCGCGGGCGATCCGCGCATCGACAAGCTGCAGCAGCAGATCGAGGACCAGGGCCTGAAGCTCCTGGCGCTGCGCCAGCCCATGGCCGTGGACCTGCGCGAGACCCTGGCCGCGATCAAGATCGCCGCCGAGCTCGAACGCATCGGCGACCTGGCCAAGAACATCTCCAAGCGCGCGCTGGTGCTCAACCGCGAGCCGCCGATCCGGCTGACGCAGTCGCTGGCCCGCATGGGCCGTGCGGCGCTGTCGCAATTGAAGGCGGTGCTGGATTCCTATTCCGACCGCAACGCGCAGGGCGCCGAAGCAGTGTGGCGCAACGACGGCGAGATCGACGAGATCTACAACAGCCTGTTCCGCGAGCTCCTCACCTACATGATGGAGGATCCGCGCACCATCGGGCTGTGCACGCACCTGCTGTTCATCGCCAAGAACATCGAGCGCACCGGCGACCACGCCACCAACATCGCCGAGACTGTCTTTCACATGGTGTCCGGCGGCCACCTGTCGTCCGACCGGCCCAAGGCCGACACCACCTCCACCACCACCGTCAACTTCGACTCGCGGAAAAGCTCATGACGCTCAAGCCCAGCGTATTGATCGCCGAAGACGAAGGCGCCCTCGTCACGCTGCTGCGCTACAATCTCGAACGCGAGGGCTATCGCGTGTTCGAGGCCCAGGACGGCGAGGAGGCCCTGCTGGTCTGCGGCGAGGAGAAGCCCGACCTGGTGCTGCTCGACTGGATGCTGCCGCAACTTTCCGGCATCGAAGTCTGCCGCCGGCTGCGCGGCCGCCAGGAAACCCGCAACGTGCCGATCATCATGCTGACGGCGCGCGGCGAGGAGAGCGACCGCATCCGCGGCCTCGATACCGGCGCCGACGACTACATCACCAAGCCGTTCTCGATGACGGAGCTGCTGGCGCGGCTCAGGGCCGTCATGCGCCGCATCCGCCCCAGCCTGGCCGAGGACGTGGTCAAGATCGGCGACATCGAGATGGACCGCGCCGCCCACCGCGTCCGCCGTTCGGGGCGCGACATCCATCTGGGCCCGACCGAGTTCAAGCTGCTGGACCATTTGATCCAGCACCCCGGCCGCGTCTTCTCCCGCGAGCAGCTGCTGGACGCGGTGTGGGGATCGGACGTCTATGTCGAGGCCCGCACCGTCGACGTCCATGTCGGCCGGCTGCGCAAGGCGCTGAATCTCGACGCCGAACGCGACCCCATCCGCACCGTCCGCTCCGCCGGCTACGCGCTCGACGACGCGTTCGTGGCTTAAGCCAGTTCGACGTCCGTGTGCCTGAAGTCGCCGCCCTTGCACAGCAAAGGCAGATCGAGAGACTTCGCGCAGGCATACGCGAAGCAATCGCCCATGTTGAGCCCGGCCTTGTGCCGGCCTTTGCCGTAACGTTCGAAGGCTGAAATCGCGGCGGCGGCGATGCCAGCGTCGATGGCCAAATTCTTGATCGCCCTTGCATCGATAAAGTCATCGACGAGTTCGGTGGCGGCGAAAATCGTGGCCTTCAAGGCACGTGCGACGCCGAGAACGCTTTCGTACTGGGAGACCGGCGAGATGAAAGCCTCGCGAGCGGCTTCGAGTTTCACTGCAAGCTGGTCCGCGTCCGCTTCCTTCGCGATGATCGCCACGGCGGCCGAAGCGTCCACGAACATCAAAGGTCCTCTTCGCCGGAGAGCCAGTCGTAGAAGGCCTTGTCGGCGGGCTTTCCGCGTCCACGGGAAGCCGCCTTGGCCTTTTCCTGTATGCGCCTGATCCGCTCCTGGAACGGAACGTCCTGCAGGGCGCGTTGGTACTCGTTCTCGGCGGCCTCGAGGATGGTCTCGGTGATGCCCTTGCCCTTGAGTTCGGCCAGCCGGCGCACGGCACGGTCAGTTTTTGGATCCTTGACGTGGAAGGCCATGGTGTACACCTCTTGGTGTAGACGTATACACCACCGGGTGTAGACGGTCTAGGCCGTGGGCACTTCCGCCAGCAGCTTTTCGACCGGCGCGTCGAGGCTTTCCGGCTTGGTCAGCGGGGCGTAGCGCGCGACGGCGTCGCCGCGGCGGTCGACGAGGAACTTGGTGAAGTTCCACTTGATGCGCTCGCTGCCGAGCACGCCGGGCTTTTCATGCGTCAGATATTTGTAGAGCGGATGCGCGGCGCCGCCATTGACGTCGATCTTGGCGAACATCGGGAATTTGACGCCGTAGTTCGTCTCGCAGAACGCGCCGATCACGCTCTCGCCTTCGGGTTCCTGGCGGCCGAACTGATTGCAGGGAAATCCCAGCACCGCGAAACCGTCGCCGCAATATCGCTCATAGAGGGTTTCGAGGCCCTGATATTGCGGCGTGAACCCGCATTTGCTCGCCGTGTTGACGATCAGCAGGACCTGCCCCTGGAACTCCGCCAGCGACAGGTCCTTGCCGTCGAGAGACTTCGCGGTGAAGCCGTAGACGCCGCTCAACTCGCCATCCGGCTCTTGTCGCGGCGCAGCTGCTGCGGCTGGTAGGCCTTGCGGGCGTGGGCCTCGCAATAGGGCGAGCCGGTCTTGGGCTTGCGGCCGCAGAAGTGGAACTCGGTCTCGCTGGGATCGCCGATGGGCCAGCGGCACATGGCATTGTTGATCGTCAGCACGGTGGCGAAATTGCCGTCTTCCAGCACCACGGGATCCTCTTCCACCACCGGCGGTTCCGGCGCATGGGCGCGGATGTTGAGCCGGGGGGCGGACGGCAGGCGCGGGCGCTCGACCCGGGAGGGTGCGGCGCGGCCGGCCAGGCCGAGACGATGGACCTTGCCGATCACGGCGTTGCGGGTGACCCCGCCCAGGGTGCGCGCGATCTGGCTGGCCGACAGGCCTTCCGTCCAGAGCGATTTCAGCTGCTCCACCCGTTCATCCGTCCAGCTCATGCGAAAGCCTCCCTGAGGTTCTGCCGAGCCCATATATGGGGTCCGGCCGCTAAATATCGTAGCCCAGAGGTTAACGCGCACAAGCCCTGCGGGGAGCCGGGGAGCCCTTGTCCACAGAATGAGTCGGATACGAAACCGGCCCCGCCGGGCTGCCGGCGAGGCCGATTTTGCAAGCAGGCAGAGGCCTCTAGTAGGCGCCGCGGCGGCCCAGGGCGACCGGGATCGTCAGCAGCAGGATCTTCAGGTCCTGCCGCAGCGACCAGCGCTCGGCATAGTTCACGTCCAGCGCGACGCGCGCGTCATAGGAGACATCGCAGCGCCCGCCCACCTGCCACAGGCCCGTGATGCCGGGCAGGCAGGCGAGATAGACGGCGGCGGCGCTGCCATAGAGCGGAAGCTCCTCGGCGACGACGGGGCGCGGGCCCACCAGGCTCATCTGGCCCAGCAGCACGTTGAAGATCTGGGGAAGCTCGTCGAGGCTGGTCTTGCGCAGGAAGCGTCCGATGCGGGTGATGCGCGGATCGTTCTTGAGCTTGCGCGTCTCGTCCCATTCGGCGCGCAGCGCGGGATCCTTCGCGAGATAGCCATCCAGCTTGCGGTCCGCATCCACTTCCATGCTGCGGAATTTGATGCAGCCGAACATCTTGCCGTGCTGGCCGACGCGTCGCTGCATGTAGAAGGGATTGTGTCCGTCCATCGCCACGAGCAGCGCGATCGGTATCATCACCAAGAGCGCGAAAGGCAGGCCCGCAATGACGAAAATCGTATCGAAAACGCGCTTCACGAGGATCGAGGATTTCGTGTACGCGCCTACTGCGACGCCTGGGGTGTAATTCAACCCCGCGACGTTCATCTCCAAACTCATGACCCGTAACCCCCCACTTGTGCGACTCTCTTGGGTAAACGTGCGGCGCTTGCCGAGATCATAGCCACGTCTCTGATTTCCTTACAACTTCGCCATGCCCGGTGCATCGTCTTTTGGTAAAGCCGACGGCGAACACAGTGGGAACGTTGCATCACCACCCAACCCCGATTAACTGGCTTGCTTGATTCCCTCCTTCCGAGCCCGCAATAAGGCCGTCCGAACGCGAAAGGATCAAGACGTGGCGGCCGATTTTCCCACCCTGTTACCCACTTTTGCCCGAGCCGATGTTGCATTTTCGCACGGTGCGGGAGCGTACATATTCGATGAACAGGGCAACCGATATCTCGATTTCGGCGCGGGAATCGCGGTGAATTCGCTGGGCCACGCCCATCCCCACCTGGTCAAGGCCCTGGGCGAGCAGGCTTCCCGGCTGTGGCACGTCTCCAATCTCTATCGTGTCCCGGGTCAGGAGAGTCTGTCCCGGCGGCTGGTCGACGCCACCTTCGCCGACACCGTGTTCTTCACCAATTCCGGGGTGGAGGCGATCGAATGCGCCATAAAGATCGCCAGGCGATATCACTACAAGAAGGGCCATCCCGAGCGCTTCCATATCGTGACCTTCGAGGGCGCGTTCCACGGCCGCACGCTGGCCGGCATCGCGGCGGGCGGGCAGGAGAAATACCTCGAAGGCTTCGGCCCCAAGGTGCAGGGCTTCGACCAGGTTGCGTTCGGCGACGGCAAGGCGCTGGAGGCGGCGATCGGGCCGCAGACCGCCGCGCTGATGATCGAGCCGATCCAGGGCGAGGGCGGGGTGCGCCCGGTGGAGGCGGAATTCCTGCGCACGCTGCGCCGGCTGTGCGACGAGCACGACATGCTTCTGATCTTCGACGAGGTGCAGACCGGCGTCGGCCGCACCGGCAAGTTCTTCGCCCATGAATGGGCGGGCGTGTCGCCGGACATCATGGCCATCGCCAAGGGCATCGGCGGCGGCTTTCCCGTCGGCGCCTGCCTCGCCACCGCGCGCGCCGCCAGCGGCATCGAGAAGGGCAGCCACGGCACCACCTTCGGCGGCAATCCGCTGGCCATGGCGGTGGGCAACGCGGTGCTCGACGTGGTGCTGGAAGACGGCTTCCTCGAGCATGTGCGCGACGTGGGCAACTATTTCCGCCAGCAGCTCGCCGGCCTCATCGCCGAGCATCCGTCCGTGTTCGAGGACATGCGCGGCGAGGGCCTGATGCTGGGGCTGAAGATGAAGGTGCCGAACACCGAGTTCGTCTCGCGCCTCATCGCCCACCGCATGCTGGCCGTCGGCGCCGGCGCCAACGTCATCCGCCTGCTGCCGCCGCTGATCGTCGACGAAAGCCACGTCCGCGAGGCCATCCGCATCCTGGGCGAAACCGCCGCGGAGTATGAAGCGGAGAAGAAAGCGGCGGCGGCGGAATGACTCTTCTTCTGTGTCATGGCCCACCCGCGCGCGTTGCGCGCAATTATACGATTTGGCGTGCAAAGCACGCCGGGCGGGCCATCCAGTTGAGGCACGCGCTGGCGGCGAAGAACGATGGCATTTGCATTTTTGACCGTGTTCCAGGCGTCACCTGGATGGCCCGCAGTCGCGGGCCATGACACGAAGTGTAAGAGCGTAGGAAACTCAACGACATGACCAAACCCATCCGCCCCATCGAGCGGCCCAGGCACTTCCTCGATATCGCCGATCTCGACTCCGCGACGCTTCAGGGCCTGATCGCGGAGGCGCGGGCGCGCAAGGCGGCGCGCGCCGGCCTGCCGCACGGAACGGTGGACGGCGACGCCCCGCTCGCCGGCCGCGTGCTGGCGCTGATCTTCGACAAGCAGTCCACCCGCACGCGCGTGTCGTTCGACATCGGCATGCGCCAGCTGGGCGGCACGACGCTCATGTTGTCCGGCGCCGACATGCAGCTCGCCCGCGAGGAAACGATCGGCGACACCGCGCGCGCCATGTCGCGCTATGTGGACGCGATCATGATCCGCCTGCTCGATCACGAGATGGTCAAGGAGATGGCCGAGGCCGCGACTGTTCCGGTGATCAACGGCCTCACGCGCGTTTCCCATCCCTGCCAGATCCTGGCCGACGTGATGACGTTCGAGGAGAAGCGCGGGCCCATCGCCGGCGCCACCATCGCCTGGCTGGGCGACGGCAACAACGTGCTCAATTCCTGGGTCCACGCCGCGGCGCGCTTCAAGTTCCGCCTCGCCATCGCCTCGCCCAAGGAATTGTCGGTGCATGAGGACGTGCGCCTGTGGGCCGAAGCCGCCGGCGCCGACGTGCGCTTCGGCGACGATCCCGACCGCGCGGTGAAGGACGCCGACTGCGTCGTCACCGACACCTGGGTGAGCATGGGGGACGAAGACACCACCAAGCGCCACAACCTGCTCAAGGCCTACCAGGTCAACGCCCGCATGATGGCCCGCGCGGCGAAAGACGCCGTCTTCATGCATTGCCTCCCTGCGCACCGTGGACAAGAGGTCACCGACGACGTGATCGACGGGCCGCAGAGCGTGGTCTTCGACGAAGCGGAGAACCGCCTGCACGCGCAGAAGGCGGTGCTGGTGTGGTGTTTGGGGTGAGGGGGACTTGAACCTTCCATGGGTGACGAATTTCCACTTAGACATATCGATCGAGATCTTCGAGTTTGTTCAAGTTGTTTTTATGATGACGGCTTAAAGGCCTTTGTCGATGGGCTCGCGGACAGCAACGAGTGCTCTTTTTGCGGAACCGTTTCGGATCAAGATATTGCTGCACCTCTTGATGAAGTCGTTGAGCATATACGCACGAGCTTAGAGCGCTATTTCGACAATCCTGACAATGCTGGCATGTCTTATGAGTCGCGCGAGGGCGGCTATCAGGGGCAAGTTTGGGATACTTATGACATTGTTGAGGATGAGGTACCGGTCGATGAGATAGGGGGCGATCTCTTTCAAGCGATTTGTGAAGGGTTGGGAGATCAACTTTGGTGTGACAGATACCTATATTGCTTAGGACCCGATGACGCGCTTGCATATAGTTGGAAAAAGTTCTGTGAAACCGTGAAACATGAGTCTCGATATTTTTTTACGCAACGCGGCAGAAGCGATGACGATAGTGAGATACTTAGCCCGAGTGAGTTGCTCGAAACCATCGTGGAATATGCGAAAAGCAGCGGATTGATTCGAACAATTGATGCTGGAGAGGCGTTGTTTCGTGCCCGCTTTCAGGCCGCGGGCGAGAATTTCTCTCTACCAAGCGAGCTTGGCCCGCCACCGCCTAGTCGCGCCTCACAAAACCGGATGAGTCCCGCTGGGATCGTAATGATGTATGTTTCAGAAGATGCCAACACGGCTGTGCGAGAAGCGGCATGTGCAACGGGCAACTATTCGGTCGGCACTTTTCGCATCCTTCGCGATGTCGCGATACTAGATTTGGCCAGTCTTCCGAACGTTCCGACCATTTTCGCCGAGGTATCAGATACTGCCGAGGTTGATCCGCGAACTCCACTCATCTTTTTGCATAGCTTGGCCGAAGATATTTCGCGTCCAATTGTTCGGGACGATCGAATTCACATAGACTATGTTCCCACTCAAGTCGTAACCGAGTTTGTTCGGGGAACCATGCGTGACGAGGGCGGATCGCGAATCGATGGAATTCGATATCGCAGCTCTCGATCGGATGATGGTATTTCGTTAGTCTTGTTCGCCGATGCGGACAACGTGGTTGGAGCTTGCGATCATCGTTTTCCAAAGTCGCAGTTAGATGAATGGTTAGAATTGGTAATTCGAATCGAGTTGACGTTTGATATGGAAGATTTGGTGGAGCATCCCGCGATAGAGCGGCATCCATTTAGTGACTAGTTGTATGGTTCAAATTCGAAGGGAAATGTTACGACTTCCACACCTTGTCCGTTGACGAACCGTCAAGTCTTTCATAGTCGCAGTGGTAGTCAACCAGCCACTCGACGCTCCCGTGTCCTGTGAGTGGTATCGCACTTCGGGAGGCTATCAGTTAACGATCTGCGTCTCCCATCCATCAAACTCGCCGCCGCATTCCTCTGCCAGCCCCGTCAGCAGCTTGCAGATCTTCTTCATCGCCTCCTCTTCCGGCGCGTCGTTACAGAAGAGGACGGCGCCGTAGCCGGCGCCGGGTTTGTAGGGCTCGCTGGTGTTGCGGAGCTTGAGACCGGCGACGAGTGCCTTGTCGATGTATTGGGCTCGGCGTGACGGCGTCGGGAAATAGGCGAAGAAATCGATCTCGCGGATTTGGGTGCGCGTGTCGCCGTTCGCGTCGAGGAGTGCGAGAACGTATTCGGTAGGTGTGGCGTTCTCGGTAAGACCGTCGAACGCTTCTTCCAAGCGGATAGATTTAGCGCGTTTTTTCTTTGTCATCGCACGTTAAATCACAATGAGTTCGATCAAGCCGCGTCCTTCAGCGTCACCGAGAGCTCCTTGCCCAGCGCCATCGCCGCGCGGCCCATGGTTTGGAGCGTCACGGATGTGTTGGATTCGTCGAGCAAACGGTCCAGTGCGGCGCGACTGGTGCGCATGCGCTTGGCCATGACTGACTTTGTTACGTGCTGCTTCTTCATCAGTTGCGCGATCTGCCAGGCGAGCACGCGCTTCATGGCCGCGGCGGTGACTTCTTCGTAAAGCCCTTCTTCTTTCAGAAAGTCATCGAAGCTCGATCCCAGATGAGGATTTTTCTTTTTCGCCATTTTTCAACTCCTTCGGAACATCTGCAAACGCGTGCGGGCAAGGTCTATAGCGTCGGGCGGTGTGGTCTGGGTTTTCTTGATGAAACCATACAACAGCACCATCCTGTCGCCTTCGATCGCGAACAGCACTCGCGCAATTCGACTGTCCAGATTGGTGCGCACTTCATACAGCCCTTTACCCAACGGGCGGCAAACAGGCATTCCGATCGGCCAACCGAACTCAACTACCTTGATGTCGTCTCCAATCCGCTTCCGGTCTTCACGAGGCAATTCGAGCAGCCAGTCTCGAACCGTTTCACCGCCATTTGGGGTCGCAAAGAAAGCCGCAGTGATTTTCTTTGCGGTCATCATGAGATGTGTACCATAATTGATACTAGCTTGCAAGGCGTTGAATAGCGGACTGTAACTCCCATATACCCCTCTCCATGACCCCAGCTTCCCAATACACCCCCGCCCCCGCGGCCGATTTTGTGTTGCCGTTTGATCTCCCCGGTTTTCGCGGGAGGCTGGTGCGGCTTGATCAGGCGTCGGCGCGGGCGTTGGAGGCGCACATCCTGCCCGAGCCTGCCCAGCGCGTGGTCGCGGAGACCGTCACGCTGGCGGCGTTGCTGGGGTCGGCGTTGAAGTTGGATGGACGGCTGACGGTGCAGACGCGCAGCGATGGCGCGCTCGATCTCGCGGCTGCCGACTACTACGGCGCGGAGGATGGCAAGCCTGCGGGCCTGCGCGGCTTCGGGCGTGTGAATGCGGAGCAGGCGGCTGCGCTCGGCAAGGCGGCGCCGTTCGCGGCGCTGGCGGGGAAGGGCTCGCTCTGCATCACCATCGAGCCGCGGCGCGGTGAGCAGTCGTATCAGGGGATCGTGGAGTTGGCGGGCGAGGGCATCGCGGCGTCGGCGGAGGCGTATTTCCAGCAGTCCGAGCAATTGCCGACCGCGATCAAGCTGGCGGCGGCGCCCGTGCTCGAGCCGGGCAAGCCGGTGCGCTGGCGGGCCGGCGGGATGATGCTGCAGGCCACGCCCGAGGCGCCGCTGCGCGCGGACGATTGGGAGCGGCTGCGCTCGCACCTCCAGACCTTGGAGGATTTCGAGCTGGTCGATACCGGCCTGTCGGCGGAGACGCTGCTGTGGCGGCTGTTCCACGAAGACGAGATCCGCGTTCATCCGGCCGAGCCGCTGGCCTTCCGCTGCGAATGCGACGGCGGGCGGATCGCGGCCGTGCTCCGGGCTTATACGCGCGCGGAGCGAGAGGGCCTGGCCGATGCCGACGGGATCGTCCGTGCGCGGTGCGAATTCTGTGGCGCGGTTCATGAAATCGGCGAAAGCGCGCTCTCCTGATTCGCCCCACGACCGATGGGGATCAATTGTCTATCCCCGAAAACCGCATTACAAAGGCGGTGGAGCGTGCCGGTCAGCAACAACATTCGGGGAGTGCAAACCATTGCTCAAACGAGCGGACTATGAAGCCCTGGCGGCGTTTCGCCATTCGCTTCGACGATTCCTCGCGTTCAGCGAGGACAACGCCAAGGCCGTCGGCCTGACGCCGCAGCAGCACCAGGCGCTGCTCAGCATCAAGGCCGGCTATGAAGGGCGGTCGACGATCAATGTCGGCGAGCTCGCGGGGCATCTCCTGATCGAGAAGCATTCCGCCGCCGAGCTGGTGGACAGGCTCGAGAAGGCCGGCCTCGTCAAGCGCGGCAAGTCCAAGATCGACCGCCGCGTGGTGATGCTGACCGTCACGGCCAAGGGCGAGCGCCTGCTCGACGCGCTGTCGAAGGACAATCTCAGCGAGCTGCGCATGGCCGCGCCCATCGTCACCGCGCTCGTCAAGCGCCTGCCGAAGGGCAAGTAGGCCGCCGTCGCTCTGGCATAACAGATTGTCATCCCGGCCAAGCGATGCCCTTGCATCGCGCCGAGCCGGGACCCACCGGGACGGTTGCACCGTGGGTCCCGGCTCTCGCTGCGCTCGGCCGGGATGACAGGATTTTTTTGCGGCCGCAGCCAGGCGTTTCGCCGCCCCGCGTGCGGAATCTAGCGCCCCGCGCGCAACGCGCGGATGGTTTTGCGGGCGTCGGCGCTAGGCTGGTAGACTTCGCCGATCTCCGCCAGCGCGTGGGCGAATTGCGCCGGGGCGATCGCGCCCGGCACATCGAAGGCATCGAAGCCGGTGCGGGCGAGGAAGGCGAGCTGGTCGTAGAGGAAGTGACCGCTCGCGCGGATCTCGCCGGTGAAGCCCAGCCGCGTGCGCAGCATCCGCGCCCAGGAGAACGGCCGCCCGTCGCGGAACACGGGAAACTCGAAAACGATCAGCGATAGGCGCAACACGTCCGCGCCCAGCGCCTCCGGCGACTCCGAGGATTTGAGCCGCACGCCGAGCGGCGCGTTGCGGGCGAGAAGCGTGTCGCGCTCCTTCTTGAAGCGCTCGAGCGTCACGATGGCGCCGCCATCGGGCAGCGGCGCGTCATCGGCCACGGGCGCGAACGGATCGTCCACCGCGCGGCCGGCCTTAATGAGCGGCATACATCTGCTCCCCATAGGCCATGTTCTTGAACGGCTCCATGCCGATGCGGCGATAGGTGTCGAGGAACCGTTCGTTACCCTCGCGCAGCTTCAGATAGGTGTCGATCACCCGCTCCACCGCGCCGCCGATCTGGCCGGCGGGAAAGCCCGGCCCCATGATGTCGCCGATGGAAGCGTCCTCGGCGCCGGAGCCGCCGAGCTGGAGCTGGTAGTATTCGACGCCCTTCTTGTCGACGCCGAGGATGCCGATATGGCCGGCGTGATGATGGCCGCAGGCGTTGATGCAGCCGGAGATCTTGATCTTGAGCTCGCCGATCTCGTGCTGGCGCGACAGGTCGGCGAAGCGGCGCGCGATGTCCTGCGCGATGGGGATGGAGCGGGCGTTGGCGAGGTCGCAATAATCCAGCCCCGGGCAGGCGATGATGTCGGTGACCAGCCCGGCATTGGGCGTGCCCAGCCCCAGCGCCTTCAGCCGGGCGTGCAGCTTCGGCAGGTCGCGGCGGCGCACATGCGGCAGAACGAGGTTCTGTTCGTGACTGACGCGGATCTCGGCCAGCCCCAATTCGTCCATCAGCGCCGCCAGCGCCTCCATCTGATCCGCGCTGGCATCGCCCGGCACGCCGCCGATCGGCTTGAGCGAGATCGTGGCGATGGCATAGCCCGGCGCGCGGTGGGCATGCACGTTGTTGCGCATCCACACCGGAAAATCCGCATCGGTCCAGGCGGGCTCGTCGTCCGCCAGCGTCTCGAAATCCGGCGGCGCGAAATAGGCGGCGATGCGGTCGAGCTCTTGCCGCGGCACCTGCAGCACGGCGGATTTCCTGATCTCCGCGAACTCGCGCGCCACCTGCGCCTTGATCTCGTCCACGCCCAGCGCGGCGACCAGGACCTTGATGCGCGCCTTGTAGATGTTGTCGCGCCGGCCGGACTGGTTGTAGACGCGCATCACCGCTTCGAGGAAGGCCAGGATGTCCTCGCGCGCCACGAACTCGCCCACGACGTGGCCGACATAGGGCGTGCGCCCCATGCCGCCACCGGCCAGCACGCGATAGCCGGTCTCGCCGGCCGCGTTCTTCACGATCTCGACCGCCATGTCGTGGAATTTCAGCGCCGCGCGGTCGCGCGCCGACCCGCCGACGGCGATCTTGAACTTGCGCGGCAGGTAGGTGAACTCCGGATGCAGCGTGGACCATTGGCGGATGATCTCGGCCAGCGGGCGCGGATCCTCGATCTCGTCCGCCGCGGCGCCGGCGAAATGGTCGGCGGTGACGTTGCGGATACAGTTGCCGCTGGTCTGCAGGCAATGCATCTCGACGTCCGCCAGGTCGGCCAGCACGTCGGGCACGTCGACCAGCCTGATCCAGTTGTACTGGATGTTCTGCCGCGTGGTGAAATGGCCGTAGCCCTTGTCGTATTTGCGCGCGATGTGGGCGAGCTGCCTGAGCTGCCGGGCGGACAACGTGCCGTAGGGGATGGCGACGCGCAGCATGTAGGCATGAAGCTGAAGGTAGAGCCCGTTCATCAGGCGCAGCGGCTTGAACTCGTCCTCGCTCAACTCGCCCGCGAGCCTGCGCTCCACCTGGTAGCGGAATTGCGCCACGCGCTCGCGCACCAGCGCCGCGTCGAATTCGTCATAGCGATACATCGAACGCATCCATGGACGCCGGGCTTCCAGACGCCTGGTTGCCGCCCGCCTGCGTGCTCCCGGCTTGCTTGCCCAAGTCGCGCCGCACGCTGGGGCCTTCGCTGCGCACGATCTCGCGCTCCTCGATCGCGCGCGGCCTGCCATCTTCGAGGCGAACGGCGAAGAGATAGGGATTGACCACCAGCCGCGCCTTCACATCATCGGCCGCGCGGGCCAGCGCCGCATCGGCGTCCGGCTTGCCGTCGAACACCGCGGCCGTCACGAACGTTTCGACCCACGCCCCGTCGCGCCAATACACGACCGCGCCGTCGCGAAGCCGGTTTGCGGTCAGGACCTGAAGAGACTGCGGTGCCATCCCCCCAAAATCGCAATTCGGCGTGCGGAATACAATAGATTACACAGCACAGATGTATTTATTTTATATTCACAGTATATGGTTGTTGTAATTGAAATATCAAGGCGCAGCAATAAGTTGCCCCGTCCTGACCTTGTTGTTGAAGGGCTTCACCCGAATTTCGACGGTCCGGCCCAGCGCAATCAGCCACGCCGCTAGGCGATCCAGGGTCACGCTTTCCATCCGGCCGCGCAGCACCTTAGACAGCGTGGGCTGGTCCGTCCGGCACAGGCGGGCGGCCGCGACCTGCGAGAGTTTGCGCCGCGCGATCGTGTCGGCAATCGCCTCGATGAGCGCGCTCTTCGCCGAAAGCTCGTCGGCCTCCGCCGCGCTGAAGCCCAGGTCGGCGAAGATGTTTCCGCTTCCCGCGCTGGCCGAAATCTTCTTCTTCATCTCAAATGTCCTCGTCCAGTTCACGCGCACGCTTGAGGCGCGCGCGCAACAAGTGCTCGTCGGGTTTGGGAAGTCCGATGCCCGACTTCGATTTCTTCATCATCACATGCAGCACATAAATCGCATGCCTGAGGTTCACGACATACATGAGCCGGAAGGCATTGCGCTCGAAACGCTCGCGCAACTCGAACACGCCGGGACCGAATTGCGACAACGCCTTCGAATCGGATGCCGGCTTGCCTTGCTGGACCAGCCTGAGGCGATGGCCAAACGAGCTTTCACCGGCGGCGGCAGCGCCGAAATGTCCTCCTTGCAGCCGCCGATCCAGACAACGGGCTTATCGCGCAAAGCCAGTCTCCATATATGGTAAAAATACCATACCGTCAACCCTGCCGCTTGACCGCGCTTTCGTGCCAGCGGTGGAGCAGGGACCATTCGAGCAGGGTGAGGGCGTAGAAGTTTGCGACGCCGACGGCGGAGAGCAGGGCGAGCGCCGCGAACATCTTGGCGATCTGCAGGTTGCGCCCGGCCTCGGTGATGACCCAGGCAAGCCCCGTGGCGGTGCCGGAGCCGGCGACGAATTCCGCCACGATGGCGCCGATGAGCGCGAGCCCGCCCGCCACCTTCACGCCGGACAGGATGTAGGGCAGCGCCGCGGGCAATTGCAGCCGCACCAGCCGCTGCCAGCGCGAGGCGCCATAAAGCCGGAACAGATCCTCCAGATTGGCGTCGACGGAGCGCAAGCCGATGGTGGCGTTGGAGAGGATGGGAAAGAAGGCGACGACGGTGGCGATCAGCACCGCCGCGAGCTCGACACGTTCGTAACCCACCCAGATCAGGATGATCGGCGCGATGGCGACCATCGGCGTCACCTGGAGCACCACTGCGTACGGGAACAGCGCCATCTCCAGCGTGCGGCTGACATTGAACAGGATGGCCAGCGCCATGGCGGCGATGAAGGCCAGCGCGAAGGCGATCCACGTCACCTTGAGCGTCGTCCACAGCGCCGCCAGCAATTCCGGTGCGCTGTCGCCGAACGCGGGCGCGATGTCGCCGGGCGCGGGCAGCACATAGACCGGCACCTGGTAATGGCGGGCGAGGAACTGCCATAGCGCCAGCACGAACGCGCCCAGCGCCAGCGGAACCGCGATGCGCAGCGCCCTCATGCGGCCTCTCCCATTGCCTGCGCCAGCGCGGCGGAGATGCGCCCCGCGGCTTGCGTGAACTCCGCGGTCAGGCGGTAGCGCGCGTCGCGGTCCGCCGGTGGCGACAGCGTGATCTCGGCGGCGATGCGGCCCGGGCGCGGCGTCATCACCGCCACGCGGCTGGACAGATAGGTGCTCTCATAGACCGAATGCGTCACGAACAGCACGGTGATGCCGTCCTCGCGCGCGAGCTTGATGAGGTCGTCGTTAAGCGCCTGGCGCGTGAGTTCGTCCAGTGCGGCGAAAGGCTCATCCATGAGGAGCAGCTTCGGCTCCGCGGCCAGGGCGCGGGCGATGGAAACGCGCATCTTCATCCCGCCGGAAAGCTCGCGCGGGAACGCGTTCTCGAATCCCGCGAGCCCGACGCGAGCCAGTGCCCGGGCCGCGCGATCCTGCGCCTCGTTCTTCGCCGCATGTTTCAAGTCGAGCGGCAGCCGCGCATTGCCGAGCGCGGTGGTCCAGGGCATCAGCGTCGGCTCCTGGAACACGAAGCCGATCTCCGGCCGCCCTTGCGGAAACGCCACCGTCCCGGACTCCGGCGCCAGCAGCCCCGCCACGATCCTGAGCACCGTGCTCTTGCCGCACCCGCTCGGCCCCACCAGCGACAGGAAATCCCCCGCCTCCACCTCCAGCGACATATCGCCCACCGCATGGGTGCCGCTGTCGAACGTCTTGGCGATGCGGGAAAGGGAGAGGAGGGGCATGCGGAACCTGACCAAAACCTAACCCAGTGTGTCATGGCCCGCGACTACGGGCCATCCAGGTGACGCCTGACTCAATATGGCAGATTCTCGAACAGATCGGTCCATTCCGGATTTCGCTCCTGGATCAGATTGATCTTCCACTCGCGCTTGTACTTCTTGAGACGCGTCTCATATCGGATCGCGTCGTCGACGTTGCGGAATTCCTCGAGGAACACAAGTTGCTTGACGTTGTAGGTTTTCGTGAAACCGGGAATCAGACCCTCCTTGTGCTGCGCAACGCGGGTCCTCAGGGCTGCGGTCATGCCGATGTAGAGCGTACCGTTTCTTGCGCTCGCCATGATGTAGACGAAGTAGCCATTTGGCATGGTCATGGTGTCACCTGGATGGCCCGCAGTCGCGGGCCGTGACACAAAATCCGCGACGATCCGTTACTTCGCAAACCTGAGATCGTACGCCTTCCGGTAATCCAGTGTCCGGGGGTACAGGCCTTCGCTTGCCATGGTGTCGAAGAAGAGTTTCCAGCGGGCGTCGCTCATGGCGCCGATCTTGTCCGGCGTGGGCGCGTCGCCGGAGACGACGATGCCGTAGCTCCTCATCTTGGCGATGGCCTGGGCGATCAGCCCGTCGGTCATCTCGGCATTGTCGCGCTTGATGATGGCGTTGGCGGGCGCGGGATTGCCGAAGAGATATTGCTTCCAGCCCTCGCGCGTCGCGGCGACGAAGGCCTGCACGGCGCGCGGATTGCCGTCGATCCATTTCTGCGGCGCCAGCACCATGTTTGCGTAGCCGGGATAGCCGTTGTCGGCGAGCAGGAAGACCTGCGGCTTGAAATGCGCCGTGGTCTCCACGGTATAGGGCTCGCTGGTGAGATAGCCTTCCTGGATCGCCCTGGGATCGACGATGAAGGGCGCCAGGTTGAAGGTGTATTTGCGGATCTGCGTGTCCTGGAATCCGAACCGCGCCTTCAGCCACGGCCAGAACGCGGTCACCGAGGCGTCGGCGATCATGATCGGCTTGCCCTTCATGTCGGCGAGGGAGCGAACGTCGCTGCGCGGATGGGTGATCAGCACCTGCGGGTCCTTCTGGAACACCGCCATCACCGCCCGCACCGGCACGCCCGCCCTGACCATGTTGAGCGGGATGAAGCCGTTGGAGCCGATGCCGAAATCCGCCGCCCCTCCGGCCAGCAATTGCGGCACGTTCACGCTCGGCCCGCCTTCCAGGATCTTCACGTCGAGCCCGGCCCTGGCATAGAGCCCCAGCGCCTGGGCTTCGTAGAACCCGCCATGTTCGGCCTGGGCCTTCCAGTCCGTCACGAAGGTGATGTGCGTGGGCGCGGCGGCGGCGGGCAGGGCGAGCGCCAGCAAAAGCGCCGGGGCGGCGAGAAAACGGACGAACATGCGATCCCCCTTCGGAACGGATGGCCCGCATTGGAGCCAATCCGGAAACCCGATCTTAACTAGCCCGCGTCCCGGCGCGGAACAACCGGCAATTGCCGCGATTACGGAAGCGGTGCCAGGCAGGAAGGCCGGGGAAGAAAGGACATGTGTCCATGATGCACTTCGCGTCGCGCAGCGACCCCGCCCGCATCCTGTGCGTGGAAGAGGATGTCGTGCAGCGCAAGCTGCTCCAGGCCTGCCTCGACGTGGCGGGCGCCGATGCGCTGTTTGCCGCCGGCGCCACGCAGGCGCTCACGCTGTTTCGCCGCAACCATCTCGATCTGGTGCTCATGGATTTCGATCTCCATGCCGCGGCCGAGCTCGCCGCCTTCGAGATCATGCGCTACGACGGCCACGTCCCCATCCTCGCGGTGACGGACAACGAGTGCCGCTGGACCGAGGAGGACTACCGCGAGGCCGGCTTTACGGGGCTCTACGTCAAGCCCATCGAGCCCTCGCGCCTGATCGCGGCCATGGACGGCGCCATGCGGCTGGCCGGCCGCGCGCCGCTGCTGAGCGATCCGCAGGGCCGCTTCGAGGACCGCGCGGCGTATTTTCACTGATAGGGCACGCAGGCCGCCTTGCGGCGCGCGGCATCGAGTTCGGCGAACCGGTGTTCGTCGTTCACCAGCGTGCGGAAGACGACAAGGCCGCGCACGCCGGGCGCGTGCACGACTTCGCCGGCGGGCTCCTTGTCCTGATGCGGGCCGGCGATGAAGAAATCGACGGTGCCCTTCGTCTGGCTGTCGTTGCGCACGAAAATATTGTTTGTCGCGTCGTCGAATACCGACACCGACCAATAGGTGCCCGCGGGCACCGGCGCGATCACATGCAGCGGACGCTCCGAGACATCGAACGGACACACCGAATAGAGCAGGTCGGGCGACGGCCGCACCACGCCGTGGATCGCGGCGGTGGCGCGCGCGCCGTGATGGATCGCGTTCACCGCGCCCATCCGCGCCATGGCGCGGGTCATCACCAGATGCGGCAGGTACCACACGCTCGCGACATGCACGGCCGCGGCGACGACGAGCGTGGCGAGGAGCCAGGGCAGGAGGCGCAGCGCGCGCATCATCGCTCAGCCCTCCCCTTGCGGGAGGTGGGCAGCGACCGCATTCCAACGAAGAATTCGGAGTGCAGCGGAAAATACTTCCGGTGTTGGCTCCGCGCGCAATGTCTCGTTCGTTCCCCCCGTCCGAAAACGCTTCGCGGTTTCGACCTCCCCGCGAGGGGAAGATGGGATGCCGCGCTCATCGGCATGCGCGTTTCTCGATGGATGGCAGCGCCGCGTGGGCCGGGTCGGCGGCGGTGCGGGGGCCGGGGTTGTAGAGCCGCAGGGTGAGCGAGAAGCGCCCGGGCTTCACGGCGATCCAGCCAGTGTCCGCGGGCGCCGGCGAGACCATGGCGCTGAACAGGCCGGCCGCGTTGGGCGCGACGGAGGTCTTCGACACCGAATAGTGGTGCCCCGCATCGGGGATCAGGTAGTCGTCCGGCCCGTAGGCGGTGATGCTCCACCAGCGCGCGTCGGGATCGCGGCCGGCGACGCGATAGGTGCAGGCGCCATCCAGCGCCGCGCCGGAATCGTCGGTAGCGGCAGTGTAATAGAGCGTCTCGCCGCGGTTGAGCGCGAGCAGCCCGTGCAGCGCCACCGATGCACGCACGGCCATGCCGCCCTGGTTGCTGCCGATGGAAAGATTGGTGCGCCACGGACCGTCCGCCACGCCGCCGGGCAGCACGCCGCGCACGACCGTGAACCACGTCAGCCCCAGCCCCAGCACCGTCCCGGCAACGAGCGTGAGCGCCACTTTCAGCAACGGATGCATGCGGCCTCCCTCGCGGGAAGGCTACCACACCATTCCGCCTCCGCCTCGCGGGGAGATTGACGTGCGTTCAATGCGGCGGGGGCGGGTCGGCGTTGTCCTGGCCGTTCTGGTTCAGGTCGCGGTCGTCGACGGGGGGCTCGTCGGAATTGTCGCGCGGCACGGCGGGCGCGCGCGTGGCGGGCGGGCCGGACGGATAGACCGGCGGCGGCGGATACTGCCCATAGCCTTGCTGCGGCGGGCCGTAGCCGGAAGGCGGTCCGTAACCCTGTTGGGGCGGCGCGGCGGGTTGCGCCGGCGGTCCGTAGCCCTGCTGCGATGGCGCCATGCTTTGCGCCGGCGGCCGGTAGCTCTGTGCCGGCGGTGGTGGCGGCGGTTGCTGTTGCGGCTGGTCGCGGCCGAACAGCCAGTCGAGCAGGCCGCGCTGCTGCCTCTGCTGCTGGCGCGGCGCCGGCGCCTCGTCATCGCCCACCGCGCCCGTCACGGACGTGACGTCGGAGGAATTGCCGGTCTCGTCGTCGCCGGTGTTGCCGCTGTCGCCTATCACGGCGGCGTCGGTATCCTCGATCGGCGCCACGGATGGCGACATGTCGAGCGGCTTGGAGGGATAGCCCTTCTCCGCCACGTTCATCACGCTCTTCCAGATTTCCGCCGGAAGGCTGCCGCCGGTGACGTTCTTCATCGGCGAGGAATCGTCGTTGCCCACCCACACGCCGGCCACGTAGTCGGTGGTGAAGCCGACGAACCAGGCGTCGTGATAATCCTGGGTCGTGCCGGTCTTGCCGGCGGCCTGGTGGCCGGTGAGCGCCGCGCCGCGCCCGGTGCCGCCGGTGACGACGCCGTTCAGCATCATCACAAGGTCGCGGTCGACATGGCTCGCCACCACGCGGTTGGGCGCGGGCGGCTTGCGGCGATAGAGGACGTGGCCGGACGAATCGTCCACCTCGGTGACGAGATAGGGATAGACGCGCAAGCCGCCACTGGCGAAGGTCGCGTAGGCCGTCGTCAATTCCAATGGCGAGACTTCGCTGGTGCCGAGCGCGAGCGAGGCGTTCTGTTCCAGCGGCGAAGTGATGCCGCAGCGTTGCGCCGCCTCGACCACCGAGGAGATGCCCACTTCCTGGGCGAGGCTCGCGGTGATGGTGTTGACCGAATGCTGGAGCGCCGCGGCCAGCGTCAGCGTGCCATAGACGCGGCCGCCGAAGTTGGTCGGCGTCCAGCCGTCGATGTCCACCGGCCCGTCGTCGCGCACGTCCCAGGGCGAGATGCCGTTCTCCAGCGCCGCCAGATAGACGAAGGGCTTGAAGGCCGAGCCAGGCTGGCGATGTGCCTGGGTGGCGCGGTTGAAGGTGCTCTCGTCGTAGTCGCGCCCGCCGATCAGCGCGGAAACCGCGCCGTCCGTCTTCATCACCACCACGGCCGCTTCGCCGGCATGGACCTTCGCGCCGCGGGTGTTGAGCACGCGCAGCACCGCGTGGCGCGCGGCTTCCTGGACCTGCGGCTCCAGCGCGGTGTGGACCACGAGGTCGGAGGAGGGCGGGTTGCCGCCGCTGCCGGCGACGAGCTTGGTGGCTTCGTCGGCCGCGGTGTCGAGATAGAAATTGCGCGCGTCGGCCTGGGCGCGGTCGGCGACCACGGCGGGATTGGCGCGGGCTTCCTCCGCCTGTTCCTTGGTGATGGCGCCGTCCTTGACCATGGCGTGGAGGACGACGTTGGCGCGCTCCTGCGCGGCGGCGAGGTCGCGGCGCGGCGAGAACACCGATGGCGCGCGGGTCAGCGTCGCCAGCATCGCCGCCTCGGGCAAGGTGAGGTCGCGTGCGCTCTTGTTGAAATAGACGCGGCTCGCGCCGTCCACGCCATAGGCGCCGGAGCCCAGATAGATGCGGTTGAGATAGAGCTCCAGGATCTGCTTCTTGGAAAGCGATTTCTCCAGCGCCGCGGCTTCGACCAGCTCCTGCAGCTTGCGCGAAAGATTGCGCTCCTGCGAAGTGAAGATGATCTTGGCGGTCTGCTGGGTGATGGTGGAGCCGCCCGCCACCACATGGCCGGCGCGGATGTTGGTGATCATGGCGCGGATCAGCCCTTTCGGGTCGATGCCGTTGTGGTGATAGAAGTCGCGGTCCTCCATGGCGATGAACGCCGCGGGCAGGTAGGTGGGCATCTGCTCCAGCGTCAGCCGGTCGCCGACCAGCGCGCCGCGATGGCCCACATCATGGCCGTCCGCGTCCAGGAAGGTGAAGGCGACCGGGCGGTTCACGGAATAGAGGTCTTTGGAGGTGTCGATCGGCGCCACGAACCAGCCCAGCACCACCGGCAGCAGGTAGATCGCCACGACCGGGGCCACGAACACGGCGGCGAAGGCAATGCCCAGCCGGGTGAGCAGCACGCGATGGCGCCGCGCGAAGCGCCCAAGCGCCCGCGCCGCGGCCTCGAAATTTTCCTGAAGGTGCTCGAGCGCCATGCCGCCGCTAAGTGCATGGAATTTTGGGCAAATTCAAGGCTCGGGGATGAACGGGGGTTAATGTGGTTGGGCATTGACCCGCCCAACCCGACGAGGGGACCGGAATGGGCCTTGCAGCGCCCAAACCGAGATACGGGCCGCCGTCCCAAATTGGCGCGACCTCACACTACTAGCGAAGGAGCAAGAACATGTCGGCGGTCACAATCGGGACAGGGTGGGGCTTCAACCTGGGCGATGCGCAGTACTACGCGCTCATCGCATTCAACCCCCACAACTTCCAGGGCACGGCCAACAGCCCGATCTACGGCAATGTCGGCGTCGGCGCCTATAGCGGCATCCAGCTCGCCAACGACACCATCACCGGCAATCTCGTCACCACGGGCGCCGTGCCGTCCAAGACCGGTGGCCATGTGACCGGAACGGTGACTGGCCATAACACGACTCTCGCCGCCGATATCACCGGCCTCGAAGCGCTCTCAAAGGCGGCGGGGCTTGAGACGGGTACGGTTATCACGCTGCACAACGGCCAGACGATCCAGGCCAACAAGGGCACGTGGGACAGCCACGGCAACCAGGTTTTCACGGTCACCAACTGGGCCGACAATATCACCATCCACGGTTCCGACACCCAGAACGTCATCATCAACGTTCCGGCCGGCGTCAAATTTACGCTCGACAACCTGCACCTGACGGGCGGCATCACGCCCAACACTGTCCTCATCAACTATCTCGGCACCGATGAGGTGCACGGCGTCAACAAGGACACATTCCAGGGCACGGTCCTCGCGCCCAACGCCAAGATCAACGTCGATGGCGTCAACCTCCTCGGGCATCTGTTCGGCGGTGCACCGGGACAGGATTTCCAGTGGGTGTCGGGGGCGAATGTCCACAACACGCCGCCCGGCTGGCAGCCGTGCATGACCTCCGGCGCGGAACACGACCCGCTCCAGAGCGATGCCGCCAACCACGCAAGCAATGACCTCTACGACCATGTGAACAGTCTCGTGCAGGTCCTCCACGGCCACGACGTGCTTGGGATCTTCTGACGGCGGTTGAGATGGAACTCCGCAATCCGCCTTTTGGAAGGTGATTTCGCGAGCGCAGCTGCGCCGAAAGAGCTCGGCCAGCTTGCGCGCGGGGGCGTGCGGTCGGGGATCTGTCGGAGACTGGCCCGGCTATGCTTTCGCTTCAATGCGCCCACGCTCCATTCTCGCTGAATAGGCCTCGAATCCTGTGCGCGATTCGTTGACAGCATCGGTGATGTGAACGAGTCGCGCCGGCGTGAAGGTATCGGTGCGATAGCCCGTGGGCGTGCGCGCGGAGAGCGTAAGAAAGCCTTTGCGGTGTGTGTTCCACTCGGCGCAAACGATACAGTCGCGCTCCTTGAGCTGCATCTCGATGACGTGAAGCAGATCGATAAATTCCCTGGCTTGCGGCCATTCGAGATAGCGCACCGCCAGTTTGCGCAAAATATCGATTCGTCCGTCAGGCTCCAGCCGCCGCGTCACCATGAGGCCGTCCTCGCTATCGAGGCCGAGGACGCGCACAATGGCGCCATACATCTGCGCTTCGAGCTCGGCGCAAGCGACCACGGCGCGGCCGATCAGGATCAGATGCGCGTTGGAGAGCGTCGGCATCGGCGCCTAGTGGCGCACCAGCATCCAGGAGCCGGCAAACGAGAACCACAGCGTCATCCCAGTTGCGATGATGGCCAGCCTGGCCGAAGCCGGTGTGACGCCGCCAAAGCGGATTCGCGCGAGCGCGCGCGGCAATCCGAGCGCGGACGTGGCGGCAGCGAAGAAAAGCGTGATTGCGATAGCGATGTGCATGTGTGCCCCCAGACCTGGTGATCGGGGAGTTAACAAGCCTCGCTAGGAGAGCCGCGTGCGCCTTTAGACCTTTCGGTCCTGAACATGCGCGCACGCCTCCCCGACCATAGGGTCGAGGAGTGCCTTTGGCGGCGGCACTGAAGCCGCCTAGCGAGAGGTTGTTAAGCCCCAGAGCGGCTGAGGCCGCTCCAATGGCGAATATAGCAACAACCGCCGACAATCCACAAATCGGCAGCGGCAGGCGCGGCGTGGTTCAACCTCTCCCTTGGGGGGCGATAGCGACAGTGTATCGGCGAAAAGCATGGAGCGCTTTCGGGTGGGGGACTCCGCGCGGCGACAACCCCCACCTGAAGTATTTCCCTTGCGCTTCATGATTTTGGGCCTCGCCGCAAGGGCAGAGGCGGAACCCGGGAAGATCCGGTGGCATGGCGGCGCCCGCGGCTCAGGTGAAGGTCGACGTGGTGAGGCCCGTGTAGCCGGAGCCGATGACTTCGATGACCAGGTCGGCGCCCGCCTGATAGCCGGGTGTTCCGTTTTCGTCGACGATGAGAAAGGTGCCGGAGCCGTAGTCGCCGGAGCTCGGCGTGAACAGGACGGCGTGGTGGCCCGCGAGCTTGCCGGCGCTGATGTCGGCGGCGAGATCGGAGTCGAAATTCGCCTTCGTCAGCGCGCCCACGTTGGTGGCGGCGTCGATGGCGACGGGTTTGCCGTTAGGGCCGATGCCGCTCAGCTTGAAGTGGTCGGTCGTGTAGTTGAAGCCGAGCATCGAATCGAAATGGGAGCTGGTGGATTCGGATACGGCATTGATGATCACCGTGTTGCCCGACGAGCCGTTGCTGAACCAATAAGTGTCCGCGCCGGCGCCGAGCGTTGCGGTGTTGTTGTTTCCCCACGCGATGAAGTCATCCACGCCCCCATGTCCCACCATCGTGTTTCCGCCGGTCGAATTCTCGTTGTCGAAGATGAACAAGGTCGTCGCGTCGGTGTCCGCCGAGGCATCGGCGGTGAGCGAGCCGCTGCCCGTCTCCTGCACGAGAAACGCCTGACCGGTGGCGATGGTGGTGGACGACAGCGTGAGCGAGCCGTTCTGCGCGAAGGTGATCGCTTCCACGCCGACGAGGTTTGTCGTGGTCGCCACGATCGTGTCCGCGTCCAGGATGTGCAGCTCGTCGTCGTTGCCCCCCGCGCCGTTGAACACCGAGGAGCCGAAAGCGACGCTCATGGTGAGCGAATCGTTGCCGCCATGGCCGTTGAAGGTGATCGTGCCCGATTCATCGGTGACCACGTCGGCGCCGCCGCCGGTGGAGATGGTGTCGTTGAGGCCGGCCATGATGTCGATGTGGAACGGGTTGGTGGTTTCCGCGGTGCCGGAAAAGGTGAGGCTGCCGCCCGCATTGTTCTCGACGATCTCGCCGAACTGCGTGGCCGAGGCGACAGTCAGGCCGTAATTGTGGCCGCCGGTGAGCAGCAGCTCGGCGGTGGTTCCACTCACCATGGCGCCCGAAATGGTCAAGCCGCTATAGGTTCCATTCAGCGTCAGCGTGCCGGCATTGCTGAAGGCGTCGCCGGTGTCGAAGGCGGCACCTGCCAGGATGGCGCCGCCTTCGGCGTTGACCGTGTCGTGGCCGCCCTGGCTGACGTCGACCGTGCCGCCCTGCGCGCCCGCGATCGTGTCGTTGCCGGTGCTGCCCAGGATCGTCGTGTTTCCGCCGCTGGTGATGGCGGAGAAATCGACGGTGATGGCGCTGGCCGCGGTACCGTCCAGCGTAAAGCTGGCCGAGGGACCGGCCGCGCTCGTCCAGGTGAGGTTGTAGGCGAAGCCGCCGGTCAGGTCGATCGCGACGACATTCTTGAGCACGTTCGAGGATAGCGACAGGCCGGAATATGCGCCGTCGAGATTGACGGTGCCCCCGCCCGCGCCGCCGTCGATGCGATCGGTCGAATCGAGCGCGGCGCCCAGGCTGAACGTGCTGGCGCCACCTGCGCCCCCTGTCGCGGTGTCGCTGCCGCCCTTGGAAAGGTCGAAACTCGCGCCCAGCGTACCCGCCGTCAGCGTATCGTTGCCGGCGCCGCCGGTGAAGGCGAAGTGGCCGTTGCTCTCCGCCGCGCCGTTGAAGGTCAGCCCGTTGGCGGCGGCCAGCGCGCTCGCGTCCACCGTCAGCGTCGCGCCCGAGGCGACGTTCGCGTCCACCGTGGTGAGCGAATAGTTCGCGCCCGCCGACACCCTCAGCGTCTCGATGCTGGAGAAATTTCCGGCCGCCAGCGTCTGGCTGTAGGTGCCGGAGAGGACGACGGTGTCGCTGCCGCCGCCACCGTTCAGCGCGTCGCCGGCGCTGAGCTGTGCGCCCATGGTGAAGGTGTCGGCGCCGGCGCCGCCAGTGGCGGTGTCGTCGCCGCCCTTGGTGAGGTCGAAGCCGGCCATGCCGCTCCCGCTCCTCAGCGTATCGTTGCCCGCGCCGCCGGAGAGCGTCATGGGCGTGGAGCCTGCGGCCGAACCGTCGAAGCTGATCGCGTCGCCGGCGCCAAGCGTGCC
Source organism: Rhizomicrobium sp. (assembly GCA_050728855.1). Lineage (GTDB taxonomy): Bacteria > Pseudomonadota > Alphaproteobacteria > Micropepsales > Micropepsaceae > Rhizomicrobium. The sequence goes on along the minus strand of JBOHKI010000013.1, from coordinate 2,305 downwards.
GGCGTTGAGCGTGAAGGCCGAAATCCCCGACACCGTGGCGGCGGACAGCGTGATTGCGTAGCTGCTGCCGGCCGCGAGATCGATTTCCTTGATGTGGGTGAGGTTGGCGGTGGAGGTGAGCGCGGCACCTCCGGTATAGATGCCCGCGAGCTGGACGATGCCGCCGCCGGTGCCGCCGTTGAGCGTGTCGTTGCCATCGAGCGCGGCGCCCATGATGAACGTGGAGACGCCGCCCGCGCCGCCCGTGCCCTTGTCGTTGCCGCCGGTGGAGAAGTCGAAGATGGCGCCCAGCGCGCCCGAGGTATCGGTATCGTTGCCCGCCCCGCCGATGAAGTGGAACGTGCCGTCGGTTTCCGCGGACCCGTTGAACACGGTGGTGTCGGTGGCGCCGAGAGAATGGCCGTCGACCGTCAGCGTCGCGGCGGGGCCGACATTGGCGTCGACGCTGGTGAAGGAATAGGTGTGGCCGGCGCTGAGGCTCAGCGTTTCGATGCTGTTGAAATTCCCGGCCGTAAGCGTCTGGCTGTAGTGGCCGTCGAGGATGACGGTGTCGTTGCCGGCGCCGCCGTCGAGCGCATCGCCGGCCGAGAGCGCGCTGCCCATCTCAAACGTGTCGTTGCCGCCGCCCGCTTCGGCGAGATCCTCGCCGCCCCTGGAAAGGTCGAACGTGTCGGCCTGCGCGCCGCCGGTGAGCGTGTCGTTGCCAGTGCCGGCCGTGATGGCGAAGCTGCCGTCCGTCTCCGCCCCGCCGTTGAAGGTGAGCGCAGAGGTGAGCGCGCTCGCGTCCACCGTCAGCACGGCGGAAGCCGCGACCGTGCCGTCATTGGTGGCGAGGCTGTAGGCGGAGCCCGATTGCAGCAGCGTCAGCGTCTCGACATTGGTGAGCGTGCCCGCGCCCAGTGTCAGCCCGGCGGAATAGTTGCCGTTGAGGCTCACGCTGTCGCTGCCGCTGCCGCCGTCGATAGCGTCGGCGGCGGTGAGCGTGGCGCCCAGCACAAAGCTGTCGTTGCCGCCGCCGCCATGGACGGTGTCGTTGCCGCCATGGGTGAGGTCGAAGCTGTCGGCGCCGGCGCTTCCCGTCAGCGCGTCGTCGCCCGCGCCGGCGATGAAGGCGAGGCTGCGGTTGGCCGCGACCGCGCCGCCGTCGAAACTGAGCGAGTTGGCGGCGCCGAGCTGGCTGGCGTCGATCTTGAGCGAGGCGCCGCTCGCCACCGTCGCCGCCGCGATGGTGACGCTGTAGCTGTGGCCGGCGTTGAAATCGAATTCCTCGACATTGATGACTGTCGAGGCGTTCATCGTCAGCGCGTTACCTCCCGTGTAGTCGCCGTCGAAATAAAGCCGGTCGTAGCCGCCCTGGCCATCGATGGTGTCGCCCGCCACCAGCCCGCCCTGGCTCGCCACCGAGAAGTCGAAGGCGTCGCCCTGCTGGGTGCCGGTGACATGGGCCGCCGCGGCGGCGCCGTCGAAGATGATGCTGCCCACGGTCTCGCTGTGGGCGTCGAAGGTGACCGCCTTGCCCGCGCCCACGGCGGTGGCGTCGATCGCCATCGTGGCGTTGGCGGCGATGTTGCCGTTCGTGGTGATGGCATAATTGAAGCCGGCACCGAGCTTGAGGTTCTCGATGCTCTGGATCGTGGTCTTGGCCAGGGTAAGGGTGTAGTCGGCGCCGCCGATGAACACGGTGTCGGCGCCCGCGCCGCCGTTGATCCGGTCGTCGGCGGTGAGATTGGCGCCCATCTCGAAGATGTCGGCGCCCGCGCCCGCGGTGATCAGGAACTGGCCCGCCCCCGCGTCGAATGTGAAATTGCCGTTGGTCTCCGCGCCGCCGTTGAAGAACAGGCTGTTGCCGCCGGCCACCTGGGTCGCATCCACCGTCATGGTAGCGCCGGCGGCGACGTTCCCGTCATTGGTGCCGAAGTGATAGTTGTGCCCGCCGCCCAGGACCAGCGTGCCGATGCCGGAGATCGCGGCCGGACGGAAGGAGAGGTTGTAGTCGCCGGAAAGGTTCAGCGTGTCGCTGCCGCCGCCACCATTGAACTGGTCGAGCACCGTGAAGTGCGCGCCCATGGTGACCGTGTCGTCGCCCGCGCCGCCGCGGACGTGGATCGTCCCGTTCGTTTCGGCCGAGCCGTCGAAGGTGAGCGAATTGCCGGATGCGAGTCCCGTGGCGTTGACGGTGAACACCGCGCCCGACGCCACCGTCGCGTCGTTGGTGGTGATGGTGTAGTCGAAGCCCGCGCCCAGGCTCAGCGCCTCGACGTTGACCATTGTCGTGGCGGCGAAGACGAGCCCGCCGGAATAATCG
>JBOHKI010000012.1:0-56898 GCA_050728855.1 Rhizomicrobium sp. | reverse complement strand
GAGGGCTATCAGCAGGCCGAACAGTCCCTGGAGCTCGCAAAGCGCGTAGCCGATATACAGGTTGGTGAACTGGCTCTGGGCCGCGCCCGGATTGCGCAGCGCGCCCGAAATGTAGTTGCCGAACACGCTGCCGATGCCGACGCCGGAGCCGACGAAGGCGATGGTTGCGAGGCCCGCGCCGATCTGCTTGGCGGCGGTGATCATCTGGACGTCCATGACGTTTGGTCCCTTGGGTTAGTGGTTGTCGTGAAGGTGCAAGGCTTCGCTGAGATAGATGCAGGACAGGATGGCGAACACATAGGCCTGCAGGAACGCGACCAGGAATTCCAGGCCGGCGAGGCCAACAATAAGCGCCATGGGGGCGGCCGCCATCAGCTTCAACGCACCGCCCGCGCCGGCCAGCGCCACGACGAAGCCCGCCATCACTTTCAGCATGGTGTGGCCGGCCAGCATGTTGGCAAAGAGACGCATCGACAGGCTCATGGGCCGCGCGCAGAACGAGATCACTTCGAGCGGCACCAGGAAGAGCAGGATCGCGAGCGGGGCGCTGGGGGCAAACAGCTTGAAGAAGCCCAAACCGTGCTTGATGAATCCGGTGACGATCACCGTGACGATCACCAGCGCGGTGAGCGCGAACGTCACGCAAATCTGGCTCGTGACGGTGAAAGATCCGGGGATCAGGCCAAAGAAGTTCGATCCGGCGATGAACATGAAGATCGTGAAGATGAAGGGGAAGAACTTCAGCCCGTCCTCGCCCGACGTCATGTTGAGCATGCCGGCGACGAATTCATACGACATCTCGGCCATCGACTGGATGCGCGAGGGCACCAGCTTGCGGTTGGAGACCGCCGCCGCCATGAACAGCGACACCGCACCCACGACCACGCACATCCACAGCGCCTGGTTGGTGAACGACACGTCGTAGCCGCCGAGGTGCAGCGGGATGAGCGGCTTCACCTGGAACTGTTCCATGGGACTTGCGGCCACGGATCAACTCTCCTTCTTGTCCCGCGCGGCTTCGAACCGCGCGTTGAACTCTTTCGACGCCAGCGCCACGTTGCGTATGCCCGCAACCGCACCCAGCAGGAACAAAACTATGGTGAGGAGGGGCCGCGTGTGGAACAGCCAGTCCAATCCCCACCCGATTCCGCCGCCGACCAGCGTCGTTGCGACCAGTTCGGCCGCGAAACGATAGGCGATCTCCCCCGACGTGGGCGGCGAACTCGTCTTCCGCTTGTCCCCAAGCCTCTTGATTTCGTCCAGCTTGTCTCCCAGCGCGCGCAGCTTCTCGGGATCGGGATCAGGTTCGCTCATGGCGCCTGCTTCTCGCCCCCTGGCGGGATGGGTTCAAAGGCTCGGTCGAAAGCGGCCGGAACATAGGGGCGCCCATCACCCCTGTCAAGGATTCGGTCTTTGGTTAAGACATTGATTTATATTGGAAAAATCAAGCGCGGCGAAACTGCACGCAAGATTCTTGTGCGGTTGCGAAGATCACTCCGCCGCAGCCACCCGCTCGGCTTCCGCAAGGGTCACGGAAACCAGCTGACTCACGCCACGCTCGGCCATTGTTACGCCGAACAGCCGGTGCATCCGGCTCATGGTCAGCGCGTGGTGGGTGATGACAAGGAAGCGCGTGTCGGTGATGCGGGTCATCTCGTCCAGCAGGTTGCAGAAGCGCTCGACATTGGCATCGTCGAGCGGCGCATCGACTTCGTCCAGCACGCAGACCGGCGCCGGGTTCACCAGGAACACCGCGAAGATCAGCGCCATGGCCGTCAGCGCCTGCTCACCGCCCGAGAGCAGCGTGAGGTTCTGGAGCCGCTTGCCGGGCGGGCGGGCGAAGATCTCCAGCCCGGCCTCGAGCGGATCTTCCGATTCCGTCAGCGTCAGATGCGCTTGTCCGCCCTCGAACAGGCGAGAGAACAGCATCTGGAAATTGCCGTTCACTTTCTCGAAGGACGCGAGAAGCCTTTCGCGGCCCTCGCGGTTGAGGGACTGGATGCCGCGCCGCAGGCGGTCGATGGCGCCGGTGAGATCGTCGCGGTCGGTGGTGAGCTGGCTGAGCCGCGCTTCGTGTTCGCTGGCCTCCTCCTCGGCGCGAAGATTGACGCCGCCGAGCTGCTCGCGTTCCTGCTTGAGCTTCTCGACGCGCTTGTCGGCGGCATCCTGCGCGGGGAGTTCGTGGCCATCGCGGATTTCGGCGCGCTCGACGAGCTCTTCCGGCACCGCGTCGACCTCGTCGCGGATGCGGGAGCGCAATTCCGCGATGCGTTCGCCGGCAGCTTCAGACAAGGCCTGAGAGCGGGCACGTTCTTCGCGGGCGGCGGCCAGCGCGGCGTCCGCCGCCTTGGCGTCGCGATCGGCCGCGGCCAGAACGATCTCCGCCTCCGTGCGCGCGTCCGATGCCGCGGCCTGGGCGGCTTCCGCCGCGCCGATGGCATCCAGCAGCGCGCCGCGTTTGCCGGCGATGGTTTCCGGAATCGCCTCCAGCGCGACCAGTTCGGCCTGCATCGCGTCCAGACGGCGCGCGAGTTCGGCCAGCTGCGCACTGGCCTGGTCGCGGCGCGCGCTCCAGCGGCTCCTGTCCTCCGAAATCGCGAGCCGCCGGCCGGCGCGCGCTTCTGCATCGCGCTTCAGCCCTTCGAGGGCGGCGCGGCCTTCGCTGTCCAGCGCGCGCGAGTCGCTGGTTCGGGCGCGGGCATCGGCGACGGCCTCGATCAGCGAGGTGGAGTCCGCCAATTCGCTGAGCGCGGCAGCGGCTTGCCATTCGGCATCGAGCGCGGCGTCGCGCGACTGGGTCAGCCGCCGGATCTCGGCTTCAAGCGAAGCAAGCTGCGATGTGCGCTCGGCGGCGGCGCGCGCGGCTTTTGCGGCGTCGTCTTGCGCCGCGATCAAGGCCTCTTCGGCGCGTTGCTCGACCGCCTCCGCTTTACGCTCGGCGGCCTGCGCCGCTTCCGTCCGGCCTTTCGCGGCCGCATAGGTTTCAAACGCCGCTGCCCGGCGTTCGCGGGATTCCAAGATGCGGCCTTCGAGCGCCGCGAGATGATTGCGCTGCGCCAGCCTGACAGCAGCGGGCGAGGGCGCATCGGCGGACGCGGAATATCCATCCCAGCGCCACAAATCGCCGCGCGCCGAGACCAGACGCTGTCCGGGGCGAAGCCGGTTTTGAAGGGCCGCACCCTGATCGGGGAACACGACACCCGTCATCGCAAGCCTGCGTGCCAGTGCGGTGGGCGCTTCGACGAACAGGCTCAAAGCCTGGACATGTTCCGGCAGCGGCGACTGCCCGTCCAGTGCGCCGAGGTCGCGCCAATGATGCGGCGCGGCCTCGTCGAGCGGCGCCTGGAGATCGTCGCCTAGCGCGGCGGCAAACGCCGCTTCATAGCCCGATTGCACCTTCACGGCGTCCACCAGCGGCGGCCACAGATCGGAGCCCTGCGGGCGCAACAGATCGGCGAGCGCCTTGGCCTCTGCGGACAGGGCCTGGGTTTCACGCTCGGCCAGTTCGAGCGGTTCGCGCGTCGCGGTTTCGGTTGATTGAGTCTCGTCGAGCCTCACGCGCGCGATCGCCAGGGCCTCGCGGGCGCGGATTACGTCGGCCCTGGCGGCTTCGGAGGCTTCCTCGGCAGCGCGGACATTTGGCGTCGCCGCCGCGTTGACCATCGCTTCGTCAAGCTTTGCCTGTGCACTGGACAGTTGCTGCGCGCTGGTTTCCGCCAGCGCGGAGGCGACATCGCGCGAACGCTCCTGACTCGCCTTGCGCGCGTTCCACTCGGCGAGATCGGCATTGAGACGTTCCAGGACACGCTCGGCTTCGTTGAGCGCATCGCTGAGTTCAACGGCGCGCGCGCGCGCTGCTTCAAGTTCTTCGCCGGCGCTGGCGGAGGCCGCATCCAGCGCGCGGGTCTCGTCGTCCAGCCGTTCGATCGCCGACGATGCGTCGCCTTCCAGCGTGCGTTCGCGCAAGGAATCCTGCTCGGCCTGGGTCAGGCGCTGCCGGGTGCGCTGCGCCGCTTCGCGGGCGCGCGCCTCCTCGGCATCCAGCGCCTCGCGCTCGACGACCAGGCGATGCAGCGCGGCGGACCGCTCGGCTTCGGTCTGGCGCAGCGGCGGCAGCGCGGCGGTTGCTTCCGACTGGACCGTCGAGGCCTTCGCTGCGAACCCGGCGCACTCCGCGACGACGGCTTCCGCGGCCTGGAGAGCGGCCGTGGCCGCCTGGGCCTGAGCCTCCGCCGAGACCCAGCGCAGATGCAGCGCCAATGCTTCGGCCTTCCGGATGAGGCCGGAAAGGTTGCGGTAGCGTGCCGCCTGGCGCGCCTGCTTCTTGAGGTTCTGAAGCTGGCCTTCGACTTCGCCGATCACGTCGTCCAGCCGCGACATGTTGGTTTCGGCGGCGCGCAGGCGCAGTTCGGCTTCGTGGCGGCGCTGGTGCAAGCCGCCGATGCCCGCGGCTTCCTCGAGAATGGCGCGCCGGGCCAGCGGTTTCTGGCTGATCAGGAGCCCGATCTGACCCTGGCGCACGAAGGCGGTCGAGCCCGCGCCGGAAGAGGCATCGGCGAAGAATATCTGCACGTCGCGCTGACGCACGTCGCGGCCGTTGATGCGATAGACGCTGCCCGCCTCGCGCTCGATGCGGCGCGAGATCTCGATGGCGTCGAAATCGTTGTACTGCGCCGGTGCCGAGCGATCCGCATTGTCGATGAAGAGGATGACTTCGGCGGTGTTGCGGGCCGGACGCGCGGAGGAGCCGGCGAAGATCACGTCGTCCATCTCGCTGCCGCGCACCGAGGTGGGCCGCGTCTCGCCCATCACCCAGCGCAGCGCGTCGAACAGGTTGGACTTGCCACAGCCGTTCGGGCCCACGACCGCCGTCAGGCCGGGCTCGACGAAGAGTTCGGTCGGTTCGACGAACGATTTGAATCCCGAAAGCCTGAGCCGGGTGAACTTCAAGGCAAACGCGCCGCCTTACGCCTGGTGGATTTGAAAAACCGGTCTGCTACTTGGGATTGGCCAGCTTCTTGTTGAGATAATCCTGCCAGTCTTCCCACGTGCCTTCGCCGACCCGCTGCTCGCCGTTCACGATGAAGGTCGGCGTGCCATTGACGTTGTACTTCGCCTGGGCCTCGGTGCCGACATTGGTGATCGCGGTCTGCTCTTTTGCGTTGCTTATGCACGAGTCGACTTCCTGCGCGCCAATTCCAGCCATGGCGCCCATTTGCACCAGACCGGCATGCACATCCGATACGCCGTATTCCGGGTCCCATTTGGGCTGATTCCGGTACAGCTGGTCAATGAAGGGGAAATAGTTTTCCTTGGACAAACAGCGAGCGATGGCCTCCGCAGCCACGTCGGCCGAATTCAGCGGGAAGACGCGGAACACGTAATAGACCTTGCCGGTGTCGATATAGGTCTTCTTCAGGAGCGGGAAAATCTCCATGTCGAAGGCGGCGCAGTGCGGGCAGGTGGGCGCGGCATATTCGACCATCATCACCGGCGCGTTGGGCGAGCCCATGCCCCTGTCGCGGGACGAGAAGGTGATTCCATACTTCTCGCCGCTGATCGGGCCTGTGCCCGATTCGCCCCAGAAGACGAAATAGGCGATCACGCCCAGCGCGATCACCGCCAAGCCGACCAGTCCGAAGAGCAGATGCTGCCGCGTCAGGTTCACGTTCTCAACTCCCGTTTGGCCGCGAGGTTTTGGCAGAGCCGGGCCTTGCGTTCAATCGGCCAGATTGTGGGCTATTTTTTGGCCAGCAGGCCGTCCAGGAACGTCCGCCAGTCGTCCGGAGTGCCGACGCCGACGCGCATCTGGCCGTTGACGAAGAAGGTCGGCGTGCCGCTCACGCCGTACTTGTCGGCGGCTTCCTTTCCGACGGCCGTTGTGTGGGCCTGCTGGGTCGGGTTGCCGATGCAGCTATCGACTTCCGCGGCCGCCATGCCCGCCTCCGCGCCCATCTGGACAAGGGCGCCATGCACGTCCGGAATATCGTGCCCGTCCGGATCCCATTTCGGCTGGTTGCGATAAAGCATGTCGATGAACGGGATGTAGTTCTGCCTGGGCAGGCAGCGCGCCATGCCTTCGGCGGCCACGTCCACCGAGCTCAACGGATAGACGCGGAACACATAATAGACCTTGCCCGTGTCTATGTACTGCGCCTTGATCTGCGGAAAGACCGTCATGTCGAACGCGGCGCAGACCGGGCAGGTTGGCGCGGCGTACTCGACCATCAGCACTGGCGCCTTGGGTGAGCCGAGCGTGCGATCCTCGGAGGTGATCGTGAATCCGGACCGTTCGGCGTTCGCCGTCACGGTGGTTTGCGATCCGCCGGTCATCAGGAAATAGGCGATCACGCTCAGGGCGACGGCCGCGGCCGCCACGAGCCCGATCAGAAGATGTTGCCGCTTCACGATCCCTCACTCCCGCTGTTTCTCGAGCTTCGCAGACCGCCCGCGGCCATTCAATCGTGCCGGCGCACGGCGGCCAGCGCGAGAAGCGCCTGCGCCAGGCCTTCCGCGCCATGGAATTGCGCCGCCGGGTCCTCCGGCGGCACCGACTTCCTTGTCAGGCTCCGGCGCGGCGCGGCGCTTCTCTGCAACACCGGCCCCTGTATGAATTTGAGCCGGGCCACAGCCGTCCGGCCGAGCCAGTCGTTGATGCGCCCGCACAACAGACGCGTCTCGTGCTGGAGGAATACCGAAGCGCCCGGTTCGGCCTTCAGGGTGAGCACGCCGCCCGTCGCGCCTTCCGTCAGCCGCACGGGCCGGGCGATACGTGCGATCTCGGGACCCACGATCTCGTCCCAGCGCAGCACGAGATTGGGATCGGTGAACCCGGCACGCGCGAAGGCGGCCGAGGCCGCGCCCGTGGCGTCTCGCGACACCGCGTCCGCGCGGTTGCGGCGGGCCGGCTCAGCAGCGGGTTGTTTGTCCTTGGGCGGTTGCGCCATGGTGGCAGTATGCCTGCTCCCGCGCTCCCGAAGAAGGCCGCCGCCGCGCTGCTCGCCTGGTACGATATACACCGCCGCGTGCTGCCATGGCGCGCGCCGGCGGGAAAGCGCGCGGATCCTTATCGTGTGTGGCTGTCGGAGATCATGCTTCAGCAGACCACGGTCGCCGCCGTGGCCGGTTACTATCGCAAATTCCTCCAGCGCTGGCCGACGGTGAAGGCACTCGCGGCCGCGCCGCTCGACGACGTGCTCGTGGCGTGGGCCGGGCTCGGCTATTACGCCCGCGCCCGCAATCTTCACAAATGCGCGAAGACCGTCGTGGCGGAATTCGGTGGCCGGTTCCCGGACACGGCGGAAGGCTTGCGCCAGCTTCCCGGCATCGGCGCCTACACGGCCGGGGCCATCGCGGCCATCGCCTTCGACGAGCGCCAGGCCGCGGTCGATGCCAACGCGGAGCGCGTGATCGCGCGCGTCTTCGCCGTCGAGGAGCCGATGCCCAAGGCCAAGCCGCGATTGCGCGCGCTCGGCCAATCGCTGGTGCCGGAGAAGCGCGCCGGCGACTTCGCGCAGGCGATGATGGATCTGGGCTCGGCGATCTGCACGCCCAGGCGCCCGGCCTGCGGCAGCTGTCCGTGGAGCGGCTGGTGCGAAGCCCGAAAGCGCGGCATCCAGGAGCTCTTGCCGGTCAAAGGCGAGAAGGCGCCGCGGCCGATGAAGCGCGGCGCGGCCTTCGTCGCGCGCGATCCCGATGGCGCGGTCCTCCTGGAACGCAGATCCGAGAGCGGTCTGCTCGGCGGCATGCAGCAGCCGCCGCTCGGTCCATGGACGGACGAATTCCCCTCGCGGGACGAAGCCGTCAGGCAGGCGCCGTTCAAGGCCGCGTGGAAGAAGCGCCCCGGCATCGTGCGCCACGGCTTCACCCATTTCGAGCTGGAGATCGAAGTCTATGTCGCCGACGCCGCGGGCCGCGCCGCGAATGGCCGCGCGTGGGTCGGCGATCTTGCCAACGCCGCGCTGCCCACGGTCATGCGCAAGATCGTCGCGCATGCGTTCGGCGGTGACGGGCCGCTGTTCGACCGGCCAAACATTCAGGTCCGGGATCAGGCCAAATCGGCGCGCAGGCGCTGACGCAGGACGTCGATCGAGACCAGATTGCCCTTGTGCTCGTACTGCCAGAACGTCCAGCCGTTGCAGGCGTCCAGGCCCTGCACATGGGCGGCGATCTGGTGGATCGAGCCGGTGGCGTCGGAGCAGACGAGCGTGCCATCGGCGCGCACCTTGGCGCGGTGGCCCTTGCGCGGACCGTGCAGCACGGTGCCCGGCGGCAGCAATCCGCGCTCGACCACCCAGCCGAACGGAATGCGCGGCTCGGCGCGCTTGGATTTGGTGACTTCAATGGCTTCGCTGTCCGCGGGCTCGACATCGGCGATGCGCGAGCGGGCGAGGCGGGCGTATTTCGGATCGCGCTCCAGGCCGATGAAGTGCCGGCCGAGGCGCCGCGCCACCGCGCCCGTCGTGCCCGAGCCGAAGAACGGATCGAGGATCACGTCGCCCGGCTTGCTCGACGACACGACCACGCGATGGAGCAGCGCCTCCGGCTTCTGCGTGGAATGCGCCTTCTCGCCATTGGCGTCCTTCAGCCGCTCCGCGCCGGTGCACAGGGGCAGCGTCCAGTCCGAGCGCATCTGGAGCTCGTCGTTCAGCGCCTTCATGGCCTCGTAGTTGAAGGTGTAGCGCGCCTCCTTGTCCTTCGACGCCCAGATCATGGTCTCATGCGCGTTGGTGAAGCGCTTGCCGCGGAAGTTCGGCATCGGGTTGGTCTTGCGCCAGACGACGTCGTTCAGGATCCAGAAGCCCAGGTCCTGCAGGATCGCGCCGACGCGGAAGATGTTGTGATACGAGCCGATCACCCACAGCGCGCCATTGTCCTTGAGCACGCGGCGCGCGGCGGTGAGCCAGTCGCGGGTGAAGCGGTCGTAATCGGCGAAGCTGGCGAAGCGGTCCCAGGAATCGTCGACCGCGTCGACGCGGGAATTGTCGGGCCGGTGCAGCGTGCCCTCGAGCTGGAGGTTGTAGGGCGGGTCGGCGAAGACCAGGTCGGCGCAGCCCTCGGGCAGGGCCTGCATGCTTTCGACGCAGTCGCCTTCGAGGACGCGGTCGATCGCGTCTTCCAGTTTGATGATCCGCCCCATGACCCGCCCGCTTTGTCCACAGGCGGCCGACAATGATTCGCGCGATTCGCCGCGTCAAGAGTCCGTGGAATCAAAGCGTTAGAATTGAATCCACAATAGAGTCCCCGCGATTCTGTGGATACAATATGTTGTGGACGGGCGCGAAGCTGCGGCGGTGGTGGCGGCATGGCCCCAGCCGGCCAAGCGCGTCCAGGTGCTCCGGCGTGCCGTAGCCCTTGTTGGTGACCCAGCCATAACCAGGATGCTCGTCGTGGAGCGCCTGCATCATGCGGTCGCGCGTGACCTTGGCGACGATCGAGGCGGCGGCGATGGAGACGGACTTGGCGTCGCCGTCGATCAGCGTGTCGCAGCGGCAGGGCAGCGCGGGCGCGTCGTTGCCATCCACCAGCGCGAAGATGGGCGCGGTCGCGAGCGCCCGGACGGCCCGCGCCATGGCCAGGTGCGTCGCCTGGCGGATATTGATGAGGTCGATCTCGTCGACGCTGGCCTCGCCGACGCCCACAGCCACCGCCCGCTCCAGGATCACGACGAACAGCGCCTCGCGCACCTCCGCCGTCAGCTGCTTGGAATCGTTGAGGCCCTTGGGAATCCGCTTGCGGTCGAGGATGACGGCCGCAGCCACCACCGGCCCCGCCAGCGGTCCGCGCCCCGCTTCGTCGACGCCGGCGATGGGACCGGGATTGGCCTTGAGGTAGCGGGATTCGTGGATGTAGTGCGGCATGGCCGGTCGACGGTAGCAGAGTCGCCCGGAAACCCAACCAATCCCGAGGCTTACCCACAACGCCTATTCGAACCTGCAAAATGCGCGGGGGAGGGGGGTAACCCCCCTGACATTCCAGCGATTGAAATTTTATGTCGGAATTGAACCGCGGATTTCGTTCACAACGCGTGTCATGGCCCGCGACTGCGGGCCATCCATCTGGGTTCTGCACTCTGCATACTGCAAAGAGCAGCGCACGCCCACAAGACGGCATGTATGTCACCTGGATGGCCCGCAGTCGCGGGCCATGACACTGAGAATTGGACTTCCTGCAACACCGGCTTACTCCCGCCCGAACACGATGCCCTGGGAGGTTTTCGACAGGCCGTTCATGCCCTGCATGACGAAGCCGGCCTGCTGGGCGGCGGCGATGGCCTGGCTGACTTCGTCGCCTGTCCGGCTCAACGGATTGGGCACCTTGCGGGCGCCGCTCTTTCCGTGAACCCGCAGCACCAGGATGAACTTGCCGGCCGGCGCGAGCAGCGCATGGATGTGCGCCAGAGTCGTGGCGGGATGCTCCCAGAACTGGAAGGAATGCAGCGCCGCGATGGCATCGAACGGGCCTTGCGCGGGCAGCGCCGTGTCGTCGCCCTGCTTCAAATCGATCTCGGCCTTCTTGCGGAAGCGCCTGAGGCGCTTCTGCGCGGTCTCGACCATCAGCTCCGACGGATCGACGCCGGCGATTTTCGCCAGCCTGAGTTTCTTCGCCGCCATCTGGAGCAGATGGCCGGTGCCGAAGCCGATCTCGAGCATCGATCTGGGATGCGCGGCCTCCATCTGATCGACGGTCCAGCGATAGGCGGGCGCGTTCATCCGCCCCATCAGCCATCCGAAGATGCGCCCGGTGCGTCCGTGCGGCCGCGCCGCCTGCGATACGTTTTGCCTTGTGCTCATGTCCACCACACCGGCCTCTCAATCGGCCACCCAACGCAGGAGCGAATTGGACAGAACGAGCATGGCGATTGCAATGGCAAGGGGCGCGGAACCCGCGAGGATCCAAGATACCGTAGCGATCGTGTCGCCTGCCTGGCCCAGCGGCATGAACGGCAGCAGGATCGCGCCCGCCCCGATGGCGGCGGCGGACGTCCAGAATGTGCGCAGGCGTTGCGCTCGCGCAACGCCGTCCGTCACGCGGCGGCAGAAGCCCATGTCCTCCACCGGCGGAAGCGGCGCCGCAAGCAGCGCGTCGAGATCGCCGCCGCTCACGGTGCGTCTCCCAGCAAGCGGCGCAATCTCTCGCGGCCGCGCAGCGCATGCGATTTGAGCGTGCCGAGCTTCATGCCGAGTATCTCCGCGGCGTCCTCATGCGAATGCCCCAGCGCGTGGCAGAGCGTGAGGGCGGCGCGTTCCGCCAGCGAAAGCCGCGCCATCGCGGCTTCCAGGTCGAGGCGCAGGGCGGGATCGGCGGGCTGCGGCTCGGGCATGTCCGCCATCTCTTCCAGCGGCTCGAGTTTGCGCTTGCGCGCCTGCATCAGATAGCGCGAATGGGCGATGCGCAGGAGCCAGCCCGCGAAACGTCCGCTGGCCTGGAACTGCGCGATCTTGCGCCAGGCTTCGAGGAAGGATTCCTGCGCCAGATCGTCCGCCAGCGCGTGGTCGCCGCGCGCCATGCGGCGCAGATAGCCGCGCAGCCGCGACTGGTGCCGCCGCACCAGGATGGCGAAGGCCGCCGCGTCGCCCGCGGCAGCCATTTGCGCCAGATCGTTGTCTTCCATCGCGCGGCGACATTGTCAGTTCGAGGGTGGCCTGTCGAAGATGCCGGCGAGCAGGCGCGCCAGCCCGATCATGAACGGGAAGACCCCGATGAACGGCAGCCAGTTCGGCACGCCTTCGCCGCTGAAATAGTTGCCCCCGCCGGTCATCGCCCAGAAGAACACGAACAGCGCCACGCCGCAGCACATCAGATAGACGCCGTGCCAGATCGGGCTGCCGTAATAGCGCATGCCGCGATGCATCCGGCCGCTGAGCATCTCGGGGGGGATCTGCTGGCCCTTCTCCGCCATCTTCTCGATGGCGCGGTAGCGGCTGGAACGCTCGCGATAGCTGAAGAAATTGCCGCAGAACACGATGGCGACGACGGCGCCCCAGAAGATGGCGACCGAGGTCCAGTCGTGCCCATGGATGACGAACATTGCCCAAACCCTCCGCGGCCGGGATGGCCGATGGACTGGTGATGCGGGGAGGGGGCGGTTTGGATGCGGGGGCGCACAAATTATTTTCCAACGAGAGCGTCATCCCGGCCGGGCGCGGCGAGCCGGGACCTGCCTGGACGCTGGCTGGGTGGATCCCGGGTCTCCCCCGGACGCTGTCGGGGGCCGCCCGGGGTGACAGGTCGATGCGATATACCCCTTAAAGCAGCGCAAGCTGCTCGCCTGCCGCGATCGGCTTGCGGAACTGGGTGACGTCCAGCGGGCGGTTCTCGCGGTTCATGCCCAGGCGCTTGACGGCCAGGTGGAAGCGCCTTGCGATCAGCTCGGCATAGGGGCCGGTGCCGCGCATGCGGGTGTGCCAGTTGGCGTCGTAATCCTTGCCGCCGCGCATGGACTTGATCAGCGACATGACGTGCTTGGCCCGCCCGGGCTCGTTGGTCTCCAGCCATTCGCGGAACAGGTCCTTGATCTCCAGCGGCAGGCGCAGGAGCACGTAGCCCGCGCTGCGGGCGCCGGCAGCGTGGGCCTCGCCGAGCACGCTTTCCAGCTCCTCGTCGTTCAGCGCCGGGATGACGGGGGCGAACATCACCGAGGTGGGAACGCCGGCCTCGGTGAGCTGGCGGATGGTTTCGATGCGCCGGGGCGGGGTGGCGGCGCGCGGCTCCATGGTGCGGGCGAGCTTGCGGTCCAGCGTGGTGACGCTGAGCGCCACCTTGGCCAGCCCCATCTCCGCCATGGGCGCCAGGATGTCGAGATCGCGCAGGATCAGCGCGGATTTCGTCACGATGCCGACGGGATGGCGGAATTCGTGCAGCACCTCCAGCACCGAGCGCATGATGCGCAGCTTGCGCTCGATGGGCTGATAGGGATCGGTGTTCGTCCCCATCGCCAGCACCTGCGGCACGTATTTCGGCGACGACAATTCCTTGCGCAGCAGCTCCGCCGCGTTGGGCTTGGCGAAGATCTTGCTCTCGAAATCCGCGCCCGGCGACAGGCCGAGATAGGCGTGCGTCGGCCGCGCGAAGCAGTAGATGCAGCCGTGCTCGCAGCCCTTGTAGGGATTGATCGACTGCGAGAACGAGATGTCGGGCGAGTTGTTGCGGGTGATGATGGTGCGCGAGGTGTCCCTGAGGATCTCGGTCTTGAGCGACGGCGCCTCAAAATCCGGATCGGGCGCCGTCTCCCCGCTCCAACCATCGTCCACCAGGACGCGCGTCTGCCGCTCATAGCGCCCCGCCGCATTGGAAAGGGCGCCCCTGCCGTGCAACCGCCGCGGATCGGCGGTGATGTCGAGAACCGTGGTCATGGTAGGAACCTAGCAGGAACAATTGAACGATACAAGAACAGGTCTCTTCAAGATGTTGCAACTTGCTAACCCATAACTACCATATATGGTTCAATCGCACGCATTCTGGTGTTGAAATTTTGTGTCATGGCCCGCGACTGCGGACCATCCAGGTCGGTTCTGCACGATACGGCTCGGGACGCTCAATCCATCTTCGGGGTCATTCCAAACGACACTGCCTGACGATACCTGCCAGACGGCACCTGGAAGGCCTGCAGTCGCGCGCCATGACACCGAGAGTTGAGGGTGGCGGAGACTCCCCGGAGTAAGCCTCATCCCCCCGCCAGCGCGTTCGTCAGGACGATCTCGTCGCCGTCGTGCAGTTGCCGGGCGCCCGCGTCCTTGGCGCGGATCATTTCGCCGGCGTGGAGGAAGACGATGTTGTGGCGCACCGCGCCCTGTTCGTCGAACAGGTGCAGGCCGAGCGAGGGATGGCGCGAGGCGAGGTCGGTCAGGACGGCGGCGATGGACGAGCCGTCCGCTTCCAGCCAGCGTTCGCCGCCCATCACGCCGCGCAGCACCGGCGGCAGCTGCACCTTGACGCTCACGAAATGTACGCGTCCACGCTCATGATGCGGGGCAGGCCCGATGCCGCCTCGCGCCAACTGTCGCCCAGATCGCCGCTCGCATAGACCGCGCCGTTGCTGGTGCCGAAATAGACGCCGCTGTTCTGGTCCGCCGCCATCGCGCCGCGCAGCACGCTGGCATAGCAGTTGCCGGGCAGGCCGCCGGTGAGCGCCTGCCAGGTCTCCCCGTCCTTGCAGCGGTAGATCGCGAGCTGGCCGCCGCGGGGAAAGCGGAAATTGTCGCCGTCCAGGGGCGCCACGAACACCGATTTCGACGGGCGGTCCATCACCATGGGGAAGCCGAAGGAGCAGTGATGGCCGTCGCTGAGTTCGGCAACCGGCAGCCCGCCCTCGATGACGCGCCAGTTGTCGCCGCCGTCGTCGGAACGGTGCACGCCGCGATGCTCCTGGCGGAAGATGACGCCGGCGTTGGCGGGATCGTTGGCGGCGTGATGGATGCACTGGCCGGTGGAGGCGGGCGCGGACTCCACCGCCGGGTTCACGCCTTTGTTCTTCGGGTTCCACGTGGCGCCGCCATCGTCGGTGCGGAAGAAGCCGGCGGCGGACACGCCCACCCACATGCGCCTGGGATCCTTCGCGTCGGTGAGGATGGTGTGCGCGCCCAGCCCGCCGAAGCCGGGCACCCAGGCGTCGCGGCTGGGATGGTTGTTGAAGCCGTCGATGGGCTGCCAGCTTTCGCCGCGGTCGCGGCTGACGAACAGGCCGGCCTCCGACACGCCCGCCCACAGCGCGCCATGCGCCCAGTGCAGGTTCCAGATCTGGTCGACGAAACGGCCGCCGCCTTTCAGAAGTCCCGAGAAATCGTCGCGCGCGATGAGACGGTGATGCTCCGGATTGCCGCGATCCTCGGGGCGGTAGCGCGGCGCGGACGGAAGCTGCTTCCAGTCCGCGAGATTGTCGCTGGTGAAGATCGCGACGCCGTAATTGGGGCTGTTCACCGCGACATAGACGCGGCCTTTGTCGTCCCGCGCCGACGCCGTCACCGGCCAGCCGCGCAGGACGAAATCTTCCGTCCAGGTCCCATCCCCCTTGCCGCGCAAAACCGCAGCGCCTTTGGGCGTACCGACGATGAGAGAAACGGGCATGGCGAGCCTCCGGACTGGCGGCCATGATACTAGTCCGTCCCGCGCAATCGTATCAACGCCCGCCGCGATCTGTTATATTGGGAGCATGACCAAGGAACAGATCGACCTGGTTCTGGAGAGCGTCCGTACCTGGCCGAGGCAGGACCAGGAAGAACTCGCCGAAGTCGCGCGCGAGATCGAGGCGCGCCGCACCGGGATCCGGGTCCTGACGGAGGATGAGCGTGCCGCGATAACGCGTGCTCTCGCAAGCCCGATTGCGTCCGATGAAGAGGTCGCCGCGTTCTGGAAACAACTCGGTGTCGTGTGATTGTCCGATACCGCGTTCAGGCCCTGCGCGACATCGAAGAAATCCACCGGTATCTCAGCGAGCGTAGCCCCTGGTCCGGCTTGCACGATTGACTACTTCTCCATCAGCCGCGGCATGATCTCGACGAAGTTGCAGGGCCTGTGGCGGATGTCGAGTTGGGCCTTGAGGATGCCGTCCCAGCCGTCCTTCACCGCGCCGGGCGAGCCGGGCAGGGCGAAGAGGTAGGTGCCCCCGGCTACGCCGGCGCAGGCGCGCGACTGGACGGTCGAGGTGCCGATCTTCTCGAACGAGATGCGGTGGAAGATGGCGGAGAAGCCATCGATCTCCTTTTCGAACACCGATTGGAACGCCTCCACCGTCACGTCGCGGCCGGTGAGTCCGGTGCCGCCGGTGGAGATCACGGCGTCGATCCCGGGATCGGCGATCCAGGCGCGCAATTGCGCCGCGATCAGGGCCTGATCGTCCCTGACGATGATCCGCGCGGCGAGTTCGTGGCCCGCGTCCGCGATGCGCGCGGCCAACGTGTCGCCGGAGGTGTCGTTGGAGGCGTCGCGCGTATCCGACACCGTCATCACCGCGATGCGGACCGGCACGAAGGCGCGGGAGCCGTCAGTAGGAGGCATCGCTCACGACGGCGGGTTTGGGTGTCACGTCCGGCTGCGGCGCGGCCTGGAGCGCGTTGCCGGTGCGGCGGTAGACCGGCCAGCCGCCCCGCGCGGTCTGGTCGAGCGTCACCGGCTGGCGCGCGTCGCGCCGGTCATACATCCAGTAATAGGTGAGCACGACCTTCACATAGGTGCGCGTCGCCTGCACCGGGATGCTTTCGATGAACAGGAGAGGATCGTCGTGCTGCGTCGCCTTGGTGCCGAGCCAGCGGTCGATGCTGCCCGGGCCGGCGTTGTAGGCGGCGGCGATCTCCACGATGTTGCCGCTGTGGTCGTCCAGCAGTTCCTCGAGATAACGCTGGCCCAGGCTCATATTGTAGGACGGATCGTGCAGCCGGGCGGTCGACACGCTGCCGCCGGCAAGCTTGGCCGCGGTGCCCGGCATGATCTGCATCAGCCCGTGGGCGCCCGCGGGCGACACCGCGCCTGCCTGGAACTTGCTCTCCTCGCGCGCGAAGGCCAGCACCAGCGCCGGGTCGATGTGATAGCCGCCGTCCGGCGTGTAGCCCGGCACGGGGAACAGCCCGGTCAGCACGCGCCCGCGCCCCGCCTCGATCTCGCTGGCGCGCAGTTCGAGGTCGGGCAGGTCCATGCGATGGGCGACGGCTGCGAAAGTCTCGCCGCCGCGCATGTCCATTTGCGCCATGGCGCGCTGCATCTCCTCGTGCAGCCACGGCGTCTCGCCGATCTGGTAGAGGCCGACGGCACGGTGGAAGGAGTCGATGGCGTCGAGCGAGGCAAAATCGCCGTCGGCGATCACTGGATCGGAGAAATCCGTGTTGCCGGTCTGGCCCAGGATGTATTGCGCCAGCATGCCGTAGAACGTCGGCTGCTCGCGCGCCGCCGCCGTCAGCAGCGACACCACCGGCAGCGGATCGTTCTCCGCCAGATGGGCGCGCGCGGCCCAGAACGCGGCCTGGCTGCGGATGTAGTTGGGCACCGAGCCGACTTCCGCCAGCGTCTCGAAATGCGTCACGGCGACGTCGTACTTGCCCATGCGGTAGGCGGCGAAGCCCGCGTCCCAGTCGAGCAGCGGCACCGCGGCGCGGTCCATGCCGGACGGGCGCGAGGCCACGTCGAACGCGTTGAAGTCCATGCTCTCGGCGAGATAGGAGGCCGCTACCCGCTGCGACAGCCGTGCGATGTCGACGCTGGGCGCGGTGCCGGCGGCCTCGAGCGCCTGGAGCACGCCGTCGGCCTCGGCCGGCTGGCTCGCATGGATGTCGGCCTCGATCTGGGTCTGCGCCGCGCGCGCCGCGTCCGACGACATCGGCGGATCGGGAACATTGCCGTCCTCGTAGCCGCCGCCCCGGGCGCGCGGCGCGGGCGCCGGCGTCGGCACCAGCACGGTCACCTTGTAGCCGATGATGCGGTGATGCTTGCGCACGGGTTTGCGCGCCCGCTCGATGGCCAGATCGTAGATGCGGTCGGCGACCGGCAGCGTCTTGTACTCGTTCAGCCAGTCGACCAGTTCGGCGATGGTGGCTTTCTTGCTGTGCGGCGACAGGTAGTGCTCGGCCTGGGCGTAGCCCACCAGCGAGTGGTCGGAGAGTTTGGCGACCTGCTCCTGCGCATCGGAGAAATCGCCGCTGCGCTCGTCGGCGAAGATCTGGCGGTAGCGCTGCACGTCGTCCGGCGACAGTACCGCGATGTCGGCGGCATGCGCGGAATTCAGGAAGGCGGCGAGCGCCAAAACCACGGCTGTCATCCCGGCCGGGCGCAGCGAGAGCCGGGAGCCATGGCGATGCGGCGCGATGGACGCTGAGGCGTCCGCCGAGGATGACAATGCGGGTGTGTCGAGAGTCATGCCTGGTGCGCTCGCGAATTGGGATGGCCGAGGTTAGCCTTCCGCCGCGTCCCGCTCAAGCAATCCGAGGGATTTTATTTTTGATTCAATGGCCTGCAAATCGTGCCAGGCGAGTTTCTTGTCCGCGGGGCGGCGCAGCAGATAGGCCGGATGCAGCGTCGGCATCACCGGGATCATGGTTCCCGCCACGTGATATTCGAGCCATTTGCCGCGCAATCGCATGATGCCCTCGGTGCGCCCGAGCACATGGCGCGCGGACACCGCGCCCAGGATGATCAGGATCCGCGGCCGCGCCAGCTCGATATGGCGGCGCAGGAAGGGCAGGCAGACGGCGGCCTCCTCCGGCGAGGGATCGCGGTTGTTCGGCGGCCGCCAATTTATGACATTCGTGATGTAGGCGTTGGTGCGCCGGTCGAGTCCGATGGCGTCCAGCATCCGGTCGAGCAACTGTCCTGCGCGGCCCACGAACGGCCTGCCGGCCTTGTCTTCCTCCTGCCCCGGCGCTTCGCCGATCAGCATGATGCCATGGGCGGGCGTGCCATCGGAGAAGACGGTGGTGGTGGCGGTCTTCTTCAGCCCGCAACCCTCGAACGCTTCCATCGCGGATTTGAGTTCGGCGAGGGTGGTGCAACGCGCCGTGATCTCCAGCGCCGAGCCGATGGAATCTGTAGCGAGCGGAGGCGCGCTCTTCCTTTCACCCTCCCCCTGAGGGAGGGTCGAAATCTGCGAAGCAGATTTCGCGGAGGGGGCGGTGTCGATCGCCCGTGCGCGCCCCCTTCCCGAAAAATCGCTCGCTGCGCTCGGATTTTTCGACCCTCCCTCAAGGGGAGGGTGACTTTTCGCTTTCAGCCGGTTCACCGGCTCGTCCAGCAACGCCTCATCCGCCCCGGACTCGACGAGCCAGGCAAGGGTGGAGAGGGCGTCAGATGGCGATGGCATGGTGCAATTCGACTACTGCATAAGAATGGCCACGAACAAGCCGAGCCAGTTTGCCAGGGACGCAGCGAAATACAGAATTGCCCAAGTCCACAAAGTCCTGTCGCCCAGATTGAATTTAACCGCCAGAAGCAGGGAGGCGATGAAAGGGGGGATGACGAAGAGCGGGGGGGCAGCGACGGTGATGAAATTCGGCACCCGGATCAATAGGCGGCCAGTCTGGTGCAGTGAAATGCCGACGTACCCGGCCGCCAGAAAGTAGACGAGGGCAAGGCCGAAGCAGAGACCAAACCATTGTCCGAATGAGCGCCACTGCAATCGGGCCGGACGACCGATCGAGCCGATTGACGTTTGTTCGCCTTCCATGGTGGAAGCCTACCATATTTTGTACGCCGTTGACCCGCCTTGGCCGGGGGCCCCATAAACCTGTTGAGAGCCACCGATTTCAGGGATTGCCATGGCCGAACCCGTCCAGCGCGAGAGCATGGAGTATGACGTCGTCATCGTGGGCGGCGGGCCGGCGGGGTTGTCGGCCGCGATCCGGCTGAAGCAGCGTGCGGCGGCCTCCGGCAAGGAGGTGTCGGTCTGCGTGCTGGAGAAGGGCTCGGAGATCGGGGCGCATATCGTCTCCGGCGCCGTCATCGATCCTGTGGCGCTCGACGAGCTGATCCCGGACTGGAAGGCCAAGGGCGCGCCGCTCGACACCCCCGTCACCGACGATCACTTCTATTTCCTGGGCCCGGCCGGCTCGGTGAGGCTGCCGAACTTCGCCATGCCGCCGCTGATGAGCAATCACGGCAATTACATCGTCAGCTTAAGCAACGTCTGCAAATGGCTAGCGCAGCAGGCAGAATCGCTGGGCGTGGAGATCTATCCCGGCTTCCCGGCGGCGGACCTCATCGTCGAGGGCGGCGTGGTGAAGGGTGTCGTCACCGGCGACCTCGGCGTGGCCAAAGACGGTCACCACAAGCCGGACTACACGCCCGGCATGAACCTGCTGGGCAAGTACACCTTCTTCGCCGAGGGCGCGCGCGGCTCGCTCTCCAAGCGGCTCATCGCGCAGTACAAGCTCCGCGACGGCGTCGATTTCGAGAAATACGGTATCGGGCTGAAGGAGCTGTGGGAGCTGCCCAAGGACAAGCACCGCCCCGGGCTGGTCGTGCACACCATGGGCTGGCCGCTGGACAATGCCACGGGCGGCGGCCTCTTCATGTATCACTGGAGCGAGAATTTCTGCTCGGTGGGCTTCGTCGTCCATCTCAACTACTGGAACCCCTACACCTCGCCGTTCGACGAGTTCCAGCGCGTCAAGCATCACCCACAGATCGCGCCCTACCTCGAAGGCGCCAAGCGCATCGGCTATGGCGCGCGCGCCATCACCGAGGGCGGGTTGCAATCTGTGCCCAGGCTGGTGTTCCCCGGCGGCGCGCTGATCGGATGCTCGGCCGGCTTCGTCAACGTGCCGCGCATCAAGGGCAGCCACAACGCGATGAAGACCGGCATGATGGCCGCGGACGCGGCGTTCGACGCGCTCGCCGCCGGACGGTCGGGCGACGAACTCCAAGCCTATGAAGAAGGCTGGCGCGAGAGCGACGTCTACAAGGACCTCAAGCGGGTGCGCAACGTGAAGCCGCTGTGGTCCAAATGCGGGACGCTGCTGGGCGTGCCGCTGGCCGCCCTGGACATGTGGACCAACCAGCTGTTCGGCTTTTCCATCTTCGGCACGCTCAAACACGGCAAGCCGGATTACAAAACCCTCAAGCTGGCCAGGGACTGCAAGCCCATCGCCTATCCCAAGCCGGACGGGATACTCAGCTTCGACAAGCCGTCCTCGGTGTTCCTGTCCAACACCAACCACGAGGAAGACCAGCCCGTTCACCTTGTTCTGAAGGATCCCACTATTCCCATCCGGGTCAATCTGCCGGAATATGACGAGCCGGCGCAGCGTTACTGCCCGGCGGGCGTTTACGAGGTGGTGCGCGATGCCTCGGGCCCGCGGTTCCAGATCAACGCGCAGAATTGCGTCCACTGCAAAACCTGCGACATCAAGGACCCGGAGCAGAACATCACCTGGGTGACGCCGGAAGGCGGTGGCGGGCCCAACTACACCAATATGTAAACCGGGAGGTGCGTTGCGTGCGTGAGATTTATCCGGCGGTGCTGGCGCTGACGATGGCGCTGGGCATGAGCGTCGCGGCGCTCGCTTCCACCCACAACGATGCCGCCGGCTATGGCGACTATCTCTCGGCGCATCTTGCCGCCGCCAATCACGACCTGCCGACCGCGGCGGAGCTCTACCGCTCCAGTCTCGCCGACGATCCCGACAACGCCGACCTGCTCAACCGCGCCTTCCTGTTCAGCGCCGCCTCCGGCGACATGGACAACGCGGTCAAGCTGGCCGGCCGCATCGTCAGGACGCTGCACGACGACCGCCCGGCGCGGCTGACGCTGGCGGTGCAGGCGATCAAGGACGGCGATTACGGCGCGGCGCGGATGCAGATCGCGCAATCGGCAAAAGGACCGTTCACCGAGCTCATGCTCTCGCTGCTCGATGCCTGGGCGGCTGAGGGCAATGGCGACACCAAGAGCGCGCTGGCCGACATCAAGAACGTGGTGGGCCAGGGCGGCACCGCGGCGCTGGCCGCGTTTCATCGCGGATTGATCCTGGATCTCGCCGGCCAGAGCGCCGATGCCGACACGGCCTACCAGGAAGCGCTGGCGGCGGGCGGCAGCTCGCCGCGCGTGACCGAAGCCTATGGCCGCTTCCTCGAGCGCCAGGGCCGCACGGTGGATGCGCGCGCCTTCTACACCAAGCTCGAAGCGGACTCGACGCTGGCGCCGGTGGGCGAACAGGGCCTGGCGCGCATCGCCGCCGGAACCAAACCCGCGCGCCTCATCGCCACGCCGCAGCAGGGCGCGGGCGAGGTGCTGTTCGGCATCGCCGCTTCGCTGACCGACCAGAACAACGCCGACATCGCGGTGCTCTATCTGCGCATGGCGCTCTATCTCTCGCCCGATCTCGATCTCGCCAAGATCGTGCTGGCCGACCGCTACGAGACGCTGAACAAATTCGCCGACGCCATCGCCGTCTATCGCGGCGTCGATCCGGATTCTCCCTACGGCACGGCCGCGCGCATCCAGCTCGCCATCGACGAATCCAAGCTCGACCAGAACGACAAGGCCATCGCCGAACTGAAGACGCTGGTCGCCGCGCGGCCGGACGACATTTCCGGCTGGACGGCGCTGGGCGACGCCTACCGCTCCGCCGAGCATTTCCCCGAAGCCGCGGACGCCTACGATCACGCGGTGAAACTGCTCAGCCCGCCGGTGGCCAGGGACTGGCCGCTCTACTACGCGCGCGGCGTCGCCGAAGAGCAGGCCAAGAACTGGCCGGCCGCGGAAGCCGACATGCTGGAGGCGCTCAAGCTGTCGCCCGACCAGGCCTCGGTGCTGAACTATCTGGGCTACAGCTGGATCGACCAGGGCCGCCGCCTGCCCGAGGCCGTGGCGATGCTGGAGAAGGCGCGCTCGCTCTCGCCGTTCGACGGCTACATCGTGGACAGCGTCGGCTGGGCCTATTTCCGCACCGGCCGCTACCAGGACGCAGCCGCGACGCTGCTCGAAGCGGTGCAACTCGTGCCCGGCGATCCCACCATCAACGAGCATCTCGGCGACGCCTATTGGAAGGTCGGCCGCAAGCTCGATGCGCGCTTCCAGTGGAACCATGCGCTGGCCGACGGCCCCGACGACAAGCAGAAGGCCGAGCTCCAGGAAAAGCTGAAGGAAGGGCTGGGTGGCTGAGACCGTCTTCGCGCCGGCGAAGATCAATCTCACGCTGCATGTGGGCGCGCGCCGCGCCGACTCCTATCACGATCTCGAAAGCCTGGTGGTCTTCGCCGACGCCGGCGACAGCCTGCAGCTCTTAGAGTCCGATGCGCTGACGCTGCTGATCGACGGGCCGTTCGCCGGCGACCTGCGCAACGAGCCGGACAATCTGGTACTGCGCGCCGCTCGCGCATTGGCCGCCGGGGCCGGCATCGTGCCCGCCGCCCGCATCGTGCTGACCAAGAACCTGCCGGTGGCGTCGGGACTGGGCGGCGGCTCGGCGGACGCGGCGGCGGCCCTGCGCGGCTTGTCGAAGCTATGGCGTCTGGGCATCGCCGGCGCCGAACTGGCGGAGATCGCCTTCGGGCTCGGCGCGGACGTTCCGGCCTGCCTCGCCGGCGTGCCCGTCTACATGGAAGGCACCGGCGAGCGGCTGACGCAGATCCTGGACCTGCCGCCGCTCGATTTCGTGCTGGTCAATCCCGGCGCCGCGGTCTCGACGGCGGAAGTGTTCGCGCGGCTGGACGCGCGCAGCGGCATCGGCCATCCCCCGCCGCGCTTTGCCACGCGCGACGCCCTGATCGGCTATCTCGACCGCGACCGCAACGATCTCGAGCTGCCCGCCGGCCAGATCGCGCCCGTCATCCGCGAGGCGATCGCCGCGATCTGCGATCACGAGACCGCGCTGGTCGTGCGCATGTCCGGCAGCGGCGCCACCTGCTTCGGCATCTTCGCCGACCAGGCTGCCGCGCAACACGCCGCCACGAAGATCGCGACCGCCCATCCGGACTGGTGGGTAAAGGTGGCAAGGACGCTGGGTGCGTAGTTATCGCCTGTTGGATGTTTTTTGTTGCAGGGATTTGGTCTTCGACCTCAGTGAAAATCGAAATAGAACTGGCCGTTGTAGTTGGCGAAGAAGCCCTGGAGCTGGTCGACGATCGCCGAGGTGAAGGTGCCGGTCGGGATCCAGTCCGGCGCGTCGTCCCAATAGTCCGACCAGTTGTCGGGCGCCCGGACCTTTTCGTCTTCATCGATCCCGGTGTCGTCGACCCACACCGGGCCGACATCGGTGAAATCGCAGCCCCAATAGCCGTCCGGATTGGCATTGGCGACGACCGCGCCGGGGCAATAGGCGATGGCGGTGATCTGCCCGAGAAGATCGTTGGCGTAGTCAGCGTCGCCGCAATAGACGTCGATGGTGTTGCCGGCATTGTTGTTGGCGAGCCATTGCACCAGGCTTTGGGAGATGGCGTTCACGTTGCCGTCGAAATGGGTGTAGGCGCCGCGCTGCGCGGCCTGGCACCAAAGCGCGGCCGGCCGGCACGCGCCCCCGGGCGACGAATAGAAGCCAGCCGTCTGGTAGTGGGCCTGATCCACCAGGCCCCAGGAATTCTGCGGAATGTAATAATACATGGCGGTGTTCCCGGCTGGCTGATCGTGGGCAGGGCCCTTCAGCTAAGACGGGCGGACCGGCCGATCGTGAAATCGGCGCGCGGATCGCAGCTCGGATAGTCGCTTAATAGCCCCGGCCCACGCAGAACTCCGCGATGGCTTCCAGCGCCTCGCGCAGTTCGCTCTTGGGCAGCACCGACAGCGCGCGGCAGGCCTGGTCGGCATAGCGCCCGGCGCGGTCGCGGGTTTCCTGGATGGCGCCGGTTTCCTCGACATAGGTGATCGCCCAGCGCAAATCGCCTTCGTGCTGGGGGCCGCTCTCGATGGCGCGGTGCCAGAAGCGGCGCGCCTCCTCGTCGGCGCGCTGATAGGCGAGGATGACGGGCAGGGTGACCTTCTGCTCGCGGAAATCGTCGCCCACCGTCTTGCCCATCTGCTTCTCGCGGCCGGAATAGTCGAGCGCGTCGTCGATGAGCTGGAAAGCGATGCCGAGATTGGAGCCGTAGTCCCTGAGCGCCGCCACGATCTCGGGCCTGCTGCCGGACAGCGCCGCGCCGGCCTCGGCGGCGGCGGAGAACAGCGCCGCGGTCTTGGCGGCGATGATGCGCAAATAGTCGCTTTCGGTGGTGGCGAGGTTGTTGTCGGCGCGCAGCTGCATGAGCTCGCCCTCGGCGATCACGGCCGAGGCGCCGGCCAGGATGTCGAGCACCGTCATGCTGCCGGTTTCGACCATGAGCTGGAAGGCACGGGAGAACAGGAAGTCGCCCACCAGGATGGTCGGCTTGTTGCCCCACACGATGTTGGCGGCGAGCTTGCCGCGGCGCAGCGAGCTTCCGTCCACCACGTCGTCATGCAGCAGGGTGGCGGTGTGGATGAACTCCACCGCGGCGGCGAGCTTGACATGCGCCTCGCCGCGATAGCCGCACAGCCGCGCGGCGGCCAGCGTCAGCAGCGGCCTGAGACGCTTGCCGCCGGAATCGACGAGATGGCGCGCGAGATCGGGAATGAGCGCGACGGACGATCCCATGCGCTCATGGATCGCCTTCTCGGTCGCGGTGATGTCGGACGCGACGAGCGCGGCCAGCCGGTCCACGGCCGACAGCCTCTCCACGACGTCCAGAACGGTTGCCTCGGCGGTCTTCATACGCTCACTTGTTGCCGGGTCGTTCCCCGGTCCAACCCATATCTAGGGAGCCCTTCGAAGGCGGGTCAAGCATACCGCCGGACGCGGGAAGCTGCTATGCGGGGCTCGGAGGGGCTATGCGCGAAGTCCTGAAAACAAACAATCCCGTTCTGCTCGATTTTGCCCAAGTGTTGCTTGTGGATGCCGGAATCGATGCGCAAGTTTTCGATTCCCACATGAGTGTGATGGACGGCAGCTTGGGCATTTTGCCGCGCCGGATCATGGTTCCCGACGAGCAGCACGGCCGCGCCGAGACGATTTTGCGCGATGGGCTGGCCGCCGATGCGCGGCGGGCGGGCGACGGGTTCCTCGATGGCAAGGTTGTCGCACGTCAGCCCGAGGAAGGATTCCGTTCCGGCCTCGACGCGGTGATGCTGGCCGCGAGCGTTCCGGCGCGAGCCGGCGACAGCGCGCTGGAACTGGGATCGGGCGCGGGCGTGGCGAGCCTGTGCCTGGCCGCGCGCGTGCAGGATTGCCGCGTCACCGGCGTGGAGATCGATGCGTCGCTCGCCGCGGCCGCAAATGAGAATGCGCGGATCAATGCGTCGCGCGCGCGCTTCGTCTGCGCCGACGTATTTCAGCTGCCGCAGGAGCTGCGCCGCGAGTTCCCCCATGTGTTCTGCAACCCGCCGTTCCATGGCGAAGGCGCGCGCTCGCCCGACGACGCCCGCGCACGCGCGCTCCACGACAACGGCAGGCTGGCGGACTGGCTGCAGGCGGGCCTGAAGCGCACCGCGTCCAACGGCTCTTTCACGGCGATCCTGCGCGCCGACCGGCTGGACGAGGCGCTGGCCGCGCTGCCGTCGGCGGGCCTGCGGATATTGCCGCTCTGGCCGAAAGCCGGCGTGCCGGCGCGGCGGGTGATCGTGTCGCTGTGGAAGGATTCGCGCGCGCCGCTGCTGCTGCTGCCGGGCCTGGTGCTGCACGAAAGCAACGGCGACTGGACGGACGCCGCCGATGCGGTGCTCCGCGAGGGCAAGGCGATCGATTTGGGGTAAGAACGAGCAGCCCGCGAGGGGCGGGTAATGGGGGATCCAATGCGTTTCCGGACAATTCTCATCGCGTTCCTGGCGCTCTTCACCGTGCAGGCGCACGCGGCGGAGCGGACGGTGATCGTGACGCTGTTCGACGGGTTCTCGCCGGCGATGATGGACGCGGCGAAGACGACGCCCAATTTCGACACGATGAAGAAGGAGGGCGCTTGGTCGCGCCATCTCGTACCGGCCTTTCCCACGATCTCGCTGATCAACCACACGACCTACGAGACCGGCTGCTGGCCGGAGCATCACGGCGTGATGTCCAACGTCTTCTACGATCCCAGGCTCGGGCGCTTCGACGGCGACAACAAGCTGCTGCCCAGCGACGCGGACTGGCACACCGGCTGCGAGGCGATGTGGGAAGCCGCCGAGCGGCAGGGCGTGCATGCCGCGGTGTTCAACTGGGCGGGGCGCTATTCGACCCGGCGCGGCAAGCTCGCGACCTTCATCAATCCCAACGTCCCGTTCCGGCACGCGCAGTCCGACGACACGATCCTGGTGGAGGCCTTGAAGCCGCTGGCGAGCACGGCGCCCGACCATCCGCGCCTGATCGCGCTCTATTTCCGCGGACCGGACGAGACGGCGCACTATCATGGCGTCACCGCGCCGGAGACACTTGCGGCGGCGCACAAGGCGGACGCGATCGTGGGCAAGCTGATGGCGGGCATCCGCGCCCTGCCGGCGGACCGCGAGGGCACGCTGATCGTCGGCACCGATCACGGCATGATCGATGTCGGTCCGCTGATCAATGTCGGCCGGCTGATGGTCAAATACGACATCCACGCGCGCCAGGCGACGGATGGCGCCTCGTCGTTCCTCTATCTCGACAAGGGCGAGAGCGAGGACCGCGTGGCCAAGGCGCTGGCGGACTACAAGGACCTGTTCACCGTCTATCGCAAGGGCCACTTCCCGGCCTACGCCCATCTCGGCAACGGCCCGCGCGTGCCCGACCTGATGCTGGTCACGCATCCGCCCTATTGGATGGTGGGGCCGGAGGTGATGCCCGGCTGGGCCAGGTGGGTGGGTGTCAACACGATCTGGCCAGTGTCGTTCACCCCGTTCACGACGTCGCTGAAGGCGACGCATGGCTACGATCCCGCCATCGTGCAGATGCACGGCATCTTCTACGCCTGGGGCGCGGGCGTGGCGAAGGGCAAGGAGATTCCGCGCCTGGACATGATCGACATCCATCCCACGGTGATGAAGCTCCTCGGCCTGCAACCCGGCCGGCCGGTGGACGGCAAACCGGTCGATGCGCTGTTCGCGAAGTAATCGCGCGAGTCCGTTGGACCGCTTTGCCTACTCCGCGGACTGGAAGCGTCGCGCCAGCGGGGCGAAGCTCAGGCCCTGCACGGCGATGGAGAAGATCACCACGGCGTAGGTCACCGCCAGGATGATCGCGCGGTAGGGCGAGGCCGGCAGGGAGAGCGCGAGCGCCAGCGACAGCGCGCCATGCAGCCCGCCCCAGCCCAGGATGGCGGTCGCGCCCTTCTGCGCGCGCCAGCGGCGGTAGAACGTGCCCCAGGGCAAGACGACGGCGAAGCGCGCGGCGACGACCAGTGGAATCGCCGCCGCCATCAGCCCCAGCCAGCGCGGCCGGAACGGCACCGCCAGCAATTCCACGCCCAGCAGCAGGAACAGCACCGCGTTGAGGATCTCGTCCACCAGTTCCCAGAAATGCCGCAGATAGACTTCGGTTTCGCCTTCCATCGCCTTGCGGGCGCGCGGTCCGCCGAACAGCATGCCCGCGCCGACCGCAGCGATAGCCCCGCTCAGATGCAGCGCCTGCGCGCCGGCATAGACCGCCATCGCCAGCGCGATCGACATCGAGGTCTCGACCACGAAATCGTCCAGCGTGGCCATCGCCTTGATGACGGCCCAGGCCGCAACCATGCCCAGCACCAGCCCGCCCAGCGCCGCGATGAACACTTCCAGCACCGCGCCGGTGGGATCGATATCGCCGGTTCCGCTGGCCAGCGCGAGCAGGGCGTAGAACGCGACGATGCCGACGCCGTCATTGAACAGCGCCTCGCCCTGGAGCGTGACGGTGAGCGCCTTGGACAGGCGCACATGGCGCACCGTGGCCAGCACCGCCACCGGATCGGTGGGGCTGATGAGGGCGGCGAACACCAGCGACCAGGTGAGCGGCAGCGTCGCGCCCACCGCGCCGGCCACCAGCCACAACCCGCAGCCGACGATGAGGATGGAGGCGCCGACGCCCAGTGTCGCCAGCGCGCCGACCGACGCCCAGCGCTTGCGCAATTCGGCAAGATCGACCTGCATCGCGCCGGCGAACAGCAGGAACGCCAGCATGTAATCGGTGACCGTGGAGGCGAAATCGATATGGGCGACGACCTCGCTGATGCCGAGACCGGGCACGAACATCTCCAGCCCGAACACCGCGACCGCGCCGATCAGGCCGACCAGCAGCATCGCCACGCCGCGCGGCAGCTTCAGCGTCATCGCGTTCAGCCAGCTCGCCAGCGCGACCAGCGACATCAGGATGGCGGACAGCGCGAACGGAGTCATCAGGCGGGCTTTCGGGTGGACGGCTCAAACTCCCCCGCCTATTAATCGGTGTTCCGCGATCCGTTCAACCCGCGATGAAGATCCGGCCCATGCATCGGCACAGGTTCCGCGCGTTCCTGCTTGCGCTTCCGGCGCTCGGCGCGGCTTCGCCCTGTCTCGCCGGGCCGCCCTATGTCACGGACGATCCGGAACCCACCGATACCGGGCACTACGAGATCTACGCCTTCGCGGACGGCACGCGCACGCGCGACGGCGGCAGCGGCGAGGCGGGGATCGATTTCAATTACGGCGCCGCGGCCGATCTTCAGCTGACGGCGGTCCTGCCGCTGGGCTACGACGATCCGGTCACGGGCCGCGTCGCGGCCGGGCTCGGCAACATCGAGCTCGCGGCGAAATTCAAGATCCTGCACCAGGACGATTTCGGCTGGGATGTGGCGGTGTTTCCGCGCCTGTTCCTGCCGGCGGGATCGGGCCGCCTGGGCGCGCGGCATGCGTCATTGCTGCTGCCGATCTGGGTCGGGCGGAACTGGCGCAATTGGGACACCTTCGGCGGCGGTGGCTGCACGCTGGACAATGGCGGCGGCACCAAGGATTTCTGCACGCTGGGATGGGCGCTGACCAGGCAGGTGCTGCCGCGCCTCCAACTGGGCGCGGAGATCTACCACCAGACCGCCGAGATGCGCGGCGGCCGCGCCATGACGGGCATCGGCGCCGGCGCGATCTACGATCTGTCGGACCGCTACCATCTCATGGCGTCATATGGTCCCGGCATCCAGAATGCGGCTGCGACCGACCGTGCCTCGTGGTATGCGGCCATGCTGTTCACGTTCTAGGATCCGGTGCTGCTCATGAACAACGACGATATCGTCAGCAAGGTCCCCGCGATCACGCTGGGGTTCTGGGTCATCAAGATTCTGGCCACCACGCTGGGCGAGACCGGCGGCGATACCGTCACGATGACGATGAATTTCGGCTATCTCGCGGGCACGGCGATCTTCCTGTCGCTGCTGGTGCTGTTCGTGATCGCCCAGGTCGCGGCGCGCAAGTTCCATCCGTTCCTCTACTGGCTCACCATCGTCGCCTCGACCACGGCCGGTACGACGATGGCGGATTTCGCGGACCGCTCGCTCGGCATCGGCTATGCGGGCGGCTCCGCCCTGCTACTCGCCTGCGTGATCGCCGTGCTGGCGCTGTGGTACCGCTCGGAGGGCACGGTGTCGGTGGAGACGGTGAGCCGCCCGCGCGTCGAGGCGTTTTACTGGGCCACGATCACCGTCTCGCAGACGCTGGGCACCGCGCTGGGCGACTGGATGGCCGACGATGCCGGCGTCGGCTTCGCCGGCGGCGCGCTCATCTTCGGCGCGGCGCTGGCGGTGGTGGCGATCCTCTACTACCGCACGAAGCTCTCGCACGTCGCGCTGTTCTGGGCGGCCTTCATCCTCACCCGGCCGCTGGGTGCGACGGTCGGCGATTTCCTCGACAAGCCGCTGCGCGAGGGCGGCCTGTCGCTGAGCCGCCCCATTGCGACGGCGGCGATTGCGGCCGTGATGATCGCGCTGATCGTGCTCCTCCCCCAGCGCGCGGGCGTGCATCCGGGCAAGGCAAGACAAACCGCTTAGACCGCGGCCGTTTTCGCTGCGTCAGCGGCCATACACCAGCAGCCGGAAACTGCCCGGCGCCATCTTGTAGGGCGGGTGCTTGCCGGGATCGGGCGTGAGGTCGGCGGTGACGGTGAAGAGGCGCCGCGTCGCGCTGTCGAACGCCATGGTGCGGGCGCCGAACTGGGTGGGCACGTTCTCGATGAGGCTATAGCGGTCCGGCGTCTCCTCGCGGATGACGGAGAGGTGGTCTTCGCCGCAGGGAATGAGCACGTCGCCGCTGGCGGGATCGAAGCCGGCGCCGTCCGCGCCCTTGCCGGTGGGCACCGTCGCCACCACCTGGCCGGTCTTCGCGTTGACCGCCGCCATCATCGCATTCTCGCAGGCGACGAACAGGCGGGCATGGGCGGTATCGATCGCCAGGCCGGACGGGGACACGCAGGGCGCCAGCGGCCAGCGATGCATCACCGTCATCGCGCGCGCGTCGATCTCCACCAGCTCGGAGGTGTCCTCGATGTTGTCGTAGATGTGGCCCTTGCCGTCGGCGACGGCGAATTCGGGCTTGCCGCCGAGTGCAATGGTGCCGAGAACCGCGCCGGTCGCGCCGTCGAGCACCGTGGAATCCTTGCTGCCGGCATTGAAGGTGAACACCCGGCGGCTCGCCGCGTCGTAGAGGATGCCGTCGGGCCGCGTGCCGACGGGGATGCTGCCGGTCGTCTTCAGCGTATCGGGATCGAAGGTGACGACCGCGTTCCTGCCGCCGGCGGTGACGAAGCCCATCCCGGGCGTCACCGCCACGTCGTGGACGCCGGGCGTGTCCGGGATGTCGCCCACCGCCTGGTAGAGCGCCGTATCCACCACCGCGACATGGCTGCCATGGGCGATGAAGACGCGGTGGTGCGCCGCGTCGAAGGTGATGCAGTCCCAGAACGTGTCGCCGCCAAGCTGGACGGTTTTCACCAGCTGATAGCCGCTGGGGCCCGCGAGGGCCGATGTGGCGAGGAAGGCGAGGGCGGCGGCGATACGCAGGCGCATGGGGACAGGCTCCGTTGAAGGCGGCGGAACTATAGCAAGAACCCGCGCCTTGTCCCCGCGCGGCGGCGCCTATAGGTTCCGCACCCTCGTTTCGGGAACCCAGAATCGTGCCGCGGCCGCTGACATTCCAGAACCTGATCCTCACGCTCCAGGACTACTGGGCCAGGCAGGGCTGCGTCATCCTGCAGCCCTATGATTTGGAGATGGGCGCGGGCACCTTCCATCCGGCCACGACCTTGCGCGCGCTGGGACCCCGGCCGTGGCGTGCGGCCTATGTGCAGCCGAGCCGGCGGCCGAAGGACGGGCGCTACGGCGAGAACCCCAACCGGCTCCAGCACTATTACCAGTTCCAGGTGATCCTGAAGCCGGCGCCGAAGGACGTGCTCGATCTCTATCTCGGCAGCGTGCGCGCCATCGGGCTCGACCCCGCGCTGCACGACATCCGCTTCGTCGAGGACGATTGGGAGAGCCCGACGCTGGGCGCCTGGGGGCTTGGCTGGGAAGTGTGGTGCGACGGGATGGAGATCACCCAGTTCACATATTTCCAGCAGGTCGGCGGCATCGACTGCGATCCGGTGTCGGCCGAGATCACTTACGGGCTGGAGCGCCTGGCGATGTATGTCCAGAACGTCGAGTTCGTCTACGACCTCGCGTTCAACGAGCAGCCGGACGGCACGGTCGTGCGCTATGGCGAGGTGTTCCACCAGGGCGAACGCGAATTCTCCGCCTTCGATTTCGAATATGCCGATACCGATATCCTGTTCCGCCACTTCGCCGACGCCGAGAAGGAATGCCGGGCGCTGATCGCGGCGAAGCTCACGCTTCCCGCCTACGACCAGTGCATCAAGGCGAGCCACTGCTTCAACCTGCTGGACGCGCGCGGCGTGATCTCGGTGACCGAACGCGCCGCCTACATCGCCCGCGTCCGCGCGCTGGCAAAAGCCTGCTGCGAAAGCTGGCTGGAGAGCCCCCAAGGCGCCTACATGCCGAGGTATGGATGATGCGGGCCGGCGCGGACATCCTCAATTGTCATCCCGGAAACGCGCGCCAGCGCGTTATCCGGGACCCATTGCGCCGCTTTCGGAGTGGGTCCCGGCTCGGCGCGATGCTGACGCATCGCTTGGCCGGGATGACAATGCGGGGCAGGAGCGGCGCCCATGCCTGACCTCCTTCTCGAACTTCGTTCCGAAGAAATCCCCGCGCGCATGCAAGGCGCCGCGGCGAAGGATCTGGAGCGGCTCGTCGTCGGCGCGCTGTCGGATCGCGGGCTGCTGTTCGAGGGCGTGAAGGCGTTCGCCGGCCCCAGGCGCCTGACGCTGGCGATCACCGGCCTGCCCGCGAAGCAGCCGGATGTCTCCGAAGAGATCAAGGGCCCGAAGGTCGATGCCCCGCAGGCGGCCATCGACGGCTTCCTGCGCAAATCCGGCCTCGCCAAAGAGCAGCTGAAGATCGAAAAGACGCCGAAGGGCGACGTCTACCTCGCGGTGATCGCGCGCAAGGGCCGCGCGACGGCGGAGGTGCTGGCGGAGGTGCTGCCGGAGATTTTCGCGAAACTGCCCTGGCCGAAATCGATGCGCTTTCCCGCCAGCGCGGTGCGCTGGGTGCGCCCACTGCATGGCATCGTCTGCACCTTCGACGGCGAGGTCGTGCCGTTCGAATTCGCGGGCGTGACGAGCGGCAGCACCACGCTGGGCCATCGCTTCCTCTCGAAAGGCGCCGTCGAAGTTCGACGCTTCGAGGATTACGAGGCGAAACTGCGCGCCGGGCATGTGATCCTCGACGCGGCCGAGCGCAAGGAGA
This sequence comes from Rhizomicrobium sp., assembly GCA_050728855.1. Taxonomy (GTDB): domain Bacteria; phylum Pseudomonadota; class Alphaproteobacteria; order Micropepsales; family Micropepsaceae; genus Rhizomicrobium. The sequence goes on along the minus strand of JBOHKI010000012.1, from coordinate 23,718 downwards.
TCATCCAGCACGAGTTGAACCAGAAGGCATTCGCGCTGGGGCTCGAACCCATCGCTGACGACGGCCTGCTCGACGAAGTCGCGGGGCTGGCGGAATGGCCAGTGGTGCTCATCGGCGCCATCGAAGACCAGTTCATGGACGTGCCCCCGGAAATCCTCCAGACCTCCATGCGGACGCATCAGAAGTATTTCGCATTGTCCTTCGGGGCGTCGCTGCGCGACGCACCTCAGGATGACGCGCAGCACGGCTCTCGTCATGCTGAGGTGCCCGCCGAAGGCGGGCCACGAAGCATGGCCCCGCGTTTCGCCGTCGTCTCCAACATGGCCGCGACCGACGGCGGCAAGGAAATCATCGCCGGCAACGAACGCGTCCTGAGGGCGCGGCTCAGCGACGCCAAGTTCTTCTGGGACCAGGACCGCAAACGCACGCTTGAGTCCCGCGTCGAAGACCTCAAGAACATCGTCTTCCACGCCAAGCTCGGGACGCAATACGAGCGTGTCGAACGCATCGAAGCGCTTGCCGGCGACATCGCCGAAAAGATCGGCGCCGACGTGACGAAGGCCAAACGCGCCGCCCGCCTCTGCAAAGCCGACCTCACCACCGGCGTGGTTGGCGAATTCCCGGAGCTTCAAGGCATCATGGGCCGCTACTACGCGCTGCACAACGGCGAGGACGGCGCGGTGGCCGACGCCTGTAGCGATCACTACGGGCCGATCGGGCCGAGCGACACGGTTCCGACGAAACCAGTTTCAGTTACCGTTGCGTTGGCTGACAAGCTCGACACGCTCATCGGCTTCTTCGCGATCAACGAAAAGCCGACGGGTTCCAGCGATCCATTTGCGCTGCGTCGGGCGGGACTAGGCGTCATCCGAATTCTTCTCGAAAATAACATTAGAATGCCGCTAGCCAGCATCGACAGCCCGCTTTTGTTGTTCGCGATGAAACACTTTGCTTCTCCGGCGGTGGTTGCGCTTCATCGCAAGCCGACAAATGCTGCCAAAGGGACCGATTTCCGTGCGCGCCTTGCACGTCAGGCAGTGGAAGCGCGGGAAGAGAGCCGCGCGGAAAAAGAAGTTTGGAACATTAACGATGCGGTCGTCGCCTTCCTTGCTGATCGCCTTAAAGTCGCCTTGCGCGAAAAGGGTACGCGGCACGACCTCATCGATGCCGTGTTCTCGCTCGGCAATGAGGACGACCTCGTCCGCCTCGTCGCGCGGGTCGAGGCGTTGCAGGAATTCTTGAAGAGCGATGACGGCGCCAATCTGCTCACCGCTTACAAGCGCGGGGCGAATATCCTCAAGGCGGAGGAAAAGAAGGACAAGACGGCTTACGACGGCGAGCCCGATCCGGAGGCGTTCGTGGCGCCGGAGGAGAAGGGGTTGTTCGTCGAGCTGGCGACGGCGTCCGAGCTCATCCGCGCGGAGGTGGAGCGCGAGCGGTTTGTCGAGGCGATGGGCGTGATGGCGCGGCTGCGCAAGCCCGTCGATGCGTTCTTCGAGCACGTCACGGTCAACGACAAGGACCCGGATTTGCGCAAGAACCGCCTCAAGCTGCTCTCCCGCCTGCGCGCCACGCTGCACCTGGTGGCCGATTTCTCGAAGATCGAGGGGTAGCTTCCTCCCCCGCCGTTGCGGGGGAGGGGGACCGCCGAAGGCGGTGGAGGGGGTGTGAGGAACCGTGCAGTGTTTGCACCGCTGCACACACCCCCTCCGTCACGCGCTCCGCGCGCGCCACCTCCCCCGCAACAGCGGGGGAGGAAGAATCTACGCCCCGTCCTTCTCCGTCGTGGGGTCGATCATCTTGCGGACTTCGGTGATCTTGGTCGCGGGGAAGCCGCTCATTTCGGCGTGCTTCTTGATCGTGGCTTCGTCCTTGGCGAGATAGACGCAGAACGTCTTGTCGGCGGCGACGTAGCTCTCCTGCCACTGGATGTCGGGGCCGAGCTTGGCCAGCACCTCGTTGGATTTGGCGGCGGCGCCCTTGAGCTGTTCGCGCTCGAAGGAGCCGACGGCGGGGATGTCGCGTTCGATGATGAATTTGCGCAAGGCCATGGTGGCGCTCCATGAAGGAAGGGGAGCGCCCAGCCTAGCCAACCGGCTCGAAGAAGAACAGCACCCACATCGCGAACACCGCGAAGTTGGACAGCGCGAACAGCGCCATGCGGTGGCGCAAATTGTCGTAGGACAGGTGCACGGCGCTGTGCGCGGCCCGCAACGCCACGTAGATCCACGCCAGCCACAGGAAGTTCATGTCCACCCGCTGGCTGACATACAGCATCAGGCAGACGACGTAGAACAGCACCGGCATCTCGAGCAGGTCGGCGAAGTTGGGGTTGGCGAGGCCGCCGGGAATGTCGCCGTCGGCGCTGTCCTGCCGCCCGCTCCGGCTCATGCGCAGCGCCGGCACCGCCAGCAGCACGAAGAACGTCAGCGCCGCGAGCGCCCCCATGGGCGCGAGGATGAGATTGGAGTCCATGCCAGAGAATCCCGATGCCTGCGGTCCTGAGAATGTCACGCAACGATGCTCCACGCGAGCGCGTTCCTCTTCCTCCCCCGCCGTTGCGCGGGAGGGGGACCGGCGAAGCCGGCCGCCTACGCTAAAGCTTCGGCGAGCCAGGTGAGGCTCACTCGCCTTGCCGAAGCTTTAGCGTAGGCAGGTGGAGGGGGTGTGAGAAGCGGTGCAAGCATGTCCCCGTTCCTCACACCCCCTCCGTCACGCGCAACGAAGTGTTGCGCGCGCCACCTCCCCCGCACCCGCGGGGGGGAAGCAGGTGCGGCAACATTCTGTGGCCAACCGGGTGGCTCGTCTTCGCGGGCCATGACAAATTGGGGCTGAAGATGGCCGGGTCGCGCTTCGCTAAGCTCACTGCCCGGTCATGACGAGGTTCAGATGAAATGGGTTTACAGCTTCGGTGACGGCAAGGCTGAGGGCGAGGCCGCCATGAAGGACTTGCTCGGTGGCAAGGGCGCCAACCTCGCCGAGATGTGCAACCTCGGCCTGCCGGTGCCGCCGGGCTTCACGGTCACCACCGAAGTCTGCACCTGGATCCATGCCCATGCGCTCTCCTATCCCGACGACCTGAAGCCCGCCGTCGACGCGGCGCTGGCGCGGGTGGGCGAAATCGCGGGTGCTAAGTTCGGCGACGCGGCGCGGCCGCTGCTGGTTTCGGTGCGCTCCGGCGCGCGCGTGTCGATGCCCGGCATGATGGATACGGTGCTCAACCTCGGCCTCAATCCCGAGACGACGGAGGGGCTGGCCAGGCTCAGCGGTAATCCGCGCTTCGCCTATGATTCCTACCGCCGCTTCATCCAGATGTATTCCAACGTCGTGCTGGGCCTGGAGCACGGGTTGTTCGAGGAAATCCTCGACAGCGAGAAGGAAGACAAGGGCGTCGAGCTCGACACCGAGCTGGATGCCGAGGACCTCAAGCGCATCGCCGCCGCCTACAAGGCGCGGGTGCGCAAGGAGCTCGGCAAGCTGTTCCCCGACGACGTGCACGAGCAGCTGTGGGGCGCCATCGGCGCGGTGTTCGGATCGTGGCAGAGCCATCGCGCGAAGACCTATCGCCGCCTGCACTACATCCCGGAGGATTGGGGCACGGCGGTGAACGTGCAGGCGATGGTGTTCGGCAATCGCGGCGATACTTCGGCCACGGGCGTCGCCTTCACCCGCGACCCGGCGACCGGCGAACATCTGCTCTATGGCGAGTTCCTGATCAATGCCCAGGGCGAAGACGTGGTGGCCGGCATCCGCACGCCGCAACCGATCTCGAGAATCGTGCGCGAGCGCCAGCAGGGCAAGCGCCCGTCGATGGAAGAGGCGATGCCCAGGGCCTATGCCGAATTGAAAGCCATCGGCGAAAAGCTCGAAGCCCATTACCGCGACATGCAGGATGTCGAGTTCACGGTGCAGGAAGGCAAGCTCTTCATGCTCCAGACGCGCACCGGCAAGCGCACCGCCAAGGCCGCGCTCAAGGTCGCCGTCGACATGGTGGGCGAGGGCGTGCTGGACGAGCGCGCGGCGGTAGGCCGTGTCGATCCCGCGTCGCTGGACCAGCTGCTGCACCCCACGCTCGATCCCGACGCGCCGCGCGAGCAGATCGCCGTGGGGCTCGCCGCGTCTCCCGGGGCCGCCACGGGCGAGATCGCCTTCACCGCGGACGAAGCGGAGAAGATGGCCAAGGACGGCAAGGCCGTGATCCTGGTGCGCACCGAGACCAGCCCGGAGGACATCCACGGCATGCACGCCGCCCGCGGCATCCTCACCGCGCGCGGCGGCATGACGAGCCATGCGGCCGTGGTGGCGCGCGGCATGGGGCGGCCCTGCGTCTCCGGCGCGGGCATGCTGAAGATCGACGCGGCGAAAGGCGAGATGGCGGCGGGCGCCAACACCGTGCGGCGCGGCGAAATCATCACCATCGATGGCGGCACTGGCCAGGTGTTCAAGGGCAAGGTTCCGACCGTCGAGCCGGAGCTGACCGGGGACTTCGGCACGCTGATGGGGTGGGCCGATTCCATCCGTACACTGAAGGTCCGCAGCAATGCCGACACGCCGCACGATGCCGCCGCCGCGCGGCGCTTCGGCGCGGAGGGCATCGGGCTGTGCCGCACCGAGCACATGTTCTTCGAGCCCGACCGCATCCTGGCCGTGCGCCAGATGATCCTGGCCGACGACAAGGGCGCGCGCGAGGCGGCGCTGGCCAATCTCCTGCCGATGCAGCGCGGCGATTTCGAGAAGATCTTCCGCGAAATGGAGGGCCTGCCCGTCACCATCCGCCTGCTCGATCCGCCGCTGCACGAATTCCTGCCGCAGACCGACGCGGAGATCGCCGACGTCGCCAGGGCCGCCGGCACCACGCCCGCCAAACTGCGCGCCCGCGCCATCTCGCTGCACGAAGCCAATCCCATGCTCGGCCATCGCGGCTGCCGGCTGGGGATCACTTTTCCGGAAATCTACGAGATGCAGGCGCGCGCCATCTTCGAGGCGGCGCTGGCGGTGGAGACGGCCGGCGGCAAAGCGCCGATGGTGGAGGTGATGATCCCGCTGGTCGGTTTCCGCGCGGAGCTCGATTTCCTGAAAGACCGCATTTCCGCGGTGTCGGACGCGATCGGGGCCGAGCAGGGCCGGGCGCCGGACTACCTCATCGGCACCATGATCGAGCTGCCGCGCGCCGCCCTGCGCGCGGGCGAGATCGCGCAAGCCGCCGAGTTCTTCTCCTTCGGCACCAACGACCTCACCCAGACCGCGTTGGGCGTGAGCCGCGACGATGCCGGTACGTTCCTCACCGAATATCTCGCCAAGGGATTGATCGCGCGCGATCCCTTCGTGACGATCGACCGCGACGGCGTGGGCGAACTCATGCGCATCGCGAAAGAGCGCGGACGCAAGTCGCGCGCGAAACTGAAACTCGGAATCTGCGGCGAGCATGGCGGCGATCCCGACTCGATCCGCTTCTGTCACGACATCGGCCTCGACTATGTGTCGTGCTCGCCATTCCGCGTTCCGATCGCGCGACTCGCCGCCGCGCAAGCGGCATGCAACAGCGACGTGGATCGCGATTAATACTTATCACGCTGAATCGCGCGCACGGAAAATGCAGGAAAAACCTGGATTTTCCGCATTGTGAATGACGCGGTGTCACGAAAACGAATTATTTTGTTTGACGATTCTACAATTCATCGGGCAGAAGGCCCGACCGTAGGAGGGGAGCGGGACAGTTCGGAACGACGTCAGACATCAAAACTCGAAACGCCAGCCGAAAAGAGTCGAAGGCCCCCGATGTCCAACAGCACGATGCACACGCTCGCGAGAGCGGATCGCGCGGTCGCAATCGCCGTGTTCCTGGTGATGGCAACCGTCGGTACCGCCGCCGCGTATAATCCGTATGCGGATAATATCCTGGCGCGCGCCACCCCGGTGGTGTCGCAGGATCTGGAGCCGGCCGCGGAGCCGATGAAGGCGATGGCCGCCATGCCGTCTCCCGCCGAGCTCGCCATGGTCAAGATCGCCGCCGAGCAGAACTGCCTGGCCGAGGCGATGTATTTCGAGGCCCGGGGCGACGGCTCGCGCGGCGAGGAAGCCGTGGCCGAAGTGATCTTCAACCGGATGCGCAACCCGAACTATCCCGGCACGATCTGCGGCGTCGTCCACCAGGGTTGCCAGTTCAGCTATGTCTGCGGCGGGGCGCACCGCGTGCGCGAGGCCGGCGCCTGGGCCTCGGCGCGGATGCTGGCGGCCGAGATCATGGCCGGATACCGCCCGCTGGGCGACATGACTGGCGGCGCGACCTCCTACCACGCCGATTATGTCGATCCCGGCTGGGGCGGTATGGTGGAGACTGGCCGCGTCGGCAACCACATCTTCTACCGCCGCGCCCCGCATCACGCGGCGCCGGTTGTGGACCCCGCGCCGGACTTCGTCCCGTCCGACCACGCTTAGATCGACCTCGTCATGGCCGGCCTTGTGCCGGCCATCCATAACCACCGTCTTGCCGTGAGGGTATGGCTGGCCCGGACGGGACCGGCCTTGACGATGAAAGCTGGATGGGCGCGGAGAAACGGACCGGACAGGCAAGGCCCGCGCTACTCCCCTCCGAACACCCCCAGCGCCGTCTTCTTGATCTGCTTGCGCACGAAGCCCGGCGACAGGGCCTTCAGCACGTCGATCCAGCGGATTTCGGGCGGCACGTACCAGTGCAGCTTGTCGCTGTGATAGGCGGCCCAGGCGCACTCGGCCACCGACGAGGCCGGCATAAGCCGGAACATGCCCTTCTTGGGCGCGGCCTTGTAGAACTCGTCCTCCGTCGGCTTGGCGCGGTCGCCGGAGCGGTTGGGCGTGGAGCGCAGGATCGCGGTATCGATCAGCCCCGGCAGCACGTCGGCCACGCGCACGCCATGGCGCGAGAACTCCACCGACAGCGCCTCGGTCAGCCCTTTCACGCCGTGCTTGGTCGCCGAATAGACGGCGATGCGCGGGATGCCGTAAGTGGCCGACGACGAGGAGGTGATGAAGGCCAGCGAATTGGGCGTCGCCTTCAGCAGCGGCAGCGCGGCATAGAGGCTCGCGATCACACCGATGAGATTGACCTGCACGACCTTGAGCGCGGATTCATAGGGCACGTCCTCGAACCATCCACTCTCGCCGATCCCGGCATTGGAGTGGAGCATGTCCATGTGGCCGTCCGTCTCCGCGCCGAAGGCGGCCACCGCGACGTCGAAATCGGCCTTGTTCGTCACGTCGAGGCGGGCGGTGATGCAATTGTCGTTGCCGATCTCCTGCGCCAGCGTCGCCAGCCCGTCGGTGTTGAGATCGTAGGCGCCGACGAACCAGCCCTTGGCATGGAACAGCTTCGCCGTCTCCCGCCCCATGCCGCTCGCCGCCCCCGTGATGAAGATCGATTTGCGCCCGCGCGCCTTGCCGCTCATGTCAGCTCCAGGATTTTGGTTACGGTGTTCCAGTTGCGCGCGGTGCCGGGCGAGCTCAGCGCGCGCTCGACGACGGCGTTGGTAAGCTTGGACTCGCCCATGCCGTCGGGATAGTGGAGGAAGACCTCGCGGCCATGGCCCTTCGCCGTCTCGCGGCCCTTGATGGCCGCGTTCAGCGCGGCCACGGCGGCGGCATCGGCTGTGTCCTTCAGGAAGAAGACGTGCAGCCGCGCGGGATCGTTCTTCGCTTCCTTGGGGAACGGGTTGCGCGCCGCCAGCGCTTTCATCTGGCGCGCGCCGCGCACCATCACGCGGCATTTCAGGTCGAAGCGTGCGGTCAGCTCCTTCTCCAGCAGCGCCTCGAGCACCTTGGGCGTCTTGCCTTTGGCGTCGAACACGAGATTTCCGGACTGCAGCAGCGTTCGGGGTTCGCCGAGGCCGAGTTCTTCCGCCAGCGCCCGCAGATCGGCCATCGCGATCTTGCCCGTGCCGCCGACGTTCACCGCGCGCAGGAAAGCGACGGCCTTCATGCTCAGAAGTTCACCCGGCGCGAGATCGAGCCGTCGACCAGCATGTTGATGCCGGTGGTGTAGCTGGAGGCCGGGCTCGCCAGGAACACCGCGGCGTTGGCGATCTCCTGCGGGGTCGCGGCGCGGCCGGTGGGATTGCGCGCGATGGCCTGCTTGAAATAGTCCGGATTGCCTTTCTCGACCATGTTCCAGATGCCGCCCTCGAAATAGACCATGCCGGGCGAAACCACATTCGCGCGGATCTTGCGCTTGGCGTGCTGGCGCGCCAGGCCCTTGGCGTAGTGGATCAGCGCCGCCTTGATCGGGCCGTAGGAACTCGCGTTGTCGCTCTCCGCCGCCGAGACCGAGGCGATGATGATGAAGGCCGCATCGCCGGTCTGCTCCGCGGCTTTCTCGAGGAACGGACGTGCCGCGTCGAAGGCGTTCACCGCGCCCAGCACATCGAGCTTGAAGTTGCTCTCCCACGATGCCGGATCCGGCCCCTGCGCCATCGCGCCCGCATTGGAGACCAGGATGTCGATGCCGCCGAGTTCGCCGCCGGCCTTTTCGATCCAGCCTTTCAGCGCGGCGCCGTCGGTGATGTCCACCACGCCGCCCGTGGCCTTGACGCCCTTGTCCCTGAGCGCCGCGACGGCGTCCTTCACCTGGTCCGCATTGCGCGCGCAGACCGCGACGTTTGCGCCTTCGCCCGCCAGCGTGTCGGCGATCGCCCGCCCGATCCCTCGCGTCCCGCCCAGCACGACGGCGTTCCGGCCTTTGAGGTGGAGGTCCATGGTTGCGCCTTTCCGAGTTGTCGCTTCCGACACTGTGGGCGGATCGATGGGCGAGGGCAAGTTCCTCCAGACATTGTCATCCCGGGCGAGCGCAGCGAGACCCGGGACCCATTGGGACGCCATCTGGATGGGTCCCGGCTCGGCGCGATGCTGACGCATCGCTTGGCCGGGATGACAGAACTGAAAATCAATCCATCGCGGTCGGAACCACGGTGGCCTCCGACACGTAAAGCGACGCGCGTGCGCCGCAATCGTCGGCCGGCGCGATGGCGTGGCCGACCTTGGCTTCCAGCGCCTTCGCCGCGGCGATGTGCGTGCGGTAGGCGGCGCAGTCGCGCACCCGGCCGGTCACGGTGACGAAAGACGGCCCCAGTTGAAGCTGCTTGCCGAGGTCCGCGTTCTTCCACACCACGACGATGCGCAAGGGCGCGGGCGCGGCGCGGATGCCGCCCTGCTTGTCGCCGGCGTCCGCATAAAGCTTGCCGCCGTCGCTGAACGCATCGACGCGCACACATTTGTCGGCATAGGCCTCCGGGTTGTCCTGGAGTTTGGTGAACGTCACCGCCACGGCATCGCCGCGCGCGCAGGAGAAATTACCGGCGAAATACGCGGCGCTCTGCGCGGCCTGCATCTGGTCCGGATCGGCCTGCGGCGCCGTCCCGCACGCCGCCAGAAGGGCGAGCACACTCACGCAAGCGACTTTTCGGATGAATCCCGTCATACCGGGATCACATCAGAAATCCAGCCCGAGGTCGAGATTCGGCGCGGAGTGGGTGATGGCGCCGGAGGAGATGTAATCGACGCCGGTGGCTGCGATCTCCGCCACGGTGGCGAGCGTGACGTTGCCCGACGCTTCCAGCACCGCGCGGCCGGCCGCGAGCTTGACGGCGTGTTTCAGCCTTGGCGGGCTCATGTTGTCCAGCAGGATGGTGTCGACGCCCAGCGCGAGTGCTTCTTCCAACTGCTCCAGCGTGTCGGCCTCGACCTCGATCTTGACCATGTGGCCGATGCCGGCGCGGGCGCGCGTCACGGCGGCGCGTATCGAGCCGGCGGCGGCGATGTGGTTGTCCTTGATGAGGATGGCGTCGTCGAGGCCGAAGCGGTGATTGAATCCGCCGCCGCAGCGCACGGCGTACTTCTCCAGGATGCGCAGGCCCGGCGTCGTCTTGCGGGTGCAGACGATGCGCGCCTTGGTGCCCTTCACCGCGTCCACCAGCGCGCGTGTCGCGGTGGCCACGCCGGAGAGATGCCCCGCGAAATTCAATGCCACGCGCTCCGCCGTCAGGATGGAACGGACGTGACCTTCGATGGCGGCGAGCACGTCGCCTTTCCTCACCCGCGAACCGTCCGGAAGCTTCGCCGCGAATTTCAATGACGGATCGACGAGGCGGAACGCGCATTCCGCCGCGATCAGCCCCGCGACGGTGCCGGGCTTGCGCGCGGCGAGCTTCACGTTCGCTTTGGCGTCCGCGGCAAGGATCAGGTCGCTGGTGATGTCGCCCGCGCGGCCGAGATCCTCCTCCAGCGCATGGCGCACGATCGGCTCGAAAAGCAGCGCATGCGGCGGGCGGGTGAGGTCAGTCACGTTCTCCCCCCGTTTACGGGGGGAGAGCCCGCGGAGCGGGCGAGGGGGGATTGTCGTCTCTCAGGCAGTCCCCCTCCGGCGCGCGGAATGCGCGCCTCCTCCCCCGTGAACGGGGGAGGAAAGGAATCGAGCGTCACGAACGTCCGCTGTCCCACGGCATCGGTGCGCGGGAAGTCGGTGCGGAAATGGCCGCCGCGGCTTTCGTGGCGGGCGAGCGCTGAGGAGACGACGAGGCGGGCGGACGCCGTCATGTTGAGCAGCGAGGGCTCGCCATTGCCGGCGCGCTCGATCGCCGCGATGGCATCCAGCGCCGCGTTCAGCCCGGCCGCATCGCGCTCCAGGCCCACATGGCGCGTCATCGCCTCGCGCAGCGCGCGCGGCGGGGGTGGCGCCGCAAAACGCACCGGCGCGGGTGGATTGAAGCGGCCGATGCGGGTAGAAATGCGGCCCTTCACGTCCTCGGCCGCGCGCGCGCCGAAGACCAGCGCTTCGAGCAGCGAGTTCGACGCGAGCCGGTTGGCGCCATGCAGGCCGGTCGAGGCGCATTCGCCAACCGCCCACAATCCCTCCAGCGAGGAGCGTCCCGTATCCGACGTGGCGATGCCGCCCATGTGGTAGTGCGCGGCGGGCGCGACGGGGATCGGCTGCGTGGCGGGATCGATGCCGGCGGCGCGGCATGCCGCGTAGACGGTCGGGAAGTGCTCACTGAAGGAAGACCCCAAAGCTTCCCGGCAATCGAGGAAGACCTTGTGTCCCTGCGCGATCTCGCGATGGATGGCGCGTGCCACCACGTCGCGCGGCGCGAGTTCCGCATCGGCATGGATCGCTTGCATGAAGCGGCGCCCGCTCTCGTCGATCAGCGTGGCGCCTTCGCCGCGAAGCGCTTCGGTGGCCAGCGGCGCGGGATCGCGGCCCACCGCGATGGCGGTGGGATGGAACTGGACGAATTCCGGATCGGCGATCAGCGCACCCGCGCGCGCCCCCATGCCGAGGCCTTCGCCGCGCGATTCCGGCGGGTTGGTGGTCACGGCATAGAGCGCGCCCAGGCCGCCGGTCGCGAAGACGATCGCCGGCGCGCGGAACAGCACCAGCTTGGCGTCGCTGCCGCTGCCGTAGCGCGCGAACAGTCCCGTGGCGCGGCCGTCCTCCATCGCCAGTTCGAGCGCATGGAAGCCTTCGAGGACCTTGATCGACGGCGTGGTCCGCGCCTGTCCGGCGAGCGTGTGCGTGACGGCGGCGCCGGCGCGGTCGCCGCTGACATGCACGATCCGCGGCGCGGAGTGCGCGGCCTCGCGGCCCACGGCCAGCGTGCCGTCCGGATTGCGGTCGAACGGCGCGCCATAGTCCACGAGATCGGCGATGCGCGCCGCCGCCTCGCGCGCGACGAGGTCCGCGACGGCGGGATCAACCGTGCCGGCGCCAGCCGCGATGGTGTCGCGCGCGTGGGCCTGCCAGCTGTCGCCCGCGCGCACGGCGGCAGCGATGCCGCCCTGCGCCCAGACACTCGATCCGGTTGTGCCCGGCCGCGCTCCGGCGAGCACTAGAGCGGGGAACGGCGCCAGCTTGAGCGCGGTGAACAATCCCGCCAGCCCCGCGCCGAGGATGAGCGCGCCTTCCGCCTCGATGACGTTGTCGATGCGATAGGTCATGGCTTACGCCTTGGCGGGCCTGCCGACGGCCAGCATCCGCTCCACCGCGGCTTTCGCCTTGACGGCGATGGCCGGATCGACGGTCACTTCGTGAGTCATGGTCTGAAGCGAATTCAGGATGCCGGCCAGCGTGATGCGCTTCATGTGCGGGCAGAGGTTGCAGGGGCGGACGAATTCCACGTCCGGAAATTCGACGGCGACATTGTCGCTCATCGAGCATTCAGTGACCATCACCACGCGCTGGGGATGGTGCTTGCCGACATAGCCGATCATGGCGCTGGTCGAGCCGGCGAAATCTGCCTCGGCGACGACCTCCGGCGGGCATTCGGGATGGGCAAGCACGATCACGCCGGGATTGCCCGCGCGGTAGGAGCGGATATCGGCGGCGGTGAAGCGCTCATGCACCTCGCAATGGCCCTTCCAGGAAATGATCCGCACAGGGGTCTGCTTGGCCACGTTCTGGGCGAGATATTCGTCCGGAGTCATGATGATCGTATCCACGCCCCATTCGCGCGCGATGTCCTCGACCACGGCCACGGCGTTGGACGACGTGCAGCACACATCGCTCTCGGCCTTCACATCGGCCGACGTGTTGACATAGGTCACGACCGGCAGGCCGGGATATTTCTGCTTGAGCAGGCGCACGTCGGCGCCGGTGATGGAGGCGGCGAGCGAGCAGCCCGCGCGCAGATCGGGGATCAAGACCGTCTTGTCCGGCGACAGGATCTTCGAGGTCTCGGCCATGAAGTGGACGCCGGCCTGGACGATCACCTTGGCGTCGGTGCGCGCCGCCTCGCGGGCCAGCTGCAGCGAATCGCCCACGAAATCGGAGACGCAGTGGAAGATCTCCGGCGTCATGTAGTTGTGGCCGAGGATGACGGCGTTCTTCTGCTTCTTCAGTTTGTTGATCGCGTCGATGTAAGGCGCGTGCACCGCCCATTCGATCTCGGGCATCACGTGGGAGACCTTGCCGTAAAGGCCGCGCGTGGCTCTCGCCACGTCCGGCGTATAGGCCGGCGCCTGCAGGGTGGGGTCCATTCTCGCCTCCTTATGCTCCATTTGAGCATATATATGGGTCGAAAACACCGGCCTTAAAGGCCGGGCAGGCGCGATTTATGCTACCTTTCAGCATAAATCGTCAAGCCGGTTTGGCGACACGCTTACCGCACGGTAACGCGCAACCCCCTCGCCGGGCGCGATATTTCGTGTAAATTCAGGGCTGTTGCCGCCCGCGACGCAATCGCCGCATCGCGCCGGTCCGGGCGGCTGCAGGGACAAACTGGGGCATCGGACATGGTTTTGCGCGAATTCGCCGCGGCAGCGGCAGGCATCCTCCTCGCGGCCGGCGCGGCGCAGGCCCAAAGCGAATCCCAGGGCATGGGCCATCTCGCCGGAACGCTGTCCGCCGGCTACGACCGCTACGACCTCAACGGCACCGGCGCCAAGCCGGTCAACGAATTCGACGGGTCGGGATCGGCGGTGCTGACGCTCGACAATCCCGGCGGCAACATCCAGGTCAACACCAGCAACGAAGCGATCAAGACCAACGGCAACGACACCGATCTGTGGTCGTTCGGGGCCGACGCCTACTGGCGCGACTATGCCGGCGAATTCGGCGTCAACTTCACGCAGAACACGTTCGTTACGTCCACCGGCCACGACTTCTACAGCGGCGGGTTCTTCGGCGAATTCTACATGCTGTCGAACCTGACCCTGCGCGCCAAGGGCGGCCGGATCCAGGGCGACGAGGACGGCTGGTACGGCGACACCGGCCTCGTCTTCTATCCCATGAACCAGATCGCCATCAGCCTGACGGGCGACTATGCCCGCTTCCAGCACACCACCGGCCCGCGCCTGACGGACGGCCAGGTTGCAATCGAATACCTGCCGGTGCGCAGCGTGCCGGTGTCGCTCAGCTTCGGCTACACCTTCGCGCGCTACCAGCATCTGAGCGGCGGGGCCGGCGGCAACGCCAGCATCTTTACGATTGCCCTGAAGGCCTATTTCGGGGGTGTGCGAAACGGTGGATTGATCGACTACCACCGCAACGGCGCGACCGGCTGGGACGGCGCCCCGTCGGCCCTTGTTGGCACAACCTTCTGATTCGCATTGACGAATGGGGCTGTGGCCGTTTGGCAACGCGGCGTGGCCTCGGCGCTGCCTATACGTCATTTAACCTTCAAAAAGCTCACGGACAGTTTATCTCTGTTAGCCATGGAGCGGGGGCTGGAAGCCCGCCGACAAATTTGGAGGGTTGATCGTGTCTCTGCGGTCTAAGATTCTGGCGTCCGCCTGCGTGCTCGCGGTCGGCGCCATTGCAATGCCGGCGAGCGCCGCGAATTTCGACGGCGTGTTCAGCGGCGATTACTCGCATCTCGACGCCAGCGGTGGTGGCGGCGGCAGCGCCAACGAGTGGGGCGCTTCGGGTTCGGGCGCCTTCGGCCTCGGCACCGACTGGGCCGGCGAGATCGACGGCGGCTACCACAACCTCAGCAGCAGCGGCGCGAACGTCGACGTCTGGAACATCGACGGCGCCGTGATGTGGCGCGGCGCGCAGGGCCGCATCGGCGCGCTTGTCGGCTACAATGACGGCAGCGGCGGCGGCCTCGACGTGCATGCCACCAACTACGGCGCGTTCGGCGAATGGTATGCGTCGAACTTCACTCTCGGCCTGAAGGGCGGCGGATTCAGCGCCAACCACAGCGTCGATGGCGACTATGCCGGCGCCGGCGTCACCGGCTACATCACGCCGAACCTGTCGCTGTCCGGCGACTACGACTACACGCACTTCAAGGGCCTGGGCAACGAGAACGACTATTCGGCCACCGCCGAATGGATGTTCTCGCAGACCACGCCGGTGTCGGTCTATGCGAGCTACACCAACTCGAAGATCAGCGGCGGCGGCCCGACCATCAACACCTGGACGATCGGAATCAAGCTCTACACCGATCCGATGCCCGGCACGATGGAAGACCGTCAGCGCAACGGCGCGGCGACCTGGGGCACCACCTGGCGTCCGCTCGCTTTCGCGCTCTGATAGCCTGAAGCGTTTCGACAGCGCGGCGCGTCCGAAAGGGCGCGCCGCGTTTGTTTTGAGGGCTCGCTACGTCCGCCTTACGCCAAGCCTCACGCCCGGCGCGGGGCGTTCGCTGATCACTTCTCTGCGGAAGCGGAAGAGTTCCGCCGGCCGTCCGCGCGCGGCGCGGGCGAACTTGCCGGTGCCCTCAACCAGGCCCTGTTCCTCGACCAGCCTGCGGAAATTCTGCTTGTGCAGGCGCACGCCGGAGATCGCCTCGACGGTGCGCTGAAGCGCCAGCAGCGTGAATTGCGGCGGCATCAGCTCGAACACCACCGGGCGGTATTTCATCTTGCCGCGCAGCCGCGCGATGGCGGTCGCCAGGATCCGGCGATGGTCGAACTGCATCGGCGCGCCCAGCGGCGTCGCCGGCGGCTGCGCGTTCGCCCGCCCGTCGCGGCGCGCCTCCTCGACCAGTCCGGCTTCGTACAGGAGTTCGTAGCGCTCCAGCACCTTCTCCTCGTCCCAGGACGGGCCGTCGAGCCCGAACGCCAGCCGCACGCGCTCGCGCTTGAGATCGTCGCCCTTCGCGAAAGCCTTGAGCGCGGGCACGATCAGCGCGTCGATGATCGCCGGCCGCTCGCGCCGCCAGTCTTCCCAGGGAAAGAATCCATACCAGCTGCGCCACAGCGTGCCCGGCGCGGCCTTCGCCGTGCTGCTGGCGCGGGTCAGCGCCAGGTAGCCCACCGACACCAGCCGCGGGCCTTCGCCGGCCTTGACCAGATGGCGGCCGCGATCGCCGAAGGTGTAGAGCTGCTCGGCATAGCCCAGGTCGAAATCGGTCTGCTCGTTCACCCAGGAGCGCAGGCCGATCTCCAGCGTGCGGTGGGCGGTCGGATCGAACGGGCCGAAGGGCAGCGCGTCCGGCTCGCCGTCGTGATGGACGGCAAGCACGCGCGGCATCTCCTCGGCGACGGACACGATGGCCGCCGACAGGCCGATGCTGACGACGAGGCGCGGCGCGCTCACAGTGCCCCCGGCGCCAGCGGAAACTCCACGCATTCGCCCTCGTCGACGATCGTGCCGCGGCCGATGGACTGCGCCGCCGCGACCATGCGGTTGTCGCGGCCCAGCGCCCGGTCCGCCAGCTTGACCATCAGCGGATTGGGATAGGCGTGCGGCGCACGCCGCCGCATGGCCTGGGCGATGTCCCGTTCGTTCCACGGCCCGAGCCGGTCGCAGAGCAGGATGTACGCCGCCGCCATCGAGCGGCTGACGCCCGCCCAGCAATGCACCAGCAGCGGCGCGTCCGCCTTCCAGCCGCGGCCGAAGGCGAGCAGTTCGTCGACATGGCGCACGCTGGGCGGCATGTCGCTCGCCGCCGCATCGGCCACGTCGTTCATCCCGATGCGCAGATGCCGCGCGGGCACGATGCCGTCCGGCGTCTCGATCATGTGCTCGGGCGACAGCAGCGTGATCATGTGCGACGGGCGGTAGCCGCGGATCGCATTGTGGATTCCGGACAGGGGCGTGACGAGGATCATGGGCCCTTATACCTCCCCCTTGCGGGGAGGTCGAAAAATGCAAAGCATTTTTCGGGCAGGGGTTGTCGTGCTTTCGACACCGCCCCCCACCCGAAAAATCGCTGCGCGATTTTGTCGACCTCCCCGCAAGGGGGAGGTGATTTTAGGGTGCGAGCTTCCTGAACCTTTCCAGAAACGCCGCCTGCGCTTCGGCGGTCGGCAGCGGCACCAGTTTGGGAAACCGCGTCCCCTTGGGCGGCACGCCGAAATAGCGCCTGGCTTCGTCGGTGGAGAAGCCGGCCAGTTGCGTCGCCTCGTGGAAGGCGGAGACCTGGTCGGCGCGCTTGATCAGGGCGGAGACGGCGGCGGGCATCCTTGCGGGCAGCCCGAAGCGGACATGGATGGCCGACAGCAGCCGCAGCTCGAAATCCTTGTAGTCGATACCCACCGCCGCCTTGAACGGACTGATCAGGTCGCCGACGACGTATTCCGGCGCGTCGTGGAGCAGGGCGGCGAGCCGCGCCTCCCGCGACAGCACGGGTTTCAGTTCGGCCGCGATGCGCTCGACCACGAGGCAGTGCTGCGCCACGGAGAAGGCGTGCGCCCCCTTGGTCTGGCCGTTCCAGCGCGCGACGCGGGCCAGGCCGTGGGCGATGTCCTCGATCTCCACGTCCAGCGGCGAGGGGTCGAGAAGGTCGAGGCGGCGGCCGCTCAGCATGCGCTGCCAGGCGCGGGTCGTATCGGGTCTGGGCATGGGCGGTTCCGGAGCGGCGTTCCGGCTTTACCCTATTTGTCCAGTGTGTTGCGAGACTTCCCTGTGACGCGGCTTGAGCCTTGCTATAAGGAGCCCCACGTCTGGGCGATGGCTCCCGGACCGTCCTGATTCAGGAAGGACGGACGGGTGAGGTGTGCAAGGGACGGCGGACGATGGTGAAATCGCTCGGCGCGGACAGGCTTTGCCTGAAGACCGATCCCGCGCGCCTGCCGTTCGAGACCGCCGGCAATCTGGCGCCGCCCGACGGGCCCGTCGGCCAGGACCGCGCCACGCGGGCTCCCCCTCCCCGAAAAATGCTTCGCATTTTTCGACCCTCCCTCAAGGGCAGGGTGATCTCAATGGTAGAACCAGAACCGCGCCACCACGGCCAGCAGAACCAGCGCCAGCATCACGCGGATGATGGTGTCGGACATCCGCGCCGAGGCGATGCTGGCCACGATGATGGCGGGGATCGAGCCCACCAGCAGCGAGGTCAGGATGGTGTAGTCGATGGTGCCGAGGAAGGAATGGCCGAGGCCCGCGATGAGGGTGAGCGGCACGGCATGGGCGATGTCCGATCCCACCAGGCGCCGCGCCTCCATCTGGGGGTAGAGCAGGACCAGCGCCATGACGCCGATGGCGCCCGCGCCGACGGAGGACAGCGTCACCAGCACGCCCAGCACCACGCCGGTCAGGATCGTCATGCGGCGGACGAACACCGGGTTGAGCTCCGGCACGTTGGCCGAATACCAGCGCGACAGCGGCTTGCGGAAGAGCAGCGAGATCGCGGTGAACAGCAGGGCGAAGCCCAGCACGTCGGTGATGATGGTCTGTGTCGTCTTGCTGTCGATCCGCATCTCGTAGAGCGTCAGCACGGTGAGCGCGGTCGCCGGCACGCTGCCAAGCGCCAGCCGCCCCACCACCCGCCAGTCGATCGTGCGGTTGTAGCCATGCACCAGCGAGCCGCCGGTCTTGGTGATCGAGGCGTAGATCAGGTCGGTGCCGACGGCGGTGGCGGGATGGATGCCGAAAACGATCACCAGGATGGGCGTCATGAGCGAGCCGCCGCCCACGCCGGTGAAGCCCACCAGCCCGCCGACGAGCACGCCGGAGAGCACATACACATAGTTGATGTGTTCAAACATGATCGTTCCGCATGTGGGGGGGTGAGGCGAGCCTAGCAGGCCGGACGGCGGCTTGTCATCGCCGCCGCCGGGCAAAGTTCCATCGTCAGAGTTTGCGCAATATCACGCTGCCCGCGGTGTAGCCGGCGCCGAAGGAGCACAGATGGCCGAGGTCGCCCCTGGCGAGATCGCGGCTGTGCAGGTGGAAGGCGATGATGGAACCGGCGGAGCTCGTGTTGCCGTATTCCTCGAGCACGTTGGGCGCTTCGGCGGGCGTGGGATCGCGGCCCAGGACCTTGCGGGCGATGAAATCGTTCATGTTGATGTTGGCCTGGTGCAGCCACAGCCGCTTCAGCTGCGACGGCTTGATGCCCTGCTGCGCCAGATGCTCCTGCATGAAATCCGCCACCATGGGCACGACTTCCTTGAACACCTTGCGGCCCTTCTGGGTGATGAGCTTGTCCGGCGCGTTCATCGTTTCGGGGTGGAAGCGGTTCATCGGCCCGAAATTATTGCGGATGTTGTTGGAATAGATCGACTTCAGCCGCGTGCCGAGCAGCTCCCATACGTTGTCGCCGTCGGCGCCCTGCGCCGGCTCCAGCAGCGCCGCCGTCGCCGCGTCGCCGAAGATGAAATGGGTCTCGCGGTCGCGCAGGTTCAGGTGGCTGGTGCAGATCTCCGGGTTGATGCACAGGATGGCGCGGGCGTCGCCGTTGGCGATCATGTCGGCGGCGGACTGGATGGCGAAGGTGGCGGCCGAGCAGCCGGCCATCATGTCGAAGCCGAAGCCCTTGATGCCGAGCGCTTCCTGCACCTCGATGGCGATCTGGGGATAGGGCCGCTGCATGATCGAGGCCGAGACGATGACGCCGTCGACGTCCGACGGCTTGCGGCGCGCCGCCTCGAGCGCCTGCCTGGCCGCGTCCACCGCCATCTCGGCGGAGAGCGAGATCTGGTCGTTGGGCCGCTCCGGCAGGCGCGGGCACATGACCAGCGGATCGAGCATGCCGTCCTTGGCCACGACGTGGCGGCGGCGGATGCCGGAGGCCTTGACGATGAACTCGTCGCTGGACTTGAGCAGGGCGTGCTGGGTCCCGGCCTTGATCGCGTCCGCGTGCTCCTGGTTGAAGGCGTGGACGTAGTCGTTGTAGGCCGCCACCAATTCCGCATTGGTGATCACGTCCGGCGGCGTGTAGAGCCCCGTCCCGGCGATGGCGATGCGCGTCAAACCGTTGGTCCTTGATGCCCCGTCGCGCCTAGGCTGACGGACGCCGCAGGCAAACGCAAGCGCTTGATCAGTTAAGCTTTCTGAGGATCACGCTGCCCACCGAATAGCCCGCCCCGAACGAGCACAGCAGGCCCAGATCGCCGCGGGCGAGGTCGGCGCTGTATTTGTGGAAGGCGATGACCGAGCCGGCCGAGGAGGTGTTGGCGTACTCGTCCAGGATGTTGGGCGCTTCGCCGGGCACCGGGTCGCGGCCCAGCACCTTGCGGGCGATCAGGTCGTTCATGCCCTGGTTGGCCTGGTGCAGCCAGATGCGTTTCAGGCCCGCCGCCGCCAGCCCCTCGTCGCCCAGATGCGCCAGCAGCAGCTCCGACACCATCGGCACCACCTCCTTGAACACCTTGCGGCCTTCCTGGACGAACAGCTTGTCGGGCGCGCCCGCGGTCCCGGGCGCGGTGCGGTTGAGGAAGCCGAAATTGTTGCGGATGTTGTTGGAGAATTTGGTCTTGAGCCGGGTGGAGACGATCTCCCAGGCATTGCCGCCGGAGACGCCCTGCGCCTGCTCGACGACGAAGGCCGTCGCCACGTCGCCGAAGATGAAATGGCTGTCGCGGTCGCGGAAATTGAGATGGCCGGAGCAGATCTCCGGATTGCACACCAGGATGGCGCGGGCGTGGCCCGCCGCCACCATGTCGGCCGCGGCCTGGAGCCCGAAGGTGGCCGACGAGCAGGCGACGTTCATGTCGAAGGCGAAGCCTTCGATGCCGAGCGCCTCCTGCACCTCGATGGCGATGGCGGGATAGGCGCGCTGCAGGTTGGAGCAGGCGACCAGCACGCCGTCGATGTCCGAGGCCTTGCGGTCGGCGGCCCGCATCGCGTCGCGCGCGGCGGCCACGGCCATCTCGGCGAGGACCGAAATCCGGTCGTTCGGCCGCTCGGGCAGGCGCGGGCACATCACTTCGGGATCGAGGATGCCTGCCTTGTCCATCACGTAGCGGCTCCGGATGCCGGACGCCTTGAGGATGAAATCGGCGGAGGATTCCTGCAGCCCGTTGGCCCTGGCATAGGCGTTGAAGGATTCGACCAGTTCTTCGTTCGAGATCGCCTGGGCGGGCGTGAACAAGCCCGTCCCGCTCAACGCCAGAGACGCCACCGGAAAGCCCCAATTTCAACGCGCCGCGGAGGCTGTACCCGGCCGCTGGCAAAGGCAAGGCGGAACGCGCTATGGAACCGGCCATGAACGCCCAAACGACCGCGCTGGTTCTGTTTTCCGGCGGGCAGGACTCCACCACCTGCCTCGCCTGGGCGCTGTCGCGTTTTTCGCGCGTGGAGACGGTGGGCTTCGCCTATGGCCAGCGCCACGCCGTGGAGATGGAGGCGCGGCCGGCAATCCTCGCCGCGCTCCGCCGCGACTGGCCGCAATGGAATTTGGGAGAGGACCACGTTCTGTCGCTCGACATCCTGAAGCAGATCGGCGGCAGCGCGCTGACGGATGGCGGCAGGATCGCTGTGGGCGCGAACGGATTGCCCAACACGTTCGTGCCGGCCCGCAATCTCTTCTTCCTGATGGCCGCAGCCGCGCTCGCCTGGCGCCGCGGCATCCGCGACATCGTCGGCGGCATGTGCGAGACCGACTATTCCGGCTATCCCGATTGCCGCGACGAGACGCTCAAGACCATGACCCGCGCGCTCGATCTCGGCATGGACACGAAATTCACCCTGCACACCCCGCTGATGCGGCTGGACAAGACCGCGACGTGGAAGCTGGCGGAGGAGCTGGGTGGAGGCGGGCTCGTCGACCGGATCGTGGAGGATACCGTCACCTGCTACGAAGGCGACCGCACGCAACGCCATCCCTGGGGCTACGGCTGCGGCGCCTGTCCCGCCTGCGAATTGCGCGCGCGGGGGTATGAACGGTACAGGGCGAAATGACGTACTGTCCTTTGTCGTCATGGCCGCCCCTGTGGCGGCCATTCATAACCGCCGCCTCGCAATGCGGGTATGGATGGCCGGGACAGGCCCGGACATGACGGTTGTTCGAGTGCCAGGGACGCGATGAGCTACTCGGTCAAGGAAATTTATTACACGCTCCAGGGCGAGGGCGCGCGCGCCGGGCGGGCGGCGGTGTTCCTGCGCTTCGCGGGCTGCAATCTGTGGACGGGGCTGGAGCGCGACCGGCACAAGGCCGTCTGCCGGTTCTGCGACACCGATTTCGTCGGCACGGACGGTCCCGGCGGCGGCAAGTTCGAGACCGCGGACGCGTTGGCGGCGGCGGTCGTGGAGAAATGGCCGGGCGGGGCGCACCCCTATGTCGTCTGCACCGGCGGCGAGCCGCTGCTCCAGATCGACGCGGCGCTCATCGCGTCGCTGCACGCGCTAGGCTTCGAGATCGGCATCGAGACCAACGGCACCCTGCTCCCGCCGCCGGGCCTCGACTGGATCTGCGTCAGCCCCAAGGCCAACGCCGAACTCAAGCTGATGCGCGGCAACGAATTGAAGCTGATCTATCCGCAAGAGGGCGCCGAACCCCAGCGTTACGCCGGCCTCGCATTCGACCACTTCTTCCTCCAGCCGATGGACAATCCCGCCCGCGACGCCAACACAAGCGCCGCGACGGCGTATTGCCTCGCCCATCCGCACTGGCGGCTGTCTCTCCAGACGCACAAGCTGATCGGGATTCGGTGACCCTTCCGTTCATCAGCCTGCCGGATCGATACCCGGCAGTGCCCAGCGAAGTCGCGTCAATGCGCAAAATTCGCTGTCGTGAAGCTCGTCGCGCCTGGGCCGAGCTCAATGACCAGGTCCTGGCCGGCCTGGTACCCCGCCGTTCCATTCGCGTCGACGACGAGGAAATGGTCTCCGGCAAGATCGCCCGAGGTCGGCGAGAACACGACCGCATGGTTGCTGCCGAGCTGCGGAGCCCCGACCGCGGCGGCCAGATCGGAGTCAAAGCTTGCTTCCGAAAGCGAGCCGGACGTTACCGATGCGTCGACCCCCGTCATGGCGAACCAGAGATGGAACAGCACTCCGGGGCCAACGGTATCGAAATCGTGGCCCGTGCTGGTCGATTCCTCCACCGAGCCATAATAGATTTGGCTGCCGTTTATGATCGTATCCGCGCCCAACCCACCCTTGACGCTCGACCGACCCAAGGAATGGATCGTATCGTCGCCGGCGCCGCCGGTGAACTTGCCGGTATCGTCCACCGTGACGTTGAAGGCTCCGTCGGTCTCGTGAGAACCGTCGAAGCTGCTATCTCCGCCGACTACGACGTTCAGGGTGTGACCGGCAGCGACGTCGGAATCGAGGGACTTCACGTTCGCCTGCTGAAGTTCGAGGGTCTCGATACCCTGCATGACGTTGCTGCCGAGTGTCGTCAGCGGGCTGCTGCCGATGCTGGTCAACAAGAGCGTGTCGTTGCCGCCGCCGCCGTCTACGGAGTCACTGGCTATTCCATTCACGGGCACAGAAAACACATCGCTTCCCGCACCGCCGACAAGATTAACGACGCCTCCAAGCGCGGTAATGCTGAAGGCACCATCCGTCTCGGCGGAACCGTCAAACGTCAAGCTGGTGCCGATGTCGACAACCTGCAGCGTGTGTCCCGCGGCGACCATACCGTCATTGGTCGTGATCGAATAGCTGAAGCCGCTGTCCAGGGTCAGCTTGTCGAAGTTGAGAAGGGTATCCGGCCCGAGCACGAGGCCGGATGAATAGTTGCCGTTGAGCTCCAGCGTGTTGGTAGCGCCGCCGCCGTCCAGGTGATCGGAGGCGGTCAGGGTGGCGCCCATGTAGAAGCCGTCGTTGCCTGAACCGCCATTGACCGTATCGTTGCCGCCTTTCGACAAGTCGAAGAACGCGCTCGTGCCGACGGTAATAACATCGTTGCCGGCGCCGCCCCAAATATCCACCCCGGCCA
Source organism: Rhizomicrobium sp. (assembly GCA_050728855.1). Lineage (GTDB taxonomy): Bacteria > Pseudomonadota > Alphaproteobacteria > Micropepsales > Micropepsaceae > Rhizomicrobium. Next base: position 196 of record JBOHKI010000012.1, on the reverse strand, counting down.
CGGTTGCGGTGCCGTCATAGACAAGGCTGTCGCCGGCGCCCAGCTGCGAACCATCGAATTCGACACTGTGAAACGCCGCATCCGTGGTGACATTGTAGCTGTGACCGGCCGCGAGCCTTATGGTTTCCACGCTGTTCATCTGGCTGCCGTGCAGCGCGAGGCCGCCGGAGAAATCACCGTTGAATACCAGCGTGTC